>NZ_GL385912.1:1127367-1619200 GCF_000146285.1 Mobiluncus curtisii subsp. curtisii ATCC 35241
CTGCGGCTGCTTCACCACCCAGGTCATCGATACCGAGGGTGAGGGTTCCGGATTTGAATTCCTTGACGATCTCACTCGGCCCGTCATCGGCATACAGGATCGCTTCAGCAACCTCAACACTCAGTTCTGCGGAGATCGCTTTGGCCAGCGGTTTGGGTTTGGCGTAGGTCTCCTCACCCGTATCGGGGTTTTCGGTGATGGTGGCGTAGTAGAGCTTGTCCAAACCAATAGTCGCCATGAGTAATGCTCCTTCATGTGTAGGTGTGGTGGGTTGCGACGTCTATCGCGTAATGGTGGAATCCGGTATCCGCTTCGAAGCCGACATAGCTGCGGGCAGTGATCGTCAGTCCAGTGTCGAGCAGGGCGCGGGTGATGCGGTTGCGCAGGTCGAGATAGTTGCTGCGAGTGAAGAGTGCGAGGCGAACTTCCTCAACCTCTATACTGGGTTGGTTATCGGCGAACACGTCGAACATGTCTGTCAGCGGGGTTGCCACCAGATACGTATCTGGTGCTGGCGTTGCCGTATAGAGACCGACTTCGAACGGCATCCCGAGCTTGTCAGCGATGTTCGTGAGTTGTTCGAGGAGTGCGGTCATGGTTTAACCTGCTCAATCCGCGTGGTGAGCGCCGCCTTCATGGCTTCGATTGCACCACGCCGGGTTTGCGACCTAGTGGGTGCAAGGAACGGGCGTGCGGGCTGGTTGGAGCGTCCGTGTTCGAGGACGTTGGCGATCAACGCATTCGCTCTGCCGTCTCGGCGGTTCTCAGCGAAGCCGACCTTAATGTTGTGATCACCTTTCGCGTTCACCTTCACCGAGCTTGTGCCCAACGCTGCGAGTAGTTGTCCTGTTGACCGCGAGGGATTCTTGGTGGAGCGTCCGATCGCGCTCGTGAGGTTTGCTCGCATGCGCGGCTCCACCACCGCGGCTCCCGCCTCCAACACTTCATCCGCCAAGGTTTCGAGCACGCAGCTGGCAGCGTCAAGGGAATCAATGAACGCGTTGGGCAGGCGGATCTGCACTCTAGCCATGGGCCTCTCCTTCGGGCGTGGTCTGGTGGGCAAGAATCTCCACGTAACGGCCGATCAACTCGACGGCGTCAATCACATACCGCCCGTCTGAGCCGCTGATCTGCATATTCGTGGTCACGGACAGTCCGGGAAAAGATCTGATGCGGAAGAGGACATCGGCCTGTGAGTACGCGGCGCGGTTCACCCACGCTCCGCTGGCGTGCCGAACCTCGATTTGCGCCCGCACTGTTGCTCGTACTTCGTCGCGTGTGGTGGTGAACCCCGCCTTATCGCGGATAACCGTTGGCTGTATAAGGTCGATGATGGTGGTCATGGATCCAAGAGATGCCATCGGTCTACACCTTCCAATCCCTATCTAGGCGTAGCAGGTTGTTGACGGCGTTCCATACCGCCCGCGCCGCATCTGGCTTATCGGACCAGAATCCTGCCGTGGAACCATCACGCGACTCGTAGAAATGAGAAGCGAGCATCACGATGCCCTGCCTGGTTGCCCCAGACATCTCGTGTGTTTCGTAGTGGTTTTCGGGCAAGTGTTGGAAGGAGCAGGCGTAGGAGGTGACCGCATTGATCAGCGCGCCGATCAGCTTGTCGTCATCGTTGAAAGTGATGAGCAGGTTCGCTTTCACCTGATCGATAAGCTCTGTTGTGGTCATTGCGGCCACCTCCTCTCCATGTGCGGGGTTTGTTATGCTCCGGCCTTTTGGGTGAGCAGCTTCACGGCCTCGGGTAGGACGAGTTTGCCGTCCAGTCGCTGCGAGGCTAGGAAGCCGACCTGTCCGGTGGTGACGAACAGTTCGTTGAGGCGTTTGAAGGATCGGCCTTGTCGGTCGGCGATCCAGTAATACGACAAGTCACCGAAAGCCACCGTCGAGGCACCAGCCTTGATTTCAGGCACGAAGGTGCTCGTGTGGACTGGGCGGCCAAGGACAAGGTCTGGGGTTCCTGCTGTCAGGGCGGGTTGCCACAGATATTGGCCGTTGCCGTCCTTGAGCTTGCGGATGGTTTTCACGGTGGAGTCGTTCATCAGCCACACCGCGTTTTTACGATACGGAGCACGCAAACCGTAGTGCAGGTCGATGAGCTCATCAGCGGTAATGTCGCTCGCCTTGCCCGTGGTCACAGCCTTCTCACCGCCCCCGGTCGCTGCGAAGATGCCGGTGGGCTTACCTTTTCCGTCCCCGGTGAGGAAGGCTTCTTCTTCGGCCGCTCCGATACGGCGAGCAAACTCCGCCGCCAGGTACTGCTCGACATTAAACGCGGCGTCGTTGAGCAGCTCCTCGCTGATTTTGAGGAAGGTGCCGAGCTTAAACGCCGACAGCGTGACCTGCGTGAAGGCCTCATCCGACTCGGTATAGGGTTTACCTTCATCGAGCCACCCGGCAGTGCCATGCGTGGAAACGACCGGGATCTTGCGATCCCCTGAAGTGGTTTGAATGACCTTCGCCAAGGAGCGCATGATGTTCTGATCTTCCAGTGAGGAGATCAGGGTGCGTTCAAACTCGTCCGGCACCAGATAGCCGCCCTCAGTATCGACGCCTTCAGACAGTGCGTTGCGGACTTCCATCGGAGAAGCGTTGAGCCGCATCGCGTCCCAAAACGCCCGTTTGTACGAGGCGGTCGCGCGCGGTGCAGTCGGCTTGGCTTCATCATCAGGATCCATGCCGGGCATGGAGGTGAGCGGCGTGTTGGTTGCCTTGGCGAGGTCGGCGTCGCGGCGCAGTGCTCGTTCGGAGCGGGCGATCTCATTGGTGAGACGATCGATCTCGGCTTCCATCTTCGCATACTGCGCATCATCTTCAGCAGACAGACAGCCAGTTGTGGTGTCGCGGCGCTCGTCAAGGAAAGCCTTCGCGCGCTCCCAAACATCTGCGCGCTTGGTGCGAAGGTCAGAAACAGTCATAGAGGTTGTCATAAGTGTTGGTCCTTTCAGTGGGGTTGATTGACTAGTTCGGCGTACAAATCACAAACCCGCCGACCAACAGGCACGGCGGGTTGAATGGCGGGGCGTGGTGGTCGCACCAGCTTCGACGGCGGAGATGTGGCGGTCAGATGTGCGACGAGCTTTTGTTCGGATGCGCGGCGGGAGAACACCACACCAAGATCCGCGTTCTTGGGCGGGAACGGAGGGTGCTTCGGATCTTCATCCTCGTCGTCTTCGTCGGGTTCGTCTGGTGACTCGGCCTCGTCCTCATCGTCATCCGGCTCGTTGTCCGGCTCAATCGCAAACATTGGGTCGCGTTGGTTGGTGAGGAGTTCGTCGGCGAAACCCATGTCGATCGCAGCCCGCGCATCCATCCACGTCTCAGCGTCCATGAGCTTGGACAGCTTCGCCCGACTCATGCCCGTCTTTTCCTGATATGCATTCAGGATTGATTCTTTGACCGAATCAAGCATCGACATGGCGCGTGCGAGTTCGTCCTTATCGCCGACCGCCATGGTGGCCGGGTTATGAATCATCAACATCGACACCGGCGACATGGCAACAGTGGATGCGGCCATTGCGATCACGGACGCGGCCGATGCGGCGATCCCGTCGATATTGACGGTCACGTGGCTTGGGTAGTCGATGAGCATGTTGTAGATCTGCGCCGCAGCCACCACATCACCACCCGGGCTGTTGAGCCAGATCGTCACCGGCCCCGACCCAGCGTTCAACTCGCTGGCGAAGATGCTGGGTGTGATGTCGTCATCGAACCAGGATTCTTCAGCGATCGTGCCGCTAATGCGCAAAACCCGGACTGCATCTGCGTCCGGGTCAGTTGATGGCTCTGGTGTGAGCCAGTTCCAAAAACGTCTCATATCCTCCTCCTTACAGAAGATTCACTCATAGGTTCCTCAGCCGGTTCAGGCTCCGATTCAGACCCGGTTGTCTGCGCGTATGCACCTGCGAGACTGAGCGGGAGCATGTTCCCGTTGACGAGGTAGAGGTCGCCGCCAGCCTCGGGACTGATGCGATCGAGGTTTTCTAGTTCGCGGATATCGTTGGCGCTCATCCAGCCGTTTTGCCTTGCCACCGCATAACCATTCATTCGGGATTCGTAATCCCCACGTAGCAAGCCTTCGAGGTTGAACTTCACATACACGCCAGGTTTTTCACGCGAGCTGAGGAGTGTTTTGGTGATGGCCTGTTCCCACCGGATCACCCACGGGTCCAACGTGTACTTCACAAACTCCAACGACTGCTGCTCAATATTGGAAAACGAGGATTTTTCGAGGTCGCCGATCATGTGCGGGGGTATGCGGAAGATTCGAGCAATTTCGTTGATCTGAAACTTCCTCGTTTCAAGGAATTGAGCTTGTTCTGGGCTGACGGAGATGGGCGTGTATTTCATGCCCTCTTCCAACACGGCGATCTTGTTGCCGTTCCGGGCTCCGCCGAACGTGGACTGCCAGGACTCCCTAACGCGCGCGGGGTCTTTGATCGTTCCCGGATGCTCCAACACACCACCAGGTGCAGCACCGTTAGCAAAAAACGATGCGCCGTAGTCTTCTGTTGCTTGGGCGAGGCCGATGGCATTCTTTGCCATCGCAATCGGGCTATAACCAACCAGCCCGTCAAAGCCCAACCCTGGAATGTGCAGCACCTCGCGCGCCGAGAGTCGCACCGTGTCGAAGCGTCCAGCTGGTTCGTCCCAGGTGCGCTGATACTCGTAATAGAGTCGCCCAGCCTCGTCGCGCCCCACCATCATCCGGTTCGGCATCAACGGATACAAACCAATCACTTCATCTTTACCGTTGCGCAGCACTTGGGCGAACGCATTACCCCAAAGAAGCAAATGCGTCATCAGAGTTTCCCTAAAGACAAAGGATGTCATTTCAGGGTTCGGCTCATCATGCAACAGCCGGTATAAGGGATGGTCGAGCGCCTTCACCTTCGCCCCATCACTGCTCTGCTGGTAAACATGCAACGGCAGACCCGCGATAGCTTCAGCCAAAATCCGCACGCATGAGTAGACGGCGGTCATTTGCATCGCGCTGCGTTCTGTCACCGGACGGCCAGAGCTCGTTGCCCCGAAGAAAAAGCTGTAGCCAGAGCTGATCGCGTGATCGTCAGCGGAGCGGGTGGTGTCGCCACGCAGCCAATTCAGAAAACTCATGCGGTGTCCTTTCACATGTAGAATTGGAATATGAAAGCGCCCTCAAAACAGTCGTGGGCACTGATGAGTGTCCTGCTAGCGGCATTTTGGTTGTTGCCGCTCATTTCCATGTGGATCAGCAGGCTGAGCGATCCCAACGCCAAGTGGTTCATCGCGTTGCTCTTCCTCGCGTTTCCACTACTCACCATCGTTTTGAGCGTTATCGATGGGGCACGCCACGGGTTCGGCTGGTGGTGGCTACTGGCCCCGTTCGCAGGGTTCTTGACCACACTGTTCGTGTACTACAACGATTCAGCCCTCATCTACGGCGTCGCCTACTCGATCTTGGGACTGATCGGCGCAGGCATCGGCGCGTTCATCCATGAGCGTGCTCACAGCACGAGTAGGCCGCGTTCGTCATAAACACTGCCGCTGACGTGCCCGGTGCCGTTTCGGATGGCGCGGTCGAGGGCCATGATTGTTGCGACGACGCCGTCGATCTTCTCGGTGCTCTTTTGTTTGTCGGGTTTGATGTTTCCTGCTGGGTCGGTGCGGACGTGAATGTTGTCTACCATCCACGAAAGCACTGGATGCCCGCCATGTGCCAGTTTTCCCTCTAAAGCGAGTTTCATGAGTTCTTTGGATGGTGGGCTCATGTCTTTGAAGCCTTGCCCAAACGGAACAACCGTGAAACCTGCTTCGTCAAGGTTTTGGCTCATTTGGACTGCGCCCCACCGGTCGAATGCGATCTCGCGGATATCGAAGCGTTCACCGAGTTGCTCGATGAAGGCTTCAATTGCGCCGTAGTGGACGACGTTGCCCTCAGTGGTTTGTAGGAAGCCTTGCTGTTGCCACAGGTCGTAGGGCACGTGATCACGGGCAACCCTTAGTTTGAGGTTGTCTTCGGGTATCCAAAACCATGGCGCGACCGTATATTTGTCATCGTCCCCGTAGGGTGGGAATACGAGAACGAAAGCAGTGATGTCCGTCGTGGAAGCCAAGTCGAGGCCGCCGTAACACACGCGTCCTTCCAAATCTGACAGGTCGACGGGTGCTGAGTTTTGGTTCCAGATGTGCATGGGCATCCACCGCACGCTTTGTTTGACCCATTGGTTGAGGCGAAGTTGGCGGAATGTGTTTTCTTCGGCTGGGTTTTGTTTCGCGCTCGTGCAGGCTTGGCGGACTTTCTCGATCGGGACAGTGATCCCTAAGCTCGGGTTAGCCTTATGCCACACGTCCTCGTCGGTCCAATCATCATCTTGCGCCGCCCCATAGATCACCGGGTAGAACGTGGGGTCGTGCTTTTTGCCATCTAGGATGTCTTGGGCTTTTTGGTGTTGCTCATAACAAATGCTATGCGTGTCGGTACCCGCTGTCGTGATGAGGAAGTACAGGGGTTGGGTGCGCGCGTCGCCTGATCCTTTCGTCATGACGTCGAACAAGGCACGGTTGGGTTGGGTGTGGAGTTCGTCGAAGACAACGCCGGAGATGTTGAACCCGTGCTTCGAATACGCCTCCGCGCTCAGCACCTGGTAGAAGGAGTTGGTGGGCTTGTAGATGATCCGCTTCTGCGAGGCAAGAATCTTGACGCGTTTGGACAGCGCTGGACTCATGCGAATCATGTCCGCTGCGACCTCAAACACAATGGATGCTTGCTGGCGATCAGCCGCGCACCCATACACTTCAGCGCGTTCTTCACCATCCCCGCAGGTGAGTAGTAGCGCAATTGCGGCGGCGAGCTCACTTTTGCCCATCTTTTTGGGTATCTCGACGTAGGCGGTGGTGAATTGGCGGTAGCCGTCTTCTTTGACAGTGCCGAACAGGTCGCGGATGATTTGCTCTTGCCAGTCGATGAGCTGGAAGGGCTTGCCTGACCAGCGGCCTTTGGTGTGCTTTAAGGCTTGGATGAACGCGACCGCGAAGTCGGCTTTACGCTTGTCGTAGCGTGAGCCTGTGGCCATGAATCGGGTCGGCGTGTAGGTGTCGAGAGTGCGCATCACGCCCTTCAGGCTCCTTCCTGTGCTGGTTAGTTGGTGTGGGCAAGCGCCCAGGCGATGGCGTGGCCGGCGTCTTCGAACAGTTCCTCAGCCTCAGCAACCAGGGCGAGTTCGCATTCAATGAAACTGCGGGCGTCCGATCCCCAGCCAGGGATGGGCTGCTCGGCGAGTTTGTAGACGCGGGCGTCGTTTCCGATCCGGCCTTTGCCCAGGTGCCGGTATGCCGAGGCGAGGACGAAGTCTCCGTAGGCGATAACCGTGCCGTAGCTGTCGGTCGCGATCTGCAGCTGCTCCATCGTGACCTTGCTGGTATTCATGACCTCGCTCCTTTATTTCTTGTTCGATCATGTACATACAGCCATAGGTGTGCGCGGTTATCCAGTCGCTTTTCGCCGGTTCTCCGCAAGGAACTCAGTGGTCGGATTTGGGCAGGGTTTTCCATGCTGCGTTGCCTTCCAGATTCGCTAGCAGGACTCGGCGCACGTGCTTGTAGTTGTCGCCGATCATGCCCAGGCGCAGCAACCAGCAGCGCATCGCATACTTGTCATTTCCACCTGTCTTGGCAGGCTTCGCGGAGACTCTCGTGGCGGTTTTCGCGTGCTCGATCATGAGCTGAATCAGCACGCTGACCGCTTCAATCACCTCCGCATCTGGGAGCTGGTCAAACCAGGCAAACTCAACGGTCCCTTCCGCCTCATCGATCGCCATGGGCGTAGCAGGAATAACCAGTGCCTTAGCGATGAGTGCTCCCTTGGAGGCGAGCAGGGCGTCGAGCTTCGCGCCTGTGGCCTCGTCCCACCTGGTCGTGGGGAATGTGAGCGTGAGTCCGTAAACCTCACCCGCAGGCGCAAACCCGGCCGCGCTCGCGGCGTCGGTTATCGCGTCGCCGTCTGCGTTGTCTGGGAGGTGGAGCACCCAGTCCCGATCCAACCGCGCCTCACCAATCAGATAGTCAAAGGTGGGCATGCCAGCATACCTGGCTTTCACGCCAAGATGTTCCGCGATGACTTCGGCGAGTTTCTTACGCCCAGCCTTGTTCGGGGTAAACTCGATCGTGGTCATCGGGTCACCTGTTCAAACCAAGAATCAACCAGTCGCAGATAGCCATGCGGGTCGTGTTCGATCGCACCGGCAACCAGGGAGAAGTTCCACTTTCGTGCAATGTCGAGGGCTTCTTCAATGTCCCAGATGTTGATGCCTGCCTCCAGCATCTCGCTGATCTCGATATGTAGATCACTCATGACCATCCTCCATCTCATGTTTCCCCCTTGTCGGGGTTTGTTTGGTCATGTACATACAGCCATAGGTGCGAGTGCTTATCCAGTCCCTGCGCGAGCAAAATTCTTCAGTCTTTCAAGGACGTGGCGAGCAACGGGCAAAGCGATCGCGTTACCCCACAACTTGTACTGGGCACTATCACTGGTTGGATTCTCCAACCAAGTAGTGACTTGGCGTGCGGTTCGTGGTTTCACGCCGCGCGCCAAGTTCCAGGTAGCCCAAATGCCCGTCCAATACTCGATGTCCTCGCTTGTCGGATCCTCGATAGCAAGACCGTCACACCAATCGTCAGGAAACCCCTGCAACCGGGCACACTCGACCGGCGTCAACCGCCTGGGGCACAGCGACGAGCTGGCGACCATGGGCGGATCGGTGTAATCCGTGGCCAGCAGCGCACCTGCCTGATCCTTGGTGACGCGGGTGAAATAGTCGGCCTTGGATGCGGCATAGACGGGCTCCAAGATGACCATGCCGCCCTGATTGCAGGTCGGCTCCCCGCCTTTCAAGTCGAGGGTTTTCGACACTTCCGCTTCGTAGCCGTAGTGGCCGCCACCGCTGCGGGACTGGTGGATCGAATTCAGGCCAAACACCCTGCGTTCTTCTGGGGCGTCGAGGAGGATGGGGACGTTGGTGGGTGAGTTGCCCATCCGGGCAGTCAGCGTCTGCACCACCCCCGAGGAGTTAACGGTCAACCTCGAGTCCTGCGGATGATGATCCAACAACATCACCGAGCTGCTACGGCCTCCAAGGCTTGCTTCAGGGGTGTGGGCATGGTCTTGTTCTTGCGTGCCGCACGATTCAGGATTCCTTGGCAAGCTCGCGGGCTCAAAAAGAATCTCGGGTGCGGATCGGCCTGCAAAATCTGCGACAAGGTAGATGCGGCGGCGTCGTTGGGCGAGGCCGAAATGTTGCGCATCGAGTACACGCCATGCCAGTGAGAATCCCTCACCCATGACACATCCCGCGTACGGCCATCCACCCTCAGGGACAGGCATATCAGGCGTGCTCGGGTCGACGATGCGCGTGAGCGTGGTAAGGACGGTGGCGAAATCGGATCCTTTGTGTGAGGAGAACGCGCCAGGGACATTCTCCCAGATCGCGTAGCGTGGAAACATTCCATGGGTTGCTTTCCTCATCTGGTCAATAATTCGTACAGCATGAAAGAACAGACCCGAGCGTTCACCCGCCAGGCCTGCTTGTTTACCTGCAACGGATAGGTCTTGGCAGGGAGAACCAAACGTGATCACATCCACCGCATCAACATCAGCCCCGTTGACCGTGGTCACATCACCCACATGAGTGAGCTGCGGCAGACGGCGGGTCGTAACGAGAATCGGGAATGGCTCGATTTCACTCGCCCACACAGGACGAATACCCGCCTGAATACCTGCGAGAGGGAAACCACCCGAGCCATCAAACAAGGAACCCAACGTCAACTCACTCACGGTTCACCCCCCTCAACATCGCGCACCAAATCCAAATACGCGTATTCCTTGCCGCCTCGCAGGCAAGTAATCCCGGCAGCGTCCCCTGTATGTTCGGCATAACGGCGCAAAATAACGCTCGCGTATTTCTCATCAAGCTCCATGCAATAGCAGATGCGGTCGGTTGCCTCAGCTGCCATGAGTGTGGAGCCTGAGCCTGCGAAGGTGTCGAGCACGATCGCGTTGGCCTGCGTGGAGTTCCCGATCGGATACGCCAACAAATCCAGCGGCTTGCTGGTCGGGTGGTCAGCATTACGGCGGGGCTTGGCGAAGTTCCAGATCGTGGTTTGTTTCCGGTCGGCGTACCACTTGTGCTTACCCGTCTTCACCCACCCGAATAGCACCGGCTCGTGCTGCCACTGATACGGGGAACGTCCCAATACGAGGGAATCTTTAACCCAAATACAACAGCCCGACAGGTAAAAGCCTGCCTCAACGAAGGCGCGGCGGAAGTTCAAGCCTTCAGTGTCAGCGTGGAACACATACGCGGACGCGCCCTTCTCACACACGCCCACCATGTTCGAAAACGCTGATAGCAGGAAATCGTAGAACTTATCGCCATCCATCTTGTCGTTCTTGATGGACAATCCGGATCCTGATTCGAAGGCGACGTTATATGGCGGATCAGTCAACACAAGATTCGCACGTTTACCATCCATCAACAACTCGACGTCCTCGACGCTGGTGGCGTCGCCGCACACGAGTCGGTGACGGCCAAGCGTCCAGATATCCCCACGCTCCACGAACGCGGATGCTTCGAGTGCGGCGGTAAGGTCGAAGTCGTCGTCCTCAACCTCGTTCTCATCCAAGGAGCCGATCAACTGCTGGATTTCGGCGTCGTCGAAACCGGTGAGTTCAGCATCGAAATCCGAAGCATCGAGGTCGGCGATGAGGAGGGCAAGTCTGTCGTTGTCCCATTCGCCGCTGATCTTGTTGAGCGCGATGTTGAGTGCTTTCTCGCGGGTCTCATCGAGCTCAACAACGATCACGTCCACGTCCGTGTGGCCGAGATCTTCGAGCACCTTCAAACGCTGGTGTCCACCGACGATGTTGCCAGTGGTGGAGTTCCAGATGACGGGTTCGACGTAGCCGAACTCGGTCAAGGATCGCTTGAGCTTCTCGTATTCGGCATCGCCAGGCTGGAGGTCTTTACGCGGATTGTAGTCAGCGGGCTTGAGTTCACTGATGGGCATTGGTTTCATGAGCATGTGTGGTCACCGCCTTCTTTAATGCGTCGACGTGAGCGAACGAGTTCTCCCAGTGCAAACCGGCATGGCCGAAGTGTCCGTAGGTCGAGTAGCGGGTGTAGCCGGGTGCTCGCAACCCCAAAGCGTCAATGATCGCTCCTGGGCGTAGCGGAAACACCTCACGCGCAGCCTCGGTCAGGATCTTGTCGGAGTATTCACCACTGCCGAGCGTGTCGATGGTGAAGGCGACCGGATCAGCCTTCCCAATCGCATAGGAAATCGCGACCTGGCATTCCTGCGCAAGACCGGAGTCGACGATAGTCTTGGCTATCAGACGCGCCATATACGCACCCGAGCGGTCAACCTTGGACGCGTCCTTACCCGAGAACGCCCCACCACCATGTGGGGCGAGACCGCCGTAAGTGTCGACCATCAGCTTGCGACCAGTGAGCCCCGTGTCTGCCTTTGAACCACCCACCGTAAACAAGCCCGAGGGATTCACCAGAATCTCGGTGTCAGCGCTAATTGGCAGATACGGCTTACACGCGGGTGCGACGATCAGTGTTTTGACCTCAGCCGCAAGCTCGTCCAGAGTCTTCGTAGCGTCGTGTTGGATCGACACCACCACGGTTTCGACTGCTACGGGTTGTCCGGCGGCGTCGTAGCGAACCGTCACCTGCGCCTTACCATCGGACTTGATACCGCTGATCGTGCCGTCCTTGCGGGCGTCATCAAGACGCCCACAGATCTCATGCGAGAGTACGAGCGGCAATGGCAAACGCTGCGGGGTTTCGTTGGTGGCGTATCCGTAGACGGTGCCTTGATCGCCAGCGCCCTGCAACGCAAACTCACTCGTGTCTCCGAAGCGAGCCTCCAAGGACTTGGAAACTCCTGCGTTGATGTCTGGGGATTGGCGGCGTGTCCAGACGAAAACGAGGAACTTCCACGGCACATAACCCGCCTTCACCAGCGCGTAACGCACCGACTCACGAATACGCGGACGAACCTTCGAAGTGATCTCGCCAGTCACAATGATCCTGCGGCCAGATGCCATCACTTCTACTGCAACGCGGGCAGCAGGATCCTCGTAGAGGATATCGTCAAGGATCGTGTCAGCGATCAAATCACAGAGCTTATCGGGATGGCCGATACACACGGCCTCAGCAGTCTTCGTAACAGACATACACACTCACTTTCCAAAGAATCGGGACATAGAAAAGTGCCCACCCATCTCGGGCAGGCACACGAGAATCAAAGGGGTGTTAGGAGCGGGCTTGCAGCAGGCGCTCCATCACGTCATCACCCGGCGCCGAACCTGAGTAGTCGCTGGTGCAGGTGGCGCGCACTATCTCGTAAATCTCGTACCAGTACACGTTCGCTTGCTTCCCGAAAGACTGGGACATAGCAACGAAAGGGGATGCGATCGCAGCCCCTGTGGTTGGGTGTTTGCCGAGCAAGCCGAACTTGGAGATCGCCTGTTCACACTGCACATAACGCGCGAACGCCTGCGCATAGGATTCGATCAAGCGCGGTGCGACGAACTGGGAACAGCCACGTTGATCGAGCCATTGCCATGTTTCTCGGTAGACGAGGTCAGCGCCGAGGGGTTTACCATCACGCTGAATCTCCGACAGATACTCGGCAGGCTCCGGCATCACCTCACCAGCAAGCACCGCACCATCCCCGATATCTGAGCCTTCAAAGTCAAACGGCTCACCCAGCGGATCATCAAGCCGCGTGGCTGGGCGGCCAGCTGCGAGCTTCGCATTCAGCGGATCGGGTTTCGCACCTGCCCGCACACGGCGGCCACCCCGGTTCGTTCCGTCTTTCGCCATAGGTTTTCATCTGCTTTCCTGCTGTGAGACAATTAGTGGCGTGCCGAGACCGAAGACGAAAACTGAACTATTGGATGCCGCCGAGGCGCAGTATGCGAAACTGGACAGCCTCATTGAGGGCATGAGTTCCGACGATCAGCATACGAATTTTGATCCCAGCATCACTCAAATCGGTAAAGAAGCCCACTGGGCGCGGGACAAAAACCTGCGCGACGTCCTTGCCCACCTGCACGAGTGGCAGCGCATGTTGCTTGGCTTCGTCGACGCCAACCGCCAGGGTCAGCCTCGACCGTTTCTTCCGTTTCCTCACACGTGGCGAACCACGCCAACGCTCAACCAAGAGATTTGGACTCAATATCAGGGCACTGAGCTTGAGGCTATCCGCGAGAACCTCGCTGACAGCCACACCGCAGTAGTGGCTCTCATCGGCGAGTTCACCAACGAGGAGTTATTCACCAAGGCGCATTTCCCGTGGACGGGCACAACCTCGCTCGGCTCCTACTGCGTGTCAGCCACATCAAGCCACTACGAATGGGCAATCAAAAAGCTCCGTGCATTCACCAGAAAGCCGCCAGAACAACCCCATAACCAAGCCGCCCCCCAGTAGCTTCTTACCACGCTGTACACCACAGACAGATACTCGGGAGCCTCTGGTATAGGCGCTCCCGTGCGCCTTTTCGTGACTGTCGGGTTCAACGCACCAGGCCTCGTGCCTGCATTCACGCAACATCCGCCCGATCAGCGCTATCCTTAGCAATGCAGGGAAACCCTTCTTGTAGAATGAGAACTTATTGGGGCATACAACTCCTGATGCCGTTGCCGTATCAAAATGTGTAGCGAAAAGTTGAAGGGACTGGTCATCAAAAAAATATCTGTGTTTCTTGTATCCGCTCTGGCATATTTTGTCGGCGCGTGGCTTTTCGCCGCCATCTTTCTACGGTGCAAGGATCAGGATCAGAGATTTTTTGTGGTCTTCTTATTGATGCCACTCATGTATGTGTGTTTCACGATTCTTCTTCTGCTTTTTAATAAGCATTTCATCGGTATTCAATCTGCCCGCGCGTTGCAACTTTCAGCAGGAGCCTTTATCGGACTCTCAGCTTTTCTCTTTTCACTCGATGGTGTCGGCTCGTTAGTTCATAGTGATTCTTTTTCTCAACTGCTGAGCCAGTTTTCCGTTCCCGCCATCGGCGCTCTTGTTGCTGGTGGTGTAGCGCTTGGGTTTAGCGTTTTTACCCAAGCGCCACACCAAGGAAAAGACCAAATCAATTATCGGTAGATGAATTCAGCTAGCTTTCGGCAAGCTGTCAAACGAATCTCTTCCTTGACGTATCCAGCCAGGAACCATCCTAAAACGGCGCTATCCAAGTCGGCATATTCACTTATTTTCTGATATGCCTCAGTGGAATTATTCGCCCCCAAGCTCCAGCCAATCTGCTTGAATCTGTTGGCAAGTTTGCTGGAATTGTTGTAGTACTCTCGCAATGTTGCTGACAGAAGATGAGCGTTGGAGTCGTTGCCGTTTTCTAGCGTGTTAGCGATAACGATGGCATCTCCGTCACAGCAGAGATCGTCACGGTTACAGTTGTTTCCTACCGATTCCCATTTTCCCTTGTCGTTTTTCTTGTCAAGTACTAGCCCCTTCAAGCCAGGATGCTGACGGTAATCGTTACCTTGACCGATTAGAGCTGTGGCCACCTGATCCAGGTTCGCACTGGGATTCCACTCAAGTGTTTTCTGAATATTCTCCATGGCAGTAGCTAGGTCTCCGGCCCAGCCAGTCCACGCATCAGGGATAACATTCCAGTTGGTGTATCCAAGTGTTGTTGCCGCCAGATGCGCCAGATCAACCGATTCTCCGGTCTTGTCGGTCATGGATTGCCGCCACGTGTTATCAATATAGCGATTCAAGGCAGCGATGATCTTCTTGCCTACAGCGTCCTTCTCGAGTACGCTCGCGTCAGCACTCCTGAAACTTTCGGCAGACACGGACCAATTCACCGCAGATCCACTACCACCGTCACGCAGGTAGGCTTTTGCTAAATAGTTGAGGATGCAACGCCAAGTCGGAACGGCAATCCGCGTTCCCGCACCATGAGAACCCGCAACGTAGTCTTTTCCAACCTTGCCACTGGCACGAAGTTCTTCGAAGCGTTTCTCTAAATGCCAGATCAGATCAATCGGAGCCAGCTTGGTGTAATCAATGCTGGTGTCGGGCGCAGCGCCACCGGCACTCGAAGGAGCAACATGATCAACTGCCGCTGCTTGTCCTGAATAGGCGACCCTGTCTAGGTCAAAACCAGCACCCTTGTAGTCACTGATTTCAGTGAACTGGTCATAGTTCCAATCGTCAGGAATAGGGAAGCCAAGGTTGCCAGAAAATCCTGTAGACATGTCCGAGACGAACGCGCTTCCAGCGTAGCCGGCTTTAATGATGCGGCTACAAATGTTACGCGAGGCGTAGATGCCTACTTTGTATCCGCCTCCCAGGCTTCCACGCACACCCTGGAAATACGGAAGAATGTGACTTGTGACCTCGGGGTCGGTCGCGTCGAAATCAACTGCGAAATAGATATACGTTCCCGGAATGCCAAGTCTTTGGGCTGCTTGCCTTGCGAGCGTCGCGTGCCGAGCGCCGTTTTCCCGCGTGAAATGTCGAAGCTTGGTTGAGTACTCCTGGAAAATCGGGAAGAACTTCATTCCTCCGTTGGTGATGCGTTCAAGTTCTCCGGGGCGAATTGCTTTGAAATAGTCAGACGGATCTTTTGAATCCTGATTCGGCTCAGTCAGGTAACGCCCCACAATCTCATAGCCGTTCGCCTTAAGTAGGTTGAGTCGCTCAGCCGTAATCTCGAAGCGTGTATCGCATGCTTTGCAGGCGCGATTCGGATCACCTTTCGAGGTCAACAGGCTCATCCATGTAGTCGAGTCGACCACCCCGCTTCGTGGGAGCTGATACTTTGCTTGGAATTGCGGAACGAACGTTGACAGTGCGGTTTGTGCAGAAGGATAGATATCGGGAGAAATCCGGTTACACACTAGAGCAACCTGAGCTAGCCAAGCCCACTTCGGTAAACTTGCCGCATTGCTGGGTGTAACTATTGTTAGACGCGCTTTGGTGCCATTGCCGAAATTACCTGTGGCTTCCGCAGGGCTAAATCCTTCAATGGCTTGCAAGACCTGAATCAGAGCAGTGTTCATTTCCCGACCGTAGAGTCCATCGGTTGGGATGATTCCGGTATAAGCGCGATACTGTTGGTTGATTTGTTGCTGTGCTTGCCGAATCGCTGAAATGCCCCCATAAGAGCGAAGCAGGACGAATTGCTGCATTGACAACAGCGCTTTCATGACGTCGAGCGTCACAGTGGAATCTCCACCAATGCCCATGTCGCTCTTAAGCTGTTTGATGGCCTTTCCAGTTCCGCTATAGAAATGCGTAGTGATATCGCTGGCACCAGCAGAATATCCCTTACACCACAAAGCACCTTGGATAATGCCGTACACATTAGAAGTCTCCTGCGCACCGTCATCCTGCTGGTGGATGCCGTTAGGCCACCGAGACTGGAAGCGACTGATAGTTCCCGGTCCGAAATTGTTCGCCGTTGTCGTAATACCCAGCTCGATTTGCAGGGCCCGAATCAAAGCGTTGACCGTGCCCCAGCCGGTATATCCGTCCTCTACGACTGAACCGAATCCAGCCTTGCTCCTATAGGTGCGATTGAGCCATTGCTGTGTTTTTAGCACCATTTGATCTGTCATGATTCCTCCTTTTTAGAAACCAGTTTGTTAACTCAAGACAGGCGAACACCTGCCAGAGAGGGATCCAGAACACCGGATGAGAAGCTCCGAGTTTTTTGCCCTCACCTGTACGTCCCTGGGAAACCCAAATCCGGACGGACAAAGCGCAAGAAAACCGAGCAACACTCAGCGGGATTTCACCCCTCACTGGTACTGCCGACGAAGCCCGAAGTGTTAATACCTTGTTTGATTCGGGGACTTTGCGCACGGTTGGCCCCGCCCGCTGACCTCTGACAAGGCATGAGAGATTCGAAGGCCCCAACCCCTCACCAGCGCCGCGAGGTTGCCCCGTGTTCGGCAAACGCCAGGCGGGTAGGCATCTTTGAGGTTCCAGATGATCGTCGCGCCAGCGGGCAACGTGTGGGCTCGTCAGTAGGCGTAGACACGAGGTTGTTGCCTCCACCGGTCATCATCGAGCGCGGTCTGGCGCGAGTGGCAGGGCTTGCACAGGCTTCGGAGGTTGTTGAAGTTGTGGGTGCCGCAGTGTTCGAGCGGGAGAATGTGGTGAACCTCTTGTACTGGCGTGTAGCGTCCGGCCTCTAGGCAGTCTTCGCAGAGCGGGTGGGCGGCGATGTAGGCGGCGCGAATCTTGCGCCAGCGCGCGCCGTAGCGGCGGTTGATCTTCGGATCCCGTTGATACTTCCGATACCGGGCGTCTTCTGCCTTCGCGTGCTGCTCGCAGAAACGTTCGTGGGTGAGTTCGGGGCAGCCGGGGTGGGAGCACGGGGAGGCGGGTTTGACTGGCATCGCTGGCTCCTTCCCCGAACATGGTGAAGCCCCAAGTTCCCGTGTGGGTTCTTGGGGCTTCTCCTAGTTTTCAACCACTTACATGTTCTCACACCGATATGCGGTTTTCTATCGCATGTTTCGGATACCGGCTAACGCTAGAGCTGTCCATACAAGGCGGTGGCGAACCTGTCGAGGGCCCGGTTCTTGCGCCGATAGACCGTGTCACGCTCGACGTAGAAATGATCGGCGATCATCGACACCTTCTCATCTTGCGTCCCCTCGCTGAGGAAGAAGCCTTCGAGGATGAAGCGGTCGTCTTCAGCGATGACTTCCCACGCAGGCAAGAACCAGTCCATGTACTGGCGAGCCTGCAGGTAGCGAGCCTTGTACGCATCGATTCGCTCAATGCTCGCCACGATCCGATTCTCCGAAGCGTGGAGGTCGCCTGATGGTGGTGTGCCGTCCATGCGTGGGGATGCTGGGCTTGCCGCGTCAGCATAAGCCGCCTTGATCTGCTCGTCGGTACTCTCGATGATCTGTTCCATCACCGCATAATCCTGCAGAGCGGCGATCGCGGCTTTCCTTGTGTCGAGGTATTTGGTCATCACATGCATGAGCTTGTCCTTTCAGTGGTTGTAATTTCTGCTGCGACCGCGTCAATCAACGCAGCCTGCGTAGCGTCTTTCGCATCAAGAGCTTTGAGAACGGTTTCATCGAGCGTCCCTTCAGCAACAAGATTCGTGATCGTCACAGGTTCGGATTGCCCTTGCCGATACAGGCGCGCATTCGTCTGCTGGTAAAGCTCCAGGCTCCACGTCAGCGAGAACCACACCAACAGATGCCCACCTGCCTGCAGGTTCAGACCGTGACCCGCAGATGCGGGGTGAATCAGCCCAAGCGCAATCTCGCCCCTGTTCCACGCCTCGATATCGGCCGAGGTTTTCAGTTCGCGAGCCTGTGGGAAACGAGCGGTGATGCGCTTGCGGTCGTGAGTGAACCAATACGCCACCAATAACGGGCTGCCGTTGGCTGCCTCATACAGGTCTTCTAGAGCGTCAAGTTTCCGATCATGCACGGGAGCCCACTGACCGTCGCCGGTGTAGATCGCACCCGATGCCAACTGCAGCAACTTGCCCGACAACGCAGCAGCATTCGCAGCATCAATCGTCGCCCCATCAAGGTCGAGGACGAGGTCAGCTTTGAGCTGCTCGTAGATCTTGCGCTCTTTCGGCTCCAACGTGACGAGCGTGGTTGTCACCGTCAATTCCGGTAATTGCAGGTGGTCGGTGGTTCTCATCGACAACGTCATGTCACCAATCGCCCCATAGATCTCATCCTCAGCACCCGCGCGGGGCTTATAGGTGAACACCTGCATCCCGTTGCGCTTATCCGGAACGAACCAACGATCGCGATAACGAGTGATAAACCTGCCCAAACGCTCGCCGCCGTCGAGAAGACGGAATTGCGCCCACACATCCATCAGCCCGTTCGACGTTGGCGTTCCGGTCAGGCCAACCCAGCGCTTAACGTGCGGCCGCATTTTCACCAATGCCGTGAACCGCTTTGCCCGGTGGTTTTTGAAGCTGGAGAGTTCGTCGATGACGACCATGTCGAACGGCCAGCTCCCCCCGAGTTGGCTAATGAGCCATGGGATGTTTTCACGGTTGATGATGGTCACCATCGCAGACGCCGCGAGAGCGTTCAGCCGGTCTTGTTTGGTGCCAACAGCGACCGCGACGGTGAGCCCGTCAAGGTGATCCCACTTCGCTATTTCGGCGGGCCAGGTATCGCGGGCTACCCGCAGTGGTGCGATGACTAGGACTCGGTGGATGGTGAAGTAGTCGAGCATGAGCTGCCAGATCGCCGTCAACGTGATCACCGATTTGCCCAAACCCATCCCAAGGAAGATTGCGGCCTCGTGGTGGTCGATGATGAACTGGGTCGCCTGGCGTTGGTAGTTATGCGGCTGATAGTGCATCAAGCACCTCCTGTATGCCGTCAATCGAATCAACAACCAGAGCGGTGAAACCTTGCTGGCGGAGTTGGTTCATCCGGCGCACCTGGATTGGCCTGGGTTGTTTACCTGGTGCTTTGAGCTCAACGAAAACTACGCGGTTTCTCATCAGGCATATCCGGTCAGGTACACCCGTGGTTCCAGGGCAGACAAGCTTCCAGCACAAGCCGCCAGAGGCTTCAATGGCTTTCTTCAGTTGGTGTTCTATGGTTCGTTCGTTCATGGTCACTCCTTGAATGGTTTCTCAAGGGGTGCAGAGTGGTGCAGGGTATTTCCTAACCTTTTACATAGAGAAAAACACCATGTAATTTCACATGCGTAAGGTAGGAAAACGGGTTGCACCGGTCTGCACCCTCATAACTTTCAGCTGTTGAATTCGCTGGTCAGGGCCAGCCCGTAGACGCGGATACCGGACTTGGTTTTCTTGCGCTCGAATCCTGCTTGTTCGCATGCGGCGTTGAAGTCGACCATCGGGCGCGCCCATCCTGAGGTGTTTTGCGCCCACGCCCGATACGTCTGATAGAGGTCACCAGCCCTCTCCGATAATCCGTCCTCGACGTCGCACGAGTCCTCAAGGAACTGCGAGAACCAGTCGTTATCCTCCTTATATGCTTGCGAGGCTTGAACCACCTGAGGCGGCGGAGTGAGCTTGTATCCCTCACTGTGAATGAGGCGCGCTCCCTCCATGATCCAGGAAAGGATTGCTCCGCCAGCGTGTTCGTAGAGGTGGTCGGCGTAGTTCTTCACATCCGTGTCGCCTTCGATGGTGGCGTTGAACGGGATGACGATCAGACGCCGCCAGATGCCTGCGTCCATGGCTCCCACACGCGGCAAATGGTTCGTGTACAAGACCAGCGTGTGGGAGGGGGTGAAGGCGAAGGGGTCCTTAAACTTTTTCTCTGCCGAGATCTGATCGGTCGAAGCCAGCTGTTTGACGTTCGAGGTTGATAGGCGCATGCCTTCTTCGGTTTCAGCCGCGATCAAGAGACGTTTGCCTCTGGCTTCGGCGAGTTCGGGTTTGACGTTGCGACGCACCCCGACTGTGAGCGCGTCGGCTGAGATCGTGCCCGAATACGTCCCCAACACGCGGGCGATGGTGTTCCAGAACGTGGATTTGCCGTTTCGCCCGTCCCCGTAAGCGATGACGAGCGCTTCGACGAAAACCTGTCCGATCGCCGCCAACCCCACAATGCGCTGCACGTAACCAATCAACTCGACGTCTCCTTGGAAGAAGACGTCAAGCGCGTCGGCCCAGATCTGTGCACCCTCATCGCTGGGGCCGACAGCGGTCTGCTTAGTCAGCAGATCGGCGGGATTGTGCTCGTGGCTACTACTGTCGCGTAGATCCCAGGTACCTGCCGGGGTGTTGAGCTGGTAGGGGTCGACGTCGAGGTCACGGACACGTACCTGCAAGATCGGCCCGGCTTCTTTCAACGTGGCCGTGATATTGCGTGACAAACGCCTGGAGAGAACGAACTTGTGATAGCTTTTGGATTCATCCCACGCCTTGAATGCTGCGACTTGGGCGGGGTTGAGTTTTGCTAGGCCGCGGGCTTTCGATGAAGCCGATGCCATCACCACGTCAGCACCGGTAGAAACCATGTCTTGCCATGTTGTGGCGATAAGGTGTTGTGCTTCTTCAAGTTGACGAGAAGTCAGTTCTTGAACCACTCCTTGTGCGGACAGGTCGTTCTCATCCCACACGCCATGGTCGTAGACAAGCCACTTGGTAGCCAGTGAGTAGCGGATCTTGTTCGCATACTCGCCAGCCAATGTGTCTGCCTGACCGACATCGGAAAAATCATCCGGACGTAAACCTGCTAACGCCTCATACGCCTCTGGTGGCAGATAGCTCGGGTCGGAGGCGACCTTCGAAGCGAACCTGCATGCCGAGTTCCAGATCGTCTGCAGTTCGCCCTCGTTGAGCGGTGGTTCGCAGAGGTTGGCTTTGCGGTCGAAGAGGTCTCGTGCTTGATCGGTCTGCCCGTAGCGGATGAGGACCCGCCCGGCGAAGCGAGAGAGCGTGGCATTACGGGAGCCTTCACCAATGACCAATGTTGAGGCGTCGAAGGCGGCGAACACGTCGATCTCGTCAGCCGCGTCCAGCCATGCATCGAGCAACTGGTCGCCCTCATGCGCCGTCACCACAGCGTTCGACGCCCCGTAGATGAAGCGTCCTGCGTCCAGGGCATTGCGATCAAAGAAACCAAAGCGCGATGCCAGGCGATGCTTCAATCCCGCGTATTCGTCCGCGTTCGTGATCGTGTGGATTGGGAAGTAGACGTGGAAACGTGGCCGGGCGGAGAGCACGCCCTTCGCCTTCATGTGGTTGCGGGAGGTGGCGGTCATGAACTCCACACCAGACATCAACTCGCCGAGCTTCTCAGGCGTGATCCAGTCGGTGTGGGTTTCTGTATGGTCGTTATCGATATCCATCACCACGCAATCCGAAGACATGAACGCTGCAGTTGAGCGGCGGTCATTCACGTAGGTGGCTGCCACGTGATCAAAGCCAGCGACCACGCTTAGGGATGCCGCGTCAATGACCTGATGTGGGTTCGGGTAGTGGTTATTGTTCTGCACACCGGTAACCGCGGCAGCGAACAAGGTGAAGGGCGTGGTCATGGGGTGACCTCCTTGAAATCAGAATCGAAGTACTTAATCGGCAACTCGAGGTCTCGCGCCCAGCCGATCTCCAGGCGCATACCAGGGCTAACGTGACCCACGTATGCCCACAGGGCTTCGCATTTAGCGAGCAACACCCTGTTGAAGAACATCGCCAACTCGCGCTGATCGGGATCGGCGTCATCCATGAACTGCGGATAGTGCAGATGCGGGGCGAACGGGATCTTGCCTGCCGCTACTGCGAGCTCGCAGAATTGGCGGGCGAGCTCAACGTTCGCTTGCACGTCGCCCGAATACGGTGAGCAGATATAAACCAAGGGCCGGTAGCCGAACTGTTCGCGCTGCAGCTTCTTGAGCGCGTGGTAGCTCGTTAAGTCCAGATAGCCTTCGGTGTTTTTCTTCGAAAACCCAATATCGAGTGTCGTGGCGCTCATGCTTGCACCTGACCTTCACGCTCAATCACCGGAAGGATGCCGAGCTTGTTCTTGAGCAGGTCGTAGATGAACAAGCGCCCCTTCTGGGTCCAGTACATGTGGGTGCGGGTCTGGCCTTCGTCGTATTCGTGAGTCTTGGACTGGGTGTAGCCCTGCTCGGCGTACTTCGCGTAGAGGAACCACCGGCCCGACTGATGGAACTGCACGTGAGCATCACGCAGGATTCGGTTGAGCTTCTTCGCGGAGAGTCCGTAGTCCTTCGCAATCGCCGTCGTCGTCAACAACGAATCGGACTGCAGCACGACGTCGTAGTACGAGACTTTCGGTGCCGCCTCCAACAGGGATTGCTCTGCGGCGAGGCGCTTGGCTCGCTCGGCCCGCAGAGTGGCGATGGCATGCTCCAGGAACTCATCGTCAGCGAGTAGTTCGTCGTATGCGTACATGCCGTGGCGGCGAATCGTCGGCAACACCTCATCGAACACCCAGGCTTCGAACTTCTGTGCTGCCGGGAGTTTTGAAGAAATGATGAGGCGGTAGAGGTCGCCCTCGGTAATGAAGCGGACCTGCTGGATTCCGCCAGCGGTCTCAAGGGGGTGGTAATTTGCCACCCCCTTGCAGTGCAGCTTCACCGCGTTCGTCGGATCCTGGTAGCCGAGCGCGGTGGCGACATCCTTGCCGCAGAAAAGGATCTGACCATCATTGGTGATAGTGCGGATGGTGCCGAACACGTCGTTGGTGAATGTTTGAATCTGGTTTCCCATGGCGGGGTTCCTTCCCGAGACCCCGTCGAGAAAAAGTCGTGCCGGTCGGCACAAGGGTTAAGGGCCTCACCCCACTGCCGACGAACCAGAAAGTGTTAAATCACGGGTACTCAATCGCTTCTCGTTCTGGCACGATTGGTGTTGAAGCCCCGGTGGAGCGCTATCTGTTAGAGCAATCTGGCAGGTATTCTCGCCGGGGCATAGACAAATTTCTCGAGTGCTCTGTGTGGAAGAACCATCATTCTCTTGCTACAGCGGTGCCGACACGGTGGTCTTTTAGACAACATGACCGGTTCCGCTGCCCGCCTCGGTGGGAGCACAGGGTCGGTTCTCGTTTCTTAGCGGTCTTGGATAAGCTTTCTTCTCTGATGGTGATACTTCGCCGAGTTCTTGATTCTGTCGCTGTTTTCGCGGTATAGTGATTACCACTAGTACCGGCTCGCTTGTATCGGTTTCCGAGACAGGTCAGAGCCGGTCTTCATGTTTTTGGAAGCAGGTGGGCTGGTGGTCGACAAACCGTGGGTCAGTATCGATGAGCAAATCAATATCCTCACTCGTCGTGGCCTATTGGATGCCGGTGATTACCGCCGCGAGTTATCTACTGTCGGCTATTACCGGCTTTCGGGATACTCCTACCCGCTGCGCCAGCCAGCTCCCGAAGGCTCACCTCGGCGGCGTTTAGATCGTTTCGTTCCCGGCACACGTATGCATCACGCGATTGAGCTGTACGAGTTTGACGAACAACTGCGTCTTGCTGTGTGGCGGGCGCTATGCAAGCTGGAGGTGTGCCTGCGAGTTGACGTGGGGCACGTGCTGGGTGAGATCGATCCGTTCATTCACCTCGACCTCGAACGGATTTGGCCGTCAGGCGCAATGCATCGCCGCGCAGTACTGTTCACGCAGAAGCTAGCCCAAACGCAGTCGCGCTCTACAGAAGATTTCGTCACGCATTACAACCAGACCCACGACGGCCGTTTGCCGGTGTGGGTGGCCACCGAGATCCTCGAATTCGGACAACTCGTGACCCTGTTTTCGTTGGCTCCCTTCGAACAGCGTCGTCGCATTGCTGACAAGTACTTGGCACGTGCCGACGAGTTGGAATCATGGATGCGCACTGCGAATTTCATTCGTAACATATGCGCCCATCACGCCAGACTATGGAACAAGCGACTCGTCATCCGTCCACTGGTCAAACACCGCCGCAACGACCAAACGCTATCGGCCGTGACACATTCTTCAGGACGTATATACACCGCGTTGGTGCTCACCGCGTTCCTCTTGCGACGAGGAAATTTCACCGCTGAAATACAGGCCATCAGCGACGTCCTAGACAGTTTCCCCACCGAAATTCCTGGCGTCGATCTAACGCACATAGGTGCCAGCCCCAGCTGGAAACAAGATCCCATCTGGACAATCAACAGCTAATCCTTACGGTAATAGGCGCACTCATACCCATCCGCATCCAACGGCAAACCTTCGGCCCATGCTGGGAGCGTGGACATGAGCTCGCAAGCACCAGTGGCGGTGAAGCCGGAATTTTCGGGTTCGTCGATGACGATCTCGTCGTGAACATGCATCACAATCTGATGCCCGGCTTTGGCGACTGCGTGCATGCCCGTGACGAGCAGATCACGAGCGATCGCCTGAACGATGTTCTCGGTAAGTTTTCCGCCGTAGGTTTCGAGCTGTCCCCAGCGGCGTGCTGTGGTGGTGCCGGTGTAGGTGATGGAGGTGCCGCCCCACCTGTTCTCGCCCAGACGCGGCTTCACATACGCCAACCGCCTACCCGAGGGCAGCTCAATAAACAAGATTCCGGCTTCGACGCTGAATCGCAGATTCCGTAGCCGGATTGACTGACGAGACGCGATCGCGGCGATAGCTGCTTCTTCGACGCCGGCCCAGAGGGCCACGATGTGTGGGTTGGCGGCTCTCCATGCGTCGACGATGGGTTTGAGTTCGTGCTCGGCGAGTCCCATGGTGAGTGCTCCCATGCGCTCCAAAGCGCCCGTTGAGCCGCCAAAACCACAAGCCAAAACTGCTAATTTTCCTTTCTGCCGAAGCTCACCATTAACGCCATGCTTCTCTACTGGCACTCCGAACATACGGCTCGCGGTTTCGCAATAGAGGTCTTTACCTTCGCGGAAGGCTTGCAGGGTGGTTGTTTCTCCTGCTAGCCAGGCGATGACACGCGCTTCAATTGCAGAGAAATCAGCAACGATAAACCTGTGCCCAGGTGAAGGGATAAACGCGGTGCGGATCAACTGTGAAAGTGTGTCGGGCACGGACTCGTGCAGAAGCTCAAGTGCCTCGAGGTTGCCTGTTCTGACGAGCGTTCGGGCTTGGTCAAGATCAGGCAGATAGTTCCTGGGGAGGTTCTGGACTTGGACGAGGCGTCCGGCGAAACGTCCGGTGCGTCCTGCGCCGTAAAACTGGATCAGCCCACGTGCTCGACCGTCGCTGCCTGCGACGTTTTGCATGGCTTGGTATTTCTTGACGCTTGATTTTGCTAGATCGCCGCGAAGTCCGAGGACTTCTTTCACCGTGCCAGTCGCGGTGTCGAGGGCGGCATCGACCTCGGCCTTTGCCAACGAATCCAGCACGCAGCCACGCGATGCGAGCCATTGTTTGAGTTGGATGGGCGAGTTCGGATTCTCCAACCCAGTCAATGTCTGTGCCCGAGCGAGTGTCGCGTTGCGGTGGTGCTCATCCACCCCGACCGCGTTATCAACCAGCGTGTGGTCGAGAAGAATCCCAGCATCATTAATGCGTTGGTCGAGCGTGTAGGTGTCCCATTCGGACTCCGGCATCGGAAAACAAGCCAGTCTGTCGTGGATGGCAAGCTCGACTTCGACATCACGACGGTTGTAATCAATAAACCTCGCCCACCCGGTCGGGTCAGCTGATGGTGGATTCCTGCGTTTGCCGCCGTTCAGGACTGAGGGTGTGGCGGGTGTGCAGAACTGCTTGATCAGCTTCTTGCCTACTGTGTCTTTTTGGACGTCAAGCTTCAAAACTGTGGCTACTGCATCGAGGCTCATCGGAAGACCAAGGTAGGCCGACCAGATCATGGTGCAACGCCACTGCCTTGGGCCAAGAAACCCATCAGCGAGAAGCTCTGGATGATGAGTGCGTAGCCAGGCAGACAGGCAGACTCGCTCGAAGGCGGCGTTATGCGCCCACTTCACGACGGACGGATCAACTAAAGCCGCCAGAACCTCGTCGGGTATAGATTGTCCGTTGGCGAGATCCACCACCTCGATCGGGCCGCCGTCAATCGAATAGCCGAACAGGAGCAGCTCGAAGTCTGGGTGCTCGGCATACGGGTAAACGCCTGTCTTAGCGAGTTGGGCGAGGCTGAAAGATTCAATATCGCAGAAGAGTGTTCGCATGACGAGGTTCCTTTCACATAGAGGAAAAGTGGAGGGAACCAACAAGATGTGCTGATTCCCTCCACGTGTGGGGATGGTTACTTCAGGAAATCGTCATCAGCGGCGAAGGCACCGAAGTCGGTCTCAGCGGAAACTCGTCCACCGCCAAGGGTTTCTCCGTCGCGGGTCTTTTGGATATTGCCCAGTCCACAGGCGATACCACGGTTGCCGTTTGTGTTGAACGCATAGAAGGACAGGGATACGCGTGCGTAGCAGCCCGAGTACACTTCGGCGCGGTCCAGGATCGGGGCGACGCTCTGATCGACGATCTGCGGAGCGGTCAGGGAGTTGGCGTTGAGGAAGTAGGCGCCCTTGTAGGCTTCGTCGTCACGCTCAATATCCCCATCGCGCAGCGGCAACTTGAGGGCGGCCTTGTTGGGGCGCTTGCCACCAAACTTGGCCGTTCCGGCGTCGATCGCTGCATCCACGGCCTTCTCGATCGCCGCAATCGTGGCAGTATCGGACTTCGGGATAATTAGGGAGACGGAGTACTTCGGTTTGCCTCCCTGGATGGAGTTCGGCTCCCACACGTGTGCGTAGGATAGGCGAACTTCGCCGGTCACAATACGAGTTGTGTTAGTCGTTGACATAATCATTCTTCTTTCTACTAGTTACTTGTTTGGTTGAAAATCGGTGGCTGCACTCACCAGGTCAAGCGCTGGCCGTTTATCGGATGCAAGAACCAACGTGGGTTTGCCTGCAGGTTTGGTCACGAGGTCACCGAGGATCTCGTTGAAGGCGGGTTTGCCCATGAGGCGTTCCATGGCTGTGAGGGTGATGAGCTTGCGATCCCAGATGTCCCTATATCCAGCCGCCTCAGCCGCTGCAGCGACATCGGTTTCGGAGGTGTATTTGCGTATCGACCGTCCGGCTACGAGCTTGAACCCCTCAAAGACCACGCCCTGGTTCACCGCTTGGGAGAGCGCGTATGCTTCGACATCCGCCGCCCAGGTTTTGAGCTGCGGAATCCGGGCCAGCACGTCGGCAATCTCGCTGTCGGACAGTTCTGCTGGCGGGGCGAACTCCAACCTGGCCAGCGCAAGATTGGCTTCAGCTCGCGCCCGACACGTGGGTGCAATCTTGCAGAACTGACACCACGAGCCCGGACAAAACTCACCCTCGCCAGCCGCTGCCAGCTCAGCCTTCGGTTTCACTTCCGCTTCGGCCCAGTGCTCGAGTTCAGTGACGGAGATTTCCCAGGTGTCGACGTTGCCCCGACGTGGCTGGTAGATCGTCACCGCTACGCGCTCGATGTCGTACAGGTCGCCGAAAGTGTGAAGGGCTCCGAGAGCGTAGAGCATCAACTGGGGATTACGCTCAGCCTCAACCAACACACCTTGCCCGTACTTCAGATCAATAATCTGCAAGGTAGGTTCGGCGATGATCACGCAATCCCCGGTGCCAAAACCTCCCGGAACCACATGGCTGAAATCCAGGCGCTGCTCGATGAGCACCTGTGGATCCCCACAGGTCTCCCGAGCCAGCGAGATGTGTTCTTGGACGTAGGCGACGTAGTCGTCAGTCAAGGTTTCCATCTCGTCATCAATCCAAGTTGAGACTGGCCGCTTCGAGCGCTGCTTCAAAGCGCGGCGGAGTTTGTGCTCGGCGAGGGCGTGTGCTGCGGTGCCTTGCTCGGCAGCCGCAGACGTGGATTCTGGCTCATCGGATTCGAGGCGGGCGGAGGGGGTGCAGTTGAGCCACCGGTGAGCACCAGAAGCTGAGAGGAGTGCGTGATCAGACGGTGCCATCAGCAATCTCCTTCGCCCGATCCAGCAGCCACCCGTACTTCGACGGATCCACCGCTGAGAGCTTGTCCGCACCAGCCTCGACGATCAGCTCACGAACCTTTGCCGTGTGACCTTGCGCTGAGAGCTCGGAAAGAAAAGCACGTACTTCTTCCAACGTCACCGTCGGTTCAGGTTCAACCTCTGGCTCGTCCGCAAGTAGTTCTGGCTGGGCGTGCGTGGCTGGGATGGTTCCGAAGGGTTCCTTGATCTGCAGGGCAAGCTCCGGGCGTTCACCAGGCATTCCTGCGTGGTCTTCGAAGCTCTCCTCAACGATCTGCTGAGCCCGCGCAAGCAAATCGGCGAGCGATCGCATCGTCTGGTTTCCATCACGAATGAAGGCGTTAATTTCCGGCATCATCATTTGGATTCACCCGCCTTGAGAGCATCGGCCAGGGCCATGAGGTCGTCATCGGTGTTTTCGGTGATGTCGATCTGCTTGACCGAGTCACCGGGAACGAGAATCATGACTTTGCGCGGGGTACCAAGCAGTAGGCGCATGAGCCGTTCACGCAGCGTCACATTCTTGGTGGCGACGATTCCGGGGTCGTCAGGGATATGCCGGGCAATATGAAGCTTGAGACTATGTCGAGCCATCGGGCTTACCTTTCTTCCTCATTTGTGGGAGCAGCCCGGTTGGCTTCTCCCTTCACCCCACTGCCGACACCGCTCGAAGTGTTAAATCGGGCCTCCTCAACCGCCTGCCGGATCAGCGGTTTTACCTCTGCCACCAGCTGCGATACCCGAGCACGGGTCAACCCCATATCGCGCGCCACCTGCGCCTGATTGAGCTTGTCGGTTGCAAGCAGACGCGTCATCACCTCACGATGCTGAGGATCCAAACCAGCGATAATGTCACGCATCACCTCGAGATCACAAGCACGCTCGACACTATCCTCGCGTTCGATGACCTGGTCTTCAGCGCTGATACCCGGTGAAGCAGGGTCAAGATCGATCTCGAGCATCTGCTCATACGAAAACGGCTTGTTATTCGGGACGCGGCATCCACGTCGAGGACCGCACCCAGCCCCACACGTACATTTCTTCTTACCCTTGCCGCGATCGGCGCGAACCGCCTGATGCGTGGCCGCTTCTTCTGCGTTCCACAACTCGTCCAGAATCTTCTGCGGTGTGCAGGGCTTAACCTGGTCGAGCGGAACACCAGTAGCGGCGGCGCGTTGCTGCCGGTGGGTTGCGATCATGAGAGCGAACTCGCCAGGGTCAATGTCGAAAGTGTCAGTGATGGACTGATTCTTGTTGTTGTCTGCTTCGTGCTTGAAGGTGACCTTCATCGAAGGATCTCCATTTCTCCGGGAATCCCGGTGATTTGGAGACCTGATCTGTTTGGCTCAGATCACTGGTGAGAACTACTTGGAAGACGACAAAGGCGAGCCACCCCACCCGCCCCTCAGCAAAGAGGTTTGGGTGAGGTGACCCGCCGAGCGCTCCCAGAGCAGGTCTCACTAGTGGTTCATTTGTCTACAACCACAGCCAGCACTCGCTGTGGAGGTCGCTCATCCGCCAGATGAGCTCCCGAACAATCACGCTCAGGCTTCGGAGAACGTCAGTGCCGATGGCCACCAGCACTTCCGCCTCCACCCACCCGGCCCGAACTGTGTCGAAACCGAGTGGGCTGTGTACGGCTACTTGCTGCGCTTAGATGGCTTGGTCTGCGCCAACGCTGACGCGGCAACAGACTTCGAGTCCTTGCCATAACGGCCATCGGTCAGAATCTTCGACGCCTTGGACACCACCTTCGCAGACGTCTGCTTACGGTTCCTTCCCATGTGTTTCACCTCCTTCGCCACGATCAGGGCACCCACCACCAGTTGGTGCGTGTTCATGAGCGTTCGCGCGAGTCGGCGTGCGATAATGAGATGACAGTTGTTCGTCTCGTCGGCTCGTGTTTTGCTCACATACTCATCAAACGCTGTGGTTTTGGGACTTCAGATCGTTGAGGGAAGCAAAAACTGGGACTTCTGGGACTAGTTTTGGGACTCGGCATAGAGGAGCGTGACGCATATGGGTTTGCCCGAGTTTTGTCGCGCTGTTTACAAGCGGAAGAGTCCCATCACTAACCAGGCAAAATTCGTCCAAGCCGTATTCCAACACGCTGGCAGTGCAGAGCGGTTAGACGACGAGTACGCACGCAAGATCTTTACCGGGGCAAAACCGATCTCCGAACCGCAATACGAGTCATTTCCTACACAGGTGAGCAAGAAATCGTTGCATGATTTCCTTCTTGCCCACCTGAGGCCCCTCCCAAGCACGAAGCGCACGTTGGATGATCGTTGCCAAGAAGTCGGCAAAGATGCCGGACTGCCCTCAACCCTCACTATCGAACCAGAAGCATTCATTTGGGCACTCACAGATTGGTTCGACGCGATCATCCATGACCCAGACCATTGCGATGTCCTTGAACACTGCTACCGACTTCGCCTTGAAGACCAGGAACCAGAAGAAATAAACCCCGCGCCGCAGCCGCTCTATCAAGGAGATCGCGTCGACGTGACGCAACCGCCCGCACTGCAAAAACACAAGCCAGGATTTTGGGTCGAGTTCACTCACACATGGACACTGCGCAACGTTGGCAGCATCGACTGGACCAGTCGGACACTCATCTGTACGAATCCAACAGACCCGCGACTACGACCCGTCGGCACCACACAGATCGCCATTCCTGACAGCCCACCGGCGACAGCGAAGTTCATCAAGATTTCTTGCACGTTTCGGGCGCAAGGCTATGAAGGTGCTGCCTCAAGCCACTGGGAAATGCGCAACCAGGAAGGCGAGAACTGCTTCCCTCAAGCGACTACAACATTCAATGTCAATGCCACAGTTATTAACCCGGATCTTCACGCGATAAGGCAGGAACGATGAGCGAAGCTGAATTAGAAAACTGGGTCACCATGAAAGAAGCGCAAGCCCACCTCGGGGTGCGCCGGGAAACCATCACGAAATGGATAACAACCCATAATCTCCCTGCCTATAAAGTCGGCAGGGTCTGGAAGTTCAAACTCTCAGAAATCGACGAATGGGTCCGCACCGGTCAAGCCGCAGAAGAACCACATCCCAACAACCCTCACGAGCCTAAGGAGGAACGCTAATGCCAGAACTGAACTGGGTCGGCAAAGACAAGGTGATCACCCACCACCTCGACGTTCCCTACCGCGTCCTCGACCGCCAATACTCATATGACGAGCACGGCCAACACGATGGGGACAACGGCTCACAGAACATGATTATTCATGGTGACAACCTCGAAGCCCTCAAAGCTCTACTACCAAAGTACGAAGGCAAGGTTGACTGCATTTATATCGATCCTCCCTATAACACAGGCAACGAAGGCTGGATCTACAACGACGCCGTCAACGACCCACGAATCAAGAAATGGCTTGGCGAAGTCGTCGGCAAAGAAGGCGAAGACCTCTCCCGCCATGACAAATGGCTATGCATGATGTACCCACGGCTAAGACTTCTCCATCGCCTGCTAGCCAGAAACGGATTGATTGCTGTCTCGATAAGTGACACAGAGCTGTCCAACCTAGGCTGCATCATGGACGAAATCTTTGGCCCTGCAAACCGACTTGCTTGTGCGCCAGTGCGCTCTGAACCAAGTGGAGGGAAAGATAAAACGGCCCTGCGAACAGGGCACGAATACATTTTGTTCTACACCAAGGGTGACCAATCAAGTCTTGTCAAAGAAGAGAAGACAACTGGGAAGCTTGACCTCAAGGACAGCAAGGGCCCGTATCGAAAAGGGCGTGAGTTACGAAAGTGGGGTGCAACTTCCGACCGATCAGATCGACCGACGTTGTGGTTCCCCATTACTGCACCCAATGGTGGAGAAGTATTCCCAATCAAGAATGACGGGTCTGACGGCTACTGGCGTTGGAGTCCTGCTCACGCAGGTATGTCAGAGTTATTGGACAATCCTGAGGCTGCTCACTGGGAGAAAACATCATACGACCCAGGGGTTGTTGTAGATGGAGAGACTGAGCGCTGGGTTCCATACGAGAAAATTCGTGACGTAAAAAAATCATTCGGATGGAATACGTGGCTCGATGGCTATGGAACTAACGCCGACGCGACTGCAGTAATCAAGGCAATCTTTGGAAACAAGAAATTCGACACCCCGAAACCACTATCACTAATCGAATGGATTATCGCCCTGCATGGCAACACAGACGGCATCGTCTTAGACTCATTCGCAGGCTCAGGAACGACCGCACACGCCGTGCTTAATTCAAATATGTACGACGACGCAGATAGAAAATTCATCCTCGTAGAGCTCAGCGACTACGCAGAATCAATCACGGCAGAGCGGGTCAAACGAGTGATCGACGGATACCGCACCGATAAGGATGAAGTGCCCGGAACAGGAGGGTCATTCTCTTTCTACGAGTTAGGCGCGCCACTACTTCTCGCAGGTGACTTGAACCCAGAGGTGCCTCTTGAGCGGGTTCGTGAGTATGTGTGGTTCACCGAGACGGGGCAGCCGTTCTCGAATCCGCCCAGTGCCCATCCGTATTTCTTAGGACGGCATGAGGATGCATCGTTGTTTTTCGTATATGAGCCGGATCGGGCAACGGTTTTGGATCGTGACTATCTGGCTTCGATCCCTCCTGAGTGTGCGGCTAGTTCGTATGTGATTTATGCCGACACGTGTTTGTTGTCGGATGAGGAGCTGCGCTCTCTGAATATCACGTTCAAGAAGATCCCTCGGGATATCACCCGTCTCTAAGGAGTGTTGGTTATGGAGTTGAAGAAGTATCAAAACCGGGTGATCGCCGATCTAGAGGATTACCTCACCCAGCTCAACGAGCAGCCTACGCTGAGCGATGCTTTTAAGGTGTTTTGGGAGTCTCGCCAGATTGAGGTTGGCACCCCGCAGATGCCGGGCTACCAGAATGTGATCGATGGTGTTCCGCACGTGTGTTACAAGGTTCCAACTGGCGGTGGGAAGACGTTTTTGGCGTGTGCGTCGGTGAAGCCGATATTTGAGGCTTTGCCGCCGACGCGGAAACAGGCTGTGGTGTGGCTGGTGCCGTCGGATTCGATTTTGACGCAAACCTTGGCGGCGTTGAAGAATCCGGCCCATCCGTATCGGCAGAAGTTGAACGCTGATTTTGGTGGCCGTGTTGAGGTGTATTCGAAAGAAGAGCTGCTAGCTGGGCAGAATTTCAGCCCGTCGACCGTGGCTGAGCAGCTGTCAGTGATGGTGCTCTCGTATGATTCGTTCCGCTCACGAACAAAGGACGGACGCAAGGCATACCAAGCTAATGGGAATCTCGCCTCGTTCGCGACCGCGTTTGGTGCCCCGGAGCAACCGATCGAGAACGCGGATGAAACAGCACTGTTCCAGGTGATTAACCAGTTGAATCCCGTCGTTATCGTGGATGAGTCGCATCACGCGACGAGCTCGTTGAGTCTGGAGATGCTCACGAATTTCAACCCTGCATTCATTCTTGATCTAACCGCAACCCCGAAGCGGCAAGCGAACGTGATCTCGTATGTGGATGCGCTCTCACTTAAGAACGAGAGCATGGTCAAACTTCCGGTCATCGCATACAACCGGGCGTCACAAAAGGATGTCGTTACGGACGCGATCGACCTGCGCCGTTCACTAGAAATCGCTGCTACACAGCAGTATGAGAATGGTGGCGCTTATATTCGCCCAATCGTGTTGTTTCAGGCTCAGCCAAAGACGAGCGAGGACGCTACATCGTTTGAGCGGCTGCGTGACAAGCTCGTCAAGGCGGGTATTCCTGCCGAGCAGATCGCGATCAAGACCGCCGACGTAAACGAGCTTAAAGGCGTTGACCTGCTCAGCAAGGAGTGCCCGATCAGGTTCATCATCACCGTGAACGCGTTGAAGGAGGGCTGGGACTGCCCCTTCGCCTACATTCTGGCGTCGTTGGCGAACAAGACCAGCCAGGTCGATGTTGAGCAGATCCTTGGCCGTGTTTTGCGCCAACCCCACGCCAGGAAGCAGCCGAACACGTTGTTAAACATGAGCTACGTGCTGACCTCTTCAAACGATTTCGGGACCACGCTCAATCAGATCGTTGCGGGGCTCAACAGTGCCGGATTCTCCAAGCGTGACTTCCGCGCAGCCGATCAAGTCGCTTTCGACTTCACTGGCACGAACCAGCCAAGCAAACCCGCCCCAACGTCCCCAGTCCCAGGGGAAGATATGGACGTTGAAGAGTTCCTGGAGTTCAATGAAGAACAGGTTGCAGCTGATTTAGATGCGCGAGAAGAATCCGCTAGTTCACCAGAGCCTTCGGCGGATCCGACGGTTGCTTCGATGATCGAGCAGGCGGCTCAGCAGGGTGCGGACTATGAGCAGGAGGCCGAAGAAGCCGCACAGATGGGTGAGGGCTTCGTGCCTTCAGATTTGGAGGATGCTGTGGACACGAGCTTCGTCAACCACGAATTCGCTGACGAGATCGAAACCCTTCGCCTTCCCCAATTCGTCATCCAAGAACCCGGATCAGCATTGTTCCCGACCGCTCATGAGGGATACAACGAACTTAAGCACGAGGCACTAGCCGGTGACTTTGACTTAAAGACGAAAGACATCGACATTGACCTGTCGACGGCAGACGAGCAGATGTACAAGATCGACGTGCGAAAAGACTCCGAGGTTCCTAAAGCCTTCCGGATGTCGAGTACCGATCAGAAATTCATGCGCGAACACTTCTCGAAACTGAGCGTCGAAGGACAAAAGCGCAACACGGCAATCGCCATCTACGATCGGATCAAACCGATCAATTCGATCACTGACTCTGACTTGCGCGCATACATTGTGCGGATGGTTGAGGCCTTCGGCACCGAGCAGCTGTTGACCTATCAAGAGCACCCGCATGCGGTAGCAAGCAAGGTCAAACAGAAAATTGACGGCCTTTTGGAAGCGCACAAAGTCAAGAGATTCTATGAGGATATCGAGACCCGCCGCGTTGATGTTCAAGCGTTATACGCGTTTCCGAAAGCGATCCAGCCCATTCATGCCTCCTCCCTGATTGGTGGCTCCCTGTATGAGGCCGAAGACAAGATGAACGGCTTTGAGCTCGAACTCGCTGGTCGCTTCTCCGGCATGAACAATGTTCGCTGGTGGCACCGGATCATTGAACGCAAGGGCTTTTGCCTCAACGGTCCGTTCAACCACTACCCAGATTTCGTCGTGATGACCGCTAGCGGCACCATCGTGGTTGTCGAGTCCAAGGGCGAGCATTTGAAGAACGACGATTCTAACCGCAAGATCAGGCTCGGCCGGGCGTGGGCGAACATGTCTGGCAATGACTACCGCTACTACATGGTCTTCGAAGATGGCGTCACTCCGCCTGACGGGGCGGTCACTTTGTCGGAGCTCGTACGTATCCTCGAAAAGCTGTAGGCGGGAAGGACACCTCTTGGGAGAAGACGAGATGGCACAGGCAACGATCACGCCAACGCTGCGCGGCGACACATTCGCGTCCACGTTCACCGAAGTGGCCCATTCGAACACGTTAGGTCTTCGAAACGACGAACAGTTACGCCTGTTCCATCTGTCTATCCAAAACAACCGCTTCGACCACACAGCCCTCATCAAGTTCCTCAAACGCAACGTTGGGCGCTACGTCTTCTCCCGCGCCGAATACGAAGGCTACAAACAGCGAGACGATCTCGAAGAAGTTGCTCTCGACGCGGTAAACCGGATGCGTTCACAACAAGACGGCATGGGGTTAGGTGAAATCTTGCTCTACGTCCTGCTCGAACAAATCCTCGAAGCACCCAAAGTGATGAGTAAGATCGAGCTCAACCAGGCCCGAGGCCAGATCCACAGCCGCTGTGACGCCATCCACCTACTCACACCAGACGGTCAGCGAACCACCAGCAGCATCGTGTTTGGAACCTCCAGCGTGGTCGGCAACATTGGGGATGCCATCACTGCAGCATTCGACCGCGTTGTAGATATAGAACAGAATCGCTCAGACGAGGTTCAGCTCGCCGAGCAAACTGTGTTCACCAAGACCCTCGACCCAGCAACAGCAAACTACGTCAAAGATCTGCTAATCCCGAAGCCGGGTGGGGCACCCGTGTTCGATACCGCTTATTCGATGTTCCTGGGCTATGACATCGGTCTCGATCCGAAGAACTACAGCAACCAGCAGTATCGGGCTGTGCTCGATCAGAAAATGCAGGGAGATATCGCCGCGCACGCCCAAATGATCGCCAACGAAATCAACACCCGAAACTTGGATAATTACTCGTTCTACATCTATGTTTTGCCACTCAACGAAGTAGACGTTGACGCGGGCGCGATCATGGATGGGCTCGTGGGTGGGCCAGGTGGTAGCCATGTCTGACAAGCAAGTAACCGTCGGCGATCTCGTATTTTCTGACATCGACTCCAACGAATTCCTCAAACAGCTGTACGCCAACCTGCTCTACAACTACGGCTTACATCGGTTGGGGCTGGTGGATCGTCAACCATACGACGTGGATCTTGAAGCAGTACTGCGATTCGCTGACCTGCTGTCGAAATCAACCCACCCCACCAATCGTGACCGGCACAGGGTGTGGGCGCAAGAAATCGCGCTCCTGTGCCACATTCTCTACCCACAAGACGCGCGAACGAAAGCATACGTTCCTGCAATCTTCACCACGCTAGGTAACTACCCAGGCCTGAAGCAGTTGGGTGTGACTTCCGATGCGGGCATCCTCGACGCCGCATTCAACGCCTACCAAGCCGAATACCTCACCGTGCCCGGTGATAAGTCGATGAAGTTTTTCGCGCCGCAAAAGAAGATCTACGACCGCCTGAACGACGGCAAGTTTTCCTTCTCGGCCCCAACGTCACTGGGCAAGTCCTTCATCATGCGCACCTTCATCACCAACCAGATCAAATCCGGGGTGACAGCCAACTTTGCGATCATCGTGCCGTCAAAAGCGCTGATCAACGAGACCCGCTCGAAACTGATCGCTGACCTCGGCGAAGACCTTGAACGGCACAACTATCGAATCGTCAGTGCCGCTGGTGACATCGTGCTCGAAGGCGATCACAACTTCATCTTCGTGCTCACCCCAGAACGCTTGCTTTACCTTCTGATCGGCAAACCTGCAATCGAATTCGAGTACGTCTTTTTCGACGAATCACACAAACTCTCAGGCAAGAACAGCCGCGCCCCGTTCTACTACCAAACCGTGACAATCCTTCAACACCGCCACAGACCACCACACTTCATCTTCGCTTCACCCAACATTCCCAACCCAGAGGTATTCCTAAGGCTGGTTGATCCAAACTCTGACGAAAATGAAACCAACGCGGTCGCAACCCAGTATTCGCCAGTCGCGCAATTCAAATACCTCGTCAACCTGCACGAGAACACCATTTCCAGCTACAACGACCACACCCAAGAATTCACGCACCTAGCCTCACTTCAAGCTCAGGACGCTACCGCACAGGGCGTAACCCGATTTGTTAGTGAATCATCACGAGGTTCAGATCATCGTGGGCAAACCATCGTGTTTCATTCTGCCCGGCATCACGCAGTGCAAGCGGCGCGTGACTATGCCCAGGGTTTGGCAGACCTCAACGATAAAGACTTGGACGCTCTCGCAAAAGACATCGAACGCGACGTCCACGAGGACTACTACCTCAGCGGTCTCATCCGTAGAGGCGTCAGCTACCACATCGGCTACCTCCCGCCAGCGATCCGCGAACGCATCGAAGGCCTGTTCCGCGAAGGCAAAATCTCGACACTATTCTGCACCAGCACGCTCCTCGAAGGAGTCAACCTTCCCGCCGACAACCTCGTCATCACAACCAACAAAATCGGCAGAGCAGGAATGACAGCAGTCGACTTCAAGAACCTGATCGGCCGAGTCGGGCGTATCGAGTTCAACCTCTACGGCAACGTATTCATCATCGTGGGCAACCAACTTGCATCCGAGCAAAAGGCCAAGGAACTCCTACAAGCGAACGTTCCTGTACAGAAGCTATCCGTGCAAACTGACTCACAAATTATCAGCAAGAAAATGAAGCAAGGTGTCGTCAAGGATCTACAGGAAGGTCGCATCGAATTCTCCAAAGGGAATGAGAGCTATGAGCGTTATGATATGAAACGCAAATTCGGTCTCATGCTCTTGCGCGACATCACTACCGGACGTCAAAGCCTGGTGCGTGAAGAATTCTCTGACTATCTTGACGAACAGGCTACCAACAGCATTATTGCTACTTTCTCGCGACGCGAAGGCCAACAAGATGACGATATCAATGTCTCCGTTGACCAGGCAGAAGCGCTGACGCACGCAATCCAAGCTGGACTCCAGTATCCACAACTTTCTCCAAAGGGAAAGTTCAGTTACGACGAGACCCTCGCGTTTCTTCAGCGGCTTGCCTCAATCTTCAAATGGCGAATTTACAATCCCGAGACGTTAGGGAGAACAACCAAGGGAAGTGACCAGCTCGCTATGCTGTCCTGGTACACCGTCCTCCTGTTGCAGTGGATGGAGGGACACGGTTTGCGTTCCATCATGAATCGTGCAATCGAGCATCACCGGAAAACTGGAATTGTGTGGATCAATCGGCAACCGAATCGCTACCTAGATTCGAAAGAACACCGAAACCTTGTTTTTAGTGACACGCTTGAAGCTATTGAGCAAGTAATCCTTTTTGAGCTATCGAATTACTTTCTTAAATTCTCCAACGAATACAAGAAGGTCCACGGAAAAGAGCAGTTCGACAACGACTGGTACGAATACGTCGAGTACGGCACAACGAAACAGGAAACCATCCTTCTCCAACGACTCGGATTCACCCGCGAGAGCGCCACTTACATTCGAATCAACGTCTCCAATGCAATCTTCCTTCACGAAGGAAAACCCCACCTGAACCCGATTCTCCTCGAAAGCTCGAACATCAACGTCCGCAAAGAAGCCAACGAAATCAGATACAACGTGCCAGAAGCCTTCTCGATGCCAGATTTCTTGTTCTAACACCCTCGTCTGATACCCGCTAACGCAAGCACTCGCGCAGACCCCCTTAGGTCGAAACGTGCCCCTGCCGCGCGGACGTTATGGCGACGAGCACCAGATCACCGGACCTCCAGCGAGCCAACGAACAACCCCAGAAACGACAAAACCCCTGCTCAACAGGGGTTCAAGGGCTCAAGCGGCTTTTATCATTTTCGACGTCTAAGTATCTGTTTATGCATCGTCTCAAGTTAATTCTCGAGTCACTTTTTCTGTCTGGAGCTCCACCTAAAACAGTCCACAGGACTGTTTCTTAACGGCTCCGCACCACCACGAGCGGCACACACGCTCCGCGCTGCCGCTCCTCTCTCAGGCGGCTCTGTTTATGCATCGTCTCAAGTTAATTCTCGAGTCACTTTTTCTGTCTGGAGCTCCACCTAAAACAGTCCACAGGACTGTTTCTTAACGGCTCCGCACCACCACGAGCGGCACATACGCTTCGCGCTTCCGCTCGTCTCTCAGGCGGCTCCACATCTTTAGTTGATATTCCAACGAAAGCTCAAGCTAGAGGATAATGAGGATTGGCAATTAACGTTCAATTAACGTTTGGCTAACCACACTAGCCATGACTTTTCGGTATCTAAACGTCCATAACTGGACACTAAAACCATGAATGCCACCACTGGAACTAACACCCCGGTCACGGATTCTCTCTATCCCCCTGGCTCCACACAAGAATCGGTTGCCGTCTTTGGATAATACTTTGCAAGGATTCGCGGGTACTGATGTGGAAGTTGTTGATTACCTCGACTGTCACTGTAGAGAATGAAAATGAACCAAAGTCATTTCAATAGCTGCATATTGGCGCGATGAGAATACTCCAGTTCCACTGCCAACTCGACAACACGATTCTTGGACTCTCGGAAATGTTTCCTCGGGATAAACCAATGCCCTCAAAATACTCGGAACGATAACCAGGACTTACCTGGCGACACATTGTGCAAAACGTGGGTAGGTTATTCAGGTTTATTATGCGTCCAAGCACAATTGTGCTTGGAGAATTGGTTACCACCATGGATTTGAATTATTTATTCCCCAATGCCTAATATATATCTGTTCATTCACTCGTGCTTGGAGGGCATATCATGGCCAAGAAAGTAAAAACCATCCTGATAGACGATATCGACAGTTCAGACGCGGCAGAAACAGTCGCTTTTAGTTTGGATAACGTCAATTATGAAATTGATTTAAATGCAGCCCACGCTAAGGAGCTGCGCGACAGCCTGCAGCGTTGGATTGATGCTGGACGTAAAGTTTCCGGTCGTCGCCGCCGCGGCACTACCCCGGCGGTAAATAACGAAGTTCGCGAACTCAACCGTCGCGTGCGCGCTTGGGCTGGTGAAAAAGGAATCCCGGTCAACGACCGCGGTCGCGTCCCGCAAAAACTCATTGACCAATACCGCGACGCCACCGGCGACAAGTAAGAGATATTCTCACCGAAAACTTCATAACTTGTGAGGACTGACCGTCCAGCATATTGCGAAGGAACTTTATTCACGACGCAATAAACAAATTGCCAGGGCGGCCAGTCCTTCCTTATTCCCCGTAAATCCCATGCGATCAGTCGTGGTCGCCGAAAAAGACACAGGTGCTGCCAAAATGTTTCCCAACGCCGCCTCCGCTTCTGCGTAATGCGGACCGAGACGCGGCTCCTGACCGACGACAGTCACGCTGGCGTTAACCACCACCCAACCGGTCTCGTGCAGCATCCGCATCGCCGCACGCAAAAACACTTCCCCGCTGGCTCCGGCATACTCGGGACGCGATACCCCAAAGTTCGTGCCCAAGTCGCCTAACCCGGCTGCCGCGAGCAGGGCATCGGTCAAAGCATGGGCGGCAACGTCCCCATCCGAATGCCCCTCCAGCGGCGCATGGTCGGGAAAAGACAGGGTCCCCACCCGAAGTGGGCGACCCACCACCGGCGCACCGGCAGCAAAACGATGTGCGTCAAAACCCTGACCTACTCGAAAATCCATGCATAAAATCCTAATTGGAATGTCGGTGGTATTTAACCCTTTTGGGTGGTGTATTCCCCTGACCAGCACTTTAGTCTGAGGATGGTAGCGAATTTTGTTCATCCCCAGCGGATACAAGCTAAGGAGGTCAGCCAATCGTGAGCGATGTACAGCTTAAATGTCCGTCCTGCGGTGCTCCCATTAATTTTGATGTGCCCAGCGGCAAGATGAAATGCGGCTTTTGCGGGGCTGCATTCACGGTCGAGGAAGTTAACCAATTCAACGGTATCTCCCAAGCCAACGCGGAACTCGCTGCCGCGCACGCGCAACAGGTGGGGACCACCGGCGCCGCCGGCGGGGCTGGCACCGCTGCGACCCCGGAAACCCAGATTTCCACCACTCCTGCCGAGGGTCACCCCGGCTGGGTGGAACCCCCGCCCACCTATCTGGACGCAGCGACCGGACAACAAATGGCTCAATTCCAATGTAATTCCTGCGGTGGGGAAATCATCGGCTCACCCGACATGGTCAGTGCCCGGTGCCCCTGGTGCAACAACAACTTCGTGGCGACCGGACAGCTGACCAGCACCCGCGTCCCCGACCGGATGATTCCTTTTGCAATGACCAAAGAACAAGCCTTGGCGGCCTTCAAAGCCGAAATGCGCAAGCTGAAGCTCATTCCCAATGAGTTTAAGCAGGTCAGCGTGGACGACATCCAAGGCGTTTACGTGCCTTACTGGCTGTATGACGCAACGGTCACGGGCGAAGGTAACTACCGGTGCGAAACCATCCGCACCTGGACCGATTCTGATTATGAGTACACCGAGCATCGGGAATTCGACGTGTATCGCAGCGCCAACGTTGCTTTCCTGGATGTGCCGGTGGCGGGCACCACGAAAGTGACCGATAAGCTCACGGAATCCATCGAACCTTTTGACTACACCAAATCGGTCGCGTTTTCTCCCGCCTACCTGACGGGCTTCATGACCAACAAATACGACGTGGAAGCGCAAGACGCCAACCCCCGCGCTTTGGAACGCATGAAAGAATCCACCGAGACGGTGCTGCGGAACTCAATCAGCGGCTATAACTCGGTGTCGACCGTCAGCACCTCAATCCAGCCGGCTTTCGGCGAACTTGAATACGTGTTCTTGCCGTTATGGCTGATGAACGTCGATTTCCAAGGCAAAAACTACAACTATGCGATGAACGGGCAAACCGGCAAGTTCGTGGGCACGTTCCCGGTATCCGAGCGCAAGTACTGGGGCGGACTGTTAGGCATCGCTATCCCCCTCGCCATCATTTTTGGCGCCATCTTTATTCCGTTCCTGATGCCGATATTTTTTGATTGAGGTGATAAATCATGAATATCCGTAAGACAATTCTTTATTCCGTGGGCGCACTAGCGGTGGCTCTGGCTTCGTCGGTTGGTTTCGCCCTGCCCACACCGGCGGTCGCAGAAGTCAGCCCTGCCGCGTTTTCCGTATCGGTTGCGTCGCCTGGGGTACCGGCGACGCAGACTCCGCCCCCCGGCCCGGACGATGCCCCGGAAACCAGCGACGAACCGACTGACTCCGCGGACCTGCCGCAGACCGAATTAGGCGACATCATCAAATTCCCTTATGGAGAGCAGTTTCCCTACGTGGGCGGACAGTCGGACGTAAAATCCGCGACGCCTTTCATCCGCGACCACTCCGAGGTGTTTAGCAAGTCAAAGATTGCCGGCTGGGAAAAGCAAATGACCGCTTTGGCAGACAAGTACGGGATTGCGCCCTATATCGTGACCGTGGACGATTTCCGTTATCAAACTCCGCAAAAGTGGGGAGCGAACTACTACAACCTTAATCAGCTTGGTCTGGGGGAAAAGGACGCCAGCGGGGTGCTCATGGTCATTAACCCCAGCTCGCGTGATTTGTGGTTCCTGGGTCACGGGGACGGTGAGCAAGCATTTACCGTCTATGGCATCGAAAAGCTCTATGACCACGTCAAACAACCCTTGGGCGATGACCACTGGGACGACGGCGTGGATGTCTACCTGACCCAGGTGGCGGATTACCTGGAACAATGGAAAGCCGGCACGCCCTACAGTGCGAGCCACCCGCTGCCCCACCCCATAACCCTGGAGTCAACCGCTGCCGGTGTCGCTGGGGCGGCAGCCCTTGGTGGCGGTGCCGGCACCCTGGTGATGCGCCGAATCAGGAAAAAGCACGATACCGCACATTTACAGTGGGGAGCGATTTATTACGTCGTGCCTGGTTCGGACCAGATCACCGGCTCCAATGATGTCTTTGTGAACGAATACATAACCCACGTCGCACGTCCCAAGAGTAGCGGCAGCTCCGGCCACCACGGCGGCTCGTTCAGGTCTGGGGGTACGTCGTTTAGTTCTGGGGGCGGTAAGTTCTAAGTTCACGGTCCCAAGTCCGGTGGCGTGGCGTACATGGCAGCGCGGTGTGTCCGCTGGCGTCGCGCCCCGCCGGCAGCCGCACCACCCATGAACGAACCTCGTCACCGACCTCGTGAACAGGTGCAATGCGCACTGCGTTGGCAACGTCCTGAATAACCGACCTAAGATTGACTCGTGAGTGAGGTTTCGGCGCCACGGCTAACCCGCAACCAGTTTTTTCGACTGGTTGCGGCGGTGGGCTGCGCAATTCTCGCCGCGGTCATTGCTCAACGGTCCCTCCACACCGTCAAGGGGCAAAACTTTGACGGTCTGACTCGGTTTGCGGTCAGCCGCGGCAAACCGTACCTGTTCGGGGCGGACACGGCAGCGCTGGACACGATTTCTATGGGTGCCCTCATCGCTCTGACCGGGGTGGTTTTTTTGATAGCTGCCGCCCGCAAACGCCGCGAACTGGGAATTCGCGTGCTGGTTTTGGTGGCAGGCGCGAACCTGACCACCCAAATCCTGAAACATTGGATCATCCACCGCCCCGCCTTGGGCGTCGACTATCAAGGATTAGCGAACTCGCTGCCCAGCGGACACACCACGGTAGCGATGACCGCGGCAATTGGAATTGTCATGGTCGTCGTGCCCAAGTGGCGTTCTGTGGCGGTGTTTATCGGCTGGCTCACCGGCAGTTTTGTCGGCATCGCCGTGATGCTCAACCAGTGGCATCGCCTCTCCGACGTGCTCACCGCCATTCTGATCGCGGCGGCGTGGGGCTTGGTGCTGACGCCCCGCGAAGCTACCAATCGTCGTTTTGGTCATACCCATCGCGTTACCCTGTTGGTTTCCCTGGTCGCCGCCCTTCTCGGGGCACTCGGAATAGCTGCGGTATGGCTGCGAATGACCGACGTCCCCCTGTCTGAAGCTGCCTTGCAGGCGACTGCCCGGACCTCACTCGGTCTAGCGACTGCCGGAGCTTCTGTCCTCACCATCCTCGGTCTGAGCGGTCTGGCCTTGGCTATGGTAAACACACAAGCCCGCCATTAAACCGGGTCGGGACGATTTCACCCTTTTGGGTGGTTACTGACACGCAGGACACCGTTAGCCTGAGGGGGTCTGTTCTATCAGGAGGTAACCATGATTGTTTCTATCCCCAGTTTCCCCTCTCTGTTCAGTCGTGTCGGGGCAGGATTCGCGGTGAGTGCCCTGGCTCTAGCCGGTTTAATGGTTCCGCTAGCACAAGGGGCGGAATCGGGTGAGACTCAGACCAATCTCGGCTGTCTCGCTCAGGACCGCTTGGGAGGCCAAAACGCCATCGAAACATCTGGTCTGGTGGCCGCCCAGGCTTATCCGGAGGGCTCCCAAAAATTCCTGGTGGCCTCCGCGCGCAACCCCGTTGACGCTCTGCCAGCCGCAGCCCTAGGTTGGGGTCCCGTACTGCTGACCGATGGCCTCAACTGGGATTTGCACACCCTCGCCACTCTGAACACTGCCTACATTGTCGGAGGACCGGGGGCGGTACCAGCATCGGCAGAAATGTTCTTTGCTGAACATGGGATTGAACACCACCGGATTCAAGGCGTAAACCGCCATCAGACCGCCGCAGCTATTGCGGAGTCCTGGGCTTCTACCAATGGACAACCAGAATACGTGTATGTCACCCGCAATGCTGGTGCTGGTTCTCCGGATGCCGTGGCGGCCGCCGGGGTGCGTAACGGACCGATTTTAACCTTCACCACTCCGGCTAGCCGGCAAGCCGCAGCGGCAAAAATCCACTCTCTGAAACCGCGAGGCGGGGTGGTCATCCTGGGTGGTGCTGGTGTGGTCAGCGATGCCGAAGCCCAGGTCTTGGCCGGTGGTCTGCCCTGGCAACGCCTGGGCGGTCAAGACCGTTACGAAACGTCTTGGGTCATCGCCAACTGGATACTGCAATCTAAATCCCGCTCCCATATCTATCTGGCCAGCGGTCACGCTTTGAAAGATGCCATGGTGGCAGGGGCTTTCAATGACGGGGTTATCTTGTTGACACCACCCGATGGTTCCCGCATTTTCCAGTGGGCTAATGAAATCAACGCCGATGGCATCACGGTTATCGGGGGACGCGGTGTCGTTTCTGACACAGCCGCGCATAACGCGGCTTGTGGCAAGACCCCGGGAGTGGACGAAAAAGTGGTAGCGAACCTGCTGTACCCGTCAACGGAACACGTTTGCACCACAGAAACTTGGGATAGTTTGCACAGCCGGGGATTGATTCCGTCCATGCCCTCTGCGCCCAATGCGTGCTGGATGCCGCGCGACCGGATTAACGAGCAAGTGAAAATCGTTCGACAATCAGATTTTGACCAAGACGGTTTCGGTGATGCTGTGGTCTACCTGTATAGCAACGACGGAACCTCAGTGTACCTGGTTCTATACAACGCTTACGATCCAGCACATCCCTACGTGGCATATCTGTGGGGAGGCAATGGCGACTGGGATTTCCGCATCACGGACGATCCCTTTGCCACGTTTGACCTGATTGCCAACGGCGAGGTGGTCCGCAACCTAGCTGTCATCCGTAACCACGGGGTCCCCGAAATGCTAGAACCGGTTGGTTAGGTGGCGTTGCTATGAATCCCTCGAGAGCTGTAGCTCGGCTTGCGCAGGTGATGGGGCTTCACAAACCCCCCGCCGTCACTTTTCGTTGCAACTCAGCCCAAAGGTTTGTGCGCCCTGATAAAATTGGCAAACCGCAGACGGCAGGACTTTGCCACAGTCACAGACCGGAACCTCCCCGCAAGATTTGGAACGGGCACTGCGCCGTGGCTGGTTTTGCTTGACCACGGATCGGCGCGCGGCTCAATCCCCCGCGGGTCCCTCAGCCCATTACGCCCCCGCCCCCACGCTCACCGCACAAATCGGCATCTGGCAACGCAGCCCCAACGGCATCAACGGAACTTCGCCGCTAGTGGCGCAACCCCCCGGTTTCTTTAGCCCCCTCGACTATCCCTCTACGAACCCGGCTTTTCGGAAACAAATCCACGCCGAAACAGTAACTCACCTGAACAATTACGAGGAATTTATCTGGAATGCCAGCCTCTACAACGACACCTACGGCGGGTCTTGGGGATGGGAAAACACCAACGAAGCCTACGAACTGGGAGGATTCATTGCCCTGCTGGTTTTCCTGAGTTTCTGGGCAGGGTGGCGGTTCTGGACAGCGACTTTCACCTACGTACGCTGGGCGGTGCTGGTGCAAGCGGGGATACTCGCGCTGTGGATTATGGCGCGGATTATCAAACACGCCTCTCTCGGGATTTTCGAGCGTTACACCTGGTACTACTATTACGTCCCGATTTATACGACCTGCGCAATCTTGTTCTTTGTCATGTCCCACTCCAGTCGCGGGCGCCCGCCAGGTTACTGTTTCTTGCGCGCCGCAATTATCGGAGTCGGCGCGACCCTGATTCTGCTGGTATATACCAACGATTTGCACCACCTGGTGTTGCGCTTTGGCACCGGGCAGTCCGGGGTGGATTACAGCTACGGTCCGGGATACTACCTGTATTACACGGCAGCGCTGCTGGTTTTCGCAGCGGTCATCTATGCCGGTTCGTGGTCGCTGCAGGGGTCATTGGTTGCGTCTGGTGGCGGGAATCGGGGTGCTGTTCCTCGCGGTGTTGTTCTATTCCATGGCGTACACGGTGCGAATCCCGCTGGTTCGCGCCACCGAAACCGTCCAAATGTATTGTGTGATTTTCGTGTTGGCGTGGGAGATTCTGTTCTTTATCGGAGCAATTGGGCAAAACCGCGGCTATCTGCGTTTCTTTGAAAAATCCCAGATTCCCATCGAAATTGTTAACCGAGATTGGCTCCCCCATTACCGCACTTCCCACCCCCTCAACCTGGACCAAGGCACTCGTCAGCAGCTGCGGGACGGTCAGGGACCGGTGGTGGTCACAGACACTTCGGTACAGCCGAACCGAACCGTATACTGTCAAACCCGTCCCGTGGACGGCGGTCACGTCCTGTGGGAAACGGACGTCACCGCGGTGCAGGATTTGGAGCGGACCTTGGCGGCACTGCGCGCCCGCGAGACTCACCAAACCGAAATTCTGCGCGCCGAATACGAAGCCACGTTAAACATGGAGGAATCGGCCGATGCCCCCGTCCTCTTTGATCGGCTCGACGACTTGATGAACGCGTCCCTGGGCAGAATTCAAGCCAATACCGCCCGGCTCAATGTGCCGTTGGACGAAAGTGAACGCTCCAATATTTTGCGCAACATTAAGATGGACCTGGGTTACGCCAAACGCGCGGGTCTGTTGACTTTACAGAACTTTGAGAACGAAACTGTTTCGGTCAACGCCCTGACGACGTTTATGAGCCAATCCTGTACCGATTTTTCCTACGCAGGAGCGGTGGCTGGATTGCACGGTCCGACCACCGGCGCTGTGCAGCCCCAATTGGCGCTGTGGTGTTTGGAGGGCTTGCACCGCACTTTGAACCAGCTCATTGGGGCTGCAGAGGTGGCAGTGTTCGTTAACTTCGAAGTCGCCCCAGATGGTAAAACCGCCCGCCTGAACTGGATTGTTGACCTGACCGAGCAGGACCTCCCCCTGTTCGACCCGCTCTTAGCCTGGTCTCGCGCCCAAGTCGAACTGTACGTTGAAGACGCCACCTGCCACCTGAACATGATTATCAGCGCTGGTGAACCCACTTTGGCACCGGAGGTAGCGCATGAGTGACCAACTCTACAATCTCACCTCCGTCCAGATGGGAGCCGCTACCACCCTCATGTGTATCGGCTTATTGGCGGCATGCCTGCTCACCATGGGGCAATGGCTCATTCATCGACGGCGTCTCGCTACGGTGTTCCTGTTCAGCGTGGTGATTTTGCTGGCGTTCTATATGTGGGCCTTCGCCACCGTTTTCATTCATTCCCAGACCGGAATTTTTTGGCTCCAAGACCGTAACTTTGGGTGGTTTGTGGTGGTTTGCTTGGGGCTGGGGGCGATGACGATCGGAACCAACTACCGCTATGCCGAGATACCCCTGCTGGTGACGTTGACCCCGACGATGCCCCCTTTTGTTACTGCCGGGGGAGTCTGGGTGCTGCTCACCTCCGGAGCATTGACGACTTCCTGGCTGTGCGTCCAGGTGTGGCGAGATTGGCAATTGTTACACCGTGATCTCAGCTCTTTCAGCGTCAAAGAGGCCTTGGACCGACTGCAACACGGGATAGCGTTCGCCAAATTCCGGGGTCGCAGCAAGTTTGCCAACGCCGCTATGGAAGGGCTTTTGGGGCGTCTGGGGTTGACATCGTTGACTAACATGGGGACGTTGGAACGCCAACTATGTCAATTCAGGTTTGAGACGAAAAACCACCAAGCGAGTCCTGATCCCCTAAACTGCTGGGAAGAAAACGAAGACGGAACCTCCCGGCTGCGGATTACGGAACCCGATGGGCGGACTTGGGTGTTGACCCAGAGTCGGATTCGAGACGACCGGCGGTCTTGGATTCAACTGCTAGCTGTCGATGTCAGCGACTACATGACACTCAGTTACCAGCTTTCAGCAGAGATTGACGCCCTGCAGGACCGTCAAAAACGCCTGGTCAGGGAGACTTCGCGGCTCGATGAGGCCCTGTCGCGCCGGCTCATTTTGTCTGCCCGGTCCACCATTCACGACACGCTTTCCCAGCGGATTTCTTTCGTTCACCGGTTCTTGGAGGACGAAGTGTCGGACGATGAACGTCTGCATCGCCTCCAAGGCCTGCTCGAGGATTTACCCTCCGACCTGAGCAAAGACCGCGTCACTGCCACCCCCGAAATTTGGCTGGAGACCCTGCAGGATTTAGCCACGGCGGCTGAACTGGAACTGCATATTTCCGGTGACCTGCCACCCCAGGTCAACAAAGCCCGGATGTTTACGGATGTGCTGCGCGAAGCCATCACGAATGTGCTGATTCATACGACTTCTTGCGAAATGGAGGTGCGTCTGGATCAGGACGCCTCCAGCTTCTGGATAGAAGTCTCTAATCCCAGCACCATGGAGACCGCGCTGACCTACGGCACCGGTCTGAGCAACTTGGAATCCCGGCTCGAAGCCCTCGGCGGTTCCCTGTCCGTGTTCACCACCCCACGTTTCACCCTGCGCGCCCGCCTGCCGCGCTGAGCGGGAATCGTTTCCTACCGGTTCGACAATCAGAGTTGGTCGGCGATGCTTGCCAGCAGGGCTTTGGTCGCGAATTGGAACGCCGGAGCGTCGAGCAGCAGCGACACAGACACCACTCCAACAAAAGGCATATCGAAAAAATATCCCGGCTGTGCGGTAATCCCTCGCCGGGCAATCAGCCCGGTGATGAGCGCGTCCTCGTCCACGTGGGCAGGAAATCGCAGCAGCGCATTCCAGCCGCCTTCGGGTTCCAACAGGCTCACGGTGCCACTGGGTTCTGTACGCACAAGGTCTCTCAGGGTGGCGAGGTTCTCGCGGCAGCGTTGCCGGGTGGCACTGGTCGCGGCGGGCACCGCTGCCAAATATTCCGTCAAGCGCTGTGCCAAAACATCGGAAAACGGCAGGTAGGCATCCGCGATTACGTCCAACCGCGCGCGCGCCGCCACCACGTCGCGCTCAGGTCCGGACACTTCCAGCCACGCGATTTTCAACCCCGGCGCACTCAAATTTTTACTCATCCCATCCAGGGCAAAAGTCAGTACTTCCGTGGTTCCTGCCAAACGCCGACGGTCAGCGGGCTGGGTGGGAGCGCCGGGCAGGTCGAAGTCAAAAAATACTTCATCAGCGATGAGCGCTACCCCGCGGTCTGCACAATAGTTCAGGAGCCGTTGACGATCCTCTCCGTGTACATAAGAGCCGGTGGGATTGTTTGGATTGATTGCCACTACCGCGCTGACCTCTCCCGGATTGAGCTCGCTCAGCTCCCACCGGGAACCTACCCAGGTCAGGGGATAGAAATCCACTCCCACGTTTTCCAGCCCGGCAATGGTTTCTACCAGGGGGTATCCCGGCGTCGGGGCAGCGAGCCGGTCACCGGGATCGCTGGTCAACTTCGTCAACCAGGTATAGCCCTGGGAAGTAGAACTCAATAGGTACAGGTTTTCTGGATCAACCTCGCGACCATCACGCTCACCCAGCCAGGCAGCCAGTACCTCGCGGGCGGCGCGGGGTCCCCGCGGGTCTGGTTCATAGGGTGGCAAGCCCGGCGCACCTAACCCCCAGCGGGTCGGATTAGAATCAGCCAAATTCACTTTCAACATGCCGTCCCGTCGGGCCGCACGCTGGGCGAGAGTCACGGCGTTGGGTTCATTCAGTTCCACCCGTTCAGAAAATTTCACGTGTTCTTCGCTCCTCATGATTTAGGCACAGAAATAGAGATACTGTATTGACCTGAATCCAGCCTGGTTTCTAGCTGTCCTCCCAATTGGTTTACTTTTGACTTCATACTCTTCAAACCCAGCCCACTGGGTGTGAATAAGGCATCTTCACGAACTTGGTTAGCGCTAAAGATACGTATTTGCGTCGCTGTGCAGCGCACTAAAATGTATGCTTTAGTATTTGGTTGCCCGTGTTTCATGATGTTCGTAGCGATTTCTTCGACCAGTTCGGTAAGTATTTCAACGGTTTGGAGGGGTTGTATTTCATAGCCGCTCAGGGTGCATTCCGGGATAAACCCTACACTTTGTAACTGGTTTTTAATATGTTCAAGGGTTTGAGGCAGGCTCTTAAATCCTTTACCCCTTACGACTTCTTCGCCGGTTGCATCACGTCCCAAATCCTCTGTAAAGTCCCTTAGTTGGGAGAGAGCCGAGACCGACACTTCACGAATTTTCACGCCTATAGAATCGCTCTCGGAGTCTTTAGCTTTTGGTAGCAGGCGTGAAAGTAAAATCAGTTGTACCAGTTTGTTGGAGAGATTGTCGTGAAGTTGGTTTGCCAAGTTCTCCCGGAGGACTGAAATCCGCAGGCGCTGCGTAGCTTCCTGGGCTTCCTTTTGCGCTCGCAGCTGATTGAAGCCAAAGCCGACCAGTAGGGGAATTAAATACAGAACCATCCCGAATTTGCCGGAAAGCGAGGCTATCGACGAGTGTCCGTAGTAAACGGCGAAAGCTGAGACAGCTCCGAGAATGATTCCGACATAGGGTGGACGCCGAGTAATTAGGAATCCAATCGACACCAGGGAAAGGTAAAAACCAGAGCCTTGCTCCAGCGTTTGCGCAATAGCAACCGCAGCGATAAACCACACGGAAACCAGCACCGCCGCAACGGAGGGAAACCTCAACCCGAAAGCCACAAAGACAATAGAAAGACCAATCATTATGAAGTCCAGGACAGTTTTTGCATTCAATATCAGCGCCAATACCTGCAGCAAGATGCCTATCGTAATCACCAAATAGCGAAGCCAAGGGCTATTTATAGTCATCCGGTACCCCTCAATCGATGATACCTTGGCGTATTCCGTGCGCGACCGCACCTGCACGATCAGCTGCGTCACATTTCTGCAAGATGGATTTGATATGGGTTTTAACAGTGTTTTCGCTAATCTTGAGTCGACTGGCTATCTGAGAATTCGTGCGTGACTCGCTCATAAGCGTCAGTATTTCCTTTTCTCGCGGGGTTAAAACTGTATCGCTTGGTTCGCCAGCGTGACGTTTCACAGCCACAAGAGCCGCGTCATCGGTGAGAACAGAAATCAGTTGCCGGGAACACGTAGGGGAAAAAACCAGCTCGCCAGCAAGGGCCTTCCCCAGGTTTTCAGCGATTAGTGCCGGGTCGTCCTCTTTCACGAAATAGCCTGTGGCTCCGGCGCGAAATGCCTCACGGATTTTGTCAGCCCTGGTTAGTACGGAAATCATAATCACGGCTGATGTTGGGGATAAAACGTGGAGTCTTCGAACCAATTCAATCCCATTCATGCCTGGCATACTAATATCCACTAAAAAAACTTGCGGTTGTGCGGTCTCATCTTGATTCAAGCGCGCTAACGCCTCCGAGGCTGTTCCGGCCGTCCAGGAAACCGTAATCCCATCAACCCGGCCCAACAATGTCTTCATTGCGTCTCGGGCGAATGCATCATCATCGATAATCGCTACGCGCACAAAACCATACTAGCCCACGTCGGGAGGGGCTTACCTCGCTATCCCATCCTGCTATCTCACCCAATCGGGTGAGCCTTGAGGGTGATGTGCAGGGGTTTGACAATCCCTAACCTTGAAAGTATCCGCTTCAAAGAGCTGTATGCGCTTTCTGTTCAGAAAGGAAAATCATTATGAAGTTCGTTAGTAGTATGGTCGCTGGTATCGGAATCACAGCAATGGTTCTTACTAGCGTGTCTCAAGTTACCGCCGTTCCCGCCTCGGCATCACCTCGAAGCCTAACGTCCGTAAACAACACTGCCTCCGTAAACGGTTTCACTTTGTGGACCGGGACTCAGGGAAGAAAGATTCAGCAAATTGGAGGGAGTCTCCGTTTGGTATTAGCACCGGGAGATACCGTTGAAATCACACCAAACGGAATGAACGCTCTATGGAATAACCGAGAGGGTGTCACCTTGGTTTCGTTTGACGCAAAAATCATGTTCTCTTCCGATAAAGCCAGCATTAAATTCGATGAAAACAGCTCTACCCTTTACGCCGTAACACACGATGAAAACAGTGATGGCAGTGGTACTAGGTATGGTTGTGCCAACAAGTGGGTAGCATGGGGATGGACCGTTGCCTGGACAGGTCTCGTCTGTGTCCCCTTCGGGATTGCCACAGGAGGAGTTGGCGGCTTTGCTTGCGGAGCCGCTGGTGGGGCGATCGGAACCGCGATTTCTTGCTAGGAGGCGGCGCAGGATGAAAGATACGTCGAAAATTAAGTTCATGCGGATGGGGGAATCCGCTTCTTTTGGGGCAATGCTGACTTTGATTACGGCTGTGATGTTTACCGTCAAGTCGGTTGACATTCCGATTTGGGCCTGGATTATCGAATTTGTGATATTGAGCGGAATCGCTTTTGTCATCCCACGTCAACCTCACACCGTAACCCCCGAGCAAAAACGGCTCTTGATATTTTCCTCAATTACCGCAGTTTTGCTAATCATTGCCCTGGTTGTCATTATTGCCGTGAGCTAACTTTTCCTCCAGACTTTGCGGGGATGAGCACCCATCATGCTAAGTTAACCGGGGAAAACACACGCTCACGAATACGTTTTGCCAGAGCACTAGACAGACATGTAAACCCGATAATCTCTAAAATCCTCACAATTATCGAGTTGACGTACAGTTCTCGGTTGTATCCAGACGCGCAGCGACACGCACAGCGGCGAATCCCCGCAACCCACAGACCTGGGCAAACACAACATATAGGGGTTCAATTGAGCCATGCGCACAATATATAGTTGATTTATCCAAATACCCCCCTAGAGTATTTTCTTGTGTTCTCCGCACTGGGAGATGAGGAGATGAAAGGAAAACAGATGACTGCGACGAAACCAGAGACGACCCCCGTATTTGAAACCAATCCACGCCACCACATGATTGATCCCTTGGAAACTGTGGATGAGTACCTGAGCCAAGCAGACTGGCGGGTCAACGCCAACGCTAACCAGGGCTACTCAGTCGGCGGACTAATCCTGAATGCGGCGGGCAAGATGGTCGCCAACTACTGGCTGGACAAGGTTTATCCCGCCGCTGCCGGACACGCCCACCGCGACGGCGACTTCCACATTCACGACCTGGATATGTTTGCCGGATACTGTGCCGGCTGGTCGCTGAAACAGCTGCTGCAACAGGGTTTCAACGGGGTCAGCGGGGCGATTGCTTCCAATCCACCGCGGCATTTTTCCTCGGCCTGCGGGCAAATCGTGAACTTCCTGGGCACGCTGCAAAACGAGTGGGCTGGCGCCCAAGCATTCTCTAGCTTTGACACCTATATGGCACCTTTCGTCCGCCTGGACGACATGACGTATGCCGACGTCAAACAGTGTATGCAGGAACTCATCTACAACCTGAACGTACCGAGCCGCTGGGGCAGTCAGTGTCCGTTCACGAACCTCACTTTTGACTGGACCTGCCCACCGGACCTGCGCGACGAAGTACCGCTCGTAGGCGAGGAACTGTGCGACTTTGCCTACGGGGACCTGCAGGCTGAGATGGACATCATCAACCGCGCCTACATGGAGGTCATGACCGAGGGGGACGCGGACGGGCGCGTGTTCACTTTCCCCATTCCGACCTACAACATGACCAGGGATTTCGATTGGGATTCCCCGAACGCCAACCTGCTGTTTGAGATGACGGCAAAATACGGGCTGCCCTATTTCCAGAACTTCATCAACTCGGAGCTGGACCCCGGTCAGATTCGCTCCATGTGCTGTCGATTGCAGCTCGACCTGCGGGAACTGGTCAAGCGCGGTAACGGGCTGTTCGGTTCGGCAGAACAGACGGGGTCTATCGGGGTGGTGACCATCAACCTGGCGCGTTTGGGTTATCTGCACAAGGGCGACGAGGACGGTTTGCGTGCCCGCTTGCGTGAACTCATTGAGTTGGCTTCGGTGACTTTGGAACGCAAGCGCGTCACCATCCAGTACCACATGGACCACGGTCTGTTCCCCTACACGAAACGCTACCTGGGGAATCTGGATAACCACTTCTCGACCATCGGGGTCAACGGCATGAACGAGCTGATTCGCAACTTCACCGATGACGCTTATGACATCACCGATCCGCGTGGGCACGCCCTGGCAGCTCGGATCCTGGACGGGGTGCGCGAACAGATGGTAGAACTGCAAGAAGCCACCGGACACATGTACAACCTGGAGGCGACCCCCGCCGAGGGCACCACGTACCGCTTGGCAAAAGCCGACCGGAAACGTTTCGGGGACAAAATCCTGCAGGCAGGCACGACCGAAAACCCCTACTACACGAACTCTTCGCAGCTGCCTGTCGGATTCACGAACGATCCGTTCCTCGCCGAGGAACTGCAAGAGGAACTGCAAACCAAGTACACCGGCGGCACCGTGCTGCACCTGTACATGGGCGAGGCCGTGTCCAGCGCGGGGGCCTGCAAACAGCTGGTGCGCCGCTCCCTGACCACCTGGCGCACGCCCTACATCACCATCACGCCAACGTTTAGTATCTGCCCGACGCACGGCTACATTTCTGGCGAACACTTCACCTGCCCGCAATGCGAAGCGAAGGGTCGGCACCAGGAATGCGAAGTCTGGACGCGGGTTATGGGCTACTTCCGTCCGGTCCAGTCCTTTAACATCGGCAAGAAGGGCGAGTTTGCCGAACGGCAGTATTTCAATGAGTCCGCAGCGGCGTCCCACGGGGAGCTGCGCTCGCACCTGGCAGAAGCGACCTTGGTTTAGCTCTAAAGACTGAATCTGCTACCCAGGTAATCCGACTGGGTTACCTGGGTCATGCATTTAATCAAGAAGGAGCGCCCATGTCCACAGCAGTTACGGATAGCACCGCGGTCAGCCCGCTCACGGGTTTGGTCATCGCAGGGGTGACGCCGTTTTCTACGGTAGATTGGCCGGGAAAATTGGTGGCATCCGTGTTCCTGCAGGGATGCCCCTGGAACTGCGGATATTGCCAGAATGTTGCCATTATTGACCCGCGGGCGCCTGCCGGTTACCAGGAGGCAGACTTGTGGGAGCTGCTGGGGCGGCGGCGCGGTTTGCTGGACGGGGTGGTGTTTTCCGGAGGGGAGCCGACTCGCCAAGCAGCACTGATGCCCGCCGCCCAGCGGGCGCGTGACCTCGGCTTTCTGTTGGGGCTGCACACCGGGGGAGCCTACCCGAAGCGTCTGGAACAGCTGCTGAATGCCGGGTTGCTCGATTGGGTCGGTTTGGACGTAAAGGGTCTGGCACAAAACTATCCACAAGTGGTGGGGCGTCCCCAAGCGCATCGCGCCGGCACAGACGCTTGGCGGGCTTTGGACCTGGTGTTGGCAGCGCATCGCGCGGGAACGCTGTCAGACTATGAGGTACGCATCACCGCCTATCCCGGAACTGATCCGCGCGATACGAATCCCGCAGCCCTCCCCGCCTTAGCCCAGGCTCTGCGCGAGCGCGGGGTGGAATGCCTAGCGGTGCAACAGGCTCGACCAGACGGTACACGCCCAGAATTTCAAGAGCTTTGCGCCCAAAATCATGCTAAATCCTTTGCGGTTGACTTGGCTCGCCAAGCTGAAGAACTCACCGGGATGTTTACACATTTCACTTTTCGCGGAACCGCCGGCTGATCCCACAACCCTCGTCAAACCCCAAGGTACACATGGAAAGACGCGAATTTATGGAATAATGACCGTATGGATGAACTACGCTCCCAGGCTAGTGACCCGTCTACTCCCGGTTTGGATCTACAACAGCTGGCTACCAATGCGGAACTACGCCCTTTAATCGCGAAAAACCCCGCGGCATATACGGGACTGCTCGACTGGCTCGTGAACAAAAAAGAACCCGAAGTCCTCGTCGCCCTGCGTGAGCGACAAGCGGCTTTTGAAGCTGGTCAAATCATGCCCATGCCTTCCCTACCCCTGCCCGAACCGTCTGCGTCACCAAGCCCCCGCGAATCGGCAACCCCCACAGCTCAGGAGACTCCCGAGACAGTCGAACCCACCGCCACTGACACACCGCAACCGACCACCCTGGTGCCTGAGGCAGCCACGGATTCCACCGCCGGGGAAACTCCCGGAAGTCCCCACCGCACTTCAATACTGGGGCAAAACCCCGCAGAAACCACAGTCTTGCCGCCGATAAACGCCCCCATATCCAGCCCGGTAGCGGCTCCCGGTCTGCCTCCGTCTTTCCCCCCCAATGCCGCACCAAGCCAAAACTTGGGAACCGGATACTATGGCGCGATTCCCGCCGCAGCGACACCAACTCAATACCTGGCTCCCGTTAGCGGCAACGCCCCGATGATGGCTCCTGTCCCCGAACCCTATCTGCCAGCGGAAAAGCCAAAATCCAACGCTGTGTTGTGGGTCATTTTCATCATCCTGCTGCTTGCAGTGATAGGGATGGGTATCGCGGTAACCTTGGTGCTGACCGGGGTTATTGGTGATGATTCCCCTCAGACTGACACGAACTCCCCAAGCACCGCCAGTGAAGCTCCCACCGCCACAGAAAAGGCTCCCGCCCCAGCCAACGCCCAAAACATCCAGTCTTTTGTCACCGAAACCGGAGACTCCACCTGCCGGGTAGACGGCGAAGAACTCATCTGCCAGGTGCGCAACCTGGTCAGCACCGCGGCAGGCTGCACGCCAAAACAGGATTCTTTGGTCATCAGCATGAAAGACGGCGACCCAAACGTCACCTGCCAGCCCAATCAGAACTATTCCCCCAGCGGAGACACGATTCTTCACGATACTGCCATGACGTATCAAAATTTCGCCTGTCAATCGAAATATACCGGCACTGAATGCTGGAACAAGATGACCGGCAAAGGCTTTTTCTTTGCCAAGCAGGACTACCATCAGCAAGACGCCCCCGCGCGATAAGCAAACATATTCAGGAGAAACATGCCTAACTGGGAGGAATTCGACACCTGGGAACCGACCCAGGATTACCCTTCTGCGCCCCCGGCACGTTCCTCCTCCCTGGGCGAGCCCCCGAGCCGCCACCTGCCCCCCGCCCTAGGTGCGGCGTCTCGCCCCGAGCGCGATTCAGGATCTAGCCTGGCGGATACCCACGCTGCTAGCTTTTTTGAAGAGTTTTCCGCCGCTGCCGAGGCGGCTGGTGCCGCCAGCGCCAACCAGATACCGCAACTGCCCTACGGCGATAATCCGGGGATTGCTGCCCTGCTGGCCAATGCCCAAAACATGCTGAACGCGGACGGTTCGCAGCACCAAGATCCTCCTTTCACCCCGTCAGCAGCTGCGGATACTCCGGAATTCCACGCCGCGGAAGTCCCCGACGCGATGCGCGCGGATTTCGACACCCCCCTGGCTCCGGGAGAACCCGCCAGCCCCCCTACCCCCACCACCCCACCGGCACGAACCACGAGTCCCACGGGGCGCAAACCCACGCAGCGCCGACCCGAACCGGTCCATTCCGAAGGGTGGAAATCTTTAGTGTCCGGATGGGACGAAATGGGCGGGACCAGCGCTGCCACCGCCTCACCCCGAACCGGTGCTCCGGGGACCGGCGCTCGTCCTCTCTCGAAAACGCACCAGACTTCCCCACGCGCCGCGGCACACCCGGACACTGACTGGGAACGCCTAAAAGCGGTATCCCCGCGCACTCCGCAAAAAACTTTGGGCACCCCACCCTCACGGGCAGATTTATCTGAACCACGCTGGAAGTCCCTCACTGCCCAAACTCCAGAGGGACCCTCCAAGTTACGGTTGCGTCGAGTTGGTACGGGAAGCTCCGAACCGCGTCCGAGCGACGGTATTTCGCCGCTGGTAGTCCTGGCAGGAGGAATCATCCTGTCCCTGGTCAGCGTGGGAATCGGGGTGAGCGCAGGGATGAACCTGGTGCCGCGTCCGACCGTGACCGTCACAGCTACCCCCAGAGACTTCGCCAAACCGAACTCGAACAATCCAGACTCCATCGGAAACGCAGACCCCTCGGAGGACCCCGCTGCCGGGACCGCCGGGGGACTGAGCGGACTGAAAGTCGCCCTTGATCCGGGACACAATGGCGGTAACGCCGCCGCTTGGCAGCAAATCGGGACGAATGTTCCCGACGGACGCGGTGGTCAAAAACCCTGCAACACGACCGGCACTGCTACCGCTGACGGCTACACCGAACACGAGTTCAACTGGAAGATTGCGAACGCCCTAAAGACCAAACTGGAGGCAGCGGGAGCCACCGTGTTCCTGACGCGTGATTCCGATCAGGGCGTGGGTCCGTGCGTGGACGCCCGCGGTCAGTTTGCGCAAAAGGTCGGGGCGGACGTGATGGTGTCTATTCACGCCAACGGAACCACGGACACGGCTCAGCACGGATTCTTCGTGATGATTTCAGAGCCGCCCCTGAATGAGGCTCAAAAACAGCCCGCCTCAGATTTGGCTACCAAACTGGTGAAGTCTCTGCAAGAGGGCGGATTCACGCCCCAGTCCGGCGGGTCTATCAGCAGCGGGATATGGAAACGTTCCGATGTGGCGACATTGAATTTTTCGGAGGTGCCCGCCGCAATGGTGGAGCTTGGAGAGATGCGTAACCCGGCTGATGCTGCCCTGATGAAGTCAGATACCGGTCAGGAACGCTACGCCCAATCCTTGTTCGACGGTTTAAAGGCGTGGGCAGAGGCAGCCCGACCGGCATCGAAACCTGCCCCGGCAGCTTCGGGTACGACAGCGGCGACATCGCCGCAGTCTCCCGCTGCGGGGTCGCCCTCCCCGGCTGCCCCTACTGGCGGACAGTAGCAGCCGGGCGGCAAACCGCACCTCCGTTATGCTTTAATTAACCAGTCTTTGGAATATGAGGGGAAAATGAGCGATAAGAACAAATCTGTGGAACGCAGCGCCGCTAACGTGTGGGCTTTGAAAATTATTGGTGTCCTAGCTGTTTTGGTGCTTTTAGCCATCGCGTTTTTCCTGGGGCGCACCACGGCTCCGGGAGCGAACACCCCCGCAGCCTCCCCCAGCAGCCCGCAAAAAACCACTGCCGGTGGCGCCACTGCTGGTGACGCGCAAAAGGCCGTGGCAGATTTCGTGGCGCAAACGGGCTTGGTCCCCGGTCAAGACTTCGCCTCCTCCGTCACGAACGAGGGCGGGCTAAAAGCCATGAAAATCCTGCGAGACGGGGCGGATGAGCCCGAACGCACCCTCGGGAAGCCCGACGCCCCGGTGACACTGACTGTATTGAGCGATTTTTCCTGCCCGATGTGTACCAGCTGGGGCAACGATACGCTGCCGAAACTGCAAAAATACGTAGATGACGGCACTCTCAAAATCCAGTGGCACAACATGGTCATTTTCGCTGACCAATATCAATCCGATATAGCCGCCAAGGCTTCAATTGCGGCAATGAAACAGGGCAAACTGTGGGATTTCGTGCGGGCAGCCTACCACACCGCGCCAGAGGGAGAGCACCCCACTTATGACGAAAACAAAGTCATCCAAATCGCTCAATCCATCGGCATCACTGACTTGGGCCGGTTCAAGACCGACATGAACTCCCCCGAAGCACAAGCCACCGTTTCCGAGGAAACAGATTCCGGGCATTCGGTAGGTGTCAACGGCACGCCGTTCTTCGTGCTGGGCGATTCCACGATTTCAGGAGCCTATCCGATTGAATACTTTGAGCACTCTATCGAGTACCAAAAGTTCCTGGCTACCAAATAGGACCTGGTCACCAAGCGATTCAGGTTTCAATCTCGCAGCGGGCCGTTAGACCCGCGGGGAAGGACACAAAATGGACTCAGTAACCTTCGCGGTGGCTTATGCCGGAGGGATTCTGACCCTGTTTTCACCCTGTTCTGCCCTGCTGATTCCGTCTTTCTTTTCTTACGCTTTTTCGTCAAAAACCAAGTTGGCGTCTCGCACCGCCGTGTTCTTCCTGGGGCTTATGGCGGGATTACTGCCCACCGGAGCCGCCTTTGGGGCACTCGGGGCGATGTTGAACGCGAAACTGCGCGGTCTGACGGTGTGGGCGGGGCTGGTCATCGTCCTGTTCGGTTTGTGGCAAGCCTTGGCGCTGCCGGTACCGAACTTTGGTCGACTACGCACCCGCTGGCAGGTCTGGAAATGGCAACGCGCCACGCGACGAGCTCAAGTTTCAAGCCCGTCCCCGCGAGAGGGACACGTCCCGGTCGAACGCACCGCACCGGCAGCGATTTTCCTGTTAGGGCTGACTTACGGAGTCGCCGCGACCGGCTGTCAAGCCCCCATCCTGGGCTCCATCCTCGCTTTCAGTGTCAGCGGCGGCTCTCCTGTGACCGGATTCTTTACCATGTTCGCCTTTGGCGTGGGCATGTTTACTCCGGTCGCAGTGCTGTCATTCCTGTGGAACCTGATTCCGAATCAGGTGCTGCGTCCGCGTCCCATCAAAGTTTTGGGGCGAGATTCCACGCTCGGAAACTTGGTTTCCGGACTACTGATTACGCTGTTAGGGCTGGTCATGGCACTGTCGGGTCCCGGCGGTCTGGCGACTTCCCTGCTGTCCGCCAGCGCCCAATCAAATCTAGAGTTTGCGGTGCAACGCACCCTCGCGGGAATTCCCAACTGGCTGTTCTGGCTGCTGGCCGCGCTGCTGGCCGCCTTCGTGACAGTTTATCTGTGGGGAAAGCGCCGCCCCTACCCTTCTGACGACACCGCGGCCGACTCTGCCTCCTGAAGTTTCCCACCCTCACCGGCGCAAACAGGTAGGATTTAGGCGTGAGCAGAGACGAAGTGGAACGCGTCTTCGTAGGACGCCTGGGGGGAACCGCCGTTTTTGATCCCATTGGGGATCCGGTGGGAAAAGTGTATGACGTGGTCGTTTTGCTGCACCGTCGACCGCCCGTCGCTGTAGGTTTAGTGGTGGAAGTCACGCGCGCCCACCGGGTTTTCGTGCCTATCACCCGCGTCACTGCCATCAAATCCGGCGCCGTCATCACGACCGGGCTGGTGAACTTACGTCGTTTCCAGGCTCGCCCACTGGAAACCTGCGCGATTCAAGACGTTTTGGATCGAATCGTGACGTTAAAGGACGGTTCGGGTCAGGCACAGATTCTGGATTTGGCAATAGAACGGCAAAAGGACCGGACTTGGGCAGTAACGGAACTTTACGTGGCGCGGGCGCGCCGGGGGGCTTTCCGCACCCGGCTCGGGGAAACCTTGCATGTCGGAATCGACGAAGTCACTGGTTTATCAGTCGGGGGCGCCGATCAAGCAGCGGATTCCCTGCTGGCCACTTTGGGAGACATGAAACCTGCCGATATGGCTGACGCGCTGCACGATTTGTCTGATTCCCGGATGCTTTCGGTCGCTTCCCAGCTGCCGGATAGCCGCCTGGCTGACATCCTAGAAGAGTTGGAGGAAGACGATCAGGTAAAGATTGTTTCCTCCCTGGAACCGGCGCGAGCCGCCGACGTGTTGGATGTCATGCAGCCCGACGACGCTGCCGACCTGGTGGCAGAACTTCCGCGAGAAGTCGCGGCTAACCTGCTGGAACTGATGGAGCCGGACGAAGCGAAAGACGTGCGGCGTCTGCTGGCTTACGATGAAGAAACAGCTGGCGGTCTGATGACTACCGAGCCGGTGGTACTGGCTCCCGACGACACGGTTGCCACCATGCTGGCGCATGTGCAGCGCCGCGACATACCTCCCGCGCTGGCAGCCATCGCCATGATTGCCCGCCCGCCCCTGGAGACGCCCACCGGCAAATTTATCGGGGTCGTACACCTACAACGAGCCTTGCGGGAACCGCCCCACGTCATGCTGGGAAACATCGTCGACACCGACCTGGAGGCCGTCACCCCGGATCGTTCGGTGGACTACCTGACACGTACTATGGCAACGTACAACCTAACGGCTATCCCGGTCGTGGGACCAGTTTCCGGTTCCCTGCTGGGCGCCGTCTCGGTTGACGACGTTTTGGACCACCTGCTGCCGGATGACTGGCGGTGGGATGACCGCGCCGAAGCGGAAGAAGCCGCCATTGCGGAGGCCGAAGCCGCTGCCGCCAACGATGAGGAAACCGCACAAGACACCGGTGCTGCCTTGGCTTCAGACGATGCGGAAGGCGCCCCCAGTGACGAGGATGACGCCACGGTCACGATTCTCCCGACGAACGCCCTCGTGACGAATCCCGACCGGGCCCCGCAGTCACTGCCAGAAACCGGGAAAAAGGCAGGTAAGGAGGTCAACCCCCATGTCTAAGGGATTGGAGACCCCCACCGACGGACGTCGCGGAGTGTTCGGGTGGCGGCGGCGCTCCCAGATGGGCGCCCAGGATCGTTCGCTATTCACCAGGGTGGCAGAGAGCACTGCCCGGTTCATGGGTACCTCCAAGTTCATCCTGTGGATGACCGTCTTCGTGGGGGTCTGGATTGCCGCGAACCTGGTGTTGACCCGCTCCCTGGGGGATAACCCGTGGGATCCCTATCCGTTTATCCTGTTGAACCTGATGTTTTCCACCCAGGCTTCCTATGCCGCACCGCTCATCATGTTTGCGCAAAACCGGCAGGATGACCGCGACCGCGTTATTGCCGAGCAGGACCGTCAGCAGGCTGCCCGAACCTTGGCTGATACGGAATACCTCACCCGTGAAATTGCTGCCCTGCGTTTGGCAGTATCCGAGCTGGCGACCCGCGATTTTGTGCGTTCCGAAATCCGTGACCTGCTCGATGAGCTGGAACAGCGCACCGCTGATTCCTCCGAAGAACCCGACGACACGTACTCTGACGCGAATCCTGTGCAGCGCTGACGGTTTACCTGCCCTGGGCACACAGTGAGTTTGCGCCCAGTGAAATCCTCTTAGGTAAAATGGTTGGCATGAGTCCAAAGAAATCTGCTTCACACGCCCCGAAAGGCAGTGGCGGGGTACGCCGGCACCGCTTGAAAGGCAAGGGACCGACCCCGAAAGCTGCTAATCGTCCTTATCACCAGGCATACCGTGACCGTCTGGAGGCGGAACGCAAAGCCACGCATACCTCGGGAGTGACCCAGCGGGCTGCTGCAAGAGACAGGTACCGTCCCAACACCGCTGCTGACAGCGAAATCATTTTCGGACGCAACCCGGTCGTCGAAGCCGCTGCCGCCGGGGTGCCGCTGAAACGCTTGTTCGTTTCCGCTTCGCTCATGAAAGATGAGCGCCTGTCCAAAGTGGTGCAGCGCGGGGCTGCTTCGGGAGCAAAGCTGCAAGAATGCTCCCCCGCCGACCTGGACCGTATCACCGCGGGAGGAACCCATCAAGGAATTGCGGCAGAAATCGCCGCTTACAATTACGCCGAGGTCATGGATTTGTGGGACCGCGCGGTGACTCGGGCTAAATCTGAGCCGAATCATCCCCCCCTATTGATTGTGCTAGACCAGGTCACTGACCCACACAACCTGGGAGCGACGCTGCGTTCCGCGGCGGCTTTTGGAGCTGACGGGGTCATTATTGGCGAGCACCGGTCAGCTTCGGTCACCGCTGCCGTGTGGAAAGTTTCCGCGGGGGCGGCGGCGATTGTGCCCGTCGCTAAAGCGCGAAACCTGACTCATGCCTTGCAGCAGCTGCAGGCGGAGGGGGCTTTCGCTATCGGTTTGGACGGCGGGGGGGACGTGGATTTGCCCGACTTGAAGCTGGCGGATCAGCCCCTGGTGGTCGTGACCGGCTCGGAAGGCAAAGGGATTTCCCGGCTGGTGCGCGAGACCTGCGACCAGATTGTGTCCATCCCCATTGATAAACGCATGGAGTCGCTAAACGCCGCTGTCGCTACCGGCATCGCCCTGTACCAAATCGCCGCCCTGCGGGGTTAGACGAGCTGAGGCTGCCGCGAAATTGGGTATGCCGTGCACGAATGACCGTTTTCATCGCGCCTTAAGCTTGCTGCACGCCACTAAAATCGCTACAACCTGCGGTTTTAGACCTCGCGCGTCGCGCCAATCCCATAATTTGTCTTGAAATCGGTCATTCGTGCATGCGCCACGACTACTGCACCAAACAGCGCCGAACCAGTAGACTTAGCTCATGAAGATTTTTGATTCCGCCACGCATGAAGTTCGCGACTTTGTACCGGTCACACCGGGGAAAGTGGGGCTCTATCTGTGCGGACCAACTGTGCAAGGGGCTCCTCACCTGGGACATTTGCGCGCCGCGCTGAACTTCGACGTGCTGGTGCGGTGGTTGCGCCGGCGGGGATACGCGGTAACTTACGTGCGTAACGTCACGGACATTGACGACAAGATTTTGGCTAAATCAGCCGCTGCCGGCGTGCCGTGGTGGGAGCTGGCGGCACATTTCGAGCGGGAATTCGACTTTGCGTACCGGGCTTTGAACACCGTGCCCCCGACCGTGACCCCGCACGCTACCGGGCATATTCCCCAACAGATTGCGCTGATTGAGCGCTTACTTGAGCGGGGTCACGCCTACAGCGACACGAACGGCAACGTGTACTTCTCGGTCACGTCCCTGCCGGACTACGGCGCGCTGACGAACCAGCCGGTTAGCGAACTCGCTTCTACCGAGGACGAGTCCCAAATCGACACCGCCACCGAGACGGGCAAGCGCGACCCGCGTGACTTTGCCCTGTGGAAAGCCGCAAAAGACGACGAACCCAGCGACGCGACTTGGGATGCGCCCTGGGGACGCGGGCGTCCCGGCTGGCACCTGGAGTGCTCAGCCATGAGCCAGGCCTATCTGGGCGACACGTTCGACATTCACGGCGGCGGGCTGGACCTGCGCTTTCCCCATCATGAAAACGAGATGGCACAGTCGCACGGCGCGGGCTGGGGATTTGCCCGCTACTGGATGCACAACGCCTGGCTGACGCTTAAGGGCGAAAAAATGTCGAAGTCTGTCGGCAACGTAGTCGGGGTACGCCGCCTGCTGGAGGATTGGGATCCGGCAGTGGTGCGGATGTCCGTGGTCACCACGCACTATCGGACGAATCTGGAATACTCCGAGGATTCCTTGAAGCAGGCGGCTTTGTTGTGGGACAAATTCACCAGTTTTCTCCTGCAAGTTCCTCGGTCCGTCCCGGCGGAGACGGCGGCTCCAGAGGTTCGCAATGTCTATGGCGACGTCAATCCAGACCTCGCCCGGCAACGCGAACTCGCTGCGGTCGAGTTACCTGATGACTTTGTGGCAGCTCTGGACGATGACCTGAATGTTCCCGGCGCTCTGCCCGCGCTGCACCGCACATTAAAAACCGGTAAAGCGGCTTTGAACAGCGGAGACACGACAGGCGCTCAGCAGGAAGCCCTGCAATTGCGCGCCATGTTAGACGTGTTCGGTCTGGATCCACACGACCCGGCTTGGGTCGCGTCTGTATCCGCGGCCGAGACTCCTGGCACTGCGCCCAACCCCACAGAGACCCCAAACGACAGCCTAACAGCGCTGGTCACCGCCCTTTTGCAGCAGCGTGGTGAGGCGAAAGCGCAGCGAGATTGGGGTCGTGCCGACGCGATTCGTGACCTGTTGCAAACCCACGTCGCCCCGGTGGTGGACACCCCTGCCGGCGTCCAGTGCGGTTCGGTCACGTTCAGCTAGTCTCGTGAAGCAGGTCAGACTGTGAAAACACACGATTTTACCGCGGGAATCAAGGCGGGACTTCCCATCGGGCTGGGCTATTTCGCAGTGTCCATCGCCATTGGTATTTATTGGGCACAGGGTCACTTGCCGCCACTCTCTTCGGCTATTTTTTCCCTCACTAATGTGTCCTCTACCGGTCAGTTTGCGGGCATATCTATCATTGCTGCCCACGGCGGTCTGGTGGAGCTAGCTATAACCACATTATTGGTGAATTTACGCTACCTGTTGATGAGCACCTCCCTGTCTCAACGCCTGACCAGCACCAACCCGCATCCAGTCGGGACCTGCAAGCGGATGTTGCTGGGGCTCGGCGTCACCGACGAGATTTATGCCATTAACATTGGTCGCGCCCATGTCGGTTTCGCTCATTATGCGGGTTCGATGATTCTGCCCTTTTTAGGCTGGGTCGGGGGTACTCTGGTCGGAGCGTTTGCCGGTACGGGGCTGCCTAAATCGGTCGAAAACGCGGCGGGGATTCTGCTCTATGCCATGTTTATCGCGATTGTCATCCCCCCGTTTAAACAGTCCTCGCGGGTAAAAATCGTGACCGCAATCGCAGCAGGGACTTCAATCACACTCACTTTTGCCCCCCTCGCGTCCCAGCTGTCCTTGGGCTGGCGCATCATTATCGCTACCTTGGTGGCAGCGGGACTAGGGGCCACGTTCTTTCCGCCCCAGGAGTCGGCAGCGAACCGGGATCATTCCGACAGCACAACCGGGAAAGCAGGGGAATCATGAGCTACATACCCGCGGCTATCCTGGTGACCGCGCTGGTCACCTATGCTTTGCGCACTCTGCCGCTGCTGGTGTTGCGCCGAGACATCAAGTCCCCCTGGGTGAATTCTTTCCTGTATTACGTGCCGTGGGCAGTATTGGCAGCCATGATTATTCCCGCTGCTTTCCTGTCCACCGGTTCCTTGATTTCCGCAGTGTTGGGCATTGGGGTGGCACTGGTGCTGTCCTGGCGAGGACAGTCGCTGTTTGTTGTGGCTGTCGCGGCGGCGGTCACGGTGTGGGTGTGTGAGGTCGCACCAGGATTCCTGTCCGCGCTTTCGTGAATTCGCTAATGCCCCGCCACGCCAGAAACCAGGACCAAATGCCCTGTTACAGGCAAACCGCTGTGGAAGAATGAAACTATGACATACAAACTTGTGTTGCTCCGCCACGGCGAGAGCGAATGGAATGCAAAAAACCTGTTTACCGGGTGGGTTGACGTGCCTTTGAGTGAAAAGGGGCGCGCCGAAGCTACCCACGGCGGTGAGCTGCTTAAGAAGGAAGGCATCCTGCCTGACGTCTTACACACTTCCCTGCTGCGCCGCGCGATTATGACCGCTAACTTGGCATTGGACGCGTGCAACCGGCACTGGATTCCGGTGCACCGCTCGTGGAGATTGAACGAACGGCACTACGGTGCCCTGCAGGGCTTGAACAAGAAAGCTATCCGCGATGAATACGGCGAGGATTTGTTCATGCAGTGGCGCCGTTCCTATGACGTGCCGCCGCCCCAGATTGAACTCGGTTCCGAGTTTAGCCAGGACGCCGATCCACGTTACGCCGGCGAGCCGATTCCGCGGGCGGAATGTCTCAAGGACGTGCTGGAACGTGCTCTGCCCTACTGGAAGGATGCAGTCATCCCAGACCTTAAGACCGGCAAGACCGTCATGGTGGCAGCCCACGGCAACTCGCTGCGCGCCATTGTGAAGCACTTGGATTCCATCAGCGATGATGAGATTTCGGGTCTGAACATTCCCACCGGGATTCCGCTGTACTACGAGCTGGGCGAAGACTTTAAGCCTGTCTCGCACGGTCGCTACCTGGATCCGGATGCAGCCGCCAATGCGATTAAAGCAGTGGCGAATCAGGGCAAATAGTCCCTCAAACAACTGTTTGGGGCGCTTCGGTCTGCCGAGGCGCCCCATTTTTGTGGCTCGTGGGTGGTTTGCGGAGCGGGCTGGAGGTTCCGCGGTCCCATTCACCCGGTCAGCGTGTGACGCAGAAGGTCGGTGGGTCAGGCTAGTGGGAGACGTCGCTCACCGGTCGGTCTGGAGTTTGCTCGGATCCGCCTGCGGGGCCGCGCAAACCCGGAAACATACCGGGAGTGTCGCCACTTTTCCGCGAGTTTCCCGGCGTGTCGCGGATTCTAGAATTCGGTACCCCGCGACGGTTCTGCCAGAATCCCACGACGCGACACTTCATAGACCGGAGGATCCAGCAGTTCCGCCTCAGTTCCGTGCAAAGCCGCCAAATCCGCAGCTTGTGAAGCCACCACCCGACGCGCCGCCCGGACTGCTTTTCGTTTCACCGGAGCGTTTGTTAGGTCAATGCCTTGTTTCTTTTTACGCCCGGACTTCTTTTTTCTCTTCGGTTCAATCATTGTTACCTCGGTAAATTATCGTGCATTGGCGGGCTTTTTTCGCACCATTGCGCCAAAAGAGGACACACTTTTAATTGCTCTTTACCACAAAATTGTGATAAGATAAGTATATCCACCTCAAAAACGGGAGATTTTCAATATGACATTTAAGGTTGGAGAAACCGTCGTTTATCCCCATCATGGGGCTGCCACGATCGAAGAGATCATAACCCGAGTTATTGGAGGTGTGGAACGCGAATATCTCAAGCTCCGTGTAGCCCAAGGCGACCTCACCATCCAGATTCCATCCGAAAACGTCGAGATGGTTGGCGTCCGCGACGTCGTTGACGAAGCCGGACTGGAACACGTCTTTGAGGTGCTGCGCGCCAAAAAGACCGACGAGCCGTCCAACTGGTCGCGTCGCTACAAAGCCAACGTGGAAAAAATCGCTACCGGCGACGTGGTAAAAGTTGCCGAAGTCGTGCGTGACCTGTCCCGCAGGGACTCGAACCGTGGACTATCCGCCGGTGAAAAGCGGATGTTGACCAAGGCACGTCAGATTCTGGTTTCCGAACTGGCATTGGCTGAAAAGACCAATGAAGAGGACGCTTCGCTGCGTCTGGACGAAGTCTTGGCTTCCTAAAACACCATAACTTTTACAAATAATAGTTGGAGGAAAACCTCCAACTATTATTTTTTGTCCGCTGCGCCCGTTTGTAGGCTGTGCCTACCCTACTCGGTCGGTTGGTAAAGTCCGCGCACGCGGGTCGTATTTTGCACGAAAACAATACCGTTTCCGGGCTGGCGCAAATCCAAAGTCTCGTAAATCGTATCCACAATCTGCGGGGTATTCGCCTGGTCAGCCAAAATCATCACCAACTCTTTTTCCGGTTCGATACCCATCCCAAACAGGGTAGCGGTTTCGTGAACCCCGGAACCGCGCGCATTAATAATCGTCCCACCGTGCGAGCCAGCCTGCACCGCCGCGTCGATAACCTCTTCGGCGTGGCCTTTTTCCACAATGGTCAATATCGCCTGAATCATGAGTTTTCCTTCTTTCCGTGGCTGGTATCATCCAGTTGATGCCCTGCCGCGAGGGCAGCAGCGCGGGGGGTGGAGTTTGCACAAGTGGTGGGGGACGCGAGAGCGTCGTCGTCCTCAGTCGGGGCGGGGCTCGCCCACGGGTCTTTGGCACGCAAGTTCGTCCGGCGCCGGGCACGAGCCTGGAACACGACACCGAGCAGCTGAATCACAATCGGAGGCATCAACGCGACCATAGTGATGAGCCCCAGACCATCCTCCACCACATCCGCTGTGGGCGTGCCGGCAGCTGCACCCTGCGCAAAAGCCAACACAAACGTGGTCAACATCGGTCCGGGCGCCACCCCGCCACCGTCAAAAGCCAGCCCGCCGAACAGTTCTGAAGACACAAACGTCAGCCCGACCGCCACCAGGTATCCCGGCAGCAGCAGGTGCCACAGCTCTAAACTGGGCACTACCAGGCGCAACGTAGACAGCAGTACTGCCAAGCCTACACCTAGTGCCATCGCTGCCATCACCGCAGAGGCACGCACCGAACCCGAAGTGACCTCCTGGACCTGCTCCGTCAGGACGTGCACTGCCGGTTCTGCCAACACCGCCAGGAAACCCAGCGCGAAAGCAATGGTCAGCAGTAACGGCGCGCTGCCGTGAAGTGCCAAGCTCACCCCGATAGTGCGCCCCACATCCATGAAACCACCATTGGCGCCGGTCAGGAAGAAAGTCAGCCCCAAAAACGCCATGACGATACCCGCAATGACGCTTCGACGCACGGACTTGTGCAGTTTGAAAACCGTGACGTTTCCAATCAAAAACAGCGCCAAAAGCGGAGCGAGAGCGAGACTGACACTGCGGGCTTCCATCGGGAAATGCCGCACCAGCGGTTCAAATAAATGGGTAGTGTCAGGGGTCAGGGTCGGTCCAGTGCTCGGCAGAGTGCCCAAGTGCAGCAAGATAGACGTGATTTGCAGCGCCAGAATCGCCCCTACACAAGCAATCGCCACCAGCCCGAAAGCGTCCGATTCGCTACGCGCCGAGTCACGTTTCAGGGACGCCACCCCGGTCGCGAAAGCCAACACGACCGGCACCGTGAGCGGTCCGGTAGTGGCACCGGAGGCGTCGAAAGCAATCGCCAGATATTGCATCGGAGCTACCAACGCCAGCAACGCCACCAGCGCATAAGACCCCAGCAGCACCCAGCGCAGTTTCCAGCCTCGCAGAATCCGCACCATGCCCAGACACAGCAATACTGCCAGCCCAGCTGAAACCACCACAATCAGCAGGATGGAGGACACGACTCCGCTGGTCAGCGTGTTGACCTGCGCCGCATAGATGAGAATATCCGGCTCTGCCATGGTCAACAGGAAACCCAGCACAAACGTGACGGTCATGACCACCGTCACCCGTCCGGACTTCACCACGGTAGAGGACATAATCCGTCCAATAGGGGCGATACCAACCTCGACCCCCAGCAAAAACAGCGACAGTCCGACGATAACCGCGACGGCACCCAATCCGAAACGTGGCAGCAGCACGCCCGGCAAGGGAACTACTGTGAGATGCATCAGCACCACAACACCGGCAATGGGCAGGACCGATTTGGTCGTTTCCCAGAGCTTTGCGGTTAAGGTATTCATCTATGCTCCCTGGTACAGCCCGCTGACGGCAACCACATTTTGGGTGAAAAGGATACCGTGGTTCGGTTTTTCCAAATCGAGACGCTGGTCGATGGCTTCCTCTATCTGAGGGGCAGTCTGGGCAGGGGCGAGCATAAATACAATGTCTTTTTCCGGTTCGATTTCCATGCCCAGCACCAGTTCGGTTTGGGCTACTCCCGAGCCGCGTCCGGCGATGATAGTACCTCCGCGAGAGCCGGCACTTTGCGCCGCCTCAACTACGTCTTCCGCCCGACCGTGCTCCACGATTGTGGTGATGAGTTGCCACTGTGTAGGTTCCGTGGCGTGATCTGCGGGGGGTTCGGGCCAACGTTCGATGGCGGACGTTCCCGCGATACCCTCCATTTCAACCGCAAAAGCGATACCCCGGTTGGGTTTCTCGAAATGGAAACGTTTTGCCAGGGCGCCCATCGCGGTTTTGGCAGTAGCGGTGTCCGCTCCCATGATGAGGACTTCTTTGCGGGAATCCACCACGCCGATAGCGTTGAGCCACTTATTTTTGATGGTGCCCCGTCCCAGCATCACCGTCGCGCCACGAATCCCGTGTTTTTTCGCCTCAGCAATAACTTTGGAGGCCATCTGGTCATTGACCACCACGTACAGTAACACGGCGTCTTTGTGCCAGTCTTTCTCAAGCATGGGAAACCTTCCTTGTCTTAGAAGAATATATTAGTCCGAGAATTTGAATGGTAATCAGCGGCGTCATGGCTACCGTGGCAATCACTCCCAGTCCGTCCACCACCACATTTGCCCCCGGCGTCCCCGCTGCCGCCCCCTGGGCAAAAGCTAGGACGAAAGTGGCAGTCATCGGACCGGACGCCACCCCGCCAGAATCAAAAGCGATACCGGTAAACAGCGACGGGGCGTAACGCATCATCACGATTGCCACGGCATATCCCGGCAACAGGATGTGCCACAGCTCCAGTGTGGGCACCAGGACCCGCGCAGTAGACAGCACGACCGCCACGCCCACCCCTAGTGCCAGCGAGAACATCACCGCTTTGCGGCGCACCGCCCCTGCCGTAACATCCTCTACCTGATCCATCAGCACATAAACTGCCGGCTCCGCCAGAATCGTCACTATCCCCAGCAGGAATGCCACTGCCAGCAGCAGGGCGGGAGGCTGGTTAGCTGCCAACGTTTCGCCAATGGTACGCCCCACGTCCATGAAGCCCGCGTTGACCCCGGTCAAGAAAACCACCAATCCGGCATAGGAAAACACGAGGCCCCAGATGATACGGCGCAGTTTCGCCACGTTCAAGGGGAAAAACTTTGCCACAGCACCCACCACGAATGCGGTCAGAATCGGAGCCAGTCCGAGCGCCACATCGCGAACCTGACGCGGAGCTTCTTGTGCCAACGCCGCAAGGGGACTGAGATCCAACACTTCCGGGGCAGGAATGTCACGAGGAATCTGACCCAGTTGAAATATGACCGCAGTGACCAACACTGCCAAAATTGCCCCCGCGGAAGCAATCCCCACCAGCCCAAACGCATCGGCTTCTCCGCTGCGGGAATCCTTTTTCATCGCGGAGACGCCTGCCGCCATCGCCAAGATGAACGGCACAGTCAATGCCCCGGTAGTGGCGCCGGAAGCATCGAAAGAAATTGCGAGGTACTCAGTGGGGGCAAAAAATCCCAGGACCGCCACCAAAATGTAGGCACCCAGGAGGATAAATTTCAAGGGAACGGAACGGATGATGCGGACCATTCCGATGGTCAGGAGCACCGCTATCCCCAAGCTCACCACCAGCACCAAAAAGAGCTTGCCCAGCATTCCGCCGGTAATCAGCTCCACTTGACCGCCATATATGTGCAGGTCAGGCTCAGCAACTGAAACAAACAGACCCAGCACAAAAGTCGCTGCTATCACGACTGCGAGCTTGCCGGATCGAGCGATAGCGTGACCCAGCAGCTGCCCGATGGGGGTCAGACCAATATCCACTCCCAGCAGGAATATCGCCAGCCCCACGATTATGGCTAACGTGCCCAAGGCGAAACGTGCCGGCAGTGAGCCTTCCAAGGGAACCAGCGTGAGTGCCAAAATCACGACAATGCCCACAATCGGTGTCACAGAGAACAGCGTCTCTTTTAACTTTCGCAGCGGGGCAGAAAAATCAGCAAGCAACTTGGCTCCTCCATAGGGGCGGTTTTATGCCAGCCTATCAAGTTATTCCGCCAAAAAGTATCGCTCCGGCAGCGCGAGGTCTGGCGGCGCTCGGGGGGATGCCTCCGCCACCGCCCTCGCGTAAAACCGGCTTGTATTGCACGAATGACCGATTTCACGCCGATAAGTGCGGGCTCCACGCAACTAGAATTGCTATAACCTGCAGGTTTAGAAAACCGGGACTCAATGATGGTCCAAATTCTGGGTTGAAATCGGTCGTTAGTGCAACTATTCCGAAAAACCACAGAAGTTTTCACACCTAAACATGGCAGAAAATCCGGAGCATAGACACCGATTTCGGGCAACATAATCTGGGGATACTCGCTGGGTTGTGAATATAAGGTGGGATTCGGGCAGTAGCTGCCATTATTGGCAGCTACTGCCCTATTTCCACTCTTAATCCACGAGCACCCCGAAATCCACCAACGAACAGCCCTTAAATTTCTCAAAAACCGAGGATAAAGCCTATTTACGCGGCTCGGAGTGCCTGATATGGCACAGCGCAGAGAATTAATCGAACGCCAAAACTAGGGGAAAATTTTGGGGGTAAATTGGCATGGTGAGACTTTTTGTGGTGCTGACAGCGGCGGGGTCGGGCACTCGACTCGGCTGCGGCATGCCCAAAGCACTGGTTCCGGTAGCGGGTCGCCCGCTGCTGGAATGGGCTTTAAAAGGTCTGCCCAGCTGTGATTTTGTGGTTGTCAACGCCCCGTCGGCACAGCTCGACCGTTTTCAATCGGTGGTTTCCGGTTTCGACTTCCCCACTTTGGTCATCCCCGGCGGTTCTTCACGACAAGGTTCCGTCGCAGCAGCCCTGCGCGCACTGATAAATGCGGTGGGCCCAGCACGAGACGATGACCTGGTCCTGGTTCACGACGCAGCCCGCCCTTTCACACCCTCCACCGTGTTTGACCGCGTGGTGGCAGCTTTGCGAGACGGCCACCGAGCCGTGGTTCCTGCCCTGGCAGTCACCGACACAATCAAGGTCGTAGCTCCGCGGACCCGTCCCGACGAGCCTGTCGAGATCGTCACTACCACCCCAAACCGCGCGACTTTGCGCGCAGTCCAAACACCCCAGGGCTTTTACCTGCATGAGTTGGCTGCGCTACACGAGCGGTTTGCCGAGCGGGCGATTGCGGAGTCCACCGCGTTTTCCGACGATGCGGCGCTGTATGAAGCCGCGAATCAACCTGTCGTGACCGTAGTTGGCGATTACGCCGCCTACAAAATCACCACCCCCGCCGATTTGACCCTCGCCGAATTCCAGCACTCCCCGCACCGCTGACGTCCCCACTCCTAAGCAACGAACACCCTGGATAACACGAGAAACTTAACCAATCCCGGAGATAAAACCGGTAGGTTAACAGTAAAGTCGGCAAAGGGGAAAGACATGCCAAAACCAGGCGGACCCAACCAAAAACCAACTTGGTGTATGGGGGCGCGATGGCAGCGCGAAGCGCACGAGCCATCGCGGGCCGGGCGCGAAGGCGTCAAAAAACGGTCCGGGGGACCGTTTTAGTCGAAGCTCTTTGAAAGGGAAAACAATGGTAAAAGAAGGCGGATTCGTCCAAAAGTTAACTTGGTGTATGTGGGACGCCGGCGGCGCCTCCGTTAACGCGGTCGCGACCACTTTCGTGTTCACGGTGTACCTGACCGGGGCCGCTTTTGGCAACCAAACCGCCTCTTCACAGGCTGTCTCAACCGGCATGACCATCGCGGGGATTATCGTGGCGTTGACCGCCCCTATCACCGGGCAGCGCGCGGATCGGCGCGGCAAAGGAACATTCTGGCTGGGAGTGTTTTCGGCAATCATCATCGTTTGCTTGGCAGCGATGTTCTTTGTAGCTCCGCACCCGAACTTTCTGTGGCTGGGTGTGGGCCTGCTGGCGCTGATGACCATGTTCTTCGAGTTCGCCACCGTGAACTATTACGCCATGCTGACCCGGATTTCCAACGCCGACAACATCGGAAAAATCAGCGGCATCGGCTGGGCGAGCGGGTATTTCGGCGGGATCGTCCTGTTGATGTTCCTGAATTTCGGGTTTATCTCGGAAAATAACTTCACCGGCTTGGATACCTCGAACGGCATGGGGGTGCGGGTCGCGATGCTGGTAGCCGCCGCATGGTCGCTGATTTTCTTTGTGCCGGTGCTGTTCACCGTGCGCGGGCGAGTCGTACCGGGTAGCGAAAACCTGCCTCACGAGTCCATTTTCACCTCCTACAAAAAGCTGTTCCAAACTATCGCCTGGTTGTTTCGCAACGCCCCGAACGTGCTGTACTTCCTGATTGCCTCCGCGATTTTCCGCGATGGACTGTCCGGCGTCTTTACCTTCGGCGGCATCATCGCCGCGGTGACCTTCGGTTTCTCTGCGGGGGAAGTCATTATTTTCGCAGTCGTCGCCAACGTCGCGGCGGGTATCGCCACGACGTTGATGGGTTTCTTTGACGACAAAATCGGTCCCAAGAAAGTCATGATTTTCTCCCTCATCATGCTGGTAGCCTGCTGTTTGGGGGTTTTCGCCCTGCACGCCCAAGGCAAAATCATCATGTGGACGATTGGGCTGTTCATGACGTTGTGGGTTGGTCCGGCGCAGTCCGCGTCGCGTTCTTTCTTGGCGCGACGCATTCCCGAGGGTCACGAGGGCGAGGTGTTTGGGCTCTACCAGATGACGGGGCGTTCGGTGACGTGGCTGGCTCCCCTAATGTTTACCCTGTTCATCAGCTTGGGTCAGCAGTTTACCCCGTTTATCCCGCCCGCTTTGCTGTCCGTGACTACGGGTCCGGGCGGTCCGATGATGGCGATTCATGCGCAGGCTCAGTACTGGGGCATCCTCGGGATTGGGCTGGTGCTGCTGCTGGGGTTGTTGATGTTGCTGCCGGTGCGTGAGGACCACACCGTCCTCAAGCGGGCGCCTCAAGAAGCGCCGGAGGTTTCCGTTCCTGCTGCGGTTTCGGGCGACTCCACAAGTCTGGAGGGGGACGTTTCCGTGACGGTTTCGCCCTCCGGATTCGGTCAGCCGGTGGAACTCCCGGTGGAAACTCCCCCACCCAGCACGCCAGACCCCACACAAACCCCCGGAGGTGCCCAATGAAACGCCGACTTATCTCCCTAGTTGCCGCGGTCGGTCTGGTGGCGTTGAGCTTGACTGGTTGTGCCTCAGATCAAAGCAAAGTGGACGCGATACCGGCGCCCGGTTCTCCTGGCATCGGCGCGACGGCTGCCATTTTCGCTGACCTGAAACTGGCGGGGCACTCGCTCACACCGTTTAACGAGGACGAATCCACCCAGTTGCGTCAACAGGTCGACCTGGCGGGGGACCTGGTGCGCGAACTGAAAAATCCCAACAGACTGAAGTTTGCGCCCGCTGGTTCCGGCTGCCAAGCCATGATGCGCAATTCTTTCAATCTTCCGATGCTGCACTGGTCCTCTCTGGCGGCCCCAGCGTCTGACGGGCAGGCGGCAGCTCAAGTATTCCTGGCGCCCTCCGAGCAGGACGTGCAGTCGATGATTGATGACCTCAACACCATGGTCAGGGACTGCGAAGAAGTGACCGTGAGCGCCCCGACCGGCACTGTAAAGATGACTATAAAAGCGAACGACCCTGCCGTGTCTTGCCCCGCCGGATACCGCCAAACCGTGACAAGTAACCAGGTAAGCCAGACTTTGGACGTGTGCTACGTCCCGCAGGGTAACGCGGTTTTGGCACTGTCCCTGGTGGATTCCACGGACACCGCTCCGGATATAGCGCAGGATTTCCAGGATTTCTCGTCGCGTTTCTATGCGCGGCTCGCCCCGCTGTACACCGAGTAGAGTCCCCCGCCCCTGCACGAGTTCCGCTGCCCCCACCTTTTGCACGCTACCCGGTCCCCTGCGTGCCATATCTGTGGCGTTGCCTCCTGAGCCGTTTCAGTCGGTCAGCGGGCATTCCGCCGAGGAATATACTGGCAATATGTCGTCAGTTCGCAAATCTAAGGCTCCTGGTCCTCGCCAGCCTGACAGTATCCTGGCTTCTCCCGATCCTGCCATGATTGATGCCGCCCGCACCGAGCCGGGCGGCATTCCCATTCCGGTTGAGGATTTGCCCTTGACTGCGCTGCGTCCTGCCGCCCAAGCGGCTTTCACCGGCTACACCAGTCACGACCCGGAATACCGCCGCATCAAGTTTGCCCTGTTCGTAGCGGGTTTCGTGACGTTCGCGCAGATTTATGAGGTGCAGGTGCTGCTGCCGGACATCTCGAAGTTTTTCTCGATTTCCCCGGTCACAGCGTCGCTGGCGCTGTCGTTGACGACCTTGGCGCTGGCAATTTCGATGTTCTTTATCGGACCGTCCTCGGAGCGTTTGGGGCGCCGCCCGATTATTTTGATTTCCCTGTTCGTGGCTTCCCTCCTGGGTATCGTCTTGGGGTTTACCCCGAACTGGGGGTTGCTGATGGTGGGGCGTTTTGTGCAAGGCATGGCTTTGGCAGGTTTGCCCGCGGTGGCGACGGCTTACCTGGCTGAGGAAATCTGTCCGGCTGAGCTGCCCAAGGCAGCCGGTTCTTACGTGGCGGGAACCGCGATTGGTGGCATGTTGGGCAGGATTCTCTCCGGGTTTTTGTCTCACCTGGTGGGGTGGGATATGACCATCACTGTCCTGGGGTGCATCGGCGTGGTCGGCACGCTGCTGGTGTGGCTACTTTTGCCTCAGCAGGAGGGTTTCTCTAAAGCTGAGCCGGGGTTGAAAGCCCTGCTGCAACACACTAAGGATGTCTTGACCGAACCTGGTTTGGTGCTGCTGTTCGTCGTCGCCGGCACCGCCCTGGGCGCTTATCAAAGCATCCTCAACATGATGCCTTACCGTTTGACCGGCGCGCCTTACTTCCTGGCGACCTGGATTGTTTCCCTGATTTTCCTGGTCAATCTGTTTGGTTCGGTCGCGGCTTCTACGGCAGGTAGCCTGGCTTCGCGTTTCGGCAGGCGGGCAGTAGTTCCGCTCGCCGGCATCATCTATCTGGTGGGGATTTTGATGATGTTAGCCAGACCGTTGTGGGCGATTTTTGCGGGTCTGGTGGTGTTTACCATTGGATTCTTTGGGGTTCATTCCGTCGCGACCGGCTGGGTCACGGCTCGGGCAGTGTCCGGGGTCGGAGCCACCGGTCAGGCTTCGTCAGCCTACTCGATTGTGTACTATGCCGGTGGCTCGATTTTCGGCACGTTGGCAGGTTTTGGCTGGACTGCCTTGGGTTGGTCGGGAGTGGTGGCAATTTCTGGATCACTGGCAGTGGTGGTCATCGTCTTGGCGTTGATTCTGCGCCACATCAAACCGCTGTCCGCTTCTGGTTACTGAGCCGAGTTCCGCATTACCGCAGCGTTTCTGGGGTTTCTCACCATAAAGCTACACGTGGATGTGCCCAATAAAATGCAGCATCTGGTGTGCAGCGGTGTCTTTCAAGGTGTAGCGCATCAAGCGCCCGTCGCGATCGGCGCTAACCCAACCTTCGTCACGCAAGACCCGCAGCGCTTGTGAGGCTGCCGTCTGGGTAATCCCCGCCGCGTTAGCTAAATCCTGGACGCAAGAACCGGGATAAATATGCATATAGGACAGCAGTTTCAGCCGGGTTAGGTCGGCGAGCAATTCGAAGCGAGGCGCCCAGGTGTTCGCAATCTCATCGATGTCTACCGGCTGCATGGGGGAGTGCGCCGGTCGACCATGGCGGGTCTGGTTTTCGTCGTGAGTTTCCTCGGATGCATGAGGTTTTCCGCTTTCGTGGGGCGGCAGCTCCGTCTCCGTCGCGCACCGGCATCCCGCACCAATTCCGTGAGGATGCGCCAAGATTTCACGCAGGGCACGTATCTCGGCGGCGGGCAGCTTGCTCATGACTGTTTCCTTCCTTGCATCTCTCCAATTGTGACATTATCCATCTGATTTTGGCGCGTTATCTCTGGATTTCCTTGCTACCGAGAGAATTGCCGCAATACTGACCGCATGGTAATATCTTTGCGAACTGACATATGTCTATGTGGACATTATTAACCCTGCATGAAAGCAATACGTTACACACAAGGAGCAGCTATGTCTCACCCCTGCCACCCTGGCAAATTCAACTTAAAGACCCTTGCTGTCAGCGGCGCTGCCGTGGCGCTAGCTTTGAGCCTCAGCGCTTGTCAAGGAGGTACCTCCCCGAAAGGCTCCGCTGGCGCCGGCAAATCCGCAGCCGCCGATGAAATCACCCTGGCGGACGCTTTTGAACTGGGAGGATACAACCCCACCAACGGCTATGCCGAACTCGGTGTCTCCCCCATGTATGAAGGTCTGCTGGGGCTGGAAAGCAAAGACCCGCATAAACTACCGGAGCTGCGTCCAGTCCTGGCGACTGCGATGCCGACCTCTAACGCAGATAAAACCGAGTGGACCGTGGAAGTCCGCGACGGAGTGAAATTCTCGGACGGCAGCGATTTTGATGCGCAAGACGTGGTGGCTAATTACAAAGAAGTGATGAATCCCGACACGGCTTCGGAAATCGGAGCCTCTTACGAGATGGTGGACCAAATTAACGCAGACGGAAACAAGGTCACTTTCAAGCTCAAGTACCCCTACCCTGATTTTCCCTCTCGACTGCTGCTAGGACTGGCACCTGGTGAATACATGAAAGGTGGATTGGCGAGTGAATCTCCCCTAAACACCAAACCCGTAGGAACCGGACCATATGTCCTGAAAACACTCGACAGCCAGAAAGCCGTGTGGGTAGCCAACCCCAATTATTGGGGCAAGGCACCGCAGGTTAAGCAGCTGACCACTGTTTATGTTCCCGACGATGCCGCTCGCGTGGCACGGATTCGCACCAAGGAATTCGACGGTTCGATTATTCCTCCCGCTTTGGCAAACAGCCTGAAAAACCTCCCCGGTTACCAGGTGGTACGTGCGGATTCCGCTGACTGGCGCGGAATTAGTTTCCCCGGCAGCAACGCATTTTGCGCCGACCTACAGGCCCGGATTGCCATGAATGAAGCCGTGAACCGCCAGGAAATCATCAAAAAAGTACTGTTTGGGGCGGGTAAACCGGCTTCCACCCCGGTTTCTGCAGTTTACGAGGCTTACGACCCAGGAGCACAGTTTAAGTTCGACTTGGAAGGCGCCAAGAAGCGTCTGGACGCTGCCGGCTGGAAACCCGGCGCGGACGGGATTCGCGAAAAAGACGGTCAGCGTGCGGCTTTCACCCTGGCTTACAGCTCCAATGACACCGTGCGCCGTGACCTATCGGTGGCTTTCGCAGCCGCCATGAAGCCACTGGGCGTAGACGTGAAACTGGAAGGAACGACTTGGGATGCGCTGGATGGACGCCTGGACAAAGTCGGTATCTTGCTGGGTGGCGGCGACAAGCCGTACTCCATCGACACTCAGGTGTACTCGATTCTGCACACCCGCGAAGCAAATACCTCGCAGTACGATAACCCCGGCAACTACGGCTCGCCGGAAATGGATAAAATCCTGGAACAGGCACGCAAATCCGGGGATGAATCCGAACGCGTGAAGCTCTACCAGCAAGCCCAAAAGCAGTATTTGGAAGCCCCGAACCACGTGTTCCTGGCATTCTTGCAGCACACCTATGTCACCCGTGATGCCGGTTGGAAGACCGGGAATCTGACGGTAGAGCCACACTCTCACGGCGTGAATTGGGGTCCGTGGTGGAACCTGGGGCAATGGGAGAAGTAAGCACCGGAATAACTCTGCGCCTGGCGCGTCGCCACGAGCGACGCCGCCAGGTGTGGATTTTGGTACGCAACCGCCTGTTGGCGTTGCCGGTGCTGCTGGTGGCGATTTCAGTAGGTGTTTTCCTGCTCGCCGCCGTATCGCCCTTGAACCCGCTGGTGGCGTACTTGGGTGACCGCTATCAGTTCCTCAGCGCCACCCAACGGGAATCCATCGCGAAGGCGCTTAATTTGGATCAATCCTGGCACGGAGCCTGGTTGGCTTGGGCTAGTGATCTGATTCATGGCAATTTGGGTTTTTCCCGCACCTATAATCAACCCGTCGTGCAAGTCTTGGCAGAACGCTGCGAAGCCACCCTGGTGCTATCGGGGGTGGGTCTGGTCCTGGCTTTCGTGCTGAGTATCGTCTTGGGGATACTCGGGCTGCGGTGGAACTGGCTGGGACGCGTATTCCAAGCTCTCATGCTGTTTATCCAAGCCATCCCCCCCTTTGTGTTGGCTTTGGGGGCAGTGTTATTCCTGGCTTTAGGAACCGGATGGTTCCCCGCCGGGGGGCGCACGGGTCCAGATGCCACCTCATCCTGGGAGTTGTCGTATCTAATCTTGCCTGCCAGCGTGTTGGCGTTAACCCAAATGCCGTGGATGCTGTTGACCTTGTGGGAACGTGCCCAAGAGAATCTCCATTCCGACTGGTGGAAAGCCGGGATTCAACGCGGAATTCCGCAAAGCACCTTAATCCGCCGTTCGGTCCTGCCGCTGTCCCTGGCTCCCACCATCACCATGGTGGGGATGCGCCTGCCGGAACTGATTGTCGGAGCAGTGCTGGTCGAGGAAGTCTTTTCTTGGGGTGGACTGGCGGCAGCGCTGGTAGCTTCCGCTAAAGGACTGGATTTACCGCTGCTAACTTTTCTGACTTTGGCATCGGCAGCACTGGTAATTATCGGCAATCTGGTCGCTGATGTTTTGTATCTCTATTTCGATCCACGGGTGCGCTATGAATCTTAAGTTGACCTTCCCCGTTTCACTGCGACGCGCGTTTAGCCCCAGCCGTCTGTCTTTCTGCGCCTTGGTGTTGATGCTGCTCTATGCGGCAATCTTGCCGTTTTTTGCCGGCACGGATTTGCACGAGGCGGATTTGTCACAAGCACGGTTGGCGCCCAGTGCCGCACATTGGTTTGGCACTGACTTGGCAGGGCATGATTTGTTGGTGCGCGTGGCTTTGGGGCTGCGGGTCAGCATTTTCGTGGCAGCAGTCTGTGCTGTAGTCTCCACGGTCATTGGGGTACTGATTGGTGCCGTGGCAGCGTCCTGGGGCGGAAAAGTCGACTCGTTGCTGATGCGCTTTACCGACACGATTAATGCACTGCCCCAGCTGCTGCTGGGCATTGCGATTGTAGCGTTTTACCCCGGTTCTCTCGTAGCTATTATCGCTTCGATTGCCCTGGTGCATTGGTCGCCGGTTGCGCGTATTGTGCGTTCCATTGCCCTCTCCACACGTGAATTGGAGTATGTCGAAGCTGCTTATCTGGCAGGCGCGAGCCACTGGCAGGTGGCGCGTAAACACCTGCTGCCTTCGGTGTTCGGTCAGATGAAAGTTAGTGTCGTACTGCTGTTCCCCCACGCGATTTGGCACGAGTCTACCCTGTCTTTCCTGGGTCTGGGGATTTCTCCCGACCAGCCTTCGCTGGGAACCCTGCTAGAGGTGGCGCGCACGGAAATCCTGATTGGCTGCTGGTGGGAACTGGTGTTTCCAGCAGGTGCATTAGTACTGTTGACCCTGCTCATTTTCGGGTGGGCTTCGGGTTTGGGCAAGGCTTCGCGCGGTGCAGCCGGAGAAACAGATTCCGCAGAGTCCGACACTTTGGTAGGGGATTTGAGTGTTCCTGCCAGCGACGTTCCCCCGTGTGTGCATGAGGCTCCAGCCGGGGAACCAGACGAAAATACCGCCCCACCCGCCTTGGAATTTCAGGATTTGAGCGTTACGGTTCCGCGTTCTGGCTGGATTTCTGACCAGCGTCAGAAGTCCCTAACCGGCAGCACCGCCGCAAAGTCAGCATCGACAGCCAATTCCCCCACGGAACGCGACCTGGTTTTGGAAGACCACGTAAACCTGCAGGTTAAACCCGGCGAACTGCATGTACTGCTGGGACAATCCGGGGCAGGGAAATCGATTCTGGCAAAAACTGCCACCGGAATGCTGCCCGGAAAGATGCAGGTCAGCGGGCAAGTCAGCGTTGGCGGGAGAAAACTTTATGGCAAAAACCGTCCCTGGCGGACGATTCGGGGGCATCTCATCGCGGTGGCGTCTCAATCCAGCGCCACAGCTTTCGCGCCGAACCGTACCGTTGGCGACCAGCTGGAAGAATCCGTCAAGCTACTCAGGCGCCGGGACCGGGCGGAATTGCTTTCCGTGGCGACCCCCGAGCCCGCGACTGTAACGGATTTGTGCGAAATGACGGGATTTCCTACGGATTCCCTGGCGGCTTATCCGCACGAGTTGTCCGGCGGCATGTTGACCCGTGCTAACTTGGCTCTGGCTTTGGCAGGGAACCCCGCAGTGTTGATTGCGGATGAGGTCACCGCAGGATTGGACGAAACTCGGCGCGACCAGATTTGGCAGCTGTTGCGAAAGTTAGCAGACCGGGGTCTGGCAGTGTTGTCCATCACCCACGATTTGGCGTTGTTGCTGGATTTGCCCCTGGCAGATCAGGTGACAGTGCTGGGTCACGGTCAGGTGTTGGAGCAAGGCACCGCAACGCAGGTGCTCGATACGCCGCGACATCCTTACACGCGGGAGCTACTAGCGGCTTTGCCGCGCAACATGGCACGAAACAGGACCGATACATCCGCGCCGCACCCCGCTTCTGGCCACGAGAACCAACCTCGACCGGCATCCGAAGTGACCCACGAAACCGTGTTGGAGGTACGCGACCTGACCGTCGGATACCATGGCGTTCCGGTGGTCACAGCCTTTAACCTGAGCCTGCACCGCGGCGAAACCGTGGGATGGTTCGGAGACTCGGGTTGCGGCAAAACCACTACCGCCAGGGCAATTGCCGGGCGCCTCACTCCTCTGACAGGTCGAATTCGCTGGTGCGACTCCGGGGAAACGACCACTCCACAGGGCAAAAGCCCCGCCCCTAAACAGCACCCACACGCGGCGGTACAACCTGGAGTGGCGATGCTGTTCCAGTCACCTCGACGCTCCGTGAATCCGCGGTGGACGCTGGGGCAAATCATCGAGGAACCGTTAGTTTACGCGGATGTGCCGCCAGACGTGCGCCGCAAACAAGCCGCGGAAATCTGCGATGAACTGGGGATTCCCTCTGAGTTCAGGCGGCGCTTCCCGGCGGAAGTTTCAGAGGGTCAACTGCAGCGCGTTGCCTTGGCCAGATGTCTATTGACCAATCCCACGGTGCTGATTTGTGACGAGGCCACTGCCATGCTGGACACTTTCAGTACCGCCAGCCTGGTGCGGGCGATTCAGCGACGCTCGGCACGGGGACTTGCGGTTATCGCCATCAGCCACGACCGGGAACTGCTGGATTACTGGGCTGATTACAGCCTGGAACTGGGCTAATCCGCAACCTGCGACGAGATAATTTACCGGGTTTACCCCCGCCCCGGTAGCGGAACAAACTCAGTCAATTCCAGGTGTCCCGCACCGCCCTGCCAGTTCACCCCGTCCGCCTATAGGATAGAGGCATGGAACAGAAACTGAGCGTGGGCGATGCGGCCCCTGACTTTACGATCGAAACCACCGAAGGTGCCTTCCACCTGGTCGAGGCTCTCCAGTCTGCAAAAGCCGGGGTGGTGGTGTACTTTTACCCCCGTGCGATGACGCCGGGCTGCACCACGGAGGCTTGTGACTTTCGCGATTCCCTGAACTCCCTGAAATCCGCGGGATACACGGTCATCGGCATCAGCCCGGATGAAATCCCCGCCCTGGAAAAGTTCCGTGACAAACAGACCCTGAACTTTGCCTTGGGCTCCGACCCGGAGCATAAAGTCCTATCGGACTATGGTGTGTGGCAGGTGAAACCCCTGACGAAAAAACTCGGAGTGGTGCGTTCGACCTTTGTGGTCAGCCCGGACGGCACGTTAGCCTCCGCGAAATATAACGTGCGCGCCACCGGGCACGTCGCCCGCCTGCGCAAAGAACTCGGGTTGGACTGACTCGCCGTCCCGCGGCTTGACCGCGGGGTTCCCGCCGGCTTCACCACCACGCTTGGCGCGGGGGTTCCCTGCAGGGCGGTTCCACCAACGGGACGAACCCGGCAGGCTTTCGCCTACTTTTTCGCGGTTTTGGCAGTAGTTTTCTTGGCGGTTTTCTTTGCTGTAGTCTTGCGAGCCGGCGCTTTGCGTTTCTTAGTTGGTCCCTTGGCGCGTTTAATCGCCAAGAGTTCAAACGCCGCGCTTTCGGTCAACGTCGCGGGGTCGGTGCCGCGCGGCACGGTGGCATTCGTGGTTCCATCCGTCACATAAGGTCCGTAGCGACCATTCTTAAGGGTGACTTTCTGACCCGTTTCGGGGTCCTCACCAAACTCCATCATCACGGTTTGTGACGTCGCCGCCCGTCCGCGAGTTTTCGGAGCCGCCAGCAACGCCAACGCTTGCTCGGTCGTCAGCGTGAACAGCTGTTCCTCGCTTTCCAACGAGCGCGTGTCGGTGCCGCGTTTGATGTAAGGACCATACCGCCCGTTCGACGCCACGATGTCCACGCCTTCGCTGTCCTGCCCGACCGTGCGCGGCAAGCTCAACAGTTGCAGGGCATCTTCCAGCGTAAGCGTATCCAGGGACTGTGTTTTCAAAAGGGAGGAAGTCCGGTTTTTGGTTTTCTTTTTCGCAGTCTTCTTGGGCTTAGTTTCACCATCGGTTTCAGCTTGTGGTTCGGGCTGCAGCTCTTCCACATAAGGTCCGAACCTGCCGTTCTTGGCGACAATTTCCAACCCAGTTTCGGGGTGTACCCCCAACACTCGATCACCCTGGGCGCCTTTTTCCAACAGTTCCTTAGCGACCTGCAGGGTCAGCTCATCGGGAGCCACCGTGTCGGGAACCGAAGCGCGTTCCTCACCACGCTGCAGGTAAGGTCCGTAACGCCCCACGCGCAGGGCAATACCTTCACCCAGCTCCACCGTGTTCAGGGCGGCGGCGTCAATGTCTCCCAGTTCTGCCACCGCGCGCTGCAACCCTAATCCTTGCAGGTCGGAGCCTTTACCTCGCCCATACCAAAAATTCTTCAACCACTGGGTGCGGTCGGCTTTCCCAGCCGCGATTTTATCCAAATCGGCTTCCATATCGGCAGTGAAGTCGTAATCAATCAGTCCGGGCAGGTTTTCTTCCAGCAGTTTCACCACGGAAAACGCCAGCCACGACGGCACTAAGGCTTGCCCGCGTCGATACACATACTGTCGGTCCACAATGGTAGAAATCGTGGAGGCATAGGTCGAGGGTCGCCCTATCTCACGTTCTTCCATCGCTTTGACCAGCGAGGCATCCGTGTAGCGGGCAGGCGGGGTCGTGAAATGCTGGCGGTCCTCGCCAGAGTCCAAGTGATCGAGTTGCAGCCGATCCGCGGCTTGCATCCGCGGCAACCGTGCCTCCCCGGTCTTGCCCCCGCCGGGAGTCGCCGCCGGTTCATCACCCTCATCCCGACCTTCTTCGTAAGCGGAGAGGAAACCAGGATTTTCAATCACTGTTCCCGAGGCTCCGAACTCGGCACGCACCGAGCCGTCCGCAGGGACCGCCGCGATTTTTACTGACACCGTGGTACCGGTGGCGTCGTTCATCTGGCAAGCCAGGGTACGCCGGAAGATGAGGTTGTACAGTTTCCACTCGCGCGGGTCGAGTTTACCTTCCAAGCTGGAGGGCAATTGGAACTTTTCTCCGGCGGGACGGATAGCTTCGTGAGCCTCCTGTGCTCCCTTCGTTTTCGTTTCGTAGACGCGGGGTTTATCCGGGACCGCATCATTGCCGAAACGGCTCACCGCCAGGGACCGCGCGGCGGAAATGGCCTGTTCAGACAGGTTTACCGAGTCGGTACGCATATAGGTGATATACCCGTTTTCATACAGGGACTGCGCCACACGCATAGTATCGCGCGAGTTCAAGCGGAGCTTCCGGGAGGCTTCCTGTTGCAGGGAGGACGTGGTGAAGGGCGCGGGGGGACGACGGCGGTAGGGCTTGGAGTCGATGTCATCGACCGACCAGGTTGCGCTCTCACTGAGTGCATCAGCCAACGATTGCGCTGCCGTACCGTCCAAGGCAAACACCCCGGACTTTTGCGCCGCGGACTTGAGCTCTCCGTGCTCATCAAAGTCCTTGCCGGTGGCGATGCGTTTGCCATCCACCTCACGCAGGGTAGCGGAAAACTCGGTGCCGCCCGCCGCGGGGGTCAGCCACGCCACTAAATCCCAGTATTCAGCGGACTTAAACTGCATCCTGTCGCGTTCCCGGTCGACAATCATGCGAGTCGCCACCGACTGCACCCGTCCTGCCGACAAGCCGGTGCGAATCTTGCGCCACAAGAGGGGAGAAACTTCATAGCCAACCAAGCGGTCCAGGATGCGGCGAGTTTCTTGGGCGTTCACCAGGTCGGTGTCCAGCTCGCGGGGGTTGTCGAGGGCGCGGTTGATAGCGTCTTTGGTAATCTCGTGAAACACCATGCGTTTCACGGGGACTTTCGGTTTGAGCACCTCCAGCAGGTGCCAGGCAATAGCCTCCCCTTCGCGGTCCTCATCAGTGGCGAGCAGGAGTTCGTCGGCATCTTTCAGCCGGGCTTTTAACTCGCTGACTTTCTTTTTCTTATCCCCGTCAATCACATAGTACGGCTCAAAGTCGTGATCCAAGTCAACCGCAAATTTCGCGTAGCCAGTCTTTTTCAACGTGGCGGGAAGGTCCGAGGGTTGCGCGAGGTCGCGAATGTGACCCACCGATGCCTCGACGTCAAAGTCTTCGCCGAGGAACTTCCCAATGGTCCGGGCTTTCGCCGGAGACTCGACAATCACGAGTTTTTGGTTTGCTTCAGCCACTAAGTCTTACTCCTTTTAAATGCGCAAAAAATGAGTTTTCTCTCTGAAACATACCTCGAATTCCCCGATTCCGTAAAATTCAAGGATTTCCTGCCGACTTCGTCACCATCTAATTTGTTAGGACTAAGCTCTCGAATTGCCTGTGATTTATCTCACAGTAAAAACACTCCTGTCAGGTTCATCCGATTTGCATGGTCCCTACTGGCAACGAAAATCAACGGTAAACGCCGCACCCGGCAGCAAACCCCCGCCACGCCCTTTTGCCGACACCGCCTAAAATATGTCAAGATATTGATTTTTCATTTATGACTTATTGGCTGCCGATACGATTAAAGGGGGCAGGTGTGCCCAAATCACCAGTTTCCATTTCTGTGTAAGGGGCCTGGAGTGTTGCCATTTGTGAGGGGAGGGACTGAGTGATGCGCCGTGCGTTAGACACTAAACTAACGCCACTTCTGGCGTTCATCTCGATAGTCTGCATCCTCGTAGCGTGCCTGCTAGAGGCACCTACGCTCCCGAACAGCGAGAGATTGGGCGCCGCAAAAGCTCCCGGTCATGTCCACTCCGCCGAACTGCACCAGCCAGCCCCACCGGATGACAACTTTATTGACACGACTTCAAAATCCGAAGTTCGCCGTGCTTACCTGGCACATTACGAAAAAAACATGATTCGTCCCGCCATGAGTGTCGGGGTGGACTTGGAAAACTGTAATCCCGGTCAAGCCGTCACGGACGGGATTCGCCCGGTCCTGGATGCGTGGAATTTCATGCGCGGGCTCAACGGTCTAAATGCGGTGGCGCTGGACACCTCCGGGGCGATTGCCCCCTACACTCAAGCCGCGGCCATGGTTAGTGCCCGCAACGGCAAACTGTCCCACTACCCGGCGGTTGAGGGATTCGCTTGTGCCACCGAAGATGCGGTGCGGGGTGCCCGGCACTCCAACCTCGCTCAATCTATCTCGCAAACCTCCGCGGAGACAGCCCTGTGGTACTACATGGATTATTCCAATCAATCCAACCCCATCAATGACCAGCTGGGACACCGTCTGTTTATGATGGACCCGCAATTGTCCCTGACTTCCATCGGCGCCACCGCGGGCTATACCGCCATCTCGGTGCGGACCGGCGAACCATATCCAGGACTGCCCGCCGAAGCCATGCACAATCCCCAAGCACCCACTCCGGAATGGATGAGCTGGCCCTCGGCAGGATTTTTCCCCAAACAACTGTTGACCTCAGTCGGGGAAACCAACTCCGGAATGGACGTGGAACGTTGGAGCTTCTCGGTGCTAAACGCAGACCTTTCCACTGCCAAAGCTACCATTATCGACCCTAACGGAAACCCGATACCTCTAACCACCATTCACCCTGCTGAACGAGGGGTAACGTACTCGCCCCGCGCAATCGCAGACTATTCCACCCTGCTGATGAAGTTCCCCACCATCGAGAAAAAGCCGGTAGGTCAGGAAAACCTGGTGTACAAGGTGAAGATTGAGGGAGTTAAGAACGCCCCGCGGAGCACTTACGAGTACCAAGTAGCGCTGTTCGATCCGTTGACCCCTCTGGAAAAGACTCCTCCCCATCTGCAGCTAATGGAACAGCCTCTCACCGGTGTGGGGTACAAACTGGTCAACCCCATCAGTATGCAAGTCTCCGCTTGGCCGGTGCCGAAATATCAGTGGCAGGAACGGGATCATGGCGGAGTCTGGACAGACATTCCCGGAGCTAACCAGGAAACCTTCACTCCTGATGGCATCTGGTCCTGGGAGCGATCCAAGAACACCGAGTACCGTCTGGTTGCGATTTCTTCAGAAGGGACCGCTACTTCTGAACCGGTACGGGTGGCGGTCCAGGGGTTAAAGAACATGCCTTCGAGTGCAAAAGTCCCGGTGGGGTCGCGTGTCTCTTTCGAAGCGTCGCCGATTATGGATCCCGATGGCTCCCTGTTCGACACGACCTATGAGTGGCAGGTGAAACGCGCCGGAATCTGGCAGCGGATTTTCGACGACGGGCATTTTGAGAACACCACCACGAATCGACTGTCCATCAGCCGGGTCACACTGGCAGACCAAGGTCTGCAATTCCGTCTGGTGGTCCGGTCCAAGATTTTCAAACTATCCGGCTATGACGTGGTAGTTTCCTGGTCAGACGGCAACGCCAAGCTGACGGTCTACTAAGCTCACGTCTGCGCTGTGCCCGGTCCGAGGTTTAGGCTTTCTGACAAACTATTGGCATACAAAGGCGGGCAGCCACCGAATGGTGACTGCCCGCCAAAATATTAATGGGTCAGTGCCTTTGCGCACTAACTACTTGGCAGCGTGCAGGCGCTCACGCAAGGCTTCCAGCTCAGCCTTTAGCTGCGCCGGGAGCTTGTCGCCGAACTTCGCAAAGTAAGCCTCGGTATCCTTGGTTTCCTCCAACAGAGCCTCAGGGTCAATTGCGAACAACTTGTCCCAGGTGGCGCGATCCAGGTCAATCCCCTCGGTGTTGAAGTCCTCGAACTTCGGGTACTTGCCGGTCGGACCGTCAATGGCGTCGACCTGACCGGACACGCGCTTGACAATCCAGTCCAGGACGCGGGAATTATCACCATATCCGGGCCACAGGAAGTTGCCGTCCTCGTCCTTGCGGAACCAGTTGACCTGGTAGACGCGCGGGAACTTGTCGCCCAGCTTCTCTTGCATCTCCAGCCAGTGACCCCAGTAGTCGGCCATGTTGTAACCGCAGAACGGCAGCATCGCAAAGGGGTCGTGACGCAAGGAACCAGCCTTGACGTCGGTGGCAGCGGCAGTGACCTCAGAGGACACATTGGAACCGATGAACACGCCGTGAGCCGGGGTGTACTGTTCAGCAACCAGCGGGATGTTGGTGGCGCGGCGACCGCCAAAGAGCACCGCGTCAATCGGCACGCCTTCGGGAGCTTCCCAGTCGGGGCAGATAATCGGGCACTGCTTGGCTGGGGCGGTGAAACGGCTGTTCGGGTGAGCAGCCTTTTCGCCGGAGGCCGGAGTCCAATCCTGGCCCTTCCAGTCAATCAGGTGTTCCGGAGCCTCGGTGTCGCAACCTTCCCACCACACGTCACCGTCATCGGTCAGAGCCACGTTGGTAAAGATAGTGTTTTCTTTCATGGCTTCCATCGCCATCGGGTTGGTCTTGTGGGAGGTTCCCGGAGCCACACCAAAGAAGCCCGCCTCGGGGTTGATGGCACGCAGGGTACCGTCGGGACCGGGACGCATCCAGGCGATGTCGTCGCCGATAGTCTCGACCTTGTAGCCCTTGATGGTGGGCTGCAACATGGCGAGGTTCGTCTTGCCACAAGCCGACGGGAACGCTGCCGTCACGTGGTAACGATTGCCAGTCTTTTCGTCCGTCAGGCGCAAAATCAGCATGTGCTCTGCCATCCAGCCGTCGCGACGCGCCATAGTGGAGGCGATACGCAGCGCGAAGCACTTCTTGCCCAGCAGAGCGTTCCCGCCGTAACCCGAGCCGTAGGACCAAATCTCGTTGGTTTCGGGGAAGTGCGTGATGTACTTCGTTTCGTTGCACGGCCAGTTCGTGTCCTTCTGACCCGGTTCGAGTGGGGCGCCCACCGAGTGAACTGCCGGAACCCACGGCTTGCCCGAGTTAATCAAGTCCATCGCCTTAGCACCCATGCGCGTCATGATGCGCATGTTCAACACCACGTAGGCAGAGTCGGTCAGTTCGATGCCCAGCTGGGAAATCGGACCGCCCAACGGACCCATCGAGAACGGCACCACGTACATGGTGCGTCCTTTCATCGTGCCCTGGAACACGCCGTTTTCCCCAATCAGGGTTTCCTTCATTTCCTTGGGGTCAGCCCAGTGGTTCGTAGGACCAGCGTCTTCTTCCTTTTCGCAGCAGATGAAGGTGCGGGATTCCACACGCGCCACGTCGGAGGGCAACGAACGCGCCAAGAACGAGTTCGGGCGCTTCTCCGGGTTCAAACGGGTAAAGATTCCGGCATCAACCAGCAGTTGCGAGAGACGATCCCATTCCTCTTGGGAACCATCACAGAACTCAATAGATTCCGGAGTAGTCATTGCCGCAACCTTAACAACCCAATCAACTACCTCTTCAGGAGCATTTGCGGGAGCAGCAGCGCGGACATCGGATTCAGTAACAGCCATAAAGGGCCTCCTCCATAGAATGTTTCTCTTACACGCTAATTATCGCGCATTTTCGAACATTGTGCAGGGAGTTAAGTCCCACTCCGAGGTGAATTTGTGCAACTTTTTCGCGGTCAAAAGGTCAGTGCGACCGTTCCTCCGGATGGCACGGGTTACCGGTGGTGAACCACCGGTCCGACAGTACCGTACGGAAGAACCTCCCACCCGCGCTTTTGCGCAGGCAAGACCCTAACAAAAACCGTAACGGTGTCAGACGAGGCTGTGTCGCACGATAGCGTCTTCACGAGACGCGCCCGTCCCGATGACGGAGATGCGGCAGCCGACCTTTTCCTCCAGGTAAGTGACGTAATCTTGCGCCGCCTGAGGAAGTTTCCGGAAGTCGGTGATGCCACTAATGTCCTCGCCTTTCCAGCCAGGGACTTCTTCGTAAATGGGGCGAGAAGCGGCGAAATCAACTGAATAATCAGGCATCTGGTCGGTGCGTCCACGCGGCGTTTCGTAGCCCACGCAGACCGGAATGGTTTCAAACTCCGACAAAATGTCCAATTTCGTCATCACCAGGTCGGTCAGACCGTTGACCCGCACGGCGTATCGCGCCACTACGGCGTCAAACCAGCCGGTCCGGCGCGGACGTCCCGTAGTCGCTCCGTATTCACCGCCGAGTTTCCGCAGTGTTTCACCAGTATCGTCGGTCAGCTCCGTCGGGAAAGGTCCCTCCCCCACGCGAGTCGTGTAGGCTTTCATGACTCCGACCACGCGGTCGATACGGGTCGGTCCGATGCCGGTCCCGGTGCAGGCGCCACCCGCGGTGCAGTTCGACGAGGTAACGTAAGGATAGGTGCCGTGGTCGATGTCCAGCATGGTCGCCTGACCGCCCTCAAACAGCACCACCCGATTTTCGTCCAGCGCGTTATTCAGCACCAGGGAAGTATTTGCCACCATCGGGCGCAGCCGCTCCGAGTAGGACAGCAGTTCCTGGGTAACTTCAACGGGGTCAATCGGTTCGGCATGGGACCAGCCCTGGGAGAGACTCTTCACAAGGTCGGACATGACGGTGACTTTTTCGCCCAAGATTTCGGGGTCAAACAGGTCTTGGACTTGAATCCCGATCCGGTACATTTTTTCAGCATAGGTCGGACCAATTCCGCGACCGGTAGTACCGATTTTGCGAGTGCCCCGGAACTTTTCCGAAGAATGGTCTATGGCGATGGCGAAAGGCGTAATCACATGGGCACGGCTAGAGATGAGCAACCGGTCACAGGGGACACCCCGCTTCTCTAAGTCATCGATTTCCTGGAACAAAACTTTCGGGTCGATGACGGTGCCGTTGCCGATAACCGGGGTCACCCGCGGAGACAGAATGCCGGTGGGCAGCAGGTGTAGCGCAAACTTTTCCCCATTAACCACCACAGTGTGACCAGCATTGTTGCCGCCGTTGTATTTGACCGAAAAGTCCACGTCTTTGGCCAGCTGATCAGTTGCTTTTCCTTTACCTTCGTCGCCCCACTGGGCTCCCAGAACTACTATCGCAGGCATTGTTCTTTCGTCGTCCTTTGAAAATCGGAATCGCGCCATACGCGCAGGCTCAGTCTAGCAAAATCATCGGAACTTTTATCCCCTCCGGCTCTGACCAGGGAGAATGACCGGGCGCTCAAGGACGAGAAGACGCCTCCAGCTCAGCCCATTCCGAGGGAGTCAACCGAAATACGCCCTTTTCCTCCGCCAAACGCTTGGAAGCGAGCGCGGCAGCGATGGCTGAGCGCATCAGCAATGATTGTGCCTCCGGAGGAAACGGGAGATTTTGCGGGTTTTCGTCATCACGCACGGGTATCAAACTAGCATTCAGTGGCAAAATGCTGCGGTATCAACACCCGAAACCGCCAAAAATCAACAGGAATTGTCACCTTCGAGCGTGCTCAAATCCGCGTCACACAATAGCGTGGCGCTCGGGGACAGACTTGGGGGCGCAGTGGCTTAGTAATCGAGCAGACTGGTGACCAAATCCGCGATGGCGCTGCGTTCCGAACGCATCAGGGTGGTGTGCGCGAACAGGGACGAACCTTTCAAATCTTCGATAACTGCCGCGATACCGTCATAGCGTCCTACCCGCAGATTATCGCGCTGTGAAACATCATGAGTCAGCACAATTTTAGCGTTCTGACCCATCCGCGAGAGCACAGTCAGCAACACGTTACGTTCCAGCGACTGCGCTTCGTCCACAATCACGAATGCATCATGCAAGGAACGACCGCGAATGTGGGTCAGCGGCAGCACTTCCAACAGCCCCCGCGCCACCACTTCGTCAACAACCTCGGGAGCCACAATCGAAGACAGGGTGTCGAACACGGCTTGTGCCCACGGATCCATCTTTTCCTCGCCACTACCGGGCAAGAACCCCAAGCTCTGACCCCCGACCGCGTAAATTGGGCGAAATACGATAATCTTGCGGTGCTCGTGACGCTCCACCACCGCATCCAGCCCCGCCGCTAAAGCCAGCGCTGACTTGCCGGTTCCCGCCCGTCCCCCCAGGGACACAATGCCGATATCGGGGTTAACCAGGTGATCCATTGCGATACGTTGCTCCGCAGAGCGGCCCTTCACGCCAAACAGTTCCCGATCCGTGCGCACCAGGTGTACCTGGTAGTCATTCCAGATGGTTGCCAAGGCAGAACCGCGCGGGGAACTCAAAATAATTCCGGTATGGATGGGCTGTTCCTCCAGCGTGAGGATTTCAGATTCGGCGACTTCGACACTGCTATCGGGTTCGCACCCCAGGCACTCCGAATCGTTGCTGGCGGCGAGGTCGTCAGCTTCGTCCCCTGGTTCGTCAGTCAACACAATCGTGTCGAATTCCACCGCGCCGTCTTGATACAGCCGCGACATGTCCTGTTCGCTCATCTCGCCACGAACGACCCCGCGATAGGTGTCTGCCCGCGACAGCGAGTTACGGTACACATCCGTGTCCAACCCGAGAGAAGACGCTTTCACCCGCATTGGCAGGTCTTTGGACACGACCGTCACATCCGCCCCAGCTTTTGCCAGGTTGGCGGCGACTGCCAAAATCTTCGTGTCATTGTCGCCCAAGCGCATCCCGGAGGGGAGCACCGAGTCATCGAGAGAGTTCAGCTCGACCCGCACGGTCCCCCCTTGTGAACCGACCGGAATCGACCGATCCAGCCGACCGTTCGCAATCCGCAAATCGTCCAGCAAGTGCAGCGCTTTGCGGGCAAAATATCCCAGCTCCGGATCGTGACGCTTTTTCTCTAACTCGGTGATGACCACCACCGGCAGCACCACCTGATGTTCAGCAAACTTGAGCAGCGCCTTTGGATCGGACAACAACACGGACGTATCAAGCACATAGGTGCGCGCGGGGGTAGCCATATCTCGACTTTATCAATAGCACGCGGTTCTCGTGTGCAAAAGCAACGTATTTCCGCACTTCCTCCTGTGCAGTTGGTCGGACGGGAGGTAGCGCGACTCACTTACCCAAGCGACGTTCCCGATTTCCGTAGTCGCGCAGGGCACGCAGGAAGTCGACCTTGCGGAAGCTCGGCCAGTACGTTTCACAGAAATAAAACTCTGAATTCGCGCTTTGCCACAGCAAAAATCCGCTGAGTCGCTGCTCTCCCGAAGTACGAATCACCAGGTCAGGATCGGGTTGCCCCTTGGTGTACAGGTGTGCCTCGATATCCTCCAGTCGGAGTTGGTCCGTTACCTCCGCCAAGGTTTCGCCTTTCTGTGCGGCTTCGGTGAGGTATTCCCGCACGGCATTCACGATTTCCTGGCGTCCCCCATAGGCAACGGCGATATTGACCACCAGTGCCTGTTCTGGTCCGGTGCCGTCAGCCGCGCGCAAGATATCCGCCAGGTCGGAATCCAACAGAGACGTGTCGCCCAGAACCCGCAAATGGTATCGACCCGAGGCTTGCAGACCTTGCACGGTCCGACCGATAACATCTTGCAAGGGCTGCAGCTCCGCGGCTTTCCGCCCCAGGTTGTCTATCGAAAGCATCCACAAGGTGACGACTTTCACGGGCCATTCCTCGCACCACTGCAACACTTCGGTAATTTTCAAAGCCCCGCGCTGGTGTCCGCGGGTCGTCGGAGCGCCTTCCGCTTTCGCCCAGCGCCGGTTTCCGTCCAGGATAATGCCGATATGCTGCGGCACCCCTGCCGGGTCAATCTCATGAGTCAAACGTCTGGCGTAAATCTGGTAAAGGATTCCGGGCTTTGACTTTTTTACGGAGCTGCTCACATAATCAGTTTAAAACATAAAACACTTAACTTGCCCGTCCTGGAGCGCCGCGGATGGGGTGAGGTGTGCGGGGGGGATTGTTATGGGTAAAAAATCTGGAAGGACGCTAATGCCGCGTCTGGTTAATCCTCGCACCGGACGGCCCTACACTTTTCAACGCTGGGACTGGAAAGCGATGCGCCGCAAACCAGCTATGCGCGGCTGGATTCACACTGTCGCCACCCCGCTGTCCATGACGGCTTCTATCGTGTTGCTGGTTTTGGCGCCGTTATCTCTAAAGTTCGCCTGCGTCGTCTATATGCTAGCTTCCTTGGTGCTGTTCTCGATGAGCGCGGTGTACCACATGGGTTCGTGGCCCAAAACGGTGGACGCGATTTTGCGCCGCTTCGATCACGCCAACATTTTCCTGTTGATTGCCGGCACCTACACACCTATCTCGTTCGGTCTGCTGGCAGGACACGACAGAGTCATTTTGCTGTCAGTAGTGTGGGTAGGGGCGATTTTGGGGATTACCACCTCCCTGATTTGGCCTCACGCCCCGCGCTGGGTGACCACGATTCTTTACGTTGTTTTGGGCTGGGTCGCGTTGATGTATTTCCCCGAGCTCTATGCGGCTTCTCTGCCGGCGTTTTGGCTGTTGGTGGCAGGAGGTTTGGCGTACACCGTCGGAGCAGTGATTTACGCTACCAAGCTGCCGAACCCCAGTCCCAATATTTTCGGTTTTCACGAGTTTTTCCACGCCTGGACAGTCGCGGCTTGGGCGTGCCACTGCGTCGCGGCGTATTTCGCGATACTCGGTTAGGGTTTCACAAGGTCGGTGGTTCGGGTTTCCTCACAGCAGCGGACTTTTGCCGGGTTGATTCGTTTTTTCTAGCGTTTTACTTGGTTTTATTATCTGGTAGAGTGATGAGCGCTTGCGTTGCGGCTGATTTCTAAACTAGCTTGCTTTCTTGCCTGACGCAGGCGCTAATCTTTTAATCTTTCAAGGAGACGATTATGGCTGAAGAAGCGAAGAAAAACTGGATGACCCAGGCGTCTTTTGACCGTCTACAAGCGGAACTCGACGAACGCACGGGTCCGATTCGCTCTGAAATCACCAAGAAAATTGACGCGGCCCGCCGCGAAGGTGACCTGAAAGAAAACGGTGGCTATCACGCGGCTCGTGACGAACAATCTCAAAACGAAACCCGCATCCTGGAGCTGCAGGAAATCTTGAAATACGCCGAGGTAGGCGAAGCCGCCACGGACGGCACCATCGGACCGGGTAGCGTGGTAGAGGCAAAAGTCGGACCGAAAAAGATGACTTTCCTGCTGGGGTCACGCGATGCCGCCAAGGGAATGGACATTCAAGTGTTTTCCCCCGACGCCCCCCTCGGGGTGGCGTTGGCTGGTCATCGGACCGGCGACACCGTGGAATACGTGGCGCCGACAGGCAAGAAAATCAAGGTTGAGGTGCTGGACACGCATCCCTATCAGGGCTGAGATTTTCCTTTCTTTTCCGCGCGTTTGGTGCCAGAAACCGCCCAGGATTTAGACCAGGTGGCAAGTTTGGCGTCAAGTGGCGCGGTGAGACGCGCCATCACCCACGCCAGACCCACCGTCGCCGCGAAGCACGCCAGGGCGTAAACGTAGGGGGCGGCATCAGCCATGCCGAGTTCCTGCAGCGTCAGCATCGGCAAACGCTGCAGCACGTAAACCCAGAACAGGTGTTTACCAAACCAGTACAGCACCGGGTTGCCCAGGTGTACGTACAGTGTGAGTTGTACGATTATCAGGCAGAACAGCATAGCTTCAAGCTCAAACACCAGGAAGCTCACGTGGTCGAGCTTAACGGCGAGGACAAAGAGCGCCGCCGTGATGAGTAGCGCAGAGACGTAACCCCAGGTGCAGCGGTAGACACGCTCGAAGTGCTCGCGGGCCAGGCAGTAACACATGCCCAACAGGTAACAGCACAACGTGTTGTAGGTGTAGGTGGCGCTGCCTTTGAAGTGCCACATGAAAAGCGTGAAGCCCCCCACCAGTACACAGTTCAGCAGGAAAGCCCGCCACGGACGGTTTCGGAAAATGCTAAACGCCAGCCAAGTCAGGGCATAGAGCACCAGAATCGCAAAGATGTACCAGCTGGAAGAACCGATGGACTTCCAGCCAAGGAACGCCCAGGCGGTCTGTGCCGGGGTGAAGGGGCGGGACAGCGACAGGTTCATGATGATGAACAAGACCTGGGCAACGGCGAAGTTCACCCAAGTCACCGCTACGCGCTTCAGCGGCATGGTGTGGACATAGCCGGGTTTGTGCGCCAGTGAATGCGCCACTCCGAAACCGGAATAGAACAGGAACAGCGCTACCATCAGCTGACCGAGTCCGGTCGCGACGTGGTGCATCACCCCGTCCCACGCCGGGTTATAGGGCATGTAGGAACGGATGTGAGCATAGAACACAATCAGGATAAAGACACCGTTAATGCGGGTGGTGTGATCGTGGTCCAGGTATCCCTCGAAATTGTCAGCGCGCCGATGCAGCCTGGCGCCCCACAGCACCAGAACGATAATGAAGAGCAGAAACAGGTTCATTGTGCTTGACGTTCGGCGAGTCGCGCTGTGGCAGAGTCGAGGATAGCCTGGCAGCGCGAGGCTAGCGCTTCTCCGCGATCCCACAATTTCAGGGTGTCTTCCAAGGGCGCTTCGGCGTTTTCCAGGACCTGCACGGTTTCGATGAGTTCGGCGCGCGCCGCCTCATAGCTCATCTCCGTGACATCCTCGTTTCCTGATACTCCCGTTCCCGCTTCATCAGCTGGGTTTGCGGTTTGTTGAGGATTACTTTCGCTCATGATTCTTTACCTTTCATCTCTGTGCGGATTGGTGCCAAAAACCGTGGCGACCAAGGAGCCACGCGCCAACACCGCCTCCAGGAGGTCACCCTTCTGAACTGCACCAGCATCGGTCACGACGGTTTGATCGGGTTTACGCAACACGGCATAGCCGCGTTCCAAAGTGGCTTGAGGCGAGATGGCTCGCAGGGTGGCGCGAGCCGCTGCCAAGTCACGTGCCTGATTAGCCAGGACCGCCGCCACTCGCGACCGCAGCATTTCCACGCCATGATTGATATCGCGGCGTCTTTCGTCCAACGCTGCCTGCGGATTTTGCATGACCGGTCGGGAGCGAATCGCGTCAAGTTCGCGTAACCCCAGCTCAATACGGCTGGAAATGAGTGCCGTCATCCGGGTGCGCGCACCGGTCAACCCCTCAATTTCAGCAGCCAAATCCGGGACAATCCGCTTTCCCGCATCGGTGGGGGTAGAAGCGCGGAAGTCAGCTACAAAATCCAGCAGCGGGGTGTCTTCCTCATGTCCCACTGCGGAAACAATGGGGGTACGCGCGGCGTACGCCGCGCGTACCACGCGCTCGTCAGAGAATCCCAGCAGGTCCTCCAGCGCCCCGCCCCCGCGCGTCACGACAATTACGTCAACCTCGGCAAGGGCATCAAGCTCCGCGATAGCCGCGCTGACTTCCGCTGCGCAGCGTTCCCCCTGCACCGCAACCTCGCGAATCTCGAACTGTACCAGAGGCCAGCGTCGCGTCGCGTTTTCAATCACATCTGCCTGTGCCCGCGCTGCATGACCGCAGATAAGCCCTACCCGTCGCGGGAGGAACGGCAGGGACTGCTTGTGTTCCCGCGCAAAAATTCCCTCCGCAGCAAGCTTTTGTTTCAGCTGTTCCAGCTGTTCCAGGAAACCACCCAAACCCGCCGGGTGAATCTCGGACGCCATCAGGGACAGCGACCCGGTCTTGAGGTAAAAATCGGGCTTGACCCGCATGACCACGCGCGCCCCCGCACTCAACGCCGCTCCGGCGGCAGCCACCACCCCGCCAAATGCCTTGACCGGCATAGACATATCGGCTTCCAGATCCTTTACCACGAAAAAGGACATGCGGTTACCGGGGCGCTGGTTGTATTCGATGATTTGCGCTTCTATCCAGGTCGGATCGACCCGGTTAACGTAATTTCGCATGTTTTCGCTCAGACGACTGAGTGGCCAGGGGTTTTCCCGGGTCGTCTCGCGCGCCAGTCGCGCCGGTTCTGGTTTTGTCACTTCCATGACTCCATCATGGCACAGACCCCGGAGATGAAAATTTCCAAGTTTTGCCCTGGCACGCAAACCGCTAAACTCAAGGCAGCTGCGCACCCACCCGAAACGGTTCGTCACCCGAGACGCCGCGAGGGGCAGCTGGTGCGCCACGGAGAAACCCTCCCGAGGACCCTAGTGCGAAAGTGAAGACAGATGGGGAAAGTTTTGCTGGCGTCGCCACGCGGCTACTGCGCCGGGGTCGATCGCGCCGTTACGGCGGTGCAACGCGCCCTGGAAGTTTATGGTCAACCCATCTACGTGCGCAAAGAAATCGTGCACAATAAATTTGTGGTGCGCACCCTAGCGGCTGCCGGCGCGATTTTTGTTAATGAATTATCTGAGGTTCCCTCCGGTTCGCGAGTAGTATTTTCCGCGCACGGCGTTGCTCCGAGCGTCTACGCCGAAGCTGAACAGCGCGGTCTGGAAGTTATCGATGCCACCTGTCCACTGGTCTCGAAGGTGCATCGAGAGGCGCGACGTTATGCCAACGAAGGCTACGACATTATTTTGATTGGTCACACCGGTCATGAGGAAGTGGAAGGAACCTCGGGAGTAGCCCCCGAGAAGATTCACGTGATTGACACTGATTGGATTGATACCTCGGAGTCTGCCACAACGGGCACAGAATCCGCAGACGCCACCGGCACACCCCCTGCGGATCCCCTGGCAGGTCTCAGCACCGACCCAGATGCCAAGCTAATCTGGCTGTCCCAAACGACTTTGTCGGTAGATCAGACGGCTGCCACCGTAGCGCGTCTCCAGCGGCGATTTCCCGGTTTAATTAGCCCGCCGTCTGACGATATTTGCTTTGCCACCCAGAACCGACAGGGCGCAGTTAAGGCTATGGCGCAACAATGTGAAGTTGTCATAGTTGTCGGTTCGTCGAATTCTTCCAACTCGGTGCGACTGCGGGAAGTCGCCGTCCAGGCCGGAGCCGGAGCGGCATACCGGATTGAAGGCGTCCACGAGCTGAACCCCGACTGGTTTACCGGAGCTAGCACCATCGGGGTGACTTCGGGAGCTTCGGTACCGGAAGTCCTGGTGACCGAGGTGTTGGAATGGCTGGCGCAACATGGTTTCGATGAGGTGCAGATGGTGCAAACTACGCAGGAAACAACCTCGTTTGCCTTACCGAAGCCCCTGCGCAAGCAAAGCTAGGCGGGCACTGGCGGTGCCAGCATACCCGCGAGGTCTGGCGGCGTTCGGGGATGTCTCCGCCACCACCCTCGCGTAAAACCGGCTTGTATTGCACGAATGACCGATTTCACTTTGCACAATGCCGTCTCTACGCAACTCGAATCGCTATAACCTGCAGGTTTAGAAAACCGGGACTCAATGATGGTCTAGATTCCGGGTTGAAATCGGTCGTTAGTGCAACTATTCCGAAAAACGACAGAAGTTTTCACACCTAAACATGGCAGAAAATCCGGAGCATAGACACCGGATTTCAAGCTCGAGAATCAGAGACTACTCGCTGGGTGGTGAATATAAGGTGGGATTTGGGCAGTAGCTGCCATTATTGGCAGCTACAGCCCTATTTCCACTCTTAATCCACGCACGCCCTGAGACCTAGCGGATTTCACGTCCGAACAGCGCTGAAATCTGGTTATACACACAGGAATTCGAGCGAGCTGTGAGCGGAGTGTACCCCTGCGGGACGTGATAGTGTCCGCGGGAAGTTAGGCGGGCGGGGCGGAGGGCGTTGGGGGCGACTCAGCGAGAGGCTGGGGGGTGAGCGTTTTGCGACAATAGTCGCGCAAAACGCGAGGGGGTACTCCCCCTTCCGCCTCTCGCGAGCGCCCCCCGAGCGACCACCCCGCAGATGTGAGCCGAGACAGGCGAGCGGGACGCAAGGAAACGCCCCCGAGCGAACGCCCCACAGAACGAAAACACGCAATAAAACCTATTTAAGTGCCAAATATGGCACACCGAGCCAAATTAATAGGATTAACGCCCGGGTTTAACCGGTTTAGGACCGGTCGGAAAACCCACTAAGATTGAAGCATGGCTTTAACTATCGGTATCGCGGGACTCCCCAATGTCGGCAAATCCACTATTTTTAATGCCCTCACCAGGGCGAACGTCCTAGCAGCGAATTACCCGTTCGCCACTATTGATCCCAACGTCGGGGTGGTGCCGCTCCCCGACCCACGGTTGCAAGTCCTGTCTGACATGTTCCAGTCGGAAAAAATTGTGCCTGCCACCGTGTCTTTCGTGGACATCGCCGGTATCGTCAAGGGCGCTTCTCAGGGTGAAGGCTTGGGTAACAAGTTCCTGGCGAACATCCGCGAAGCAGACGCGATTTGCCAGGTCACTCGCGCTTTTACCGATCCTGACGTGGTTCACGTGGAGGGAAAAATTGACCCCGCCTCCGACATTGAAACCATTTCTACCGAGCTAATTCTGGCCGACTTGCAGACTCTCGAGAACACGATTCCTCGCCTGCGCAAAGAAGTCAGCGGCAAAAAAACCCCGAAAGAAGTGCTGGCGGAGGCGGAAAAATGTGAGGAATACCTCAACGCCGGCACGGTTCTCTCCAAGGAAATCGCAGTGGGAAACCTGGACCGAGATATCGTCAAGACTTTCCAACTGATGACCTCGAAGCCTTTCATTTACGTATTCAACATGGACGCAGCCGGTCTGGCAGACAAAGCAAAACAGGCGGAACTCGCTGCCCTGGTCGCTCCTGCCGAAGCCATTTTACTCGACGGCGCCTTCGAAGCGGAACTGGTAGAACTCGATGCCGAGGACGCTCAAGAGATGCTGGCAGACGCCGGGATTAAGGAATCCGGTCTGGACAAATTGGCGCGCGTTGGCTTTAACACGCTGGGGCTGCAAACGTTCCTGACCGCTGGAGAAAAAGAATCCCGCGCTTGGACCATTCATCAGGGCGACACCGCCCCGCAGGCTGCCGGCGTGATTCACACCGACTTTGAACGTGGCTTCATCAAGGCTGATGTCATTTCATACGACGAGTTGGTGGAAATCGGCGACATTCATAAGGCTCGCGAATTGGGCAAAGTCCGCCAGGAGGGCAAGGAATACGTGATGCAAGACGGCGACGTGGTCGAGTTCAAGTTCAACGTCTAACCGCGGCGCGAGCTTAGCACTCTCGAGCCTAGTCCCCGCTAGCTTAATCCTCGATAACGATGGCGTGGGCAGTCTCCCGGTCAATGCGACCGAAGTTATAGAACGCGGCACAGGCTCCTTCGGGGGAAACCATGCAGGTCCCGATGGGTTTTTCCGGCGAGCAGGCAGTGCCGAATACTTTGCATTCCCACGGTTTAATCCGTCCGGTCAACACGGAACCGCATTCACAAGCCGGCGGATCGGGAATCCGCTTGCCGGGAACATCAAATAACCGCTCGGCGTCCCAGGCGGCAAATTCCTCAGAAATCCCCATACCGGAATACGGCATCCACCCCAAGCCACGCCACTCGAACGTGTCGCGGGTCGCAAACACGCGATTCAGCAATCGCAATGCCGCGGGATTACCACCATCACGCACGACCCGGGAATACTGGTTTTCTACTCGAGCCTCGCCGCGCGCTATTGCCCCACTCGTGTACTGGTCGATGAGCATCGCCACGGCCTGCAATATATCCAGCGGCTCGAAACCGGTCACGACCACGGGTTTGTTGAATTCCTCGGGCAGGAATTTGAATGCGTCGGCTCCCACTACGGTACCGACGTGACCCGGTCCGATAAACCCGTCTATCCGCGTCTCATCGGCGCCCACAATGGCACGCAGGGGTGGCTCGATTTTGACGTGGTTAGAAAACACCGAAAAGTTCCGCACCTGCTGTTTCTGTGCTGCCACCAGGGTCACAGCGGTGGAAGGCGCGGTAGTTTCAAACCCGATAGCAAAGAAAACGACCTGTTTATCCGGGTTTTCTTTGGCAATCTTGAGGGAATCCAACGGGGAATACACGAACCGCACATCGCAACCGCGAGCGCGCGCCTGCAACAGCGACTCTTGTGAACCCGGAACCCGCATCATGTCCCCAAAAGTAGTCAAAATCACGTCCGGCTGATTCGCCAGCCACAGCGCATCATCCACCCGCCCCATCGGAATAACGCACACCGGGCAGCCAGGACCGTGAATAAACTGAACGTTCTCCGGCAGCAAATGCTCCAAACCGTGCCGGTAAATCGTGTGGGTGTGACCTCCGCAAATCTCCATAAACGCCAGTGGTCGTTCAAAATGGGCGGCCTCGGCATTGATGCGCTGCACCAGTTTCCGGGCAAACTCGGGGTCGCGAAATTCGTCAACGTACTTCATTTCGTGATTGCTCTTTCCTAGACAGATTCCTCGACAAACTTCCGCGCTAACGCCAGAAGGGTGCCCTAATCCGCTGAAGTGGTCTTAAACTGTTCCAGTTCGCTCTCGAACTGACCGAGTTTCTTAATTTGATCCAGGGTGGTGGCAGCTTCCGCAGCATCAATCTTGGACATGGCGAAACCAACATGCACCAGCACCCAATCGCCAATCTTGACGTCCTCATCCATCAGCAAATCTGTGGAAATCATTCGTTCCACCCCAGACAGGGACACTTTCGCCCGTCCGCTTTCTGCCTCGTCAAAAGCCACAATCTCGGCAGGCACTCCCAAACACATCGGCTGCTCCCTTCCCCTCTACCTTTCCAGGTTACTTACATTGTCCCACTCCGTCCAAAAGATGAAAAATACGTGTCGTTTGTGCAATTATCAATGTGTGGATCCAAAGAACCGCCTAAACACAGATGAAGTACAAGTGAACTCAAATATCGCGCGGGTACGCCGCCGCGGCATGAGACTAAAAGACGACTATGTGACGCTTTCCCACGGGGCAGGAGGTAAGGCGTCAGCCGCCCTGGTCGAACAGGTTTTCGTTTCTGGTTACGGCAACGAGGTGCTCGACGAAATGACCGATGCGGGGGTGCTTCCCTTGACGGAGCTGCTCGCAGGTCTGACCGGAGAGGACACCAGCTCGGTGGGCGGCAAACTCGCGATGTCCACCGATTCCTATGTGGTCAATCCGCTGGTTTTTCCCGGTGGCTCTATCGGCGAGCTGGCAGTGAATGGGACGGTCAATGACCTGGCGGTCAGCGGGGCTATCCCGAAAGTCATCAGCGCTGGTTTCATCCTGGAAGAAGGTCTGCCTATCGCGGATTTGCGCCGCGAAGTCCAAGCTATGCACGACGCAGCCGAGGCGGCAGGAGTGCAGATTATCACCGGTGACACCAAGGTCGTCCCGAAAGGCAGCGGTGACAAGCTGTTCATCAACACTGCCGGTGTCGGTATCGTGCCTGCGGGTCGGGAACTGGGTGCCAGCAAGGTGCAGCGCGGGGATCGCGTCATTGTGTCCGGCGCGATTGCTGACCACGGCATGTCGGTCATGATGGCGCGGGGTGACCTGGCAATTCAAGCCCCTATTGAATCTGACACTAGGGCGGTCAATCACCTGGTCGAAGCCCTGATTGAGGCGGTCCCGGAGACTCGCTGGATGCGTGACGCGACTCGCGGTGGCTTGGGAACGGTGTTGAATGAGCTGGCGATGGCAACCGGCTGGGGCATCGCCGTTGAGGACGAGGTCGTGCCGGTGCACGAGATGACCCGCGGCGCTTGCGACATGTTGGGGATTGACCCGATTTATGTCGCTAACGAGGGCATGTTTGTAGCGGTGGTTCCGGCTGACCAGGTGGATACAGCTGTGGCAGCGCTGCGGAAACTGCCCGGTGGTGGGGAAGCAGCAAATATCGGTCGGGTCGTGTCTAAACCGGAGTCTTCAGTGGTGATGGTGACTGCGTTCTCCGGCACCCGCATGATTGACATGTTGGTCGGCGACCCGCTGCCACGTATCTGTTGAGTAAAAACCCCGCGTAAATCCCCAAATATTCACCCAGAGTGTATTTATAGAGTGGAAATAGGGCAGTAGCTGCCATTATTGGCAGCTACTGCCCTATTTCCACCTTATATTCCACACACGCCCAACAGCAGCGGAGAAATTAGGGCATCCTCAGCACGCTCCGAGCACTGCTGCCCACACTTGTCCCAGGCTCAAGCCCCCATCGTTGGGCGGCACGTTCTGGTGGGTCAGCACCCGGTATCCGCCCTCTTCCAAGAAACTCACAAAGTGCCTGGTGAACATCCGGTTGAGGGCAACCCCGCCGGTCAACCCCACGGTTTTGGTGTCTGCCTGTTCCGCGACTTGGCAGACCTGTTCTCCCAGCAGCTGCGCCAAACCCACATGGAACGCCCAAGCACGCTCGCCGACGGGTCGGTCAACCTCGCCCAATTTCTCCACAAGCTCCTGATAGCTGCCGACCTGTGGCAGACTTGCCTCCGGGTGGGCGTTTGCCCAGCTGGTAGCCACGTGTTCCAGTTCCATCGCGGCCTGGGCCTCATAGGTCACCTCGGTGCGAATCCCTAAAATCGCCGCGGCCGCATCAAACAGCCGTCCGCAACTGGTGGTCGCACTCACCCCAAAACCGCTAGCCAGCTGGCTTTTCACCAGTTCCAGTTCGGTCGATTTGCCTGGCTGCGACCCGATTTCAGCGCTGATTTTCTCTGTAATCCAGTCCATGCCCCAATCGTGGGCAATCCCCAATGCGACCCGCCAGGGATAGCGCACCGCGCGGTCGCCACCGACCAGGCTGAAAGTCGGCACGTGCGCACTGCGCTGCCACTGTGCTCCGCGAATATCCAAGACTTCCCCGCCCCAAATAGTGCCGTCTGTCCCGTAGCCGGTACCGTCCACCGACACCACCACTGCCGGATCGAGACAGGAATGCTCTGCCAGCAAGGAATAGGCGTGGGCGACGTGGTGCTGCACCTGTGTCAGTTCGATGTCATGAGAGGCAGCAAAACGTTCCGCCCAGCTGACCGTGGAATAGTTTGGGTGCAGGTCACACACGACTTTTTCGGGGCGTTGCCGCTGGAAGTTCAGCAGTTGCGTCACTGCCCGGTCAAATGCTTCCTGACTGGCGAGCGTGCCCATATCCCCGATATGCCCCGAAATATGCGCCCAGCTCCCGTGTGCCAGGCAGAACGTGTTTTTCAGTTCTCCACCCACTGCCAAAATCGGCACGGTGGCTGGCTGCGGCAGCGCGACCGGCAGTGGCGCGTATCCCCGAGAACGCCGTGAAGGAATGGTGACCTGTGCGTTTGCCAGGAATACGGAGTCCTCCATGGGCAGGTGAATGTCGCGGTCATGGAACACAAACGCATCGACAATTCCCGCCAGCCGCTCGGCAGCGTCCTGGTTCGTGAAGCACAAGGGTTCACCTGCCAGGTTTCCCGAAGTCGCCACCAGCGCCATCTGGGCGCATTCCCCGCTCAACAACTCCAGGTGCAGTGGCGCGTAAGGCAGCAAAATTCCCACGTCCCCCAGACCGGGAGCGATCGCGGGAGCCAGGTCATATTCCTGCCCGAAAGGGGCAATCACAATGGGTCGGGCGGCAGTCTGCAACGTCCGCAGCTGGTCTGCGTCAAGTCGCGCCAGCCGGGCGGCGGTCGCAGCATCCGCCACCATGACGGCAAACGGCTTATCCCCCCGATCTTTGCGTTTCCGCAGCCGCGCGACCGCGGCTTCATTGCGGGCGTCACACATGAGGTGGAAACCGCCGATGCCCTTCACTGCCAGGATTTGTCCGGCTCGTAACCGCCGCCGGGCTTCGTCCAGAGCCGCAGCAATCAACGGTCGGCGGTCCCCTTCTGGGGGCCACAAGTCCGGCGCGTCTGCCGGGCTGACCCACAGCACTGGTCCGCAGTCGTAGCAGCTGACGGGCTGGGCATGATAGCGCCGGTTGGTCGGATTGGTATATTCCTGGTGGCAAGCGGGACACATCGGAAACTTCACCATGGTGGTGGTGTCCCGGTCATAAGGGAGGTCCACCATGATGGTGGCTCGTGGTCCACAGTTCGTGCAGGTGGTGAAGGGGTAGCGGTAGCGTCGGTTCGTCGGGTCTGCCATCTCGGCTTGACAATCGGGACAGGTGGCAGTGTCTGGGGGAATCAGAGTGCGGGCGCCGGGGCGACGGCGGGAAGGCACAATGCGAAACTCAGTTTCACCCTTCTGTTCGGGCAGGTCTGTGGACGAGCTGTGCAGCACACTAGCCAGCGGAGGCAGGGTCGCCAGCATGGTTTCCATGAAGCCGTCCACCGCCTCACGCGCGCCTTGGGCTTCGATAAACACTGACTCGTCGTCGTTTCCGACAAAACCGGTGATGGGGTACTGGGCAGCCACTTTGGCAACGTGCGGACGGAAACCGACTCCCTGCACCACCCCCCGCAGTTCGTAAGCTCGGCGCATTTCTAACCTCCTGGCCACCATGTCACGCATTTCTAAGCCTAGTAGCTCTGACGCCCCGCGGCAGAAAACGGTAGGGTGGAATGCGCCGCGAGGAACCCATACTTAGTGATTAACGAGGAGACACGATGCACGAAGTCGCCCTGTCCCAACAGCTGGCTCGGGTGGTAGCGCGCGGGGCGGCGGGACGCGAAGTACTGTCTGTCCAGGTAGAGGTCGGGCATCTGCGTCAGGTCGTGCCCGAAGCGCTGCGTTTTGCCTGGAGTGCGGTCCGGAAAAATACCCTCCAAGGTCCCGCCGAACTGCACATCACCGAGATTCCAGCAGTCATCGTTTGTCAGGAGTGCCACGCACAGACACAGCTGGGAGAGTATCTGGATTTCCGTTGCGGGCAGTGTTCTTCACGCGAGGTCGAGACAATCAGTGGAGAAGAGTTTAGAGTGGTATCGATAGATGTCACGCCAGAGAGGAATCATTAGCATGGGACGTTTTCATCGCCACGACGACGGCACAGTACACGAGCATGACCACGGGGATCACTCCCACCATCACGACCACGGCGACTACGTGGCAGATCCGGAAGTCATCGGGGATCACTCGGGATACGAGACCGAACGCGAACGCATCGAGATTCTGGAAGATATCTATGCGGAAAATGACCACTTAGCCCAGCACAATCGGGAATCCTTCGCCGCGCACGGGGTGAAGGTCGTGAATCTCATGAGTTCACCAGGGTCGGGCAAAACGACTTTGCTGGAGCGTACTTTGGCGCAGCTGCAGGGCAAACTGCGGGTCGGGATTATTGAAGGCGATATTGAGACCCCGTTGGATGCTGAGCGCTTAGGTGGCTACGGTGCCCAAATTTCCCTGTTGAATACCGGTCATGGTTTCGGTGGGGAATGCCACCTGGATGCCCCGATGGTGCATCATGCCCTGGACGACTTGGATCTCAGCCAGCTGGATCTGGTCATCATCGAAAACGTAGGCAACTTGGTGTGCCCAGCTGAATTTGATGTCGGCGAAACTGCCAAGGCTATGCTGTTCTCGATTACCGAGGGCGAGGACAAACCGTTGAAGTACCCGGTCATGTTCCGTTCGGTGAAAATCGTGGTGGTGAACAAGATGGATTTGGCTCCCTACCTGAACTTTGACATGGACAAGTTCCGTGGCTACCTGGAACAGGTCAATCCGGGTGTGCAAGTCGTCGAACTCTCTGCCCAAACCGGCGATGGCGTCGAGGCTTGGATTGACTGGCTGAAAGAACTTTGAATAAGTCATCTGAGCTTTGCGAAAAGGCATGGCACTTTTTGCCCGGTTTTTAGGCTCAACTGCGAAAACCCGGTAGAATGAGAGTATGGACGTTGTTGTCCAATTCGATACTACTGGGGGGCGCATATGACTTATGAGATTAAACCTTGGCGAGCGGGGACACTCGCAGAGAACCTTGCCAGTGCTGGCGTGAGCCGACGTGACTTCGTCAAGTTCTGTGCCGGTTTGGCAGCTATCTTTGCAGTAGGGACTCCCGAGCTGGCTCATGCCTCTGCAGCGCGGACTGCCGGTGAAGAACTGGCTGACAAGCTGGGAGCCATCACGAAGCCTAATGTGGTCTGGCTCCAGCTGCAGGAATGTACCGGATGCATGGAATCTACGCTCCGCTCCGGTGGTACCACGGTGGAAGAAGTCGTCCTGAATCTGCTGTCCGTCAACTACAACGAACTGGTAATGGCAGCCTCCGGGGAAGCCGCTGAAAAAGCCTTGGATGACACGAACGCCAAGGAACACATCCTGGTCGTCAACGGCTCTATTCCGCTCAAGGACGGTGGTATCTATTGCACCATCGGCGGTAAGACCACCGAACAGATACTGCGGGAATCCGCAGAGAACGCCACCATGATTCTGGCAGTCGGAGCTTGCGCGGTCTTTGGCTCAGTGCAGGCTGCCAAGCCTAATCCCACCGGTGCGGTTGGGGTGGATGAAATCATCAAGGACAAACCGGTCATCAACGTGTCCGGCTGTCCTCCGATTGGCGAGGTCATCACGGCATCCTTGGCGTACATCTTGACCCACGGTAAAGCTCCCGAACTCGACTCCGAGGGTCGTCCTCTCTTTGCCTACGGTCAGCGCATCCATGACTCGTGCCCGCGCCGCCCGCACTTTGACGCCGGTCAATACGTGCGCAGCTTCGACGATGCCGGAGCCCGCGAAGGCTGGTGTCTCTACGATGTGGGCTGTAAGGGACCTTCTACCTTTAGCCCCTGCCCCATTTTCCAGTGGAACCTCAAGGCAGGTTGGCCTATCGGCGCCGGTCACCCCTGTATCGGCTGTACGGAACGGGATTTCTTTGACCGTTTCACGCCTTTCTACGAGAAACTTCCTCAGGTTCCTGGTTTCGGAATCGAGATCACTGCCGAAAAGGTTGGTCTGGGTCTGACCGGTCTCGTCGCTGCCGGAGTGGCTGCTCACGCTGGCGTGACCGCCGCTCGTGCTGCCGCTGACCGCAAGGCCACCCGAAACTCTCCCATGGCAGCTTTTGGTGACACTGCTGCGGAACCCACCGACGCAGCGCCGACCGAGGAAACTACCGAACAGAACAGCGAGGATAAGTAATGGCAGAGAAAGTTGTTATTGACCCGTTCACACGTATCGAGGGTCACCTGCGCATCGAGATGGAAACCGAAGGGAAGCAGATTAAGAAAGCCTGGAGCGTCAGCACACAGTTCCGCGGCATCGAAACCATCGTCCAAAATCGTGATCCTCGTGATGTGTGGGCATTCGTCCAGCGGATTTGCGGGGTGTGCACCTCGGTACACGCCATTGCTTCGATTTCTGCGGTAGAGGATGCGATTGGCTCCAACCCACCGGAAAATGCGCGGTTGATTCGCTCCTTGGTCCTCGGTTCCCAAGAAATCCAAGATCACGTGATTCACTTTTATCACCTGCACGCTCTGGACTTTGTCAACGTGGTGAACGCCGCCAAAGCGGACCCTCAAAAGACTCTGGAGTTCGCCCATTCCATCGGGTCGAAGTGGCGCGGCAACAACCTGAAGCGTTTCACGGAAGTTCGAGACACGGTTAAACAGATTCTCGAGTCTGGTCAGTTGTCGATTTTCACCGGTGGTTACTGGGATCACCCGGACTACCGGCTGCCTCCCGAAGCCGATCTAATGTGCGTGGCGCACTACTTGGACGCTTTGGAGTTCCAGCGTTCCATGATTCGGATTTGCACGGTGTTTGGTGGCAAGAACCCCCACCCGAACTTCCTGGTCGGCGGCATGGCTTGTTCTATCGACCCGAACTCGTCAGAGTCCATCAACCAGGTACAGATGGATCAAATCAAGACCTGGATTGACGAAATCATCGAGTTTGTCAATGACTGCTACTATCCCGATGTTTTGGCAATAGCCGGGGTCTACAAAGATTACTTCGATATTGGCGCGACCCACCCGAACTACCTGGCGGTAGGTTTGGCAGGGTCTATTTTCTCCGGCGATCCCAACAAGTCCCGCATTTCCTCTGCACACACGGCAATTAAGCCGGGGGTCATTCTGGGCGGAGATATAACCAAGGTTCATCCTTTCGACCCGCACAAGATTGAGGAGTACATCAGCTCCGCCTGGTACGAGTATTCGGTCGGGGACGATAAACCCCTGACCCCGGACAAGGGTGAAACCACCGTCAAGTACACCGGACCCCAACCGCCTTTTGAATGGCTGGGCGACAACGATAAGTACACCTGGTCGAAAGCGCCCCGCTATGACGGCAAACCGATGCAGGTCGGTCCGATAGCGCGGATGATATTGGCGTATGCGCAGGGCTACGAGCCGGTCAAACAGATACTTGACCAGGCTATGGCAACATTGGGGATCACTCCGGCACAGCTCAACTCCACGATGGGGCGGACTTTTGCCCGCGCCGCCGAGGCTACTGTTTCTGCCCAGCTAATGTTGGATGACTACAACCAGCTGGTCGACAACATCAAAGGCGGTCAGATTGACGTCTTTGATGCTAGCAAGTGGGAACCGTCCAGTTGGCCGGCAGAATGCCAAGGTTACGGATTCGTCGAGGTTTCCCGCGGTAACTTGTCCCACTGGGTCTCCATTAAGAACAGCAAGGTCGAGCGGTACCAGGCGGTCGTACCGACCACGTGGCTGGCCGGGGGACGTGACGCCAACGGCGTGACTGGTCCTTATGAAGAATCCTTAATGGGTACCGGCACTCACCCGCTGTTGAATCCGAAAGAGCCGCTGGAACCGATGCGCACCATTCACTCCTACGATCCGTGCATGTCCTGCGGGGTTCACATCCTCGATCCAGACGGTAATCTGGTTGGCGAGGCGATGACCTCATGAAAACCAAAAAAACTCCCTCCCCGGACAACAACCCTAAAGACGGCGCGACCTCCGAAAAGACCTCGAAAAATCCGGCTACCGCCACAGCTGCGTCGGAAAACCATCTCGAGTTCTTTGCTGAGGGTGCTCACCGGAAGGACGGTATCGAGGTCGGTGGCGGTTTCAGCTGTTCTGACCTGTCGATGCGTCGCCTCTTGGCAATGGCTGCGGTGTCCCCTGAGGGCAGCACCGACCCGGTAGATGTCGCTCTCAAGGAATCTCTGCGCTATCGTTTCCGCCACGGCGCGCCGAACGTCGATATTCCTGAAAAGGATTTCGACCCCCCGCGTGATCGCCGCTATTCCCTGGCGCGTATCTCTGACATGAAACGTACCAAGACGGGCGAATCCAAACAGACCGTGATTGTGCGCGGAGATTTGGAATCCGTCATGAACGTAGCACAGCCCAAACGCGCCCAGCGCACCCTGTTGCGCAAGAACGCCCAGATGGCAGGCTCGCGGGGCTACCGCTGCTTGGGGGTCGCCACCGCTACGGTGGATGAAAACGGTGAGCTAACTCCATTCCAGATGGAAGGTTTCGTCAATGTCCGCCCGGTTGGCACCGGTTTGCAGGATGGTGACCTGACCCCCACCACGGAAGACTGGGTGCGTTTGAGTGTTTGGTCTGCGAGCCTGCGTTTCCTGCACTGGCTGAACGTACTGCTGATTGTGCTGCTGTCCATCACCGGTTACTACATCATGGATCCGTTCTTTGGCGACACGTTCTTCCGTGGCGTCGAAATCGGCTACCTGATGGGGATTATGCGGTTCATTCACTTCACCGCGGCTTTCACCTGGATGGCGATAGGCGCAGTTCGCGTCTTTATTGCTTTCGTGTCCAAGGATCGCTACCTGCGCTGGGAAACATTCTGGCCGTTAAAGAAAAAGCAAGACTGGAAACACTTGTACGAAACTTTGGGGTTCTACCTGTTCCTGCGCAAAGAAGGTCCGTTGTACGTGGCACACAACCCGCTGCAGCAGCTGACCTACACGTCAATTTATGTGCTGGGGGCGTTCCAGATGGTGATTGGTCTGGCGCTTTACGCCCTGCCGCACCGCAATGAGAACCTGTTCTGGCAATTAATGGCTCTCCCGAATGACTGGTTTGGCATTCCGCAAATGCGGTTGATTCACGCCGCCATTATGTTCATATTCTGGGCGTTCGTGATTGCGCATATCTATCTGGCTTTCCGGGCAGACTCCCTGGAGCGTCACGGCGGTATCTCTGCCATGATTTCTGGTGGCGTGTGGCTGCGTCGCACCTCCAAGCCGGTTGATGCCCCCGAGCTTTAGAAAGGTTTTGATGGCTCACGATGCGAACCCTGCCGGGAGGACGGCAGCGGATGCTCTTTCCGCTGGGGTCTTTGATTCACCGGACGTCCCCGACAGGCTCAATGGACAGGTCCCGCTGCCGGATGTTTCTGCCGTAGACGCTACCTGCTGGGCAGGGGCGCGTTTCACAGTCCTGGCGGTGGGTAATCCAATCATGGGTGACGACGGTATCGGGCTGCAGATTTTAGCTGGCTTGCAGCAGCTCGTGCCGAGCCGTCCCGCTTGGCAGGCTGCGCAAAAGGGCGGTGAGTTGGCTTTGCTGGAGGGTGGCACTGGTGGCATGGAGCTGGTGCCGGTGGTGCAGGAATCTGAGCACCTGTTGATTCTGGATTCGGTGACTTCGGGCAACGGACGCACTCCCGGTCAAGCCCTGCACCTGAGTGGGGATCACGTCCCGCGCCTACTTTCCATGAAAATATCGCCTCACCAGGTCGGTTTGCTCGATATTTTGACTTCGGCTCGCTTGACCGGCAAGGAACCTCGTGTCCTCGAAGTTGTCGGGGTGGTCGCCGAAAACGTGAACTTGCACCTGGGTCTGACCCCGAGTGCTCAGAGTGGCATTCCCCGCGCGGTTGAACTCGCGGCGGAAGTCCTCGATTCCTGGCTCAGTTGAAATCCCGGCGCTGACTACGCGCACTAAGATTCCGCAGCGCTACTCGTGTCCTCGGACGCGGTGTCCCACTGCACCCAGGCAATTTTGAACTCCCGCCCGTGCGTCAGGTTCCCGGTGGGCATCCCGCATTCCGGGCAGGTGAGGGCAAAGAACTCATCAATGGGGACATCCCGCGCGCACCGCGGACAGTACACGCTGGCGGGAATCATAGTGACTTCCAGTTCGGCTTGGGCACAGATGCTGTCCTGTCGGGCGATAGACCAGGAACCATAGAGAGCCTCTGGAATTGCCTCCGACATGGTGCCCACATCGAGCGCAACTTTTTCAACTCGAGTAACCTGGGAATCAGCCTGTGCAGCCGCCTTTTCGACCGCTGCCACCACCGAAGTTAACAGCCCAAGTTCATGCATGAACCAATTGTCTCAGGAGAATCATGAAAATCAATCTTGATGAAATCATCGACCCGATGGAGGGACGCATCGTCGTCACTCACGATTCTTCCGGGCATCCCCACGCCCGTTTTGACCTGCAGGGCTTGCCCCGAGTGGACGGCATGTTGGTGGGCAAAACCGCGCTCGAAGCCTTGAAAATGACCGAGCATCTGTGCGGGATTTGCCCGGTAGCGCATCACTTGGCAGGAACCAGGGCGCTGGATGCGTTGAGCGGTCTGCCCCCACTTACGCCTGCCGCGCAGCTCACCCGTCGGCTGCTGCATTACGGTTCTATCGTCGAAGCCCACTCGCTGCGGTTCTTAATGCAGGACCGTGACGCCGGGGTGGCACTGAAACGGATTTCAAAAAAGATGCTGGTCGCAGCGGGCTCGCCAGGTCATTTTCCGGCGACGGCAGTACCCGGCGGGGTCAGCGAGTGGCCCGCTACCCCAACCTTGTGCGACCTCTCGGCAGACCTCGCCACCGCACAGGACGCTGCCGCAGCCCTGTGCGATGCGGCTTTAGCGTCATCCCCCGAAGCGGCTGGAGCCGGCGACTTTACCGGAGCGGACGTGGCGCTCATTGATGACAACGGCGCCCCCGACGTGTTCGGCACCAGGGTCAGGGTCGCAAGGAACACCAGCGCAGTGGACGAGTTCGAGTTTTCCCAGTGGAATGACCGGATTACGGAGGAAATCCCCGGTTCGCCCGCCCCGCGGCCGTACTTGCGCGTTGAGGGTCCCGAGAACGGGCGCTACCGGGTCGGTCCGGTCGCCCAGCTCTCCGTCGGGACTTTATCCACCCCGCGGGCGGCGACGGCACAAGCGCGGTGGCTGGCTGGCGGTCGGGGGGCTGCCGGGGCGCGTGCCATCATCACTTTGCATGTTTTGGAACGAACCGAAGCCCTGACCCAGCAGCTGACTCAGCTCGTGGAGGGGGCTGACCGTGGCGAACTCGTGGATCCCGCAACCGTGCGGTTCACTGCCGGCAGTGGGACCGGGCTGGTGGACGGACCGCGGGGCATCCTTGCTCACACCTATGCCCTCGGGGCTGACGGGACAATCGCGCAGGCACGCATCCTCACTCCCACTGCCCAAAACGAACCTTGGCTGGCACAACTGCTGACCCAGGCTAGTGCCCTCGACCAGGCACAACAGGCTGACGCTTGGGAACAATCCATTCGTGAAGCGGACCCCTGCCTGCCCATCAGTTCCGCGCCTGCCGGTCAGATGGGACTGAAAGTCGAAAACGTCTAAAATGGGACTGGGGAGTGTCGCGGCGAGAGAATCTCGTCTCATGATTTCCCCCGTGGAAAGGATGCCGTCATGTGCGTAGGAGTGCCCTGCAAGATTTTGTCGATTGCCCCCGGTGTCATGCCGATGGGACGTATCGATGTGGCTGGTCACGTGCAAGACGCCTGCATGGCGTACGTTCCCGAAGCGCAGGTGGGCGATTATGTCTTGATTCAAAATGGATTCGCGATGAACCTGTTGACGCCCGAGGAAGCTCAGGATTCCCTGGACACGTGGCGGGAACTGGGTATGATTTCCTAGCGTTCGCCCTGCGGAGGGCGCCGGGTGCGGGCTGAAGCAGGTTCGAGGATTTCCACACCGTCGCGTGAAAAGGACCTTTTTCTAAAGTTAGGCGCACCTGTGTAAAATAAATGCTAGGTTTTATCCCCCTAAAGTAAGGATTCATAATGGCATGTTTTCTGGTCCCCACCGCTGAAGCTGTAGTGGTGACGGCAGTAAAGAAGCACCTCGCCCACAAAGCACAAACTGGTGAAGCCTCGGAGAAGTCCGCACGCACCCTGGTCTTGGTTCGGAAACTGAACTGGCTGACCAACCTGCTGTGGGGCGGGGCTGTTCTGTTGATGTTTGAACACTTTTGGCATGGCGAAGTCGTGCCGTATTTCCCGTTCCTGACGGCAGCTGCCGACCCTGCTGACGCGCAGCAAATGCTTCTGGAAATGGGCACCGTCGGAGTCGGTATGGCAGTGCTGGTGACATTGGTTTGGGCAGTCGGGCTCGCGGTCATTCGCGCTACCGAACGTCGCTCTGTCACCGATACTAACCCGAAAGCGTAAGGAGCCCGACATGACCCTATTGATTACACTTTTTGCCGCCATTGTCTCGACCGCCTGGTGGTATTCTCACGCTCCGCAATCTAAGATGCGGGTGGACCTGCTGTGCTGGATGTACTGGGGTGCTTCCCTAATGTGGATTGTGGATTTGATTGCTGAATACATCGAAGAGGGCGTTGCGGTATTCAATCCCGAACCTTTGGATATGCTCAATGACACCTACCTGGGCCTGTTCGTGGTGGCTCTGGGGGGCATGATTTGGGCAGTTTACCTGATTGTGAAGGATCCGCGCGGCGTGCGTCCGCCGCTGGATGCCCCGCTTACCACCGCTCCGGAAACCCCCGCGGAAGTCGCGGACTCAGTTTCTGTCGGCTAGGATTCGGTAGCGAAACTTTCCATAAATTCGACAGTCTCCCCGGTCAAACGTTTGACCGGGGAGAATTTTTGTCACCAGGGCGGAGCTGCCCGTTGCAACGGACGTGGCGTGGCTCTGCCCGCGCTGTTCCTGTTAGCTTTCGATGACTTTGTCGGCGTCGCCGCCCACGGCGACCTGAATCTTGCGCGGCTTGTTTTCTTCGGCGACCGGAATGGTCACGGTCAGGACTCCGCCTTCGTAGTTGGCAGCAATCCGATCGAGTGCCAAGCCGTATCCCAGGGTCAGCTGGCGCGCGAAGGTCCCGGCGGGACGTTCGCGGTTCAGCCAGTGCAGGTCCTCACCTTCGGTGGGTTTGCGCTGGGCAGAGATGGTCAAGGTGCGATCCTCGACGTCGATGTCAATAGTCGCGGGGTCTACGCCGGGCAGGTCCACGCAGGCGACGAATTTGTCGCCCTGACGGTAGAGATCCAGGGGCATCGCCGGGGTTGCCGGGGAGTGCAGTGCCGTGTTGAACATGCGGTCGATTTCAGTGAATGGGTCTCGATAAGTAGCCATGATTTGTATCCTCCAGATAGTTTTTCCAGTTGTGTCTTTTTCCAGTTTTCGGCTGTGGTCCCGGCTTTCCCGGTTCCATTCAGTACAACCACCAGATTAGCACTCTTATTCCCAGAGTGCTAGTTAAACTTGATACACATGGACTCAACTTTGTTTTTTTAGACACGTATTCCCTGATGAAAGACATAATTATGCTGCGGAAAAATCTGTCGAGAATGCCGTGTAATGTTAAAATCGGTAGTCGTGGATGAAATCAACCAGCCGGCGAACCTCGTCGGGGTCAGAATCGGGATCCAGTCTGCCGGCGACATTAAAGACATGGGCGGGCGCACTCAATCCAGATTCCAGCACCTGACGCGCAGCTGCTTGGGCGTCTGAGCCACCGAGCAGGATGAGGTCCGGGTCGAGGTTCCCCTGCAAGACCATCCCCGGCACAATTTGTGCTGCTTCTGCCAGGGTTAATTCATCACCCACGCCCAGCACATTTACGTAAGGGGAAATCGAAGACAGCAAATGTTCAGCGCCCAGGCTGCAGGAAATCCGGATGATGCCCTCGTCGAACTCGTTATATATTTCGCGCGCATAGGACTCCGCTAGGCACGCATATTCTCCCTCAGTCAACGTCCGCACCCATGGATCGACCATCTGAATGACTTCCGCGCCGCCCCGCACTTGTGCCATCAAAAAATGACGCACCAGACTCGAACACCAGCTCATCAGCCGTTCCCAGTTCCGGGGCTGCGACTGCATAAAGATGCGGGTCTGGAGGTTTTGCGGGACGCTGACGGAGCCTTCCACCAGCAGCGAGGACAGCACGAAAGGCGCTCCCGCGATGGCGATGAGGACTTTTTCGGGTGCTAGCTCACTGCGCTGCGCTCGGCTGAGCGTCTCGACTCGTGACCAATCTGGCTTAGGCAGAGTCATGATTCGATCCACATCCGCGGTGGAACGCAGTGGTCGCATGGGTTCACCGTGGGGGTCGATTTTGCGCACCAGGTCGTAACCCACCAACCTCAGGGGAAACAGCACGTCAGAGTTACACAGGGCGGCATCCACACCGAATTGCCGCACCGGATCTAGCGCGGTTTTCACCCCGACTTCTGGACGCAGACAATAGTCCATCTGTTCGCGGACGCTCAAATCCTGCCAATTATCAGGGTGTTGCAGCACGGACTGACCCAGGAACCAGACCGGGGTGGAATCGGGGCGCTTGCCCCGGTATGCCTGACGGATTGGGGAGTCTGTTCGTGTAGCCGGATGTGGCGATGTGTCTGTCGTGTTCACAAGGTGTTCCTGGTCACTTTCCACGGTCTTTCCCTCTCCTTTTGATTAAGTTTATAGCTTGCCACGCAAATTTCCACGCTGCTGATTCAGAATTGTTAGCCCCAAATACCGCCGCTACTGGCGAGGGCTATCCACGCAGCTAAAAACCATTAGCGGGAGCCTCATCGGAGGTTCCCGCTAATGGTTCTACAGGAGAGAGTCAGTCTCTCGTTTTATGCAGTTATGTTCAGCTGATTATTCCTGGTCAAGTTTGCGACTCCGCAGACTGAAACAAGCACCCATTCCCAACAGCAAGGCTGCTATAGCGAGGCTGAAGGGTACCGAGTTCACGCCCGTGTGAGCCAAGGCACTGGGCATCTTTGGCTGATAGGGAGCAGCCGGAACCAAGGATGGAGTCGCGGTCACTCCGGCTACCGGGGGCTGCGGAGCTTGCTTGCCACCGTTGGCGTTCGGGGCAGGCTGCGCATGTTCCTGGACTCCTGCCACCGGAGGCAGCTCCGGGCTGGGAGTGGTGCCACCGGGCGTCGTCCCACCTGGGGTGGTTCCGCCAGGGGTACCACCAGGCGTTTTCCCGCCGGGCGTGTTCCCTCCGGGAGTATTTCCGCCACCGTTATCACCCTTGGTGATGTTGACTTTACCGGTGCTGGGCTCGGAGGTCTTAGTTTTCTCCGGGTTCTGCGGGTCAGGATAGGTCACGGATACCTTGATTTCGCCGGTCTTTGGCTGGGTCGGGGTTCCCGAGATAACGCAAGCCGTGCCATCCTGGTTCAGCTTGATGGTCAAACCGGCGGCTAGCCCCTCGGCGTGGCACTCCAGTTTGGTGATTTTTCCGGAGTTATCAACCGGGATTTCCACCGGCGTAACCGGTTTGCCGGTTTCTCCGTTCACGTCCGGGACAGTACCGACGGTTGGAGCCACGGGGCAGCCATTGGCGTCAACCTTAGCGCCGTCGGGGGTGCCGGGGCAGTGGTCCTCACCCGCTCCGGGATGATTCGGGTCTTGCGGATCAGGCACACCGTCGCCGTCAGAATCTTTACCTTTGATGGTGACATTACCGGTCGTATCAATCTTTCCAGCCGAATTGTTTTCATCCTGCGGAGTGTAGTTGACGGTCACGGTGTAGGTGGTGTCAGCCGGGACCTTCACGGTCGGGGTGCCCGAAATCACGCATCCATGCTTCGCTTCGTCATAGGCAATGCTCAAGCCCGCCGGCAAATCCTTGGATTCACAAGTAATCTTGGCTTTGCCGGGGTTGGCGACTGGCACCACTGCCGAGGTGATGGGGTCGCCTACCGTGCCGTTGATGTTCGGGGTCGGACCGACGGTCGGGGCTACAGAGCAGCCATTGGCATCAATCTGAGCGCCCTCCGGGGTGCCGGGGCAGTGGTCCTCACCCGCACCGGGATGATTCGGGTCTTGCGGATCAGGCACACCGTCGCCGTCACCATCTGGTTTATCAGTAATAGCTACGCTACCGTGGCTGGTGGCAGTGCCACCCTGGTAGGTCACTTCAACCTTCAGACCGTCTTGGTTCAGAGCTTTGTCGAGAGTGGTGGCAGTGCTTACCGTGCAGGTCCCGTTTTCCCACTTGGCGGTCAAGCCCAGGGGCAAATCCGCCGAGGTGCAATTCGTCACGATGTGGTCGGGGTCAATGATGACGATTTGTGCCGGATTGATGGGCTTGCCCACAGTGCCGCGCACAGTGAAGTCACTAACCGTAGGAATCGCACATCCGTCTGCGGTCACCTTACCCTGGTAATCCTTTGGGGTATTCGAGCACTTGTCTTTGCTATCCGGCACGCCATCGCCGTCCCCATCACCATCGGTAGCGATGAAGTTCGCGGTGGTGTTCGCACTGGTTCCGTCGCTGTAGGTGACGATGACCGGCACTCCAATTGTGCCTTCCTCAGTGGGAGTGAAAGTGATGGCACCGTTCTCGGCAGCAGCGCCCTTCTCAGGTACAAAGCTCGTCGCGGAACCCTTGCGGTCCTTGCCTAGCCCGTTGTACGGCAGATGTTCCACCTCAGATGTGGTCGCGTCATCAAAAGTGGGGGGCTCGGACGTTGCTTTCTGTCCGACCTTAGCCTCGGTGTCACGGTAGTTCGGCTTGTAGCGCTGCGTCAAAGTGCAGCCGTCCTGGTCTACCGTAGTCCCGTCCGGGGTTTTCTCACATTTGTCTTTATCATCGGGCACACCGTCACCGTCAGCGTCCCTTGTCTCGGGAACCGCCGTGAATGCATCCATTGCCAGTGGGGTTTCGATACGAGTTCCATCAGCGGCAAAAGCGTAAAGCTTCGCAGTATAGGTGGTCTTACGCTCCAAGTTGGCGGGAACTGTCAAAGGACAGGATTTCAAATCACCCATAGCGTTGGGACGCTGCTTCTCGCAACTACCACCGGGTACGACCTCGCCCTCCGCGCTCCACTCGATTTGGTACGTCGTGGAGTTGTTCCATGCCTTCGGCAACCCGGTGGTGGTTGTACCGGCGGTGTCTCCACGCTTAGCCAAGTTATCTGTAGTGTTGTAGGGGTTTACGTCAAAATCTACGTATTCGGGGTAAAGCGCGAAATTTACATGATTGAGATAATTCACCATGTTAGTTACTGGCCAACCCGCGGTGGTCAAAGAACCTATATAACCTTTGAAGGCGTTGTTATAGAAAGGGCTAGTTTGGGCAATGCCCGGATGGTTTTCTATAGAGATAAACATCCAATCGTCATTAATGTGCTTGGAATTCGCGTTTCCCTTGAGCCACGAGCCTGTTTTCGCATCAGCCGCGAGAGTGCCGCATAATTTCTTGTCAACAAGACCGCATTTTTCCTCATCTGCAACATGGCTACCCCAAGTTCCCTTGAATTGCAGGGCATACTCACCATTCGCATCCGTTTTCGTGGTTACGGTTTCTGCAATCCAGTTATCCACGCCTTCTTTGGCAATCTGATCTTTAATCCACGCCTGCATTGAGGCTTCATCTTTTGGCGTCCAGATAGCGATGCCACCCGCCCGAGGGGTCTTACCGGCAATCGTTTTGTACCCAGTCATGATGCGCCGGATAGCGGAGTCCTTCAGATAGGAGCCAGTCACTGTTACGCCTGCAACAGGTTTGTCCTTATTGGAGTCGAAATTAGTTACGGTTCCCCAGTTCAGACCGCCAGGCAACTCAAAAAGGTTCCAGTACACACGTCCTGCAACAAAGCCAGCATTCTGTTTCGGACCATTGTCACTAGCTTCGGAAAGATGCATCAGAGTGGCATCCACCTTTTCCGAGTATGCGAAACGTAATCCCGTCACTCGATTGGAACCAATCAGGTTGGCTGCACCGCCCGCAGTGTCCATGACAATACCTTTTGGCCCTACTTGAGAATGGTTCCAGGACCACAAAAGTTGATACTTGCTAGTGTCAGGATTGACCGTCCAGACCCGCCATTTCTCACCTTCGGGCAAGTTTGGGTCGGCATCAAATTTGGCCACCTCACCGTTGTCTTTCACAAACTGCTTCATTGCAATCGCGAAAGAACCGTCAGCCCTTGAGGTTGTCGTATAAATCGGGGAGGTGGAGCCATCCTTTTCGGTCCACTGCGCATAAACACGAACACCAGACAAGGGAACGCCGTAGCCTTTTTCAGAATTAGGAGCCTGCCAGAGATCTCCACCCTGCTGTTGGAACACAGAACCCGAAATTGAATGGTGAGCGTTAACCGAGGTCGTGGTCTCAATCGCCCCTGCAATCGCTGGACCAGTGGCAAATGCGCCGGCAGTGCCGGCAACCAGCGTCGAGAAAACCAAAGAAGCTGCCCCGACGTAGGCGAGCGCGGCTTTCGTCAAATCTGTCTTACGCACGTTTTCTTGCCTTCCTACAGAAACATGAGCTCGGAACCTTTATTCCTGTCCCAATAATATCCCAGCTTTTGCCCAGAAAAAAGACAGGATTTAATAAGGTTTACCTTATCTACCATTTCCCCATGTAGACACAGTTTTAACCCGTGCTACTATAGCTATAGTTGTACTTACAAACCTGTAAGCAAGCTGATAATTTTCCCACTTTCCTGAAATTAGCATGAGAGTTTCCCAGCCCTTCCCGCCACTACGTGAAGTGAAGGGTCTGACCCGTGATTTGCCGAGGGCAAAACAACGGGGCCTCCTTGCGGAAGCCCCCGTTGAATGCAAAATCCTCACTCCAGAGGTTCGCTTTGCATCTGGGATTTCAATAAACTTTGGTGCCACAACTGCCGCAGAATTGCCCGTCTACCAGCGCATTACAGGCGGGACAATTTGTCGGGTGCGCGCCCTGAGCTGGTGCCCCGCCCATCTGGGCACCCATGCCCTGCTGGGGAACTGCCCCCATCGAGGGCTGCTGCATTGGCATCGCACCTGGCATACCGTACTGCATCCCCGGCTGCGCCATACCCTGCTGGGGCATACCCATACCCCCGACCATCATGCCGCCCGCCATAGGAGCCATACCCGGCTGACACATTATGCCCAGCTGGTCCATCGGAGCCCCCATGCCACCAGCACCGACGCGGAGCTGGGCGAGGGCCTGAATAGTCTGTTGAGCTTCCTGCAACTTTTGCATATCGTTACCCGCCCCAAAGAACGAGCCGCGCAACCGCACTTCGGGCCAGAACCGGTTGGTGGTGCCCACCACCATGGTGATGTCCGTCACTTCGGAAGGCATTCCCGCATCGTTGATTTGATTGCCGACGGAACGGAAGTACTGGACCATTCCCGAACCGTTTACGAACATATTGGCTGATTGAGAGTTCAGTTCGCCGCCCATCGTCCCCATCATTCCCATGCCGTTGCGGTGTGAACCATGGGAATCACAATCGTACTGATCGGGGATACCGTCGCCGTCCTCATCGTCCGCGATGGAATCGTAATGAATTTCCGCATAGAAATTACCCAGTTCGTTAAAGGCAAATACTTGGGCGTTGCCCTGCTTGTAGTCGCGCCCAATCTTAAACCGGAACCAGCCGTGGGTGTCGTCAAGTTCCAGGCAACACCCGGTCCCAAACAAGCGAGTGACTTGGAACTGGGCGGCACGTTCTTTGTTTGCTTCGCGCAACGCCAGGTGTTCGTTCACGTCCGCGACGGTGCGTTGCTTCCACCCCGAGGACAGGTCAGACAATTTCTTCTTGCAATCCCCGCACAGGAAGCCGTCCTGCAGCTTTTGTTTGGTGAGCATTCCGGCCTTTTGAAAACACAGCGCGCACTGTTTCGCATCAAATAAACCCATGATTTCCTCCTTGGTATTGACTCCAACTGCGGGATTTTCCACACCTATACTTACAGCGCCGCCACCCAAAACGAACACCCAAATGGGTGAAAGCCCGGACGCACCACCCTTTTGACCGCTCACGCCTTCCTGAGAAATGCCCGTTCGACACGAAACCAGCTGGGTTTTCACCCTTTTGGGTGTTAAATCGTCTAGGTTTTTAGTGAAAGCTGGAGACTGCCAGCCGGGTGGTCCCGCACAGGCGACCCGAGTGGTCTTTGGCACACACTGAAATGAGGAGGAAACATGGGCTTGATTCAGGCGGCAGCCGGCGCTATCGGCGGGACTTTGGCGGATCAGTGGCTGGATGCCATCGCCGCACAAGACATGGGGGAAGGTATCGTCTTTACCAAGGGTGCCCAGATGCGCCAGGGCGGGCGCGGATCAAACAAGCGAGGTTCGCAGGACATCATTTCTGACGGTTCTAAGCTGCTGGTTTATGACCGTCAAGCCTTGCTGATCACGGATTCGGGCAAGATTGTGGACTTTTCCACCGAACCGGGCGCGTACACGTTTAATTCCGGTTCGGCGCCGTCGCTGTTTTCCGGGAGCTTTGGTGACGCGCTGAAAGAGACTTGGAATCGTTTCAAGTTCGGTGGCACTCCTTCCGGGGCACAACAGGCGTTTTACGTCAATTTGCAAGAGATTAAAGGTATTAAGTTCGGCACTCCTAACGCGGTGCAGTACTTTGACAATTTCTATAACGCCGAGCTGTTCCTGCGCGCGCACGGCACCTATTCCATTCGCATCGTCGACCCGCTGAAGTTTTATGCCGAGGCGATTCCGCGTGATGCCACGCACGTGCATATTGATGAGATTAAGGAACAGTACCAAAACGAGTTCCTGGAGGCGTTGCAGGTTTCCATCAACCAGATGAGCGTAGACGGAATCCGCATTTCCCAGGTCACCTCCAAGATGAGCGAGCTGTCGAAGTATATGCGCGACGCTTTGGATGCCGAGTGGCTGCAGCAGCGCGGTATCGAGGTTCAGGCCGTTGGTATTGCTTCGATTTCTTACGATGAACAGTCGCGCCAGATGATTGATATGCGCAACCAGGGCGCGATGCTCCAAGATCCCACGATTCGCGAGGGATTTGTGCAAGGCTCCGTGGCGCGCGGTATCGAGAACGCCGGGTCGAATCCGGCGGGCGCGGGTATGGCGATGATGGGCGTCGGCATGGGAATGCAGGCAGGCGGCGGTTTCATGGGGGCGGCTGCGGCTTCGAACCAGGCACAGATGCAGCAGCAGCAAGCAGCGCAGCAGGCTCAGCAGACCGGGGCGCAGCAGGTCGGTGCGGCGGGTGGCGCCGGGGCGGCTGGCGCGGCGTGGGTTTGCGATTGCGGGGCGCAAAACACCGGCAATTTCTGTTCTAACTGCGGTAAACCCCGGCAGACGGCTCCGGCTGGAGGCGCCGGAGGCTTTTGCTCGAATTGCGGGGCAAAACTCCCCGACCCGAAACCAAAGTTTTGTGCAAATTGCGGAAACGCATTGAGCTGACGGCAGTTGCCGTTAGCTCAAAAGAGCGTTTCCGTAACAGTGTGAGACCGGCAAAAAAGCAATGTCCAGTGGACATTGCGCCGGTCGAACTCCAAACAGAAAGACGCATTGAGCTGACGGCAGTTGCCGTTAGCTCAAAAGAGCGTTTCCGTAACAGTGTGAGACCGGCATAAAAGCAATGTCCAGTGGACATTGCGCCGGTCGAACACCAAACAGAAAGACGCATTGAGCCGCCTACTGCCGTCAGCCCAAATGAGCGTTTCCGTAACAGCGTGAGACCGGCAAGCGGAACCCTACCGGGCTTGTGCCCCTCCGCCCTTGTGCCAGCGCAACAGACCCTCCGCACCAGCCTCCACAACCGCTAAAGTGCGATAAAACCCGTCCTGATCCCCATACCAGGGGTCGGGCACGTCCGCGTGACCTCCGGAAGAATACTGGTCGGAATACCCTGGCGAAGATTGCAGATAATCGTTGATGGAGCCGAAAGGCACGGTACCGTCGAACTCCCTCCACAGGTGCAGTTTGTCGGCGCTGACCCCAGCGGAGGCCATCATGCGCTGGAGGATGCGGGCGTGACCTGTGGTCATTGCCAGCACAAGGTCGGCACTGCGTAGTTCCGCGGTGGTGGCGCGGTGGGCAAAGTGGCTGGTGGGCAGGGTATAGCCGGCTTCGCGGAGGACTTTTGCGGCGCGCCGATCCAGACCGTGACCGTGTTCTTCGTCCGAGGTTCCTGCCGAAGATACGCGCAGGTCAACCCCTTCTCTGGCGGCGGTTTCGCGCAGGATGATTTCAGCCATCGGGGAGCGGCAGATGTTGCCGGTACAAACAACGAGGATATTCACGTGTCGATTGTATCGAAAGCCGCAAACGGGTCGATTGGGTGGCGATTAGTCTGAATTTATGGGCGATTCATGGACAATTTGTGAGCTATTCTGCCGGATGTGCGATGCTTGCCAGCAGAGTGCAGTTCCGGGCGAGTCTCATGGTCCGGCGCACGAATTATTTAGCCCGGTCACAATTTCTGATATTTCGGTTCATCTGTATAATTGAGGGGTTGCAAAACGCACGGGGTGTGGCGCAGCTTGGTAGCGTGCTTCGTTCGGGACGAAGAGGCCGCGGGTTCAAATCCCGCCACCCCGACTCCGGTCAAGGTAAGCACCTTGACCGGTTTTGTTTTGCCCGCGAAGCGGGCTAGTTGCGTGGCACAGCCGCGTCGCAAGCTTGCTTGCGTAAGCGAGCTGGACCGCGCAACGTAGCCGCAGACGCAGTCCGCGGCAAAACAAAACCGGAAGGTATTTGCCGCTTCGGCTAAGGGGCATGCAATCGCGCAGCGATTGCGAATACCCCGACTGTTTGTTTTCGCAGGTGGTAGCCTGTTTGATTTTGTGTTACATGGTTGTGTTTCGTTTTTCGCGTACCCCGTGCGTACCCCCGTTTACTGCGCTGATGCTGGTGACAGGGCTGGGGCTGGTGGTGTTTTGGATGACTTTGTTGAGTGTGGCTAGGGAGGTTTGGTCGGCTTTGGTTCCTAGCCAGTGGGTGTAGCGTGATGTGGTGGTGAGGTCGGCATGTCCGGCCCAGGCTCTGACGGTGGCGAGGTCTATTCCAGCGGCTAGCCAGATACATATGGCGGCGTGTCTGCGGTCGTGGATGGTGCGACCTTGGGCGGTGTTATACCAGTCGAGGGAGTCAACGAATGGGATTAGTGGGGTTCGTCGCGGTCGTAAACCGGTCACTACCCGCCCATCGCCTACTCCTGATACTCGCCCGGACTTGGTTCAACGCCGGTTCAGCTCCAACGCGCCGAACCGGCTGCGGGTTACGGACATCACCTATGTGCCTACCTTGTCCGGGTTCGTCTATACGGTCTTTGTGACTGATGTTTATAGCAGGAAAATCGTGGGTTGGGCTACCAGGTCGACCATGCAAACCGAGGAACTTCCGCTAGAAGCCCTTGAGCAAGCAATCATGAACGCTAAAGGTTCCGCTGGTCTTGTTCACCATTCCAATCATGGCTCGCAATACACGAGCATTAAATACAGTGAGAAACTCGCTGATTACGGAATCAAGTCTTCTACCGGAACCGTGGGCGATAGTTATGATAACGCCCTGGCCGAGACAGTCAACGGCTTGTACAAGACCGAACTTATCTATTCCCAGACCTGTCGCTCATGCACCGAGGTCGAGTTCGCCACCATGAACTGGGTCCACTGGTGGAACAATACCCGACTCCATGAATCCCTCGGCTACACCACCCCCGAGGAACTCATCACAAACTATAATCAACACCGGACCAGAGAACTGACCCCCGTATAAGAAACGGAACAAAACCCAGTACACTTCTATCGCCCAGACACTCCAACGTGGCACCAGGCGAGCAATCATGACCGAGACCCCCGACCCAAAAGGGCAAACCAAGAAAAAGGACACCTACTAGATAATGACGAGGCAATCTTTACCCGCCTGACCTATATCGGGCTCGCCCACCTGGGACTGACCCGCAGGCAAATCGACCTGACCATATTCGGTGAACTATTGGATCTGGTGGATTGTTGGCGTATCGAAACCGGCAGAGCCGTACCGAAACGCATCTGGTTTATCGACGATATTATTCCTGCTGGGGTTTAGCGGGATAAGTGTTTCGTGAGGTAACAGGCGAATAGCTGAGGATGGGTGGCGTGCCACTGGTGCCCTGCCGGTAGTTGCGCGCTCCGCGCTTGTAGATAAAGCTAGTAGCCAGGTTCTTAGCGAACGTGCTAGCGAAAACCTATGCCTAGGTTCGCCGCTGTTTATGGGCTAGTAAATCCGCTAATAGGCAAGCTCTTTGAGGCTAGCTAGTTCCTTAGCTATTCCCTTTCTCCGACCTATGTGTCGGCTAGATTACCCGGATACTACTTGACAAAATAGGGGGCACCCACGTTACTCTATTATTAGGCGAGGCTTACCTAATTAATTATTTAGAAGGGGTATATCGCATGAAGACACGCGACTTTATCAACATTGGCGTTTTCACTGCAATTTATTTTGTGCTAGTTTTCGGCACCGGAATGCTAGGCATTATTAATCCAGCAATGATGTTTGTGGGCTATGCCTTAGGGCTTATCGCTAACGGCGCCGTAGTCATGCTATTTAAGTCGCGGGTGCCAAAGATTGGGGCCCTGGCACTAATGGGACTACTAGTCGGGATTTTAATGGCAATTACCGGGCACCCCTGGGTTACTGCCCTACTTACACCCTTGCTGGGACTAGCCGCAGATTTTCTCTTCGCTAAAAAATCAGCGGTTTTTCGGGTTCTAGGATACGCCGTCATGTCCGTGTGGTACGTGGTGCCCTGGTTCCCCGTATTTATTGATGCTCAGGGCTATTACAACTATATTGCCGACTCTATGGGAACCGCCTACGCAGATTCATTACGCTGGTTCTTATCGCCATGGATGATTGTGGCATGGGGGGCGGGAGTTTTCGTTCTCGGGCTCATCGGTGGAGTCTTTGGAAATTCTCTAATGGCTCGGCACTTCCGTAAAGCTGGCATCGCAAAGTAATGACTTTTCAATGCCAAACCAGCGACCTCGGATCAGCAGCAAGCTATCGCCAGGATCAAGTCACCAGCGCTGAAATTTTAGCAGCCAACCAGCGCCACTCCCGACCAGATCCGCGCACCGTTTTACTGGTTATATTTGTATTAAATGCTCTGGTAATGTCTCGGTTACCCATAGCGATAACTTTCTTGGTGGCAGGCATTGCACTTTTGGCTTTACTATCGACGCGCTGCTATTCATGGGTGCTAGGTTTCCTTGCCGTGGAAGGAACTTGGATTGCTTGTATCTATTTTTTCCCAAAAATCTGGCCAAATGCCTTCACCGCATTTTTAATGGTTTTAGGCTACTGGATGATAAAGCTCTGCACTGTTGGCGGTCTGGCAGGTTACGCGATTAAAGCTATCGTCCCCGGAGAACTCGTAGCCGGTCTTCGCAGCTTACGCATACCGGTAGCTATAACCGTTCCCCTGGTAGTGCTATTACGATTCATACCGACAGTATTCCGAGAATACCGTGCAGTAAGAGAAGCAATGTCCCTGCGGGGATTACAAATGGGATGGCGCGCCCTCTTCCATCCCCTCCATTTTCTAGAAATGGTTTTAGTTCCCTTACTGGCATCCTGCGCGCGAACCGCTGATGAAATGACCGCCGCCGGAATGGTGCGCGGTTTAGGATCCACTATTTGCCCAAGCACTTTGAAACAGCTCCGATTCAACCGACTAGACGCCCTCTGGATACTGACGCTAATCGCCCTGATTGCTCTCATCCCCTACTCAGACCATCTAGCTATACTCTCTGGCGGATTCAAATGAGCACCTTAATCGACAATGTCTCCTTCGATTACCAGTTCAACCCGGACGAAGAAACCTCATCAGCTCACGTTAGCGCAGTCAACGATATCAACCTCGATTTCCCTACAGGATCCTGTACTCTAATCACCGGTCCTTCCGGAGCAGGCAAGTCGACCCTCTTAAAACTTCTGAACGGTTTAATACCTGAACTTTATAAGGGTAATCTCAGCGGACACACTACCCTTGCCGGTCTCGATACCGTGCAAACAGATATCCAAGAATTAGGGCGTACCGCCGGGACAGTTTTTCAAAATCCCCGCTCCCAATTTTTTACGGCAAATGTACTAGAAGAGTTAGCATTCGCGAGCGAAAATGCCGGAGATACCCCCCAAACAACCGCTAACCGGATTGCGGAAGCTGTAAACACCTGGGGCATTCAGCGACTGCTAGGCAAAGAGTTACGTAAGCTCTCCGGAGGTGAATTACAGCTGGTTGCTTGCGCGGCAGCAGTAGCCGGACCACAGCAAATCCTGCTTTTAGACGAGCCCACCTCTAACCTTTCCCCGGAAGCAATCTCCGCATTCAGCAAAGTCTTACAAAGATTAAAAAGCGCGGGCTGGACCCTGGTAGTAGCAGAACACCGCGTTTACCCTCTAAAAGGTCTCGCAGATCAAGTCGCGATCATGGGTAAAGGACGAATCCAGCATTTGTATACCGCGGACGAGTTTTTTAGTTTGTCTTCTAAACAGCGTAAAGAGTTAGGGCTGCGCACCCTGGAAAAACCGGAAATGTGCGTTAACACCCCTCCTGATCAACAGGCAGACGGTATCACCGCAAAAAATTTAAGGTTCAGTTACGGCAAACATCGCGTCCTCAATATTCCTTCCCTATATTTACCGAAGGGAAAAGTAGTTGCGCTAGTCGGCCCGAACGGAGCGGGCAAAACTACTCTCGCACGCACCCTCATCGGGCTAGCTCACCCGGAAGGAGGCAGCGTTATTAGTTTTAGCGGCAAATCCTGCCGGGCGGCAGACAGACAAAAACGCAGCGTGCTAGTAATGCAAGATGTAAACCGGCAACTATTTGCCGAAACAGTAGCGGCAGAGGTCGTACTAGGAAATGACAATCTTAGTAGAGAGCAGGTGCAGACGCTTCTAGGCGATCTGGGATTGCAAGGATTATCTGAACGGCACCCAATGACTCTTTCCGGGGGACAAAAACAACGTCTCGTGATTGCCAATGCCCTGGCGAGCCAGGCAGAGCTTTACGTATTCGATGAACCCACCTCAGGGGTTGACTACCAGCACCTACTATCGATTAGTTCCCAGATTCGCTCACTAGCCGCAAAGGACAAAGCAATCCTGATCATCAGTCACGACTTGGAGTTCATCAATGAAGTTGCCGATTACCAACTATTGCTTCAGCCTCTCGATAGCGAAATAAACATGCAACTTACCGCGCCCGACCAAGAGAAACATTAAAAGAGGAAGCCAAGTGAGTGATCACCAAGTTAGCGAACCAAGAAAAGATACAGCGACAAATATCAAGCTGACCAGCAAACAAGGCAAAGCCGCATTACGAGAACTTTTAGCTCCCGTCCAATTAGCGCTACGAGTTGGTCAAGTAATGGCGGTTATCTCCGCTATTTTGCGAGTTTTTCCGTTCGTTGCTTTAGTGGGGATTGGCAACGAACTCCTAACTTCATTAGGTAATGGCGCATCGCCCAACCAAAGCGTCATCATGTTTTGGGTACAGGTGTTAATCGGAACATTTTGTGGAGGTCTATTCGCTTATTTTGTGGGCTTGCTGGTTACCCATATTGCAGATAATCGCCTATCGGCAAGTATTCAGCAAAAAATTATTCATTTTCTGGGGCAAGCTCCTTTAACTTGGTTTAGCGATAACACTTCCGGGCACGTGCGTAAAGTACTGCAAGACGATGTAAAGAATCTACATATGCTAGTAGCACACCGCCCCGTAGATTCGCTGATTGCCACCCTAATGCCCATATTTTGCGCGGGCTATACCTTCACTATTGATTTAAGGCTCGGAGTTTTAGTAATTGTTACGGTGCCGATTTACATTATTGCCTACGCGGTGATGATGCGGGGAATGAGCGATAAGTCCTTAGAACTTGATGCCAAACTTGATCAGGTTTCCTCCGCAATGGTGGAGTTCGTAAAAGGCATCCAGGTGGTTAAGACTTTTGGAATCACCGGAAAAGCACACCGCAAATATGCCCACAGCGCCAATGAAGCCTGTGACTATATGGAGGAATGGAATCGGCCAATGGTGCACGCGGCTTCCCTGACCGCTGCCCTCACCTCTACCCCATTGATAGTTCTCTTATTTGGGATTGTCGGCCCCTGCTTCGTCTCCAAGCATTGGGTTAGTCCGGTAGAAGTAGTTGCCGGTTGTTTAATTGCCATCGCGCTACCCTCCTCAATTAACCTGGTAACCCAGCTTGCTTGGAATTATCAGTTAGCCGGTGCCGCAGCCAAAAGGATTCTTGATCTTCGTAGGGTACAGCCCCTCTCCTGCCCGGATCGGTCACTGCATTTACCCCAAGACGCAAGCATCGAATTTAAAAACGTATCGCTCAGCTATGGCCATACCCTAGCTTTGGATAATATCTCCTTACGTTGCGCGCCCGGAACAGTAACCGCCCTCATGGGACCATCAGGGGCCGGAAAAACTACCTTGGCCAAATTGGCCGCTCGCTTCCTGGATCCCGATACGGGCACAGTACTAATCGGTGGTGTCAACCTTAAAGACCTGAGCAGAACTGACCTCTACCGTCACCTTGGGTTCGTCCTGCAAGATGCGCAGCTCTTGCGGGCTTCCATTCGCGACAATATTTCTATCGGGCGACACGATGCCGATGAAACCGAGATTATTAACGCTGCTCGCCAGGCACAGATTCATGACGAAATCATGGCACTACCTAAAGGATATGACACCGTCGTCGGGGAAGATCTGAAGCTATCGGGAGGGCAAGCTCAGCGGATTGCCATCGCCAGAACCTTACTATTGGATGCGCCGATACTCATATTGGATGAAGCAGCAGCCATGGTAGATCCGGAATGTGAAGCACAAATCCAAAAAGCTATTAACCATCTAATGGCCGGACGTACTGTTCTGGTTATTGACCACCGTCCCGATTCAGTCAAGAATGTCAATCAAATCGTCCTCCTTAATCAAGGAGAGCTGGTGGCCTGCGGTAATCACCAGAAGCTACAAAATATACAACTCTACCGTCGCCTGTGGTCGGCATCCAATGTTGAGCTTACGGAAGGAGGACGAAACTGAAATGGATAATTCAACGGGAGCTATCGACATAATTCGAACAAATTTCCGCCTCAGCGCCAACTCTCAAAATCACAGCAGGAGTATCAGCTGGGCAGCTCGGATCATCAGCGGCATTGCGCAGGGGGTAGGCTTACTTGCGCTGATTCAGCTCGCAAATACCTGGGCTAGCAGACAGGAAGAAACCGCCAATAACGCTAACCCCTGGATCTTAACCCTGCTCGTCACGGCGATTATCGGAGCGATTAGTATCTACATACGAGATAGATTCTCCTACGAAGGCGCTTTTTCGGTGATGCGCTCTGTCCATCGCCGCGTCGGGGATCAGCTGGCAAAACTGCCCCTGGGATGGTTCTCCACCGACACTACCGGACGTTTGTCCCGTCTAGGGGCAGCTACTGTCAATGAGCTCGGAAACCTGAGTGCCCATTTGCTCACGGAACTATCCGCCGCCACCGTCACTTTGCTGACGCTGCTTGCTGGTTTGCTCTGGTGGTACCCCATCCTGGGCTCAATTTTTGCGTTATGCCTAATCTGTTACCTGATCCTGATGTGGGCATTAACCTACCTAGACAGTGCCGCCAACGCCTACGCGGCCCCGGCGGCTACTGAACTAGCTGATCGAATCGTAGAATTTTCTACCTGCCAAGCCATGCTCCGTGCATGTGACCAGACAATTTACCCCCAAATGGCCACGGCTTTAGCAGAAAATCGCCGCAGATGCACTCGCCGACTGTGGGTAGAATGCATCGGGAATTTCCTCGGCGGCATTGCCTCGCAAACAATTTGCGTGATAATGATTATTTCCAGTGTTCATCTTGCTTTTACTGGAAGCCTTGCTCCCCTGGCAGTGGTGGCAGTTATTGGGATAAGCCTGGAAATCACTCATTACCTTTCCACGATTTCTGATTGTCGAACAGGACTACTGGCGGTTGGCCCGACAATGGCGACTATCAACGAAGTATTGGATGCGCGCCCTCTGCCCGAGCCGGAAACTTCGCTACCTCAACCCCTACCCCACCAAGTTGAGCTTCAAGAGGTTGATTTTTCTTACGGGAACGATAAACAGGTGCTCAACAAAGTCAGCTTCACCGTCGCTCCCCACACTATGACCGCGCTTGTTGGCCCTTCGGGCGCCGGTAAAACCACTATTGCCCGCTTGATTTGTCGTTTTTGGGACGTACAGTCGGGTGCGGTACTCGTTGGAAATCGCGATGTTCGAGAATTAACTACTGAAGATTTAATGAGTCAGATTTCAATGGTTTTCCAAGATGTCTATCTTTTCGATGACACTTTGGAAGCCAATATCCGTATCGGTAACTCCAATGCGAGCAAAGAGGCTCTACTAAATGCGGCAGAACTAGCAGGTGTCAACGATATTGTCAGCCGACTTCCCGATGGTTGGAATACAAACGTAGGTGAAGGTGGCTGCGCATTATCAGGAGGGGAACGCCAACGGGTTTCGATTGCTCGCGCTATTTTAAAAAATGCTCCGATTGTGCTCTTCGATGAAGCTACCAGCGCTTTGGATGCCGAGAACGAAGCAAACCTGCTGCGCTCTTTCGAAGTATTACGCCGCCAATCCACCATGTTGGTAATCGCGCATAAACTCCACACGATTACTCAAGCTGACCAGATTGTGGTTCTAGACAATCAGGGACAAGTGGCTCAGATCGGTACCCACAATGAACTTGTAAGCTGCCAGGGGATTTACCGAGAATTTTGGGATGAGCGTCAAGCGGCCTCTGGATGGCAAATAGCTGCTGAGTAGTACGGAATCAGTTGGATTAAACACGAACCTTAAAACTTAAAGACGTAGTGGCTGGAGTATATTCACTAGAATTTACCAACGATATTATTCCTGCTGGGGTTTAGTACTATTTCTGCTGGAGTTTAGCGGGATAAGTGTTTCGTGAGGTAACAGGCGAATAGCTGAGGATGGGTAGCGTGCCGCTGGTGGTCTGTGAAGCGTACTGAATTTTGTTCCGCTTCTTATACGGGGGTCAGTTCTCTGACCCGGTGTTGATTTATAGTTTGTGATTAGTTCCTCGGGGGTGGAATAGTTCAGGGATTCGTGAAGGTGGGTATTGTTCCACCAGTGAACCCAGTTCATGGTGGCGAACTCGACCTCGGACAGGGTTTCCCAGGTTTGCGAATAGATAAGTTCGGTCTTATATAAACCATTTACGGTCTCTGCCAGGGCGTTATCGTAGGAGTCTCCCACGGTTGCGGTAGAAGGTTTTATACCGTAATCAGTTAGTTTGTCGTTATAGGCAATGGAGGTGTACTGGCTACCGTGATCGCAATGATGCACCAGGCCTGCAAGATTGTCTCTTGCTAGGGCTGTTGCCTGCTCGAGTGCTTGCAGGGACAGTACCTCGGTTTTCATTGATGACCGGGTAGCCCAGCCCACAATCTTGCGTGAATACACATCGGTTACGAACGCTGTATAAACAAAACCAGAAAGAGCACGAACGTAGGTAATATCTGCTACCCACAACCTGTTAGGTCTATCTGCTCTACACTGGCGATTAACTAGATTAGGGCGTGCATCAGGGACCTTAGAAGGACGGGTAGTAACTGGTCTACGCCCCCTACGCGCCCCGCAAATCCCGACCAGACGCATCAATCTGCCAGTCTGTTCCCGCCCGATATCCCATCCAGTCCGGCGCATAGCACGCCAGATTTTACGAATCCCGTAAACACGGTAATTCTGGTCGAAAATCTTTACGATTTCCTCGATTAACAAGGCATCTCTCAATTGCCTAGCACACACTTTTCGGGTCTTTGCCGCCCGGTAACCACGTGGCGTGATAAAGCCCCCAACCGTGTGTTCTCTCATAACCCGGCAAATACGCTCGACCGAGAAACAATCACGATACTGGTCAATAAACGCAATCATTTCATCCCGGGATGGTCGAGCTCTTTGGCGAAAAAAGCCGATGCGAGCTTCAAAATCTCGTTCGTACGTTTAAGCTCCGCGTTTTCCCTACGCAACCGCCTTATCTCGGCAGACTCCTCCCGACTAACCCCCGGGTCTTTCTCCCCGGTCTATCTCGGCTTGAACAACCCAGCGACGCAATGATTCACGACTCACACCAAGCTTTAACCCGATATCACTAATAACCGCCCATCTCGAAACCCCAGAACCGTCTCGAAGCCAGTCAAACACCAACCCAACAGCACAATCCCTAAACTCCCGCGAATACTTCCAAGGCATGAAACAACCCTCACAAAAAACAAAAAACCTAGGAACAAAACCCAGGACGCTTCAAACCTTTTTGCCACCAAGCTGTGTTGAACGTGTAGACACGGTTAATATCTCGTACTTATATGCAGGTATCTTAGCGTTACCCCAGCAAGGCGAGGGGGACGATGGCAATGCCGTCGGGGCGGCGGAATGCGAACTGTCCGGTGGTGATTACGATGCGCTCGACCAGACGTTTTCCGAGTTGTTTACCCAGCCAGTGCAGGTGCTTCAGGTCGTTTTCACTCACGGTGGTGGCTAGTTTGACCTCGAATGCAATGACTTTCCCATCGTAGCGCTCCAAAATCAGGTCGATTTCGTGTTCCCCAGCGCGGGTGCGCAAGTGGTAGCACTTGGCTTCAACGGCTTGTCCGGCCGCACGCACAGTTAAAGTAGCCAGTGCCTCAAAGAGCTGCCCGAAGGTCTCCATACTGCCGGGTTTGCCGCTGAGCAGTGTTTCGGGTGTGGTTCCCGTCAGAGCAGCGGCGATACCGGGGTCGAACAATTGATGCTTGGGACTGAAGGTGAGTCGTTTCAGAGACGTGCCAGTTGGTGCCCAACCAGGTACCGGATCGAGAATCCACAGTTGGGTCAACAGCTCGCGAATATTCTGGGTGGTGCTTTTCGCGGGTTTATCGGGCTCTCCGGGACTGCTGGCATCCAAAATGGCAGAGTAGCTGGCGGTGGTTGAGGACGCAGCTGCGTAGGCACTCATCCAGGCTCTAAGACTTTGGGGTTTACGCATCAACACGCCTTGTTCAGGGATATCGTGGTCGATAATGCGCTGAATATAGCCATCTATCAAAATCCGTCGGGCGCGTGGGGAGGCGCGGAAAATCTGGGGCATCCCGGTCTCACAGATAGCCTTGGCATAATCCGGGAGTCCAAAATTGGTTTCCCCAGATATTTCCGCGTCACCTGAGAACAAGCGGCTAATGGACACGCTGGGGCTGGTGCTGGGACGCTCGGCCAGGCTCAAGGGGCGCAGTCGCAGCGAAGCGATACGTCCCGCTCCGCTATGTGTGTCCACCCCGGAAACGGGCGTGGCGCTGCCGGTTAGCAGGAACCTGTTGGGTGTCTGTTGATCCACGAGGCGGCGTACCGCGTCCCACACGGGTGGGTATTTCTGCCATTCATCTATGCAGGTTGTTGCGTATTTAGTGAGCTGGTTTACGGTATCGGCGGCGATGAGTTGTCCCATCTCGGGACTATCCAAGGCCAGTACATGCTCCACCCACCGCTGTGCGGTTTCGGTTTTCCCTACGCCCTTGGCGCCGTCAATCGCAATCGCGGGCAGCTGCGTGAATAATTCCCGTAGTTCTTCGTCTAAATACCGGGGTATATAGTCTTCGGGAGCGCCAGGAATTTTCGTGAGCATATCGACATTTTATCAGTCTATCGGTCGTTTTGCCGAGGACTTATCGGTCGTTTTGCCGAGGACTTATCGGTCGTTTTGCCGAGGACTTATCGGTCGTTTTGCCGAGGACTTATCGGTCGTTTTGCCGAGCTGCCACCAAGTTCTTCGCCAAGATCGCGCTCCTGTTTTATTGCCGTAACGGCCTAAATCGTTGGTTTGCGTGAGAGAATAGACCTGATATCGAAGGTTTCCTTGTCGGCGTAGTTGAGGCACCTTTGCGTACAATCCAAGTAGAAGGCCCACGTTCATGAATCGTAAATTTGTCGCAGCATTATCCTGTCTGGCTTTAGCAGGTACGGGTGTGGGGATAGCGCAAGCCGCCCCGAAGACGGATAGTATCGGCGGTATTGACCGTTACGATACGGCGGTACAGATAGCGGCTCGTACTTTCACGGGTCACCAGGACACGGTTTATATCGCCCGTGGCGATTTGCCTGTAGATGCCCTGGTGGCGGGTCAGCTTACCGATGGTCCGGTCTTGTTGTCCCCTCTCGGTCAGGTAAACCCCCGCACCCTTCAAGCCCTGCAGGGGTATTCCCCTAAAGAAATCATTTTCCTGGGCAAAGCCTTCCCCGCTTCTACTATCAACACTTATAAGACTTCCGGCGCCCAGGCGTGGGTTATGGGTGGGAAAGACCGTCAGGAAACTTCGGCTTTGATAGCCGGACGTGCTTTCAATGGTAAGTCGTTGTATCACTTGTATGTGGCTGCCCCTGATGGGATAGACGCGGTAGCTTCCGGCGCTTTGACTGACGCACCTATCGTCTTGGCTTACCCTGACGGGCGCGTTCCTAGCGTGGCAGGGCTTCCCGCCGACATGGCACGGGTTTGTATCGGTGCAGCCTGTAACTATGTGTCTGCTAAGGAACGTGTGCAGGGTAAAGACCGTTTCGAGACGGCTGAACTGTTAGCGAAGCGGGCTTTCCCTAACGGTTTCACAAGGGCGTATGTGGGGCGTTCGGATAACTTTATTGACGCCGTGGTCGGCGGTACTTTGACTGATGCCCCGATTCTTTTAGTACACCCCTCTGGGCAGGGTAATGACCGTATCAACGCTTTGAACCTCGCCCACGTGACTTTCCTAGGCGGACCCGGAGCCTTACCCGATAACGTCCTTACCTTAAAACCACAACCCAAACCTACTAGCGGTCTCGGCTTACCTTGGGCAGGCAAAATCAACCCGCTCTTCGCAGGTACTGGAGCATTCGGACCGTTTGTGTTTTCTGAGTATGTTGAGGCTTATTCCTGGACACAAATCGCTGGTTTATACGGCTGGTCTGCTAACTTATCAGCAGAGGACGCAGTCGCTAAGTTACAGACCCAGGGTATTGTGGCGTCCCGTAGCGTTACTAATGAGAATTGGACGGTACAATCAGTAATCTTCGATAAGAACTGGCGGTTTACGCCTGATAAACTTTATTCTAAAGGTTACTGTAATGGTAAAGAAGTCTTTTCGAAAGGTCCGACTGATGTAGTTACTTGTCCGGACGGTTCAAAGTCAACGCTTTATCCTTATGGGAATATTTGGAAGCCTACTCAGGCTGAGTTAGAGAAAGCGCGTCACGATTATAATACTATTTTCCGTCCGATTGCTGAGAAAGCGGCTGAGAATAGGACAGAGGAACTGTTTGCTAAAGAGAATCCAGGTGTAGATTTTAATTCTAAGACACCTTCTGGTCTCGAAGAAGGTAAGTTACGTATGCGTCGTTGGTTGAACAATCTTACCCCTAAAGATTGGGATTCTCTTCCTGGGGAAACAAGGGAAGAGATGCGTAGGCGTATTCATGCAAAGGGAGGCCCCTCCTTTAATCTGGCAATGACTAATATGAGATTATCAGATTTGTCAGATGCTGACGCAGCTACACAATTTGGGATTAAGTTAGCAGAAATGTGGCATGGTTCCAGCGGGCATTGGAGGACTATAGTTGCTGAAATGAAGTATGGCGGCGGTGTTACCGTTGCATTGCAAGACTTTGACGCGGTGTTCCCTGAAAGAGGTTTAGATAATCTTACTCCTGATGAGGGTATCTATGGTATTTCTGCGAGTCAATCAGGATTTAAACCTTTATCTGAGTGGTCTAATTGATAAGTTAGTGTATTTGTTTTGATACTATCCGTGTTGCTGTTTACTACTAAAATTTCATACCGCATTACTCCCCTATCTCCCTATTCGGGTTGATAGGGGAGTTTTATTTGCTTTTTTACTTGTTTGTCCATCACGGTCAAACGAGTAAGGAGATAACTATGAGTTATTTGAGAAGTGCAGCGTCCGTTGCACTAGGTTTCTAGTATAAAACGCACATCATCTGCAAGGGTTTTACCTTCCCACTGTTTAATCCCACCGAAACCTGGATGAAGCGGATGTCCCTTTTTACTGAGAAACGCTTGTACATTCTGATTAGTAATTGTCTCATGCAGCCATTTCTTTACGAAGGGCAGAACGTCTTTCTTCCAAGGGAATCTGCTGCTTGGACAACCCCACATAAGATGCACTGTATGTGATTCTTTAACAATAAGTTTTATTACCTCCCGCGTAACCCAGTAGGAGTCTTGAATTTCCTTTTTCCCAGCCTCATCACTCCATGTTGGAAGTTTTTTGCTGCTTGTTTTACTTTTTTCGCTCTGCCCAATCAGCGGAATCAAGTTAATGATTGTCATCTGACAATAATTACCAATTTTAAAGTCGTCGTAATTCAAAATCCTTTCGGTAGTAGGGTCTCCGCCCTCTGTCCTGGGCGCGAAATTGGCCGCAGTGGATGGGTTCATCCCAATAAAGACCAAATTTTCGTTCCTCGCAGGCGTCGCAGAGCTGACGGGTGTTCGCAAGAACCACCGTTGACCTTCATCCTCAGGATGTTGAGGAAATACCGAGTCACCCCTTAGCCAAGCTTCCTTAAATTCCTCAACCGTACGAGAATCACATTTCTGAACCATGCATAAATTCTACATAAAAGCAGGATTATTTTGGCGATTCCTCGACATATTCCGACCTCTCAGACCAACTCCCAACCCTGCAGTTTTCACCTGGCTACAACCCCTGAGCGAGACGACGTGTTCTTCCAGGCAGTAAACCCCTTCAGAAAGCAACCGCTAGCGAGCCCGACGCTTTCGCCAATGTCCGCTAACTGTCACCCCGTCATTGCGCACATATGCGTTAACCCAAACATCGCCAGAACTGCCTGACACCCCGCTTGCTATTCCGTCACTAGAAACAGACAAGCTACCTGTAGCGCTCGGCTGTCCCGGAAATACCCCACTTGTGGCAATCTGCGATGACCAGTTTTTCCCCTCTTGCGTAGTGGCTTTCCCAAGAGTGAAAGATCGTTTTCCACCAATCCACGATTTCGCGCCTAGCTGCCTGAGCTTATCGACCATACCTTTCACATTGGAACCGGAAACAATATCTCGATGAGCCCGCAGAGAATCCGACAAAGCATCCGGCAACGACTCCACTACCCTTCTGACCTCAACAATAACTCGATCAGGATTCAAGCCAGCAGTTCTCGCGAAACGCTCCCATCTGTAAGGCGAAACATCCTCAAAACGGTTAGCGCGACCTATCGGCATCGCCAGCCTGACTGTATCTAACGGGCGAAAGTCGAGATTACCTATATAGGGAATATAGGAGGTGACATCATATGCGGGGGCAAGTTCAACCCTGCCATCTGGATATTCGAGGAGGGAAAAATTTTTTCCATGCGCATCAGGAGCCACTATAGCCACGTTAAAAGCCAACTGGCGCACAAATTCGAGTGCCTGATCCTCACCCGCTACGGCTTTGATGAGTTTCGCTGATGTTGTGGCATCGGGTCCTTTTTCTTGCGAATACTTGTAGGCAGGATCTATCCGTAATACTTGGCATAAATCTTCTTGGTGTATCCTCCTGATGCCAGTCTCTGTGTTTTCACGGTCAAAACGTTCGATTACGCTGACGCGTACACCGCCTACAGTTTCGATAGTCTCTTTCGCCGCCCTGATACCGATGCGGTTCATGGTATCCAAGCAGATAGTTTCGTTGATGTCAGAATCCGGGAAACTGTTTCTGATTTCAGGCTTGAGGATATGACTGGAAGGGAATCTTCCGAAGGGCAGGGCCCATTTACCGTCTGGCAAGCGGTGAAGGGCGGTTTTCTTTTGTGCGCCAGCCAGCGAGAATTTGCCGGGAGTGTCCAGTTTTTTGCCGCTGCGAACAGCCCAGAACCCCACCCGATGGGCTACGGCTTCCATCAGCGCTTTGAGGTCTTGTTCATCTAGCGGTACGGCCTTGCCGTCCAGGTTCGGACTTTTCCCTTCCGGCAGGAGCTGTATCGCGCCGGGGAGGTCTTGTCCTACCGCCCCCAGCAGCGATAGCGGGTCTCGAGGGTTTACGCCGTAGTCTCGCCCCCATTCCTGACGGGTGTGTTCGTTTTCTGGAAGTAGTCCCTTTAGGTAAGGCAGAGCGTTTACATTTGTGTTGTCTTTCGCGATTCCCAAGGATACTGGTTGCCCGTCCCAATCGGGATCGTATTCAAATTTGGCTTGGTTTTTGTCGCGGTAGAATCTGCCAATTTTTTTCCCGTTAAGGTAGGCGTCTAGCGTGTGGTACGTGGTGCTCATTTGGGATTTCCTTCAAGGATAGTGGGCAGCGGTACCCCTACGGCTTGCGCGGCTTTCAGAGCTGTGTCCAGTCGCACGTTGGGGTTGCCGGCTTCGAGTCTCTTGATAGCCATGCGGGATACCCCGGCTTTTTCGGCAAGGTTTTCTTGGGTGTAGTCGAATATAACGCGGCGCATTCGGATGAGCTGGCCGAATTTTTCTGGCGTGTCTACAGGCGTCTCAACAATCTCCATATCCATATCTGAATGATACATTCACGATACATTTTTGTGAAGAGTTTTGTGCCGCGTCAGGATTACACCACCCACCGGTTCATGTTTTCACATGTTCACGAGGTCTTGTTTGGGGTAGATGATGGCTTTTTCGATAAATTCTGGGGTGGTGTGAATCATGTCCCAGAAGTCTTGGATGAGCGGGGTGCGCGGGTTTGCTTGCGGGCTGCTGAAACTCAGGCAAGAACCGCAGCTTACACGGGAGGACCCGCACCCCACCTTCTGAACCCACGAAAAAATATATAAAGGAAATCAATACCAATGTTGTGTAAATCCTTGATTTTACGCGGTTCTATCTGACGAACGCCTCGTAAAAGATATAAAGACCTATAAAGAAACGGCAGACCGTGAGACGCGGCAAAATCCTTCTCAGCCTCCGGCGGGGTTGAACCCGCCGTTGCTGGTGGAACGCGAGCAAGTCTTGACGGATTTCGAGCCAGGCTTGTTCAAGAGGGTGGATATTCCGTAACGTTTGAGTGGGTGACATGGTAGAAAAACCAGGAACAGTTCTGAATACCTGTTGCCTGAAGTACTCCCCGGAAAACTGGCTCCACACGGCTTTATTGAACTAAAGCGAGTGTTTGCTTCCTAGGCAGCGACCAGCTCGACGATGTATGCCACTGGGGGGCAAAACACGCGCCAGGGGGTGAATGGCGAGGTCCCCAGACCGGGGCTGACGCATACACTCATACTCGCCCGGTCCAATTCCCCAATGTTGCACTCGTGTCCAGGACGCGCTTCGGCTTGCCACTTGAACAGACCAGAGGCGAAATGAGGATCCAAATCACAGTTTGTCACCAGGGCATGACCGCCCGGCAGACAGACCTGCCCCCCGTGCGTATGTCCACAAAAGACCAGGTCAGTGCCGTCCGAAAGGAACCTATTGAGCACGCGCGCATAAGGGGCGTGGGACAGTCCCAGGCGAAGGCTGCGACCGGTCGCGCGTAAGTATTCATTGGAAAAGCCGACCCGCCCGGCACTTGTGACCTCCCCACCGCTTGTGACCTCGGCTCGACCCAATTCACCAGCGCTCACCCCGCCCTGGTGCGGTCCGTCACCGCTGGTGACCTCACCACTCACGACCTCGCCGTCTTGACCGCTCCGACCTGCGCCGCCGCTCGAACCTAGTGAACTCGAACCGTCGCCGTCAAAACCCACATAACGATCCCGATGCCCATGCGGATCGTTAACTCCGCTGAGTTCCAGGCGCACCCCGCGCACGTCCAGACTGCCATTCGCATTGTTGAGGTTCAGCCAACCGGATTCCGCCAATAACCGAGTCAGGTGATTGCCCTGACCGGGCTGACCAATCCGCTTGATGACGGCAGGACCCGCCCCGGAGGACTCACTGGTGCTCCACAAGTATTTCAAGGGATTGCCCACGCGGCTGGCAAAGAAATCATGATCACCAAACACGTAAGCACCCGGCACTCCCGAGTCGATGAAGGGTTGCAGCGCCGGGGTGACCAAATGTGCATCCCCGTAACTCGATGACAGCATATCTCCGGTCAAAACAACCAGGTCAAAGTCTGTTCCCGCGCGTTTCGCCAGTACGCGTAACCAGCCGACTAAATCCTCGCGACCGCGATAAAAATGCGTATCCGACAGGTGCAACACCCGCAAGCCCGGAAACTCAGGCGTCCCCGCCACCCCGAAACGCGGCACTGGCGCATCCGTCCCCGGCGCGGCAATGGACCGCAACGCCCTTCCGGGCACGGGAACCGTCAAATGGCGCAGCTGGTAAGCGCGGGAGGCACGCGCGGCACTCCACGCCACTGCTCCTGCCGTCACCGCACCGACTTTCAGTGCAGTCCAGGCGCGTGTCCACGAGGAGGGATTCATCGGGTCTACCTTTACTTTCCTGCCGCGTTGGGGTTGGCTGTTTACTGTGCCGGGGCCGCAGGCTGGGCTGGTGCGGGGGGCTGTGCCGGAGCTGGCGGCTGTGCGGGAGCGGGAGGCGCCGGATTGTTAGCTCCCGGATTAGCGCCGGGGTTTGCCCCACCCTCACCGGAAGCCATCCCCGGACTGCCAGCACCGTTGTGAGACGCCCCCGGATTGGCAGAATTCCCCGGTGTGGGTGACGGACTTTCCCCGGTCTTAGACCTGTAGCCTCCGCCCACAAACACGCCGGTAGAGCCCAGATTCACATTCGGTAGGGGCTGGACCGGGACCCCGTCCAAAGCGGCGGTCATAAATGTCCCCCAGGTCGGGGCAGCAATCGAGGAACCATAGAGGGAACCGTAGTAGCGTCCCCCGATAGTTTGATGTCCCACCGGGATATTCGCGTTGGCGTGCCCGACCCACACCGCGGCCGCCAGTTGGGGAACGAAGCCCACGAACCAGGTGTTTTCGTTGTGGTCGGTGGTGCCGGTCTTGCCCGCGGCCGGTCGGGGAATAGCAGCGGATCGCCCGCCCGCGTGCAGGACTCCCTCTAAGGTCACAGCCACTTTGTCGGCTACGTCGGGGGTCAGCACTTGGTGACAGTTTGCGTCGGGTACCTCGTAAGATTTCCCGGAGGAATCCGTGACGGAAGTAATGCCGATGGGGTTGCAGTAGACTCCGTGGGCGGCAAAGGTTGCGTAGGCGTCTGCCATCTGCAGCGGTGTGGCGGAACCGGCACCGATAACGAAAGAGGGGTTTGGCTTGAAGGGCGAACCATCAGGTTCATTCACCCCCATCTTGGCGGCAGTTTTCGCGATGTCGCACAAGTCCAGTTTGGTCGCCATATTCGCGAACACGCCGTTGATGGAGTTGGCGGTGCCGTTAGCCACTGTCATGGCACCTTTCTTGGCGCCGCCGGTTTCGGAAAAGTTCCAGGTGTTGGCCAGTTCCGGGGCGCAGGAAATCTTCCAGTCTTTGGCGGGAATGCTGTAGCGTCCCCCGGCTTGGTCATAACCGCCGTACCCGTCGATATACCACTGGGTCAGGGTAAATACCTTGAATGTAGATCCGGTCATGAAGCCGGCGGAACCGCCGTGAGCGTAGTCGGCGTTATAGGAGTTTTCGGTCACCGCATTGTTGCCGGGGTCGACACCGTAGTTGGTGTTTTGGACCATGGCCTTGATTTTGCCGGTGCCCGGTTCCACGCTGGACAGAGCAATCTTTACGTCAGAAGGGTCACCCACCGGGATGCGTCCGGTAATTGTGTTGTAGGCGTCATCTTGAGTTTTCGGGTCAAGGGTGGTTTTGATGTTGAGTCCGCCGCGCAGCAGCAACCGTTGGCGTTCCGCATAGGTAGCGCCGAATTCGGGGGAGGAGAGGATTTCGCCAACCACCCAGGAACAGAAGTACGAGGCGTTGCCTGCCAGTCCGCACCCCTGTTGCTGGTTGGATATGTTCAATAGTTCCGCGACTGGGATGGATTTGGCTTTTTGGGCTTGTTTCGAGGTGATGTATCCGTCCCGCACCATCGCGTCCAGCACCATGGCCTGACGTTTGGTGGCGGATTCAGGGTGAGCGACCGGGTCGTGTCCGTTGGGGGACTGAGGAATTCCTGCCAGCAGGGCGGCTTCGGCAAGGCTGAGGTCTTTGGCGGGTTTAGAGAAGTAGTGTTGCGCGGCTGCTTCTACTCCGTACACCGAGGGTCCGAACTGGGCGATGTTCAGGTATCCTTCCAGGATTTCAGACTTGGTCATTTTTTGTTCCAGGCTCATTGCCAGTTTGGCTTCGCGGGCTTTGCGTTCCAGGGTGGCTTCGCTGGCGGCTTCAATCATGTCCGGGTCTCCCGCCACGCGTCCCTGTTCGATGAGCAGGTTTTTCACGTATTGCTGGGTGAGGGTCGACGCGCCTTGCAAGTCATTGCCTGCCAGGTTGGACAGGATAGCCCGGCTCATGCCTTCGATGTCGACGCCTTGATGTTCCAAGAAGCGCCGATCCTCGATGGCGATAACCCCTTGTTGCAGAGTTTTCGCGACTTCTGTCAGGGGGACCACTATCCGGTTTTCCGCGTAAAACTCAGCGATGGGGCTGCCGTCGGCTGCGGTGATGATGGATTTCATCGAGGGCTGGGAAGTAGTGAAATCAGCGGGTAGGTCGTCGAAGGTTTCGGCTCCCTTGGCGCTGACGATGGCAGCGGCACCGACCACGGGCAGAGCCAAGCCGGCAGTGAATACGCCCGCGACCGCGCTTGCCGCCACGAACGCGACCAAAAGGGCGAGGACTCGCGACTTACGGGTCTTGGGCAGTGCGGAAGTTGAACTTGCGGCGTCATTTTTCCCCATGGGTTAATCCTAAAGGTCGGGCGTGATTCTTTCTAAATTAAACCCGGCGATACCACCGAAAACCTTTCCTCTGGCGGTCCGGTGCCGTGACATTTCGTAAGCCCGATATGCAAATGGAAAAAATCAGTATGCCGCGCGTAAATCTTTCTCGATTTAATTATAAAATCCCGCCCTTGAAATTCCTTTGACCGGCAGCTAAGGTGTTAAGGGCAAGCTGGCTTTCGAGAAAGAAAGATTCATCATGTCAGTCAATGGAGACCAAACTTGGGCAGCGGAAGCGCTTTGCGCAGACTGCCCGCCGGATCAACTTTTTGTCCAAGGTGCAGCGCAACGCGAAGTCCGTTCTATGTGTTACGGATGCCCTGTCCGCATTGAATGTCTGGCAGATGCGCTGGATTCCCGCGCATCTTTCGGAGTTTGGGGCGGTTTGACCGAGCGGGAGCGTCGTGCCATGCTGCGTCGTTATCCCGAAGTGCGCTCCTGGGAGACTTGGCTGCGCGAAGCCGACGACGAACTGGCGGCGGAGCTGCGCACGAAGCACGCCCCGCACGTGTTGGCTCATGTGCGTGCGTCTCGCCGCGAAGTCGCGCTCTCTAAGTAGCGTCCATTAGGGATTATTCACAAGGGCGGGTTACCGGTGTGGGCTCAACTCGCTCACGTTTAGGTGGGTTTTATGACAAAGTGGGAATACTTGACGGCACCGGTGATGGTGCATAACACAAAAGCGATTTTGGATCAGTTTGGCGCGGACGGCTGGGAACTGGTGACAATAGTGCCCGGGCCGAGTGGCGGAGATTCCCTGGTCGCTTACTTCAAACGACCTTTGGCTTAGCGTTTGACGGTTTCGGGCGCGCCCTTAGGGCGGTTTATGACGCCCGATACCGCAACCTTTCCTGATTCACGATGATAATTGACCGGCGCTTTTGAATAATCCAGCCGCGGGCAATGAAATCTGCCAGCACCTTGTTAGCAGTCTCCCGGCTGGCTCCTGCCATCTGACCTAACTCCAGTTGGGACAGTCCATGTGGCAGCCGTACCCCGGTGGTGGGAAGACCGGACTCTCGTGGGTTTTCACCATTTAATCCCGCGACTGCCGATGGGCTTTGTCCTGACATTTGGTCGCTCGCGGCACTCTCTCCGGTCAACTGGGACTGACTGGTAGTCTCTGCCTCTAGCGGTTGACCGAATCTTTCCATTAGTTCCAGCAGTGCTGCCGCGATACGTCCCGGCACGTCGACATCCCGCAGCGCCATAGTGCGTTGATAGAGCAGCTCCGTTTGCCGATTCAAGGCTCGCAGCACCTCGAGGTGCAGCGCCTGGTGTTTCTCCAGGTAATCCCGTGCATCCGTGACTAAAACCCAGTCCAGACGTACCGGTTCCAGGGTGGTGGCGCTAGAAAACCACATCCGGGCGGGGGTTTGCCCGGAGCTACGATGGGTACTGTCCAGACCCTCTGTTCCCGATTTTTCGGGGTGTTGGGCGACCGTGGAAGTTCGTTGACCGGGGTGGGATACCCCCTGTCCACCCCCCGCCGAGAGGTCGGTTAGGGCGTTAAGACCGATGGTATCCGTCGGCCCCAGCACTTCCAGGAGGTGATCGCGCCCCATCGAAGTGGAGCGGGTGAGCTTAACTTTTCCCGTATGCAAGTGAAAAATTCGGTCTTGCAGGGTGTCCTCAGCAGCTAGGCGAAACCGCGCCTCTAAATCGGTCTGGTGTACCTTGGCACCCATTCCCGCCAGCACTTCTGCCCAGATTACGCCCAGGCTTGCCAAATCGCTGTTTCTCACCACCGCGGACGTTCCCTCATCTAAACCTTTGGTTACTGCTGGAAACTATGCATTTTCGGCACGTGCCAAGGCTTTGTCAGCGATTTGGTCCACCCTACCTTTGCGGCGTGCGGTATGTCCCACCACGCCGATCATAATCAGCAGGATGCCGATAATCAGGAATTGTCCCGAGGCCCCGGCAGATTCGATGAGGTAACTCAGCACCTTCAGCGCCATCAGCGGGCTGTCCTGCAGTCCGTGCAGAGTGGAGCCAATCGCGTTTTTCATCACTCCGGGAACCACTACGAAAGCGCCCCCCAGCACCGTGAGCACAATTCCGGATACAAACATCCCCAGCGAGGACAATCGCACCACACTGCCGACAAAAATGACCGCTGCCAAACCCAAAATCAGGAAGATGAGTCCCTCTAAAGAGTATTTGCCTGTCTCCCATGCAGAATGGTTGGAGCCGTAAAGCAACCCCCCGGCGTGGCGTAAAAATGCCCACGCCAAAGGAACGCCAATGATGCTGATCACCAGGGACCAGGCATGTGCCCCAGCTCGGCTCAACTTCGCCGGCTTGATAGAGGCGCCTGCCAATATGGTGGACTCGTTGAGTTTTTTGTCTTCATTACCCAAAAGTTCCGGTTGACGCGGTTGCCATTTCGGGTCAGATTCCGCGGTCGTCATAGCGTCAGCAGCAGCCGCGTTCGTCAGGGGGGTTGGATTGGGTTCTGTTCCCAAGAGAGACTTCCGTCGCACTACCGTGGTTTCCACGTCATCGGCGGAGGGCACAGGGGTGGCAGCCTTGTCATTAGCGTCAACCACGTCAGCACCAGAATCAGTGGCATTTGCAATGGTTTCTTCGTTGAGGAAAGAGGACCAGGCTTGCGTCGAGGTGTCACTGACCGGATCGGGTTCCGGCTCCGGCTCCGGCACAGGTGCAGAAGCGAGCGCAGAGGTGTCGCTATTCGCTACTGAAGTCTGCGAGACAACCGCAGTTTCCTCACTATCAGGACTAATGGTGGTTGACTGATCCTGGGGCTGTTTGGGTGAGTCCGCCTCGGTGTCTACGGTTTCCGGGGTGGATTCTGTCTGCGCACCGGCAGCGGCATTAGCATCGGTATCGGAGTCTCCACCGGATTGCGCAAAAGCCTGCGCCCACACTTCGGCAGCATCAACTTCTCCGTCCAACGGCTTTGCGGCGTCCTGAGACGCATCACGCAGGTAGTCGGGCAGTTCTGCCGGCTGATTTTCTTCGGTCACGGGAGTCTCCCTTCGTCAGTCACCTCGGAACTCACGTTAGCGCACGAGAGTGACCAAGCTCACTAGGCGCGCGGAGAAAAACCGAAGACCGTAACGAAAACCCGTGCTCACCCCTGGTGAACACCCGAGAAAGACCGACTACGCACCAGCCTCAAGATCTGCCTTTTGATCACGCACACCCGATTGACGGCACCACCACAACGTTAAAGCACAGGCAATCAGTACAAAGCCGAAAGTCATCAGCGGTCCGCCCGAGACATGCATGGACGCCGTGAGGTAATCAGAAAGCATCCTGACCAGGCGTTCCGCCCATCCGGAAGTTGACGCTTCACCGAAAGCCAGAATCGCTCCAGGGATGACGCCGCAGGTCACCCCGGCAAACATCAAACCCGCAGCGGAACGAGAGCCGGAATAAACCGCTATGAACAGCAACAGGATACCCAGAATCGGCAGTCCGTAAGTCGCGACCGCCGGCAGCTTGGACAGGTGACCGCTCGCTCCGGTAATTACTGCCAACCGGTCGTGTAGCGGAATCAACGACAACATGCCCGCGACCGTGCAGACAACCGAAACCACAATCGCCCGCAAGTGATACTTCAGGCGTGAAGGCGGGGCGATAGGAGTACCTGGCTCCCGGTCATTGGTTTCGCCGAGCTGGTGCTCCAGCAAAGCGAAGTCCCGCCCCTCCAGATAGGCAATCTGGGCTGCCAAAGACGCCCCGACCATGACTATTGCCATAGTGGGGAACAATCCAGACGCCGTCAAGGTCGAGACTCCGTCCAAGAAATCCCACCACAGCGAATACTGCGAAGCTCCCGTCAAAGTGTCGTTATGAGAAGCCACCAAGCCCCGAATCGGGCTAGCCAAGACCGTCAGCAGCACGGGCCAGAGCGCAGAAATCGCCCAGGATAACGACGAGTAATATCCCGTGATTACGCCGGTTATGGAGAGCAGCGCGGTTCCCGCCAGGATTTCAAAAATTCCCAAGAAGATGGCGACCGCGCCTGCGCCATAACTGGCATCCATCACGGTTTTCGTACCCCAAATCAGGAAAATCATCGCGAGGGGTGCCACCAACAGACCGGTAAGAATTCCGATGAGATTGGCGCGCAGGGTGCTGGGCGGAGGATTGGGTACCCCGGTTTTCGCTAGGGTACGAGACTGATCGCGCAGGTGTGACAAACGTTTCCAAGTGCCGGGTCGCTTGGCAGGGGGCTCTGTCGGAGCCGGTTCGGGATTCAAACTCTCAGGAGCCTCAACTTGTTCGAATTCGTTTTGAGCGGCAGCGGCGGCGAGCTCAGTCCTCCAAGCGGCGGTTTCTGTCTCGTCAATTTCTTCGTCCGGCGCGACAGGCGGGGCGCCAGCGCCAATCGGGGTAGACGGAACGGGCTGGGGCTGACCGGAACGAGCCGGTTGAGGTGTCGGGACAGCGGGCACAACAGGAGCAGCGGGTGCAGTAGGCACGGCAGGTGCAGCTGGCGTAGCAGGAGCAGCAGGGGCGGTCATAGCCGGAGGAATAGTCGCTGCCGGAGGGACGGGGACGGCAGGAGCAGCAGGAACGGTCGGTGCCATCGGTGCCATCGGCGCACGAGGGACAGTCGGGATACCCCTGTTTGCCGCCGGAAAAGGTTGATTAGGAACGTTTTGTGCCGGGTTGGGGACGGGCTGCCCTTGCGGAGAGACCAATCCGCGTCTCACCGCGGAACGAGACGGCAGCACCCGAGGATGAACGGTCTGGGGACCGGGGCGCCAGGCAGGAACGGGAGGATTGCCGGATATTTGACCAGGTTGCATGGGATTAACCGGGACCTGCGGGCGGGCAGGAGGAAAGAACGGCTGCTCCTGGCGGCGCTGCTGCGGACCGCCTCCCTGCGGAGGAACCGGATTCCGAGGAGGCTGCGGAAGGTTATCTGACACCGAGCCATTGTATAACGCGGGGGCTACGCTATACTAAACTTCCCCAAAAATGAGTCAAGTTTTACAGGTTTTCCCAGGTAGTGCCACGCTTTCCACAGTTTTCCACAGGGTGGGGATTTTGGGGTTTTCCACAGGTAAAAATTTTTCCGCTTTTTCTCTGCCAGCCGGCAGCGAAAACTTGGGGGCATGGTCAATACCTTCAAGACGGTGACGCTGCTGTGCGAACCGCACGAGAAAGCCTGGCGGGAGCAGCTCGAAATGCTCGCCACGCTCGCGGCTGCGGATTTGCGGGTCATGGCGCCGCGAGACTGGTCCGGAACGTGCGCCGGTCCGGTCTTTTGCTCTGCCCAAGCCGCCGCCGCCTTTCCGGGACGATTGGCGACGGGAACCTACCTGGTACGTCTGCAGGGAGAGACTAACGGCAGGGCGGAAATGGGACCGGCGCTGGTTTTGCCAGCTGATGAACGTGAAGTGTTGGGTCTCATGCTCCCACAGTCTGGCAGTGCTTTCACCGTCATGGTTCGCGGTTTGGTGCCGGGAGTACAGACGACGGTCATCGCCGGATTGCTCGCACATGCCCTCGCGGTAGTGGCACAGACCGAACCGAGAGACGAACGCCCTGGTGAACCCCGGCGCGACTGCGAACGTTCCCGAAACAGAGGACGCGAAGCCAGATTTGCAGGTGACCGCGACGGAACTAGCGGCAGCGGGGGGCTTAGTGCGTTACCTCCGGTTTGTTGGGTGGACTGCAGTGGCTCCTATCTGCCCTTGGACGCGTGGGTCGCGCCAGTCAGCGGGGCTGATTTGGATTGGCAGGCTTGGCAGACGACCGGGCAAATTCCGGGTTTTCGTGCCGCGGCGGGACTGCCCATATGGGAGAACGTGGCGTTGCTGGGCAGTTCGGGGTCCATAGTCCGTCCCCAGACTGTTGCCGGCGTACTGCGCGACTTGGCAGGGATTTTCCCGTGCCTGGTGCTGGATTTGGGTTCCGGAGCGGGGGTACCTGCGCTATCTGAGACAGGAACTTCGCGAGGAACCACACAGGCGGATGCCGTCGTGTGGGTCGCCGATTATTCCCGCGCGGCGCTGCTGGCGTGGGAAACGCTGTCCCCGGAGTTTCCTTGTCCCGCTCACCTCATCGTAGTTCCCGGCGGAGGCTTGCCCCCGCGTCAGGCCCGCCGGGCGCTGCGCGGAATTCATCCGGAAATCGATGTTTCGGACTGGTCCTATTCGGCGCGGATTTGGGACAGTTTCGGCTGTGAAGGGCTCACTGCCCCGCTGCCCCGAAAAGTGACGCACTGCACGGAAACTCTCGCGGCAAGTCTGCTGCATTTGGAACTGAGGACACGACGATGAACATTGGGGAAATGCGACGCCTGGTCGCGACCGGTTTAGATCCGGCGCAAGCAATTTTACAGACGGCTCCCGCTGCCACCACCACCGGAGAGTTGGCACAGGGCGCCCGCGGGCTGCGTCAATCTTTAGAGGGGGTCGACGAGCCGCTCGGTTCCCTGCTGACCCGACCCAGAGTCACGGATTTGCTGGTCAACAGCCCTGAAGAAGCTTGGATAGATGCCGGAGCGGGTTTGGAAAAAGTGCCGGATTTTTCCATGGGGTCAGCCGTGGCGCTGCGCCGGGCAGCGGTGCGGATGGCTGCCGCGGCCGGGCAACGGCTCGACGACGCGACCCCGATTGTCGATGCGACCTTGCCTTCGGGAGTGCGTCTGCACGCCGTTTTGCCGCCACTGTCAGGGGATTCGGCAGTGATTTCGTTGCGGGTGCCCAGTCCGGTGGCGCTACCTTTAGAGACGGTGGTGGCATCTGGCATGGTTTCGTCATGGCTGGCTAAGGTGCTGCGCCGATTGGTGCAGGTGCGGGCGTCGGGATTAATTACCGGGGCTACCGGTACAGGGAAAACGACTTTGCTGGCGTGTTTGTTGGGGTTGGCAGCCCCGGATGAACGCCTCATTTGTATCGAGGAGGTTTCGGAGCTGCGCCCCGCGCATCCCCACGTGGTTCATTTGCAGGCACGGGGGGCTAACGTGCAGGGAGCGGGGGGAGTGTCTCTGTCCGATTTGGTAAAGGCTGCGATGCGGATGCGCCCGGATCGTTTGATTTTGGGTGAGGCTAGGGGTGCCGAAGTCCGGGAAATGCTCTCGGCGTTGAATACGGGTCATCGCGGCGGTTGGGCGACGGTTCACGCCAATTCGGCACTGGAGGTGCCGGCACGTTTGGAGGCTCTGGGGGCTTTAGCGGGCATGAACCGTGAGGCTTTGTGTGCCCAATCCCTGCCGGCTTTCGATGTCATTGTGCATCTGCGCCGGTTTCGTAATCAGGACGGTCGGGTGCGTCGCGCGGTGGTGCAGTTGGCACGGTTAGTCCGTGGTGCTGATGGGGCTTTGGCAGCAAAAGCGGTGTTGGATTTCGATCCCCAGACTGGGGCGGTACAACGGTTAGAGGGCTGGCGGGATTTTGCTGTCCAGTTTGAATTGCCCGAGCCGCCGCGAGACTCAACATCGACCGTTTCCGCTGCGGTAGGTTCCCCCGCCACCGTAACTGACACTCCCAGCCGCAGCACCGCCCTTGTGACCCCGAAACTGGGACATGCGGGCCCTGGGTCGCGTTCCGACTCGGAATTGTTGCATTCCTGCCCGGAACTGGCGGAAACCAGCCGAGTTGCCACCCTCACACCGCCACCAAAATGGCAAGTTCCCCAGTTGGAATGGAACCCCGTGGGGGAACGTAATCAGGTGCCGTCCGGGTCCGTCAACGTTTTGGCAGACATTCAGGGGGTGGGCTGATGGATTCGACACAGCTGGTCACCGTGGTGGTAGCGGTGGTGTTGCTCGCGGGGGCGGGACTGTTAGCGGGGATGGGGTCACGCAGCGGGCGTGAATCACAACCGCGCGACCTATCCTCTCGCGTCGAGGCAGGGGGTGTTCGCAGCGCGAAAAGTATGGAGAGAGTGCCACTTTGGCGTGCGGTGTTTTCCCGGCGGAGCAGGCGCCCGGCACCGCGGGGGCTGAGGGATTTAGACGTGGGGCTGTTGTGTGCGGAAATTGCTACTCGTTTGGAGGCGGGTGCCAGCATTGCAAACGCCTGGGACACCACCTTGCATCGTCTGGATGCACGTCTGGATTACGCGGCAATACAAGCATTTGTGGCTCATCCGCGGCCGGGACTGTGGGAACGGTTCAATCACTGGCGGGCGGGGCGAACGACGGAAACAAACCCGCTGGCGCGGGTACGTCATCCCGAAGCCGCCGCGCAAGCCTTGCGGGGTATGTTGATTGCCACCCAGGTAGCGACCCAGGTTGGAGCCCCCTTGGCAGAGATTTTGAACCGGGTTGCGGACGGGATTGCCGCCACGCTAGAGACCGCCGCGAAACGTCACACCGCCCAGGTCGGCCCTAAAGCTACCGCGCGCCTGCTGGGAGTGCTGCCTTTGGCGGCGCTGGGGATGGCGCAGTTTATCGGGGTGGATGTCATTGATATGGCTTTTCGAGGCGGTATTAATACCTGGGTTTTCGTCATTGGTTTGGGTCTGATGGTGGCAGGAAACCTGTGGTCCGCAGCGATGATTCGCCAGGCTACCGGCAGCTCCGTGACGGGTCTTGATCCGACTTTGGCGATGGACATTATTGCGGCCTGTCAGCAAAACGGAGTGTCTTTGACGTCCACTCTGGAAGCTGTGTCAGCGGCGAGTGAGGAGGCGGATTTGGCAGTGGTGGCGCGGATGCTGCTGTTGGGGGCGGATTGGGACGAGGCGTGGGCACAAGCGGATACCAAGTGGGTTGACTTAGCCAGCGTGTTGCAGCCGGCGTGGGAGGAGGGCGCCTCTCCGGTGCCGCTGCTGGTGCGCGGGGCTTCGCGGACTCGAACCGCGGAGATTCACCGGGCTGTCGACGCGGCGGAACGTTTAGGAGTGCGGCTGATGATTCCCCTGGGGGTGTGTTTGTTGCCGGCGTTTTTTGCACTGGGGATTGTGCCGGTGGTGGTGTCCACGATTGAGGACCTCATTTCATGAGGGAAATACAGACTTCCCTTTGTCAATGCACAAGGGGGGCGCCAGTTCGTCACCGTGACGGCTGGCGGTCACGCGGAAAGTCCGCGAGACAAATTGCAAAAAGGAGAAAGAAAATGAACAAGGTAAGCGCATTGCAAACGAAGGCACTGTCTTTTTGGGCTCGTCTGAAGGGCGAGGAGGACGGCATGGCAACCGCGGAATATGCCATCGGTACCCTGGCGGCGGCAGCTTTCGCGGGATTGTTGTTGATGATTATGAAAGGCGGCGAGTTGAAAGGCGCGCTGCAGTCCATCATCGAAGCGGCTTTGCAGGTCTGAACATGTCGATGGGTGTGGGGAAAGGTTGGCGTCAGCAGCTCAGCCGGCGCTTGGTGCGTCGCTGGCTGGCTCGGGGGCGGCGTCTCAGTTCGGAACACGGGATGGTTACGACCGAGCTGGCGTTAACCTTTCCCGCAGTCATCATGATTGTGGTGGCTTTGGCGTTGACCGGGGCAGCCGGTATGGCGGGAGTCCAGGTCAACGCTGCCGCACGAGCGGCTTGCCGGTCGGTGGCGATTGGGGAGGACAGCGCGGCAGCAGTGGCAGCCGGTAATCGGTTGCTGGGGGGTGCCGGGGGCGCTGCGGGTGCGGTGAGCGTCAGTACCACTGGCAAGGACGTGCAGTGTAGCGCCACCAAGAAGATGCCCGCGATGCTCGGATCGCTCGGTATGAGCGCCAAAGCGCAGGCGGTGATTCCTCGTGAAGATTCGTGGTGAAACAACCCGTCAGGGATCCTTCCGGGAGGGGCTGCGTGAGGAGCGCGGCTCCGGAACCGTGATGGCCTTAGGGTTGATTCTGCTGGGGCTGGCTTTGACCTTGGGTTTAGCCCAGGTAGGGGTGGCAGCGGTGGGTTCGACCGCCGCTCACCAGGCTAGCGATTTGGCTGCCATTGCCGGGGCTACCGCGGTGTTGACCGGTGGGGACGGTTGTGTGACCGCCGGGGAATACGCTACCAAGAACGGCTCTCACCTGGAGTCTTGTTCGGTTTCCGGGTGGATGGTGACCGTTCGGGTGGCGAAGCCGTTGGAAATCGGGCTGGTGCCGGAGGCGCAGTCGACGTCCCGAGCCGGACCGGAATTCCTGGGCTAGGCGGTTGGGCGCGCGGTCCTGGCAGTGACTGCACTCCTGGCAAGGTCAACGATACTCGCGGGACTTGCAGATTACCGGTTCTACCTGACATGTAAAAAGGCGTGATTCTGGAGGCTCCAGAAGTACTCGCCAGGCGCGCGCTCAGCTCAGGCTTTGCCGGACCCGAGCGGCGGTGCCGTGCGCCCAGCGGGTCGTGACCACCACCGCGATGACGGCCACTGTCGCGCCCAGGAAGATGGTGATGTACCAAGCCGGGTGGGCAGCCTCGTGAATGGGCAGACCGCGCGCCACTCCCAGGTTCATGAACGCGCCGAAACCCGCGATGCCTAAGGACATGCCGATTTGGCGGGCAGTGGACGTGGTAGCAGAAGCGACCCCGGCCTGGCGTTCCGGCATGGCTGCCAGTACTCGGTTCGTCACCGGCATGTTGGTAAATGCCAATACCACCCCAGCCAGAGTTGTCGCCACGAACAGCAACGCGACCGGACCGGTGCTGTTCAAGGGCAGCAGGCAGACGCCCAACAGCAGGGTGCCGATACCGGCTACCAGGAACGCGGCACGGTAGTGGCCCGTGGCAACGATACGTCCTGCCGTCACGGCAGCGATTGTGTTGGCAAGCGCTAGGGGCAGCATCATCAGCCCGGCGTGCATCGGGGTGAAACCCAGGTCTAGCTGCAGGTAGAAGGCAAACACGAACATGAAACCGCCGTGGGTAATAAAGACGAACTCCATGACGGCCAGGGACCCGACGAAAGGAACGGAACGGAAATAACGAAAATCTAGCATCGGCCAGGGTGTGTGAGTCTCTCGCCACACAAAGCCGAGGGAGGCTGCCAGGAATATCCCTGCCAGAATCCACTCGCGGAGACCAAAAATGCCTTCTCCGAAGCTGATGATGTCATAGGTCAGGGCACCCATGAGGATGGCGGTCAAAATTTGACCGGGAATGTCCAGGCGGCGCCCGGTTTCATCACGGGATTCGGGGACTTCGCGGATGATGCCCGCCAGGGTCAATGCCAGCAGTGGGAGCGGCGCCCAAAACACGGCGCGCCAATCGACCCAGGTCACCAACGCTCCAGCCAGCACCGGTCCGGCAGCTAAACCGACTCCGAGCAGGGCATTCCAAAACCCGATGGCTTTCGCGCGTTCCACCGGGTCGCGAAACACCTCGTTGATGACCGCGAGGCTGATAACCGGCAGCATACAGGCTCCCAGCCCTTGCAAGCCGCGACCGACTATCAACACCAGCGGCATCCACGCTACGGCAGCCAACACGGTACCGACCGTGAAAGTCGCCATGCCCACAATCATGGTGCGGCGGCGTCCGAAACGGTCACCCAAAGCTCCGGTCACCATCAGCATGGCTGCCAAAGCGAGGGCATAAATGTTCAACGACCACTGCAGTTCCCCGGTGCTGGCGTGCAAATCTGCTCGAATCGCCGGTAGAGTCACGTTCATTGCGTTTAGATACAGCTGGGTACACACGACGGTCATAGAACACACCAACAGCACTCGTTGGCGCTGCGCCGGCGTCAAAGCGTCAGCATCATCCTCAGAAGCCACTTTTACCGTCCCTTCGCTGGCCTCCCCTAGTCTAGCGTCTCTACGCCCGGCACGAATTTGCCCGAAGGGTTGCGAGTCACCCGGTTCGCGTCACCGTGAACCATACCGACTAAGCGGTATAGTCACAGGTGGACGCGGTTTAGGCGCAGGGAGTTCAGCACCACCAGCACCGAGCTGGATGCCATGAAAGCCCCCGCCAGCCCCGGATTTAACATCCCCGCTGCCGCTAGGGGTATCGCCACAATGTTGTACCCAAAAGCCCAGGCGAGGTTCTGTTTGATGTTTCGCAGGGTAGCTCGAGACACGTTGATGGCCTGGGTTATTGCCTCCAGACTGGGGTTCACCAGGGTGATGTCCGCGGCACCAATAGCCGCATCGGTGCCGGTGGCCAGGGCAATCCCCAGGTCGGCGGCGGCTAGGGCGGCGGCATCATTGACACCGTCCCCGACCATCGCCACGATTTTGCCAGCGTCCTGCAACTCCCGAATTGTGGCAACCTTGCCTTCCGGGCTGACCCCTGCCACGACTGTTTCGATTCCAGCCTGGTTGGCAGCCCGGTGTGCCGGCTCGGGCTGATCCCCTGTCAGCAGGACGGTTTCGATACCGGCAGCTTTCAGGCTGGCAACCGTGTGGGCAGCTTCGGGTTTGACCGGGTCACTGAACGTAAACACGGCGAGAGCTCGCGCCTGCAGCAAGTCTCCCGCTACGGCGGCGACATTGTTTTCACTGCCCCGACCTGGTTTGTCTGCAGTTCCCGCACTGTCCAGCAGACTGGCTCCGTACCCAACCTTTTCGACCTGTGCAATCAAGGTTTCAGCCGGGACATCCGCGGTGAGGGTCACGGTAGCGATTTCTAAGGGCAGGTTCACAACAGCCGAAACTCCGTCCAGTTTGTTGAGACGCTTTTCCACTCGCGCCACGCAAGACGCGCAGGTCATTCCCATGACTTTCAAGGTCATTTCCGTGCTGGCTCGCTCCGCCGTCAGCTGCCCGTTACCGGCCGGCTCACCTGGCAACACCGGACAGGCGTCCCCGGAACCTTGTGAAGACCAGCCCGCACCCGTAGCCAACACCGCCACGGTTCGACCTTGTGACTGGGCTGCTCCAATCGCCGCAGCCAGGTCGGGGGGAAGGTCCGCGCCCATCGCCGTGAGCCACTCCGGTTTCCCAATCGCATAGGCCACGCCGTTTACGAAACCTCCGGCGCCGCGTCCGATGAACGTGGCGAATCCGGTTAAGGCAGCGGGTCCGCTCCCGCAGTCCCTCGCTTTTGCCGCTGCGACTAGGGCTTTCCCGATTGGGTGGGGAGATCCTGTCTCTAGTGCAACCGCCAATGCGAGAGCCTGAGTGTTCCCCAGCGACGCCATCCCCACGGTCCTCGGAGCGGACACCGTCACGTCCTCCAGGCGCATTTCCCCGGTGGTCAGGGTGCCGGTTTTGTCCATGACCAGGGTGTTGATGCGCCGGGTTTCCTCCAGAATCTGGGGACCTTTCAGCAGGATACCCGCGCGAGACGCCCGGGTGGACCCGACCAACAAAGCCATCGGGGTCGCCAACCCCAACGCGCACGGACAGGCGATGACCAGTACTGATACCCCGGCGGTGAAAGCGGCAGGGAACGGGTGTCCGCGTCCCAGCCATAGCGCGAAAGTCAGGACAGCCAGGGCAATCACCACCGGGACGAACACTGTCGACACTCGGTCCGCTAGGCGAGAAACCGGGGATTTCTCAGCTTGAGCGCGGGTTACCAGCCGGGTGATTTGCGCCAGTTTCGTTTCCGCACCGACCTTGGTGGCCTCAACAACCAGCAGGCCTTGGACGTTGATGGTGGCGCCGGTCACACTATCGCCCACGGATTTTTCCACCGGGATGGGCTCGCCGGTCAGCATGGATTCGTCAACGGTGGAATGTCCTTCGAACACGATGCCGTCGGTGGCGATTTTTTCCCCGGCCGGTACCAAAAAGTAATCCCCCGGCTGGAGCGCGGCGACGTCGATGGTTTCAGTTTCCCACGGGGTTGCCGGGTCACGAGGGTCGCCGGGACGGGTGACGCGCACGGCCTGTTTTGCCCCCAGGGACAGCAAAGCGCGCAGCGCAGAGGTCGCCGAGGACTTCGCCCGAGCCTCCAAATACCGTCCGGTCAGCAAAAATACGGTAATCATCACGGCGGTTTCAAAAAAGATTTCGCCCCCGGAGCCTGTTTCGTGCGCTGCCGCGAGCGGGTTCAGGCTCATGTTCATGGTCATACCGATACGGCCGGCGGGAGTAAGAATCAGCGCCCCCCAGGAGTACAGCGTTGCCACGCTCACCCCCAACGCGACCAGGGTGTCCATCGTGGTGGACCCCCCTCGTGCCGCTCGCAGAGCCCCCCGGTGAAACGGCGCGGCGGACCAGCCCACTACCGGCAGACTGCACACCCCCACGACCCACTGCCACGCCGGGAACTGCAGGACTTCCAGCATGGAAATCGCCATCACCGGTAGACAAAAAATCAGCGCCACTACCAGGCGACGTCCCAGGTCTTGCCGGCGCAGCCCGGCCGGGTCCAGCGCTGAATCCACCGCCGGGTCCGCGGAGGGACTAGCTGTCGTTTCGTTGTGTGTCATCAAATCACCGGGCCGACCTCGCACCGTCCTCACACCACCACTTGAGACAGCCGAAGGAACAAAAGCTAGCGGTTGATGGACACGACGCGGTAGTTGCCGGCGTCCTGCACGGTTTCGGTGAGGACCTGGTCGGAGGGCAGGCTTTCGCCGGTGACGGTAGCGACCCCGCGGCCCTCGTCACGCACCACCTCGACGCGTTCCACGCCCGCTAGGTCGCTGAGGTCGGCGGTGATGTGTTTGACGCACATGTCACAAGTCAGTCCGTCGAGGTTCATGGTGAGGGTTGCCATTGGGGGTTCCTTTCGTTGCTGTGTCGCGAGATTAGCCACTCGTAGGGTCACTGTCTATTCCAACCACCGGTTGCGCCGGATTATTCCCACCCGGCACGTGACCGGAATCGGTCCGGTGTAGCGTGGCGAACCGGTCTATTTGAGATAGTCGACCAGTTCGGCAGCCAAGCCGGTGTAGGTTGCGGGAGTCAGCGCCTGCAAACGTGCGGTTTGTTCCGGGGGAAGTCCCAAACCGGAAATAAACTCGCGCATCCGAGCCCCGTCAACCTTGTGCCCGCGGGTCAGCTCTTTCAAGCGCTCGTAAGGGTTATCCATACCGGGAATCCCGGCAATCCCAGCCACGCGCATAGTCTGTTGGACTGCCTCGCCCAGTACTTCCCAGTTGTCATCCAAATCGGCTGCCATCACGGCGGCATCAACCTTTAGCCCCGCCAGTCCGCGTCGCAGATTATCGATTGCCAGCAGGGAGTGACCAAACGCGGTGCCGATATTGCGCTGGGTGGTGGAATCGGTGAGGTCGCGCTGCATCCGGGTGGTGACCAGGGTCTGTTCCAGTACCTCGAACAGGCCGGAGGAAATCTCGAGATTCGCTTCGGCGTTTTCGAACCGAATCGGGTTGATTTTATGCGGCATGGTTGAGGATCCGGTCGAACCTTGCGCTGCCAAATCTTGGGCAAAATACCGCAGGGAAATATAGGTCCAAATGTCGGTAGCGAGGTTGTGGGCGATGCGGTTAAAGTGCGTGACCGTCGCGTAAAGCTCCGCTTGATAGTCGTGGGACTCAATCTGGGTAGTCAACGGGTTCCAGGTCAGACCCAGACGATCCTCGACAAAACCGCGGGACAGCGCCGACCAATCCGCTCCGGGTACCGCCACCGTGTGCGCCGCAAAATCGCCGGTCGCGCCGTTGATTTTGCCCAAGTATTCCTGGGCTTCGACGCGTTTCAGCTGGCGATTCATACGCCAGGCAAACACGGCAAGTTCATGTCCCAAGGTGGTGGGGGTGGCGGGCTGCCCGTGGGTGTGGGCGAGCATCGGCACCTGGGCGTTTTCCTGGGCAAGGTCGGTGATTTGGGTTTGCAGGGCACGGGCAGCGGGCAGCCACACCCGTCCCACCCCCTGCTTTAGCAAAATCGCGTAGGTCAAATTGTTGATGTCCTCAGAAGTGCAGAATATGTGCACCATTTCTTTGAGCTTCGGCAGTGCCTGACCTTCCGCACCTCCCAACACCTCCGGGGCCGCTTCAAGGGCGGACTTCAAAAGGTATTCCACAGCTTTCACGTCATGCTTGGTTTTTGCTTCGGTTTCGCTCAGCGTAGCGATTTCATCCGCCCCGAAAGTCCCCACCAGACCCCGCAGATAGGATTTTTCTGCCGCGCTCAACACCGGCGCACCGTCCAGTACTTCCTGGTCCGTGAGCCAAATGAGCCACTCAATCTCTACGAACAGGCGTGCCCGGTTCACCGCCGCTTCAGAAAACCAGTCCACCAGCGGAGCCACGACCCCGCGGTATCTTCCATCCAGTGAACCGAGGGCAATCGCCGGGCTCAGCGCCCCCAAATCAACGTGTGCGGTAGGAAATTCAGTAACCATTTTTCTGCTTTCAATAGTTGTGAGAGGGGGTTGGCGGTTAGGTTCAAGCCTGCGGCGGTTCGGCAGCAGCCGCTGCCTTCGCTGCCGCCGGAATTGCGTCCAAAATCTGGTTCATGGCGGCATCGTCACCGAAGTGGGCTGCGGACACGAACCAGGCTTCGAACACGGAGGGCGGCAACATGACGCCTTGCCGGTGAAACTCCCAGAACATCGGGGCGAATCGCCAGGTTTCCTGGGCTTTCGCGCCGGCATAATCGGTGACGGGAGTTTCGGAAAAGAACACGGAGAACAGCGACCCAGCACGCCCAATGAAGTGAGACACGCCCTCCCGGTTCAACGCCGCGTCCAGGGCGCCCGCAATCGTGTCTGCCACGGCATCGACCTTGCCATACACGTTATTGTCGGCACCTCGTAAAGTGGCCAACCCGGCCGCGCAAGACAGCGGGTTGCCGCTCAGGGTTCCGGCCTGATAGACCGGACCGAGGGGCGCGAGCTGATTCATCAGTTCAGCCCGACCCCCAAGAGCTGCCAAGGGCATTCCTCCCCCAATGACCTTGCCGAAAGTCAGCAAATCCGGGGTCCAAAACTCACCGAAGGTCACGCCCTTATTTTGAGCAGCAACCCCCACGGGGAATAACCCCGCCGGTCCGGACGTGGTACCTACCGGACTTTCCAGATATTCCCGCCCGGTGGACAGTCCCCACCAGCCCGACGGCGACACCCTAAACCCGGTCAACACCTCGTCTTGAATCATCAATGCCCCGTGCTCGCGGCACAACCGGGAAATTTCAGGCAGGAATCCGGCTCGCGGTGCCACAACACCCATATTCGCGGCAGCACCTTCCACAATGACGGCAGCGATTTCGGAACCGCGCTGCGCAAACGCTTCTTGCACAGCTTTCACATTGTTGTAGGGCAACACCAAGGTCAGGGCAGAAATTCCTGCCGGCACGCCCGCGGAAGCAGGCAAGCCGCCGGTGGCGACTCCGGAACCGGCTTCGCTGAGCAGACAGTCAGAGTGTCCGTGATAGTTACCGGCGAACTTGATAATCAAATCCCGCCCGGTCACCCCGCGCGCCAAGCGGATAGCCGTCATGGTCGCCTCGGTCCCGGTCGAAACAAACCGGACCTTTTCTGCCAGCGGCACCCGTTTCCGGATAGCCTCTGCCAACAGGGTCTCCGACTCGGTGGGCGCCCCGAAACTGAGACCTGCCTCCGCCGCGGTCCGGACTGCGTCTACCACCCGTTCATCGGCGTGACCCAGCAGCATCGGACCCCACGAACAAATCAAATCAACAAACTCGTGACCTTCCGCATCCCACACGCGCGGACCCTTCGCGCGAGCCACGAAAGACGGCACCCCCCCGACCGAACCGTAAGCGCGCACGGGGGAATCAACCCCTCCGGGGATGACGGCTTGCGCCGCCGCAAACAAATCAGCATTCGTTGTCATTTCGCCCTCCTTTGGGTGATGAAAGGACCTTGTCACAAGTTCTTTCGAGTTACGTGTTCAGTTCACTAACCGTGGCGGGGGCTCGGGTTACGCCAAGCCTTGCGCCGCTTCAATCGCATAGTAAGTCAACACAATGTCCGCTCCGGCGCGAACGATTGAAGTCAAGGACTCGTCGATGACGCGAGAACGGTCAATCCAACCGTTAGCGGCCGCAGCTTCAATCATCGCGTATTCACCGGACACCTGGTAAGCAGCCACCGGCACCGGTGCCGCCGCAGCGACATCAGACAGCACGTCCAGGTAAAACGAGGCTGGCTTGACCATTACCATGTCGGCGCCTTCCTCAATGTCCAGCAGGGTTTCCCGCATTCCTTCGCGACGGTTGGCAGGGTCTTGCTGATAGGTGCGCCGGTCGCCTTTCAGGGCGCAACCGACCGCGTCCCGGAACGGTCCGAACAGGCCGGACGCATATTTGGCAGAGTAAGCCATAATCGCCACGTCACTGTACCCGGCTTGATCCAGAGCAGCACGAATCGCTGCAACCTGACCGTCCATCATGCCACTGGGTCCGACCGCGGCCGCTCCCGCCCGCGCTTGTGACACCGCCGTGGCGGCATAACAAGACACTGCCCAATCGTTGTCTACCGCGCCATCGGGTCGGAGTGGTCCGCAGTGTCCATGCGAGGTTGTCTCATCCAGACAGGTGTCCGCCATGACCACCAACTGATCCCCGACCTCTGCGGCGAGCGCAGCGATGCCCCGGTTTTGAATCCCGTCGGGGTCCCAAGCTGCCGAACCGATTTCGTCCTTGTCAGCGTCGGTGGGGACTCCGAACACAATCATGCCCCCGATGCCGGCATCCGCCGCTTCCCGACCCAGTTTCGCCAAAGATTCCGGCGTGTGCTGGTATTGACCAGGCATGGAAGGAATCTCTACCGGTTCAGTAATCCCGTCGCGCACAAAGACGGGCAATATCAGCTGTTCGGGGCTCCAGCGGGTTTCCGTCACCAGACGGCGCATCGCCACGGAGGTACGCAACCGGCGGGGACGCACGAAAGGGGTCAGACCGTGGGGCAGTTTCCGCGCGGGCACGACCTTTTCGTTCGCCCCGGCTTTCGTTTCAGCTTCACCAGTACCGGTGTGCCGTCCTCCGGTCGCGCTCGGAGTGGTCGGTCCTACGCCCAAGTTTGCGGCGTGCGGTAATCCTGTCATAGTTATCCCCTAATCTTGTGCGGCTTTCTTTTCTTGCTCTCTAACGGCGTCCTCATAAGCCCGAACGACCCCTTCGGTGTTCGTGGTTTCGCAGACTTCGGCGGCGGACCAGCCCAGTTCCCGCAGTACGGTTGCCGAAGATTTCCCAAAAGCGATGGGCTCGGGCCATTGTTTCACGCCGGCTTTCGTCAGCAGTTGGTGGGCAGCGTGCGCCACCGAACCGGCAGTAATCAGCACGTAGGTGTGCGCCCCCGGAGCCAAGGCGGTCTCCCATTCCAGTGGCAGATCGGGCAGGCACACGGATTCATAGAGTCGCAGTTTTTCTACGTTATATCCCTTGCGGTTCAGTCCTTGCCCCAAGGTCGGTGCCGCGCCGACCGCGCCGGGCAGCAGCACTGTTCCGGTTCCTGCCGGGAACACTTCGACCAAGGACTCGGCGCACGCCGGATCCGGTCCCACCAGGTCAACGTGACCGTCGAACTGGCGGATGGCTTCGGCAGTGGCACTACCTACGGCAGCAACCTGCACTTGGGCAAACAAATCTTCCAGGTCGTAGTGAGCGTCCAGGAATGTCGCCGTCGCCACGCTGGAGAGCACGACCCAGTCATATTCCCCGCTCTGCAGCCGTTGCATCGGATCAAACCAGTCCTCGCTGGGGGTGGGCACTTTCTCAGTTACAGGCGCACACACGACCGGCAGTCCGGCCTGTTCCAATCCCGTTGCCAACACGTCACCAGGGACTCTGGGCACCAACAGTTTAGGTTTCATCAAATGCTATTCTCCCCACAATTCCTTTTCATTGCATATCGTCTGATTTGCGTCTGTCTGAGTTGACGCGGATTTGGCGGCTTTGAGGTCTGCGATTGTTGCGGCTCCGGCCTCCAAGAGTTCTCCCGCCAAATCTACCCCGAGCTGCTCGGCAGCAGCCAGGGCAAAATCACGCTGCGCGGCTTCGGCTCCCAGCAACACGGTGGTTTCCCCATTGACTTCCAGAACTTCGCCCTGATTTCCGATGACTCGGGCAGTCAGTTCCAGGCGTCCCGAAGGTGCCTCGGTATGTTTGTCCCAAGTCACGACGCCTCGTACGCCCAAGGGTGCGGCGCAGCCCGCTTCGAGGTAGCGCAGCAGGGCGCGTTCCGCGCTGACTTCTAACCGGGTGGGTTCGTCATCCACAAACTTGAGGATTTGGGCGAAGTTTCGCCCCTCATCACTGTCCAACAGCTCGGAACGGGTTTCCAGGGCTAAGGCACCCTGTCCGCCGGCAGGAATCACCGTACCTTCCAGGGAATCCGTAATTGCGTCATCCATTCCCAAGCGACGCAGCCCGGCTCGCGCCAGCACCACCCCGTCCAGGTCTTCGGCAGCTTTCCCCGACGGCAGACCAGCCTGTTCAGCTACGGCAGCCAAACCTTTCACCCGCCCGACCCGCGTGGGGACGTTGCCGCGAATGTCTACCAATTCAATATCTGGACGTGCCACCGCAATCTGGCGAGCTCGGCGAGGCGAGCCGGTACCCAGACGCGAACCGGCGGGCAAATCTGCCAAGCTGAGACTGTCCCGCGCCACCAGCACGTCTCCCGGATCTTCACGAGTCGGGGTGGCAGCCACCACCAGACCGTCTACCGGCACGGTGGGCAGGTCTTTCAGAGAGTGGACCACCAGGTCGCAGTGACCCTCCAGCAGTGCCACCCGCAGGGCTGCGGCGAACACGCCAACGCCACCCAGGCTGGCTAGTGAAGCCCGATTGATGTCGCCCTCCGTGGTAAACGTCTGTACCTGAACGTGTAACCCGCGCTGCTCCAAGTCGGAGGCGACGGCGCGGGTTTGGGTCAAAGCCAGGGCGGAGGCACGGGTGCCAATCACGAGCGGACGCTCAGTGCTGCCAATCGTTTGCATAGGTTCTAGCTTAGGACAAAGCAGGGTTAAGTTGTAACCGAAGAGACAAACGAACCTCCCACTTTTCTAGCATTAAGGCTAGAATTTCTTGATGCCGATGCTGACTATCAAAAATCCCCAAGTGTATGAAAACGTTCGCGAGCTCGCGAATCGTTAAGGCATAACCATGACCGCCGTGGTCGCCCGCGGCTCGGGTTCCCACGCCAAGCTAAACTTCGGGGACTGTTTTTCCTACGCCGCCTCCCGCGCCCTGAATGAACCGCTGCTGTTCAAGGGCACAAACTTCAGCGCTACCGACATCATCGCGGCGTGAGCATCCGGCGACCGTCCGCCCCGCCCTCGTGACCCGTCCTATTGAAACTTCAATCCGCGAGCGACCACGGCGGTAATCCCGGTTCCAGCAAACAGCGCGCCTTCCAGATCCAAGCCCTCTACGCGTTCGGCGGCAGCGGCAATCTGGTTGAGCACCGCGCGTTCCTCGACGGTAGGGTGAGCCATAGCGTCGCCCCAAAAGATGCGGCGCGAATCCAGGACCTGATCCATGGTCAGTTCCACCCCCAGCATCCGCGACGCGTCTGCCAAAGCCCGCTCCACCGTAATCTGGTAGACAAAACCGTCCGGGTCGCCCTCCCGACCGTAGGAAATCCGCAGGATATGCGTGTGGGGAGCAGCTCCTGCCATCGTCTCGGGCCATTTCGCTGAATAGTTTGTAATGGCTTTGGCCTGCAGGACGTTCGGGTCTTCATCAGGTCCGCAGGGCGGGGGACCGACCAACATGCCTGACCCGCGCGGCGGATTGTCCAGCTGGGGCGCATTGACCGCCAGGGTCACATTCATCACGTGAGTGCCTTTATGCAGCTGAAATCCGGTGGTCAAATCGCCGATTTCTTCCAAAGCCGCCGCGTCAAACCGTACGGTGGCGTCCCGGTGTTCACGTTCGGCGTGATACTTCAGACGCAGCATCGATGCCGCCGCCGAGTTCAGCACTTTCAACGCGCTGTTGCCCGGCAGCGCCACCACGATTCGATCGGTCGCCAAACCGAAAGCGTTACCGATTTCTTCCGGGGGACCGCCCTGGAACTTGGTGTTGGAAATCGTGTGTTTGCACCACACGACCCAACGCGGGTTGTCCGCGCCGATACCGGTTTCAACGTGCATGACGCGCACGTGGTTATCGATGCGTCCCCCCGCCGCGATAATGCGTTTCACCAGCTCATCCACCAGTCTAAACATGCCGCCCGCGGGCATCATCACCACTACCGAGTTCGGTTTGCGGGTGGCAGCCACCGCCTTGGTCAACGACCCGGTGCGCGCCAGGGCGGCACGCAATCCCGGTGCCACTCGGTCGGGATCTAATCCGTAGGGGTGTGTGGAGTGAATGCCTCCCGCGAATGGGGTCACGAACGCATCCAGCACGTCTTTGCCCAGCCGGGCTTCGACCATTTCTCCAAAACTTTTCGCGTCTGCGCCGACTTCTGCGGGCAGCGTCAAATCCTGTCGAGCGCGTTCCAGGGCCTGTGGTCCGGCGATGTGAGTCAGCCCCTCCACGAACACCGGGTCGTCAAGGTCGGCGGGAATGCCCAGCGTTCCAAAGGGAATCCGCACGGCATCATTGCGACCGTGATCCCATACCCAGGAGTCGCTGTGGGGGGCGACCGGGTGCAAGCCCAGTTCCTGACACAGCTCCGTGACTTCGGGGGTGCGGGTAGCGTAGGACTCGGCTCCGATGTCCACGGTGGCTCCCCCAAAGACTCCCGAGCAGACCAGACCGCCGGGGCGCCCGCGTTCCTCCAAGATGAGGGGCCGCAGCCCGCGTTTTGTCGCCGCGTATCCAGCAGCCAGCGCGCCGAGCCCGCCGCCGAGGATAATCATGTCGAAGCCTTCGTCAGTCATGGTGTTTTCCCTTCAAAAGCGTTATCTGGTGGGTTTGTTGGGAGTCTTTCAGTTTTCGGTCGAGGACGTTGCGGTAGGTCGCCACGTGTGAATCCGCGCAGTCAGTTCGGTCAGCACCCCAGGGTCAGTCTCGGGTCGCACCCCGTGTCCCAGGTTGAAAATGTGGGCAGGGGCAGCGAGTCCGGTCTGGAGGACTTTTTCGGCTTCGCGCCAGATTTGCTCCATGTGGTCAGTTGGTTTCGCGTCAGTTGGGGTGGAGTCTGTTTGTGCCGGCTGCTCCGCAGTGACCAGCAGGTCTGGGTCGAGGTTACCCTGCAGGACTTTTCCGGGCAGCCGCCGCGCGGCGGCGTCCAAGCCCAGGTCGGAGCCGATGGAAACGACCTCTGCGATTTCGCCCATTGCCTCGATGAGGTGGGCAGTGCCGACCCCAAAATGAATGTGGGTGGCTCCCGGCGCGCCTTGGAAAGCGAGTGACGAGTAGGGCAGCGCGAATTGGCGGTACTCTGATGCGGTCAGGGACCCCGCCCAGGAATCAAACAGTTGCACCGCTTCGGCACCACCGTTGATTTGGGCTTTCATGAACTGACCGGACAATTTGGCACACCAGGTCGCCAGTTTGTTCCAGGCGGCGGGTTCAGCTTCGACAAAAGCTCGGGTTTCCAGGCATTCTCTGCGTCGCGGACCGCCGGCTTCCAACAGGTATGACGCCAGGGTAAACGGCGCTCCAGCAAATCCCAACAGGACTTTTTCATAAGGCAGTTCCCGGCGGACGTGAGCGGCGGCTTGCTCGATTACCGACCAGTCCGTGACTTCCAGCTCGGTCAATTTTTCTACCTCGGCAACACTGGTCAGAGGCTGCCTCAATACCGGTCCGCGGTCGGGCACAATGTTAATGTCCGCGCCTGCCAGATACAGTGGCACCACGATATCGGAAAAGAACACGGCGGCATCAACGTGGTGGCGGCGCACTGGCTGGAGGGTAATCTCGGCAGCAATCTCCGGGATGGTGCAGCTTTCGAGCATGGTTTTGCCCTCGCGCAGGGCACGGTATTCCGGCAGGGATCGTCCGGCTTGGCGCATGAACCACACCGGGGTGGTCAGCGGTCTGATTCCGTTCAACGCGGCGCGAATGTTCGAACCAGAAAATAGCGGGTCAAGGCCCAGAGAAGATGCAGCCAAAATCCAATCCTAACTTAGGATGCCCTTAGTAACTGTTTTGCGGGGTTAATTCTATTTAAGGTATAAAAAGGTTGATGCCTTTTCAACTCTACACCGTCAATCACCTGACCCACAGTCTGTCTGAAGTGGCTCAGGCGGCGGCTCAAGCTGCAGAAAAGGAATCCGAATGGCTCGACACTCCAGGAGTGCATTCCCTAGTCCTGGTCTCGACCTGTAATCGCGTGGAAATTTATACTTCTGCCGATCCGGAAGTGCGTTTAGTCCCTGCCTCGGAACTGCCCTCCCAGACGCAACCGTTGCAAGTTCCGTCCCATAACCAGACACATGACGGTTCTCTCGCGTGGAATTTTATTGAAGGTCGAGCGGTTGCTGAACATCTGTATCGGGTTGCCGCGGGGTTGGACTCCATGGTGGTAGGAGAAGCCGAAGTCGCCGGTCAGGTGCGTCGTAGCTTTACGCGTGCTCAAGACTTGGGGGAAGTTCACGGGTTGATGGTGCGCATGTTTGAGGGGGCGCTCTCTACCGCGCGAAAGGTCGCCAGCAAGACAGAACTGACCGGGCTGGGGCGCTCGGTTGTTTCCGTGGGTCTGGATGTGGCAGAGGCGAGCGGTCGGCTCCCCAACTGGCGACAGGCACGAGTCTTACTGGTCGGCACCGGCGCTTATGCCGGGAGTACGGTCGCTCAGCTACGCGCCCGCGGAGTGCGCGACATCGCTAACATTTCAACTTCGGACCGGGTCATTGCCTTTGCCAAGAATCACGGCACCCGCGTGGTTCCGGCTGCTGATTTGGTACCGGCATTACAGCAGGCAGATTTGGTCGTGACTGCTCGCGGGATTGGTGCCCCCGTGTTGCGTCGTGAACAGGTCCGCGACAGCTTGGTTGCCCCAGACAGCACCTTAACCATTCTTGACCTGGCATTGCATCGCGACGTGGAAGAAAGCGTGCGGGACCTACCAGGTGTCATGTTGTGGAATTTGGAAGATATTCGCCACCGGGTTCCGGCTTTGGCAGTGTCCCAAGTGCGACGAGCGCATGAAATTATTGAAGAAGGTTTGAGCGAGTACGACGCGGCAGTGGCGGCACGTCACATGGATCCGGCTATTGTGCAGCTGCGCGCGATTTTCGAGCAGGCTGCTGCCGCCGAGATAGATCGACTTCCCGCTGGTGACATGATTTCTCGCGAAGCTGCCGAAGCGGCGATTCACCACGTCATTGCGAAACTGGCGCATACGCCTACCGTTTCTGCCCACATGGCTGCCGAAGCGGGCTTGGGAGCCGAGTGGGTGGGTGCCTTAGCTACCGTGTGGGGACTGACACCCGCGGTGCTTGAAGCTGCCCTGAATGCCGAAGTTAGGTAAATCGCATGAGTAATCTGGCGCCTTATGATGCGTTGCTCTTGGTCAGCTATGGAGGTCCGAACGGTCCCGAGGACGTTTTGCCGTTCTTACGCAATGCCACCGGTGGGGCAGGAATTCCAGATTCTCGCCTGGAACAGGTCGGTGGTCACTACCGTCTGTTTGGTGGCGTATCTCCCATTAACGCCCGCAATGCAGCACTGCTGTCCAGCCTGCATCAGCGCCTTGGTGATGAACTCATTTACGCGATAGGTAACCGCAACTGGCACCCGTATTTCAGCGAAAGTCTCATTGACTTGGTTGACCGTGGGGCGCGCCGAATTCTGACTTTATTTACCACCGCTTACACCTGCTATTCAGGATGCCGTCAATATCGGGAAAACCTGGCTCAGGCTCTCGCCGACCTGCGTACTGCCCGCCCCGAGATTGCCGACCAAGTCACCCTTGACCGGGTACGCCCTTTTGCAAACACCCCCGGATTCATCAGCGCTAACGCCCGTGCTATCGCCGCAGCGGCTCGCGACTTAAACCTTAATCCGGCTTCTACACAATCCCCTGAAACACCATCAGAGCCGGTTCACTTGGTTTACGTAACACATTCGATTCCACTCGACATGGCACGACATTCCGGACCCTGTCACGGCGCCCACGGCGCGACCGTTGATTCTTCGACCACCCAGAAACCCGCGTTGTTCGACGACCGTCTTGACACTCCCGTCAGCCGACCCAGCGTCCCCATGCGCCAGCGCCAGACAGAATTTTCCCCCGCAGCCCTCAATGCTTTGCCCGCGGTAACCCGTGAGCAGGACGCCCTCGGGCAGGGCTGGACCTACCTGGCGCAACACCTCGCGGTAGCGCAAGCCGTGCACCGGCACCTGTCCGCACAAGGGCTGGACCTGCCGTGGTCGCTGGCGTTTTGTTCCCGTTCCGGATCCCCGCACCAGGCTTGGTTGGAACCCGATATTAATGACCACCTGCGTGATTTGGCAGCCTCCGGAGTGCGTCGCGTCATCGTCGCGCCTTTCGGTTTCATCTCAGATCACATGGAAGTAGTATTTGACCTTGACACCGAAGCTGCGGCGACCGCCCAGGAACTTGGTCTGGAATATCGTCGGGCAGCCACCGCCGATTCTGACCCAGAGTTCCTCGATGAACTGGCTAACCTGGTTTATGAACGGGCAGCTTTTGCCCGCGGTGAACACCCGTCACAATCCGTGGAACCCGATACCTACCCGCCGCTGGCAGAAACTTGCGGACCAAATTGTTGTCAATATCCGCGCTCTGCCCGCCCTTATCTTCATCACCCCAATCACTAAACCACTAGCAAAGGAGACATTATGGGACATCCCGAGTCTGTTCAAACTGCTCCGGAAATCACCGGCGACCCCCGCGACTACGCGGTAGATTATCGCGAAGTCAATGCCAGAGATAACTATTCTCTGCACATGGTGTTCCGTCGGACCCGACCCCTGCCGACCGACCCGCAGCGCCTCGAACGCATTATCCGCCGTTTGGAAGAAGCCGTGCAGGGCGTCGTGGTGCGCGGCTGGTATGACGTGTCCGGATTCCGTCCGGACGCCGACCTGATGATTTGGGCGCTCGCCGATAACGCGGAAGCTCTCCAAGATGCCTTCCGCAAAGTTGGAGCCATCGGAACCTGCCACGGCAGACCCGCCCTGTTTGAGCCGGTATGGTCGGCGATGAGTCGCCACGTGCCCGCTGAGTTCAATGAATCGCACCTGCCGGCTTGTTGGGGTGGCTTTGCCCCGCGCAAGTACGCTACGGTTTACCCCTTCGTCCGCTCTTGGGACTGGTACTACCTGCCCAAAGCACGCCGCAATGCCATCCTCAAGGAACACGGTATGAACGGTCGCGACTACAACGATGTGGCAGTCTCGACCCTGGCGGCTTTCGCTTTGGGAGATTGGGAATGGACCATCACCTTGGAGGCTGACCGCCTGGATCGCGTCATGGGCGTGCTGCGTCAGCAGCGCGAGGTGGAAGCCCGCCTGTTCGTGCGTGTCGATACCCCGTTCTTTACCGGGGTGCGCGTCGAGCCTCGCGAGTGGGTGGATTTGCAGCCCAAGCGTGACGACGCGGGCAGCCAGGGTCACCAGCCCGAAGAAACGTCCTGCGGCTGCGGACACAATTAACCCGCACCTTTTAATCACCTTTCGTCGAACCCCTGCGGGCTTGTCTCAAAAGTCCGCAGGGGTTTCGTTTCGGTTCAAGTAACGTTACGCCGGTTTAAAGCGCGGTGTAACTCGCGCTCCTCGGGCAGCTTGGCAGACAGCAAGGCGTGGAATTCCGGTCCGTGATTGGCGTGAAAATAATGCGTGAATTCGTGAGCTACCACATAGTCGAGGTATTTCGGGTCTTTCGCGCTGAGTTCCAAATTAAACGTCAAGGCTCGCGTGTGTGGATTGCACGATCCCCAGCGAGACTTCATCCGCCGAATTCGCACCTCACCGGGGGCAATATCAAAAGCTGCCGACCATTTTGCCAAGAGTGGGGCGAGACGCATCTCCAAGGAAGACTTGCGCAATTTGTCCACGGCGCGCTGTCGTTTTTCCAAGGGGGCTCCCACCGGCAGGCGCAGCACAATCGCCCCGTCTCGGACTTCCGCTACCGCACAAGCGCGGGGGTGGGGGTCCTCCACGACCTTGAGGGGGACGTCTTGACCCCACCAGGCGACAGTTTCACCATCAACCAGCTGTGGTTGTGCTGCTTGCCGTCGTGTAAATCTCTGTTGCTGCCAGGAAATCCAAGCGGCCTGTTCGTCTACAAATTCCCGTGCCATTGCCAGCGACGCCCGCCAGGGAATCGAAAGGTGAAACTCGCCGTGCGCATCAATACGCAGTCGCAGGTTGCGCACATTTTTGCGGGTAAAGTACACCGGGATGCCGTCAACTCGATACACGCCCTCCGCGCGGACTCGGCGGGATACCCTCTTGCTTCCGGACTGAACAGACATCGCCTTATGCTACCTGACCAGCTCACATTCTGGGTTTAAATCGCTACGAAAATGTCTCCGCGCCCGCTACCCTCGAGAATGTCGCGACCGGTCAGACAGCCCCGCCGCACCTACCCTTGTGCAAACTAAAAATGGGTATCGGTGCCAGGCTGTACCTGACACCGAAACCCAGGGAGATGAATAGGGGATTTTCCTCAAAGAATCAGTATTGACCGAAGTTCTGTACCGTGTACACCCACTGGCGACCGGTAGCCGTGCCGATGCCGGTGCGGTTGAAACGCCGATCCATCAAGTTACGGTAGTGACCGGGGGATGCCACCCAAGCCTTCGTAGAGCCTGCCGCGTAAGCAGCCGGGTCAACATTGTAGTATCCGACCATGTTCTCGCCAGCGAACTTCCACCCTGCCGGGAACAGGTCCGCGTACTTCAAAGCGCCGTTAGAGTGAACAAACACATCCGTGCGGGCGACTTGCTGTGCCCAGGCACGAGCCGCATCATCCATCACCGGGTCACGAGTCAGGGACGGGATACCCGCACCGTTGCGCGTCGCGTTGATGGCGTTGAACACGGCATTTTCACGAGCCTGGTCAGCCGGGGAAGGCTGCATCGAGTACTTGGTGTAGACCTGAGATACCCCAGCAACCGGAGCGGCATCTACTTTCTGAGCCTGTGCCGGCTGAGCGTAACCGGCTGCCACATTCATGACGTTATCCGATACCGCGCTGCCATCACCGATAGCGGTTACGGTCGGGTTACCGAAAGCAGTCACCAGGTCACGAGTGTTGTCCTGGGCGTTACCGGGAACCAAAAGCACCGGTCCATCGCTCAGCGAGCCTGAAATCAGCGGGTAGACCAAATCCGAGCCAGAAGCCAAGTAGATGTGGCTAGCGTTAGAGAACACCGTGCGGTTGATAGCCTGAGCGGTCAGATAACGATTCTCTCCGGCGATACGGCTGGTCGCCGCTCCGCCAGCCACCTGGCTGAGACGTGAGCTGGGAACCACGCCTTCACCGCCCAAAGCTACGACCTGGGAGGCGCCCAGAGCCTTCACTGTCTCGGCGGCGGTGGCAATGTCGCCCGCATTACCGCTGACGGTAACAATCGGACCGTCACGCAGCACGCCTGCCACTGCGGCATCCGGGGAACCCTGACCGTTAGACCCCATTGCGTCAGCAACGTAAACCTTGGCACTGCCACCGGGATGACCGTACTTGGCAATCGTGGCCGCGGTAGCCACGCGGTTCGGTCCAGCCAGACGGGTCACGTCGGCGACCCCGGTGTAGGTGCTGAGCTGACCAGCTACATCGGCGCTAATCGCACCCTCGCCACCAAGAACCACAATCTTGGAGGGGTGCAAACGCTTAATTTCGTTAAAGACATCGACCGGGACATTACCTGCAGAGGGAACCAGCAAGATTGGACCGTTGGGCAGCACCGAAGCCGCCAACGCATCAACCGGATTATCATTGCGAGCTACATAAACTTCCGAAGCTCCGCCAGGGAATGCGGTCCGTGAAATTGCGATCGCGGTCGCGGTAGGACCACCGCCACCAACACGATTCGGTTTCGCAGGGGCAGGTGCGCCAGGAGCCAAAGGTTCCGCTACCGAGGAATCTTTCGCATCCGCGCTTGTGGTCTGTTGAGGCTGACCCAAGACGGGGGAGCGATTCAGATCCGGGCTGCCAACCAGCATAGCTACGGCGACCATAGCGACTAGCGCAGTGCCACCGACCAGGAAACGTCCAAAGCGCACGCGCCCATGTACCATCGGTCGCATTGCCGCGCTGACTTCGGAGCTTTCGTCCGTCTTTACATCCATGTTAGGGGTCTTCGGTTTCATAATCCTTATTCACCTGTCCCAGCTTGTTTTTGGTATCTGTCAGACACCATTTCTTACTCTCAATATTAGCGTTTTATCCCCTCGAAACGAAGGACGTTTCCCCTGAATATCAATGAGAAATGCCTGAATATCGCCAATTTGTTTCCTGTGGGACTTACTTTCGAAACCAGTTAACCTGCAATTCTTCCCCGATTTAATTTCGCGTCATCTCAAAACGTTGCGAATCCGCGAATACGATTTTGTGATTAAGATTCATGTCATTGTTACGACATTTCAGGAAATAATCACCTTGTGAATAGTGCGCGTTCAGGAAATCATCCGCCATTTGGGCATATACCGAATCCCGGTTGTGCGCCTCGGGAATGTTAAACAAGCTGCCCCGGTTGCCCCATACCGTGACATGGTTCGCCGCGCCTGGATTCAGTCCCGCCTCCAGCTTCGGCACCAAGTCGTTACTGTTCTCAAACGAAATCATATGGATATTTTCGGGCACCCGGTTCATTGCTCCCGCCACCGGTGATCCGGCGGTTATCACCGAACGCACGTTATAGTGGCTGGTAAATGACGGATCCGCCGCCAGGTTCGCCGCCACAATTCCCGCTTGGGAGTGCCCCACCAATTCCACCGGGGTCGTGGCGTCCACCTTCATGCTTTCCAGCGCTGCCTGCACCGCTCGCGCTGGACCGGTCTTCATTCCCGCCACCGCTTCCGTATTTGTCAACATGTCCTGGGGCATCCCCGACCCCGCATCCCAACTCTCGGTACCCCGCAGAATGACCCGCACTCCCTTCTGACCGGCGGCATTGCGCCATCGCTGAATCTCGAACGCCCCGCTGTCACCGTAGGGGTCAATAGTATTGGAATAACGGAACACGTCGCCCGGATTTTTGGGGAATGTTCGGGTCGCCCCCGCTCGACTCCCGTCGATGGTCCACCCCAGCCCCGCGCCTCCGCCCTGTTTACGTGGGTTGTATGCTTGAGTCGCCAATAGTTTGCGTTCCAGGCGTTGCGCCCGGTTTACTCCGATGAGCTTGCCCGTTGGGGTTTTGGCAAAGTTTGCCCTTCGAGTGTCCCGAGTCTCCTGTTGACTGGCGGCGAACTTGGCGTAGGCTCTCTGGTCATATGCGCGCAGCCACAGTGCGGGCAGCTGTTTCCCGAAAGGCACAGTTTTTCGTGGAACGACGCCGGTTTTTTCCAAGATGCCCCGGTAGGTAAAGAACTGTAAAGGTCCAAAAAGCACCATCCCTGCCACGGTGAGGGGATCGTCCCACCCGGAGGCATGAATCAGGTCTGGCGGAGTGACTTTATCAAACCAGCCGTCAAAAGCGGCGTTCAGTTCCGCAGAATCCTCAAAGCCGGGAGTGTGCAAGATGGCGGTGCTCCCGTTACCGCTGACCATCAGAGAGTTCGTCGCCCCGTATCGTTGGGCACCGAGCTTCGCCTGCATCCACGAGAGGAACACCGCTGCCAGCTCAGTATCGCTCATTTGCCCCGTGTGATACACGTGACCGTCCACCGTGAAACTGGCAGGGAAGTATTCCCGCAACGCTAACTGGTGCGCGACCAGGCGCATCGTAATCGTTTCAAAATCAAAGGATGCAAATAGATTCCTGAGGTCGTCTTCGGTCAGTTTATACACTCCCAGGACCCGTTCAAGCTGCTGGCGCAGCGACTCGATTTGCTGACTCACCGCCACGGTGCCACAGCGAGCCTGACACGCCACTGCTGCCGCGTTTTCAAAACGAACCCACGCTGACTCCAGAGCTGCCAGCTGGGAACTGTACAGGGCGACGCCTTCCGGGGTCTCGCACAGTCTGACCAACCGGGCATGAACCGTGTAATAGTGGTGTGCCAGGCGGGACTGTTCAACGGAGATGCAGTGCGTCAACGCGTCCAGGACTTGCGCGCTATGCTGCAGGCTCGCCCTCAGTTGTTCCATCTGGTCCGTGTCTACGCACAAGCCGGGTCCGCCACCTACCAAAAAATCTTGCGGATGACCCACCACCGGACTGCGGTCGTCCCCAATAGAAACATCGTCGAGCCAGCTCACAGCAGTGCCTCCAAACTCGCTTTGGCGTCCTCTAGCTCATTGATGTAGTCACCCAAAATTTCTAGGTCCCGCAGCCGCTCTCGCCACCTCTCGTTATAGACCTGTGCCGCCACCCCCAGCCACGTGCGGTTTTCTGCCTTACAAAAATGGGCTACCGCCTGGGCGTGTTGCCGGCTGAACAGTCCCCAGTAACACATCTGCGCCATCATCTTCCCCCTTTGCGCACCGTCGCCAGTGAGGCTCCGGCACCACCAACCTAACCGGAGGACATCCGCCACCACACTTGTGACCGTGTTAAAAGTGGATAACCGCTTCCCGCCACACTTGTGGAAAACTCCTCACACCCGGACTTTTGCGTGGAAAAGCGCCTAAAAACTCGCCGGCTCGGTCAAGTTTTTGGAAAACCTTGACCGAGCCGGAATCCGTAAACCGGGTTCAGATATTTTCGGGAACCATCGAAATCGCCCCGCACGGGCATTCTTCGGAGCAGATGCCACAGCCCTTGCAGTAGTCGTACTTGAACACGTACTGAGTGGGTCGAATCTTGGTGATAGCGTTATCCGGGCACACCCCAAAACAGTTGTCACATCCGAAACAGTTACCGCAGCTCATGCAGCGGCGCGCCTCAAAAACGGCGGATTCTTCGTCTAAACCCTGCACGACCTCGTCAAAAGTCGAGGCGCGACGCGGACCTTCAATCTTGTCGCGAACCTGGCGGGGAGCGTCCGCATAGTACCAGGTGTTCATACGTTTGATGGCGGCGTCAGGAGCTTTGTCCCGCGCCTGATATTCCTCGCCATGTAGGTAGGCGTCAATGCAGCGAGCAGCCTTTTTACCGTGACCGATCGCGATGGTGACGGTGCGATTGGAGGGCACCATATCGCCCCCGGCAAACACGCCTTTCATCCCCGTCATCATGCGGGAATCGACCTTTACCACGCCCTTTTCAACCTCGATGCCGGGAGCTTTCTCGACGATACCCAAATCAGTTTCCTGACCCAGCGCCATAATGACTGAATCGGCGCCCAGCTCCTCATACTCGCCGGTGCCGACCGGGAAGCCTTCCTCGTTCAACACCATTTTTTCAATCTTGATAGCCCCGCCGTCCACGTGCTTAATCGTGGAGAGCCACTTCATCATGACGCCTTCTTCCTCAGCCTCCATGATTTCCGAATCATGGGCAGGTGCGCGGTCGCGAGTCCGGCGATACACGATAATCGCCTCTTCGGCGCCCAAGCGTTTCGCGGTCCGGGCTGCGTCCACCGCCGTGTTCCCGCCACCATAAATGACGACGCGGCGTCCCAGCATCGGTTTCTCGTCGGTTTCCATATCTGCCAACATATCCACCGCGTCCATCACTTTTGCGGAATCCCCGGCGGGAATGTCAGCGTGACGGCCCATCTGGGCACCAATAGCCAGGAACACGGCATCGAAATCACCCGCGACTTCAGCCACGTTCTCTACCTTTGAGTTGAACTCAAAAGTGACCCCCATGTCGGCGATACGCTTCACTTCCTGATCGAGGATGCCACGTGGCAGCCGGTAGGAAGGAATCCCAAACCGCATCATGCCCCCTGCCATCGGACCGGCGTCCCGCACCGTGACGGTGTGACCCATCCGGCGCAGATGGTAGGCAGCCGACAACCCGGAGGGACCCGCTCCCACCACCAGCACTTTCTTGCCACTTTCGGGAGCGAGCAGACCGACCGTCCACCCTTCCAGCAGGGCTTTGTCCCCTACGAAGCGTTCAATCGCGTTGATACCCACCGCTTCGTCCACCATGCCGCGGTTACAGGCAGTCTGACAAGGGTGGTAGCACACGCGTCCCATCACCGCCGGCAACGGGTTGTCAGCCATCATCTGTTCCCAGGCCTGACGATACCTGCCTTCTTCGGCATAAAACAGCCACTGTTGGCAGTTTTCCCCTGCCGGACAAGCCTTGTTGCACGGCGGTAGGTTACTCACATAGACGGGTCGCTCGGTGCGCCACGAACCGGTCTCGTTCTCAAGGGAAGAACCGACCTCGAGGGTAATCGCAAAAGGAATAGTTTCCTCTTTCTTCAGTTCAAGTTTGGCTGGTGTCATTTTCGTTTCCTCTAACTTTTTCAATAGCTTCCGGGCGCCCGTTAGTCGGTTTCGGGTTCGTTGCTGACGTCCATTACCTGCCGCCCGGGCAGTGCCGCAGCAAAACGTCCCGCCGGGTCATCGGGAGCACTCAAGATACGTTCCCGCACGTCCTCGTCCAGTGAATCCATCTCAATCAAGCCGTAACGTTTAATGTTTCGGTCGGCAATGGCTTGAATCCGCGCCAACACTTCGCGCGAATCCGGACCTTTGAAGACGTGAGCGAAACGACGCTGCGACTTCAAGTAAGCCTCGACCGGGGCAGGGCGACGAATCTTGGTGACGGAAGTAATCTCTCCGTTCTCCGCTTCATACACGGGGAACAGCCCGGTCTGAATCGCCAAACGAGCCAAAGTGACCGTCAAGTTTGAGTTTGAACCCCACCCCAGCGGACAGGGCACCAAAACATGCAGGTAGCGCGCTCCGCGGTAAGTCATCGCCTTTTGCACCTTGTATTCCAAGTCACGCAAATCCGCTACGGTCGCGGTGGCGACGTAAGGAATCTCGTGTGCCATCGCAATCCGCGGCATGTCTTTACCCTGGGTAAACACGTTGCCGGGATGTTCGCCGACCGGCTGAGTCGTCGCGGTGCGTGCCGCCGCCGGGGTTGCCCCGGAACGCTGCACCCCGGTGTTCATATAGGCTTCGTTGTCGTAACAGATAAACAGGACGTCGTCGTTACGTTCAAACATGCCGGATAGGCACGCCATCCCAATATCGACGGTGCCACCGTCTCCGCCTTGAGCGACCACACGAATGTCGTCTTTGCCCATAGCTTTCAAACCCGCGGCCGCTCCGGCTGCCACCGCAGCGGCGTTACCAAACAGGGAGTGCATCCAGGGAATCGTCCACGCGGTTTCCGGGTACGGGGTCGAAAACACTTCCAAGCAGCCGGTCGCGTTGATTGCCACCATTTTGCCTTTGGCGGCAGTCGTAGCGGTATCAATCGCGTAGCGAGCTCCCAACGCTTCACCACAGCCCTGACAGGCGCGGTGTCCGGAAGTCAAGGAGTTTTTCCGGTTTGGGTCGGATTGCAGGGAACGCCACTGCAGGTCTGCCAACCGGTTACCGACCGCGAAGGAGCCGACTTGATAGAACTTGACCTGTTCGCGGGCCGGAATTTCGGTCTGTGCAGATTGCGTGATTTCAGTCATTTTCTTCTCCTCTGTTCGGCTTATTCGGCCTGGTCGGGCACTACCGGGACGGCGTCTTGCTTGATGGACGGGGAAGCCACGCGCGGGTTGCCGACCTTGTCCGCCTTGGGTTTCGGACCGGCTTCGGCAATTTTTGCGTTGGCGCGCAGCACCCGTTCGCGTTGCAGGTTGGTGGCAAAAGCGCCGGAGCGCCGGGTAGCGGCTTCTCGCTCCAGTTCTCCTTGCACCAGTTCCATGTCCAAGTCCATGAAGGTCAGAGGCTCGATGGTGTCTGCCACGGCCTGATCCAGCATGGCGTGCAGGGAATTCTTGGTGATGTTGCGCCCACCCAACCCAGCAATAACTTCGTAGCAGGTGAAAGGCAGTCCGCGCATCGCCGCGCGCAGCTCGGAAGAAACAATCCCGCCAATCCCCAGCTGGAAGGCTTTTTCGAGACACACCACGCGCTTCGCGCTTTGCAACACCTCACGGATGGCCGCGAAGGGGAAGGGCCGGAAGGACACGAGAGACATAATGCCAATCTTTTCGCCATTCTCGCGCCGCTGATCGACCACGTCCTTGAGCGTGCCGACCACGGAGCCCAGCGCCACAATGATGGTTTCGGCGTCCTCGCAACGGTAGGTGTGCAGCAAACCGCCGGAATCTCGCCCAAAAATACTCTTAAACTCAGACTGTACCTGCGGAATGAGGTCCAAGGCCTGCAGCATCTTGTGGTGGGCGATATAGCGCACTTCGGTGAAGGCTTCGGGACCGACCATTGCCCCGATAGAGAGCGGATCGTCCGGGTCCAGTACTTGACGGGGTTCATAAGGGGGCAGGAACTGTTTGACCTGTTCCGGTTCGGGCAGGTCGACCTGTTCGACCGCGTGGGTGAGGATAAACCCGTCCATGCACACCATCACCGGTACGCTGAGTTCCTCCGCGATGCGAAACGCTTGCACGTGCAGGTCCGCGGCCTCTTGGTTGTTTTCAGCAAACAGTTGCAGCCATCCGGAATCACGCTGGCTCATCGAGTCGCTGTGGTCATTCCAGATATTGATAGGCGCACCGATGGCTCGGTTCGCCACGGTCATTACGATGGGAAAGCCCAGACCGGCAGCGTTATACACGGCCTCGACCATATAGAGCAGACCTTGTGAAGCGGTAGCGGTATAGGAACGTGCCCCCACGGCTGAAGAGCCGATACAGGCACTCATGGCAGCAAACTCGCTCTCGACGTTGACGTATTCACAATGTTCGAGTTGACCGGACTTCACCAGGGCGGACAGGGCTTCGACGATGTGGGTTTGGGGACTGATGGGGTAGGCAGCGACCACGTTGGGCTGGCAAGCCGCGACGGCTCGAGCAATCGCCTGGGAGCCTTCGATTTGTTTCAGCATTTCTTCTTCTTCCTTTTAGTGCCGAGTCCGGGGCGCGCCACACTGTCCCGGTGCCGCGGGGGCATTTCAGACCATGTTTGCTTTTACATATTCATAAGCGGTCGCGGCGGCTTCTACGTTGGAGTCACCGACTTTGCCTTTAAACTTGCCACGAATGGCGTCCTCGACCGATTCCAGTTTGATGATCCCGGTCAGCGCTGCCAGTCCGCCCAGCAAAACTGCGTTCGGCAGGGGACGTCCCAGCTTTTCCAGGGCGATTTCAGAGGCGGGCATGGACATAAAATGACCCTGCGGCAGCCTGGTCTCGAGCTCTGACACCCCCAGTTCGGCAGCGGTCTTTTGGGAATTTACCAGCGCGTATCCGTTATCTTTCAGTCCCGAAAACGGATCCATAATTGCCAGCAAGGTCGGGTCTTGTACGATGACAATGTCCGGATCCAAGATAGGTTCCCGAGAGTGAATTGCCTTATCTTCAATCCGGCAATAGCTCACGACGGGAGCGCCGGTCCGTTCCGACCCGAAAGACGGGAAGGCTTGGGCGTGGTGGCCGTCAGCAAAAGCCGCGTAAGCCATTAAATCGGAAGCGGTAACCACACCCTGACCACCGCGACCGTGTACTCGAATCTCAACCATGTTTCGAGCCTATGTTTCCCACCCGGTTTTGTCCTCTATCGCGGATAAAACCGGGGTTTTGCAATGAACAGTCCCCGTAAAAAATTGGGCTTGGGCAGTCTTTAAAAGCAGCATAGACTTGCAAAAAACGTGCCCGCGCTACGATTTCCCCTTTAGGTTGAGCGTAAATGAGCTAAACTTGTGGCACGCACGAGCCAATGGGGGCAACGATGACACAGCAAGAAGACACTCGTATTCGCGTCGGGGTGGTCGGATTCGGTAACTATGGCAAAGCGGCTGCCAAAGCCGTGGGCAAGTGTCGCGATATGGAACTGGTGGCGATTTTTTCCAAACGCGACCCGCAAAAGCTGCAAAACTCTTACGCCAAGGTTTACCCCACTGATACGGTGGCACAGTTCGCCGACCGTATCGACGTGGTCATTATTTGTGACACCTTGGCGACCAAGCTGCAGGAAGAAACCCCCCAGCTCGCCCAATACTTCCACACTGTTGACGCCCACCCCTTGCGCGGCAATCCACCCTCGGCCGCGGAAGTCGACGCGAAACGTCAGCTGCGCATGGAGGAACTGGAGAACATGGCGAAAGATATCGCTGCACGCCAGGCAGCTCTTGATGCCGCCGCCGGCGTGGAGCAAACTGCCGTTCCGGAAGCAACTTCACAGGCAACGGCAGATGGGAATGTGGCTCCCGGCGGAGAGGGTGCGGAAGACCTCGATGAAGGCATTCATGAAGTCTCCGGTATGATGCTGCCCGCATTTATCAAAGAGCCGGTTTTTCAGCCAGTTTACAAAGCATTCCCCGATTACTTCGCGGCGGTAGACCAAGCGGGACAATCCACCAAACACGTGTCTTTGTGCGCCGTCGGTTGGGAGCCGGGTCTGATGTCGATGTTCCGGGTTATCTCTGACTCGCTGTTCCCCAAGACGAAAACTTACACATTTTGGGGGCGCGGGATTTCGATGCAGTGGTCCAATGCGATTCGCGCTTTTGACGGCGTGTTAGACGCGGTGGCTTACCAGGTACCCAAAGAGGAACCCCTTACCGCAGTGCTCAACGGGGAACCCATCTATGATGATTCTCGCAAAGCCCTGCACTACATGGAGTGCTACGTGGTGGCTGACCCAGCCTATGACAAAGAGCAGCTGCGTGAGGAAATCATGGAAATGCCGGGCTGGTTTGCCGACTACGACACCCAGGTTACCTTCCTGAGCCGCGACGAAATGCGCGAGTTTCATTCCAGACTCATCCATGCCGGACTGATTTTGTCGCGCGCCTCGACCTCCCAGGGCGTTAACGAACAGATTAAGTTGGAAATCGACATGGACGATAATCCCGAGTTCACCGCCTACGTCATGGTGGCAGCGGCTCGGGCGGCTTACCGGGCCGGGCAAGCTGGCTGGTCAGGGGCACACACCATGATGGAAATTCCTCCCATCTGGATGCATCCTGACTCGCCAGAAAAGCTTCGTTTCCAGATTTCCGAGTCGTAGCCTAATCTGGGGGCTTCTCTGAGCTCTCCGGTCAGCTAAACTGCCTTTGTGACGGATTTTGCGCAGCGGCTGCTGGGTCGACCGGCCCTGACCGGTCGGGTCGTCGGCTTGGATATGGCTCGCGGCCTGGCCATTTTGGGGATGTTTACCGCACATATGTGGGTTTCAGTGCAAGGTCCCGTCTCTGGCGTGATGGCCTTGTCTCACGGACGTTCCGCCCCGCTGTTTGCGCTGCTCGCAGGGGTTTCGATGGGTATCATGCAGCAGCGTCTGTCACGCCGTTTTGCCGGTTCCCCCGCGTTATCGAGACGCTTTTACGGTGAAAAAATCCTGGTGCGCGCTGCTTTCTTAATCCTTCTCGCTACCCTGCTGAGCCTCATCAACACCCGTATCCTGCTGATTCTCGATAACTACGGGGTGTGGATGGTTTGCGCACTGTTCTGGGCAGGTCTGTCCATTCCCATGCAGCTGGGAGTTATCGGTTTGTTGCTGGTCGTAGGCATCCCGTTGTGGCACTACCTGAACCTGCTGTTTTTACCGTCCGAAATTGGCGTGGTCCTGGGACTCAATGATTATCAGATGCCCACGTTCCTCATCTACGTCCTCACCGGGTTGATTCTGTGGCGTTTGGGTTGGGCGGGGGTGACCCTCCGGGCGCGTCGACTGCAGAAGTACGGTGCGGTCATCGGGTTGGGAACTGCTGGCGTAATTTTCGGGGTCGGCACCGCTGTTGATTCGCTGCGTTTGGGGCGGTTTTCGGGGGTACTTTTCGGGAACGACACCCTGTCTATCGCCAATCCCACTCCGGCACAGTTGTGGTATCAAACCCTGATCTATATCGCGCCACATACGGATTCGGTAGCGGAAACCGTGGCAAACACGGCTTGGTGCGTGGGGCTGACTTCCCTGTTGCTGCTGGCAGGACCCACTTTCAACGGATTCTTTTCCCCGTTGGCGGCGTTGGGTTCGATGGCGCTGACCATTTATACCCTCCACATTATCTGGCACGCCGTCACGTTTCACCTGTTTGGCTATGCCGGGCTCATCCCCTCCCTCATCATCATGATTGTGGTTTTCCTGCTGGTCGCGAGCCTGTGGCGGTTACGGTTTGGCAAGGGTCCCCTGGAAGCCTTCCTGGCGCGCTTGAGCGATCCTCCTCACCGCGCGGATAGCGCCGCGGGAAAACCCACCAAAAACGATTAAAAACGTGTCGGTCGGCAGGAAACCCACCGACCGAACACGTTTGCGTTTAGAAACCGTTTACGGCAACACCAGACCAAAGATGGGGATAGCCAGGGCAAATACCGTGATGGTAATCAGCACCAAGCCCACCAGAGCGATGATGAAACCGCCCTTGATCATGTCGGTAATCTTGAGATACCCAGAACCGTAAGCAATAGCGTTTGGCGGGGTCGCTACGGGGAGCATGAACGCACAGGTCGCAGCCAGAGCTGCCGGGATTGTCAGAATCATGACGTTAGGACCTTGCAAGCCGATACCCATGGCGACGCCACCGATAATCGGCAGGAAGGCAGCAGCGGTGGCAGTGTTGGAAGTCAACTCGGTCAGCGCCAGCACCAGGGCAGCGACAGCCAGCACAATCAGCACGATTGGGGCTCCTGCCAGTCCCTTCACCTGTTCGCCAATGTAGTAAGACAGACCGGTGTGCTCAAACTGCTTGGACAGCGACAGACCGCCACCGAACAACAGCAGGATGTCCCACGGAATTGTCTTGGCTTCGTTCCAGGTCACCAGACGTTCCCCGTTGGGCTTACCGGGGATGATGAACAGCAACACCGCCACGCTCATCGCCACGATAGCGTCAAGCTTCTTGGGACCTTCAATGCCGGTAGCCTTCAAAATCAGCGGCACGAAAATCCAGCAGAACACTGCCAGGATGAACAGCAACATAACCAGCAATTCGCCGCCACGCAGTTTCCCGAGCTTGGCGTATTCTTCGTTAATCAGTTCCTTACCGCCGGGGATTTCATCAACTTCCGGCTTGAACATGACGAAAGTCAAAATCCACCAGGCGAACAGCGTAAAGACAATGACCATCGGCAGCCCCATCAGGAACCACTTGCCGAAGTTAATGTCGTAGTGCAGGGTATCGCTCATGTACGCCTTCAAAAGGGTGTTCGGGGGGGTCCCGATGGGGGTCGCCAACGAGCCGATAGAGGCGGAGTAGGCGATAGCCAGCATCAAACCGACAGCAAAGTTGGAACGCTTGATACCTTTCTTTTCCGCCATGGCCGAAGCCACATCGTCGCCTTCGTTCAACAGACCGGACATCACACCACCGTGGATAGCGCCACCGTAGGCGGCTTCCACATCCAGTCCTTTGCTGGCGGCGGAGTTCTTGTCTCGAGCTGATTCAAACAGCTGCACTACAGACAGACCGATGGGTAGCATCATCACAGCGGTAGCGGTGTTGGACACCCACATCGAAATAAAGCCGGTAGCAATCATGAAGCCCAGCACCAGACGGCGTGGCTTCACCCCGACGACGCGGACGATACCCAGAGCCACGCGCCGGTCAAAGTGCCAGCGCTGCATGGCAATAGCCAGGATGAACCCGCCCATGAACAGGTAAATCGTGTCTGAAGCGTAGGATCCGGCAGTGCCGGCGTAGTCGTTGACTTCCAGCAGGGGGAATAACACCAGCGGAACCATTGCTGTCGCAGCCAGCGAGATAGCTTCGGTCATCCACCAGATAGCCATCATGACCGAAATCCCAGCGACCAGGTACACTGCACCGACATTCATTTCTTCTTCTTTGATAACGTCAGCGCCGACAGACTTGGTAATGACGTCTACCGCGTCACGCGGAATCAAAAAATAAACGATGGCACCCAGAATGATGCCACCGAAGAGCCCGATAATACGAACTTTTGAGATTTTCTTTTCGCCTTCGGATTGCTCCACATCGTGTCTATCAACCGGAAGGACTTCCTTTACACTCATACTTTTGCGTGCCTTTCGTGATTAATCAGCTCAGCTTTGAGCTGACTTGGCACATTGTATATGACAATTTGCGAAGCAAATCTCAAACCGGTAACCATTATCGGGATTTTTTTGGTAAACGTCCAGGTTATTCCCGTGTCAGTATGTGAGATTAGCTTTTTTCGCACCTTGATAGTTCACCAGTCCGGGGCACGGGTCGGTCTGTGTCCGCGGTTTTCCAGGGGTGTGGATAACCTGTGGATAAAATCTCGGACGTCGAGGGAATTTTCACCTTTGGTCTGCTTGCCAAAGCCGTCGCAAGTGTGCTAAAGGGACCCGCTGCAAGCATAAATACCCAGTTCAACGGCATTTTGTCCACTTAAACCTTATTTACGTAGTGAAAGGTTTTAACTCCGCAGCGCTGCCATCCTTAATTCACAGCGACTGTGGATAACCTGTGAGTTTCTAAACCGCGACATCTCACCTAACTTTGCCAGACAAGCCGCGGTAACCGCACCCTTCCAAAACCAATTCACCCTCTTACCCACGGCTTATCCACAGCTTTATGCCGGGTTATCCACTTATTTTCCACCAAAACGGTTTGCTTAGTGAACACCGAAAGCGTAGGTTTGAGACCTGATGTTTATTCTTTTCACCCCTTTTCGTCAGAGGTGAAGTGTCGGCGAAAGGAGGACCTGTGGAAGACACCGACGCACCTCCGCTTGACCGGATTCCCCCACATAACATCCTGGCAGAACAATGTGTACTCGGTGCCATGATTTTGTCCAAGAACGCTATTGCCGACACTTATAAGCTGCTGCTGCCCAGCGATTTCTACGACTCGCGTCACGAGATTATCTTTAACACCATCCTGGACCTCTACGCTGCGGGAGCGGCATCCGATCCGGTGACGGTTCCTGCTGAACTGGAGAAACGCGGACAGCTCTCTCGCATCGGCGGTTTAGATTACATTCATACCGTCGTCCACTCGGTGCCCACCGCCGCTAACGCTGCCTACTATGCCCAGATTGTGCGCGACCAGGCGACGTTACGCGGTCTGGTCGAAGCGGGCACCCGCATCACCCAACTCGGCTACGCCATAGACACCACGGATGCGGATGAACTCATCAATACGGCTCACGCTGAGCTGGACCGTGTCAGCGAAAAGCGCACTTCTGAGGACTATCGGCTGCTATCCGAACTGCTGACGCCGGTCTTGGACGAAATCCAGCAAACCGATGATGACCCGCACACCGTGCACACGGGGTTTCTCGATTTTGACCGGGTGACGAACGGTCTGCACGCCGGTCAGTTGGTCATTGTGGCAGCTCGTCCGGCAATGGGTAAATCAACTTTCGCGCTCGATATTTTGCGTCACGTGACTCTCAGAGAGAAGCGTACCGCGGCGATTTTTTCACTGGAGATGTCCGCCGCGGACATCATTAAGAGGATGCTTTCCGCGGAAGCCAGCGTGCCACTGTCTCTGTTGTTTGCGGGAATGCCCAATGACGGTCAACAGAACCAAGCTAACTGGGACAATATCGCATCGGCATATAACCGGATGAAGTCCGCGCCTTTCTTTATTGATGATTCCCCGAACCTGACCATGCCCGATATTCGTGCCAAATGCCGGCGTTTAAAGCATTCCCACGATTTGTCACTCATCGTCGTGGACTACATCCAGTTGATGAGTTCACACAAGCGTATAGAGTCGCGTCAACAGGAAGTTTCAGAGATTTCGCGATCCTTGAAGCTGTTGGCAAAAGAGCTGGAGGTGCCGGTCATTGGAGTCGCTCAGTTGAACCGTGGACCGGAGTCTCGTACGGATAAGAAACCGATGATGAGCGACCTGCGAGAATCGGGATCTTTGGAGCAAGACGCCGACATGGTGTTGCTGTTGCATCGCCCTGAGTATTACAACACCGATGACCGACCTGGTGAAGCTGACCTCAATATCGCCAAGCACCGTAATGGTCGCACCGAAGTAATTAACCTGCAGTTCCAGGGCAAGTTTTCGCGTTTTGTTTCGGGGATTCGTGCCAATCAAGAAGAACCCCCGCCTCCGGACTATTAAAAAGCCCGGTGCCGGAAACCTGTGGGTTTCCGGCACCGTTTTGTTTAGGCTCTACTTCTCAGCCCGCACCGTGACCTCGAGCGGTGAGGTAAGTTCTTCGAACAGACGCACTGTCAGCTGGTAAGTACCGACCGACTTAATGGGCTGCTCGATGACAATCTTGCGTTTGTCGATTTCCGCGCCCTTTTGCTCTTTCACTGCCGCCGCAATCTGAGCGGTGGTGATAGCCCCAAACAGACGCCCATTCGCACCAGCCTTGGCGTCAATCAACACCGGATCTCCCTCAGCAAGTTTGGCTTGCACTGCCTGCGCGACTTCCATCGAAGCAATCTGCTTCTTTGCCAAGGCGGCCTTCATCCGGTCGATTTCCACCTGGGATCCCTTGGTCCAGGGCATCGCCAAACGACGAGGCAGCAGGTAGTTGCGTGCGTAACCGGGACGTACCTCAACCACGTCACCAGCGTTACCGAGCTTGGCGACTTCGTGTGTCAAAACAACTTTCGTATTCTGAGTCATGGCTAACTTCCTCCCTCAAAATCAGCGGCCGGAACCGGAGTAGGGCAGCAATGCCATCTCGCGGGCGTTCTTAACCGCTTTCGCAATCTGACGCTGTTCCTGCACGGACACACCAGTGACGCGACGGGCGCGAATCTTGCCGCGGTCCGAAATGAACTTGCGCAGCAAAGCGGTGTCTTTGTAATCAATGTTGCCAACCTTTTGAGCCTTTAGCGGGTTGGTCTTTTTCTTAATGGGTTTGGTGTTATTGCGCATCTGCTTACCCATATTGATCTCCTTTTATATTGTGTTGAAAAACTTATCTATGCTGTGTCGGAATGCCGGGTTGAATACCCTAGCACGGCAGACCGGTTTAGAACGGCGGATTCTCGCCAAAGCTGGAATCGGCGGGAGCACCATATCCAGGCGCGGGCGAACTCCAGGCATCCCCATCGGATCCTCCAGCGGGAGCTCCGTAAGTGGGCTGCGGACCAACTCCGCCAGGAGCGCTGTTGTAGCCGCCGCCGTTCGGGTTGGCACCAAACCCACCCTCACCGCGCTGAGTCCGGTTTACCGAAGCGGTAGCAAAACGCAAGGACGGACCAATCTCGTCAACCGTCAGCTCCACTGAGGTGCGACGAGAGCCGTCTTGGGCTTCCCAAGAGCGCTGCTGCAAACGACCCTGCGCAATGACGCGCGACCCCTTGTGCAGGGATTCCGCGACATTTTCAGCCAGTTCCCGCCAAGCGGTACAGCGCAAGAACAGAGCTTCGCCGTCTTTCCAGCTGTTGGAGGCGCGGTCAAATGAACGCGGAGTTGACGCAATCGTAAACGAAGCCAGCGCCGTGCCAGATTGACCCCAGCGAAGTTCCGGGTCAGCCGTTAAGTTGCCTATTACCGTGATAATCGTGTCGCCTGCCATTGTTTCTCCTTAGTTACAATCAATCCGGGGCGTGGTGCCAAAATCCGCTCTCTGTGTACCGCCGTTTCCGGCTCTACTCAACATATCAGGGACCCTGGAGACCAAAATTCGCCTCCGTTTGAGTGGAAAAATTAGGCATCCTTGCGCATCAGTTTGGTGCGCAGAATCGACTCGTTTAGACCCAGCTGACGGTCCAATTCCTTGGCGATTTCCGGGGTGGTTTCCATATCGACAACCACGTAAATCCCGTCCGTCTTTTTCAAAATGGGGTAGGCGAGCTTGCGCTTGCCCCACACATCAAGTTTCTCAACTTTGCCCCCCAGGTCTTTTACCTGACCAAACAGGGCACTCATCGAGGGTTCGACAGTGCGTTCATCGACCTCGGGGTCGATAATCACCATCATTTCATATTTCCGCATGTAACTCTCCTTTGGTCTTAACGGCCCCGGTCTCTCCGGAGCAGGAGTCGCCGCCTTGGCGCGGCGCCAAAACAGCCTTACGATTCTAACGTTTTCCGCTCACTTTAGCCAATTCACAGGTCTGTAAGGCGATAGCTCGGGACCTTGCCACCAATGGAATCGAGAAACATGTCACCACACGCCACTCTGCCAGGAGCGTCCACGACCGCAGACCGGCTCCACCTCGCTTGTGAATCGGTCACCAGTTAGGCAGCGGGACCGCCCGACTCGGTCGCGCCGCCTTCCCCACCCGGTGCGGGATTAGGAGGAGCCGGCGAATTACCGGGGTTAGGAACATACCCGGAAGTGCCGGGAATGGTGGGACTGGGCTCCGCTCCACCCGAACCATTCCCGCCACCAGCAGGTCTATTGCCCGACTCGTTGGGGGACAGATTTCCCGGATTGCGCGGCTGCGCCGGAGCTGGCGGCAGAGACGGGTTTGGTGGTAAAGAGCCGACAGGACCGGGGTTTGTTGCAGTTTCGCTCTCCGTAGGTCTGGGTTCCTCCGAACGGGTCACTTCCACTTTCTTCAGTTTCTGAGCTTTCTCAAACTGCTCGACTTCCAGACCTTTCACGGCCCCAGACATGTAGTGTTTCCACAGCCACGCCGGCCAGGTGGAACCGGTAACTTCTCGAATACCGCCAAACGGAGTAATGGATTGTTCTTCCCCGTTAGGTCCGGACTGGTACATTCCGACAATCGTCACCGCCTGGGGGATGAATCCGGCAAAAACTGCGGATTTGTTATCGGTAGACGAACCGGTCTTACCGGCAGAAGGCCTGCCGATTTGGGCTTTCGCCGCGGTGCCTCCCGCCTGGAAAGGACCCGTCAGGGCTTGGGTGGCAGTCAGGGCGATGTTGCGATCGATAACCTGGTCCGCCGAGAAAGACGGCATATAGACAATGTCTCCGGAAGTGTCCGTAACCTGGCGAATCATGTGGACTGTCTGGCGCTTACCCTGGTTGGCGATAGTTCCGTACGCTTCGGCAATATTTGCCGCCGTGGGTGAGGCAGACCCCAGCACGTTCGTCAAGGAATTATCCAAACCCGGAGTATTTTCGGGATAGCCCAAACGAATCGCGACTTCCTTGGTCAAGGACGGTCCAACTTTCGCGTTCAAAGCGACATAAGCCGTGTTGATAGATTTCGCGGTGGCTTGCGCCAGGGTGACAGTTCCATAAGAGGCTCCGCCGAAGTTCCTGATAGGCACCCCTTGAATGGTCTGCGGGGAGTTTCCGGGATAGGTGTCATTCAGGGACCCACCCTGTTCCAAAGCCGCAATCATGCCGAAGGGCTTAAACGTAGACCCGGCTTGGAAATGTTCCTGGGTGACGGCGTTAATTTGGACTTTCAGATAGTCCTTTCCGGGATATTCCGCGATAATCTCCCCGGTACTCGGATCGGTAGAAATCATCGCGACATGCAGGTTATCCGAATGACCCGACGGCAGCTGCGCCACCGTTTGCTCCATCAATTTGACCTTATCTTTGTCCAAGCTGGTGACGACTTTCAGACCCATCGTGTCGATTTGTTCCTCGGTCAAACCTGCCAGATCTTTCAGCTCTTGACGTGCTTGGAACATGAAATAGCCGCTCAGTCCCCCAAAGTCCTGCACACTCGGGGTAGGTGGAATCGTGGTCGGGAACTGTGCTGCTGCCTGCTGTTCAGGGGTGATATACCCGTCGGCAGCCATATTCTTAATGACCCGTTTCCACCGTTTTTGTGCCAGCTCGGGACTGACTGCCGGATCGTAGGCGGACGGCGCAGGGATGATTCCGGACAGCAGCGCTGCCTCCGAGTAATCAATGTCCTTGGCGTCCTTGCCGAAATAAGCCTTCGCAGCAGCCTGAATCCCGTAGGAGCCGCGACCGAAATAAATCGTGTTCAGGTAGTTGCCCAGGATTTCGTCTTTTTCTTGCTGGCGGTTGATTTTCAACGCCATAATGGCTTCTCTGGCTTTCGCCCAGTACCGTTGCACCACGTTTCCCTGGTTCGTGTTTTCCGCCATGTAGTAGCGTTCCACGTACTGTTGACTCAACGTGGAGGCACCCTGTGTTGCCCCACCGCGGGCGTTATTGAGGAAAGCCCGCGCGATACCCCGCAAATCGACCCCGGAGTTCGTCCAAAAGGTTCGGTCCTCTGAAGCCACGACGGCGTTGCCGATTTGTTTGGGCAGGTCTTTCGCGTCGATGATTTCCCGGTTTACCTCAGCAAACTTGCCGATTTCGGTGGCTCCATCGGAATAGTACACGGAGGTGACTTGGGCGCGGGCAAACTCGGCAGGTTTGGGCACTTCGGTAGTGGCGTAGACAATCAGGAAGGTTGCCAAGGCTCCCACCAGCATCAGGATAAAGAGGAACAGCAGAGTCAGAAAAAAGTTGCGTACATAGTGGTGTTTGCGCCGTATGGGTCGCACCTGTCGCACCATTTGCCCAGTTACTGTGCGTGGTCGTGCTGCCTTTGCCATATTCCCTGTCCTCGCCACAGTTTTCCCGGCTCACCTCTGGCGGTAAAGCGGTGTTACTGCGCTTTGTCCTGCTCTTTCGTACCATTGTGCCATTTTTCCCACCAGTCACGCAGAACCGCAGTGGCATTTTCCGGTCCCACCGGACCGTGTTCCATCCGGTATGCCAGCATGAATTTATAGGCTTTCCCGACTTCAGGACCCGCGGGAATCCCCAGGATTTCCATGATTTCATCCCCGTTGAGTTCGGGGCGTACCGCGTCCAATTCTTCCTGAGCTTTCAGCTCCTTAATCCGGGCTTCGAGGTCATCATAGGCAGCGGCTAACCGTTGGGCTTTTTTCACGTTGCGAGTCGTGCAGTCGGCACGAGTCAGGCGGTGCAGGCGTTCCAACAATGGACCGGCATCGGTGACGTAGCGGCGCACGGCGGAATCGGTCCACACCTGTTCCCCATAGCCGTGGAACCGCTGATGCAACGCGACCAAGCGGGACACATCACGAATCGTCGCCTTGTCATATTTCAAGGCTTTCAGGCGAGCGCGGGTAATCCGCGCCCCAACCACGTCATGCTGGTGGAATGTCACGACCCCCCCGGCCTCGAAACGTCGGGTCGCGGGCTTGCCAATATCGTGCAAAATCGCCGCCAGGCGCAGCACCAAGTCCGGGGCGGGCACGGGTCCGTCCGGTCCGGTCTCCTGCGCGATAGCCTGGTCAAGCACGGTCAAGGAGTGCTCCCACACGTCCTTGTGACGTTTGTGTTCGTCTTGCATATCGAGCAAATCCATCAGCTCGGGCAGGACTTGTTCCGCCAGGCGGGTGTACACCATCAGTTCCAGCCCCCGGCGAGGCGCTGGGGCGGTCATTAGGCGGGACAGTTCAGCCTGGACCCGTTCGGGGGAAACAATAGTCAGCCGCTCGCGCATAGTTTCCATCGCCTGCATCGTTTCGTAATCCACGTCAAACTCGAGTTGGGCAGCAAACCGGGCGGCGCGCATTATTCTCAGGGGGTCATCCGAGAATGACTCTTCCGGGTCGATAGGGGTGCGCAAAATCCCTGCTGCCAAATCGTTGAGCCCCCCGGTGGGGTCCACCAGTTCCAGGGTGGGCAGGCGTAGCGCGATGGAATTAACCGTGAAATCACGGCGAAACAGGTCCCCCTCCAGGGTGTCACCGAACTTGACGGTGGGTTTGCGGGAATCCCGCTGGTAGTCGTCGCTGCGATAGGTCGTGATTTCAAAGACGTCATCGCCTTTGCGGGCTCCCAAAGTGCCGTAGTTGCGTCCTACGTCCCATACTGCGTCCGCCCAAGAACGCAGCACCGCTTCGGTTTCGTCGGGACGCGCCGAGGTGGTCAGGTCTAAGTCATGCGGGGTGATTCCCAGCAGGGCGTCACGTACCGGTCCTCCGACCAGCGCAATCTCATAGCCCGCGGCGGCGAACGCCTCTCCGAGAGGCACCACTTTCGCTTTCAACGCCTGACGCACCGCGTCCTGCCGGCTTGCTGTCGTGCCGGACTGTTTCCCTGCCGCGGTCGTTTCCGGGGCAGTCGGATTCGGGGGTGCGCTGTTCGCGGTGGTCTGAGTCATGACCCTCCTCTCGGGTACGTTCCTTTCCAACTAACCGCTCATTACCGGGACTTTTCACCGTATTTTCAACCGGTTAGAAAAACCTCTGCACTATTTTATATAAAATCGTCGTATGTCAGCCGCATCGGAATTGCCGCAGCCCGTCCCCGCGGGCTTTTACCGGTCCCGTTCGGGGCGGCTGCTGCCGATTGTGGAAGAGGTCAGTGCGGGGGGACTGGCTGTGAAACGTGTCGAGGGAAAGGTGTGCGCCGCATTGATTTTGCGTCAAGGTCGCGCCGGTCGTCTGGAGTGGCTGCTGCCCAAGGGGCATGTGGAACCGGAAGAGACGATTCCTCAGGCCGCAGCTCGTGAGGTTGCGGAAGAGACAGGTATCGAGTGTCGCCCGGTGCGTTACCTTTCCTCGATGGATTATTGGTTTTCCGGTACTGACCGTCGGGTGCACAAGGTCGTTCACCATTTTTTGCTGGAGGCTACCGGTGGTCAGATAACGGCGGAACGCGATCCTGACCGCGAGGCTTGCAGCGCCCAATGGGTGCCGTTATCCCTCCTGGACAAACGCTTGGCATTCCCTGCCGAACGTCGCATCGGTGCGTTGGCTCGAAAAATGTTGGGGGTGCGCAGTTGAAGACGCGCCGCTCAATTCCGTTCATTTCCCGCGTCCTTATCGGATTAGCGGCGTTATCTTGCGTGTCGTTAGCTGGAGGTACCCCCCACCCCGCGCAAGCTCAAACCGAAAAACCGTCCCCCACCCCTTCTGCCAGCCCCTGTGCGTCCGCCACCAACTCACACTCCGCCAGCGCCTTTTGCGGACCAGGTTTTAACCGTCAGGGCGTTCGTCTGGAGATTACCGCGATGACTCCCATCGTGACGCCAGAGACTACCGAATTGACCGTCAGTGCCCTGTTGGAAGTCAATTCGAATTATCACCAGGCTGCACAGGGGACACTGCATCTAAACGTTTCCACCCAAACCCCCCTTACCCGTGAGGAGCTGAACCAGTGGATGGATGTCCAGGGCAATGACGCGCGTTTGCAGCGAAAAGTCCAAACAGTTGCGACCCTGCCTATCGATCACCTTACCGCGGGTAAACCTCAGCCGGTGACACTGCATGTACCCGTGACTGACCTGCCCCTGGGGCGTTCGGACCAGTGGGGACCCAGACCCTTGAGTCTGACTTTTGTCCCGGATGCGGCTGCGACGGAGAAAGTCCCGTCCAGTACCGATTTGGCATCTTTCAGCGCCCAGGACCGCGCGTTTTTATTGTGGGATTCCGGCGCCGCGTTTGAGCCCAGTGAACTGTTGACTTTTGTGCCGCTCACCACCACGCACGCTGATGTTGTGGCGGCGGACCGCGAGCTACCAAACCTCGGCAGTCGCCCGAACCAGCGGCTCATGGAAGTGTGCGCGCTGGCAAATGCCACCCCACTGACCCCCGTATTCGACCCCTTTTTGATTGCCACGGAGCTGAACGGGGTGGACGAGACCTCCCGTCTGCTGAATTTGAGCAAACCTAGCCCGTCTCCCAGTACCGAGCCGCGTCCCGCTGTGACACCTTTGCGTGACCTGGTCGCCGCCGGTAACTGCGGCCAGCAGCCGCCTGCCTATCTGCCTCCGGGGGATTTCGGGGCGGCAAACACCAGCTGGTTGGCGCCGGCTGCGCAGGATTTGTTGCGCACCACCGCGGTTGAATTGGGTACCAAAGTCACCCAAAGAATCCCGGAATATCAAGGGAATCTGTTGTTGTGGCCGGATTTTTCGGTGCGCTACTCGCCGTCCGGAGATGTCGCCCAAGAAGTCTCGACCTGGGGGAATCACCCGCTGCTGCTCTCCCCCGACTCGGGTTTTAAGGAGTTGGGGAAGTCTCCCGCTTATGACACGGATAGCCGCCAGCGTATTGAGTTTTCAGCACCCGGAAACACCACTTCGGCTGCAGGGTGGACTTTGGACGGGGATTTGTCCCGCCTGTTGAACGGTCAGCCGGCATTTGATGCCAGTCAGACTCCCGCGGATTATCGGCTTTCTGCCGTGGGGGCGCGGCAGTGGGCGCTCGCGTCCACGGCGGTGCTGACCCGGCAGCGTCCTTTTGCCCCCCGCGTCTTCGCGGCGGGTGCCGACCGGGATTACAGTGCCACACCGACGCAAAAGGCCGTGATGCAGGGTCTCGGTCAAGCTCGCTGGTTGAGTTTCCCCGCCTGGAACACGGTCCTGCCCCCCGTGAGTGAAGCCGCGGGGACGCAGACCCGAACGGTCACGGTACCGGCTCCCACACCGGCTGGACAGACAGATTCTAGCTCCTTTTCTACCGGCTCGAAAGCTGCTATTCCAGGAGGAAAACCATTGACGTGGTTCACCAACCCGACATTTGCGGCAGCGGATAATCTTCGAGTGGGTACTGCCCTGAGCGCTGCCATGTCTGAACCGGCACGATTTAACACCATGTTTTCGGCTCTCCAAATCTCCAGCGCCTGTGCCACCTGTACCGCCAGCATCCCGGATGGCACCATTTGGGCAGGAAAATCGGCAGCTCGCCAACAAACCCCCTCACCCCACTCGTCCCAGACCGAGGAACTGGCGCCCAACACTATTGACCCCGACATTTCCGCGGCAATTATTGATTTGATTAATTCGCAACCGGCCTCGGTCATCAATCTCATTGATAAGAGCGCCCAGCTGCCGATCTCTGTCTCTAATGGTTGGGACCAAGCCGTGAGTGTGCGTCTGAAATTGACCCCTTCGGATACCCGTTTGCAATTCAATCCGGTGGAGACTCTCACCATAGCGCCTCACTCCATCGGTCAGTTCCGCATCCCGGTGAAAGCAGTCGGTTCGGGAGATGTGCAAGTCACCGTGCAACTGACCAACCCGGCAGGGCAGAGCATCGGCGCGGCGGAAACTATCCAGGTGCGAGTCCGGGCGGAATGGGAATCCACCGGAACCTACATCGTGGCTGGTTTACTGGCTGTCGTGTTGGTTTTCGGGATAGTTCGGCGTATCGTGAAAGGCCCCAAGAACCGTACCCCAAAACGGGAGACTAAACGTGAGTGAACACCCGATGAATGCGCCCGCTCCGGACTCCAACCCGAACCCGCCCGATTCCCCGCAACTACGTAAAGTAGCTGACGGGGTAGCAAACACGAAAACCGGTAAATCCAGCGTCATCATGGCAGCCGGCACCCTGGTATCCCGCGTGCTGGGCTTTGTGCGCCAATGGCTGCTGGTCGTAGCTATTGGCGGGTTCGGTATCGCCGATGCCTTTAACACCGCCAATATCTTGCCTAACACGCTGTATAACCTGCTGGCGGGCGGAATTTTGAATGCGATTCTGGTGCCCACCATCGTGCGCGCGCTGGCAAACAACAACGGTAAAGAAGGGGTTGACCGGGTAAACGCCCTGCTCACACTCGCTTCTATCGCCTTGTTGGGTCTGACGGTACTGTCAGTGGCGCTCGCGTGGCCCCTGGTGATGCTGTTTGCGGGGGGAATGCAGCCGAAATTGTTTGACCTGACCGTCATCTTTGCGCTGTGGTGTCTGCCCCAAATCTTCTTTTACGGCACGTATGCTCTGCTGGGACAAGTGTTGAACTCGCTGTCCAGCTTCGGTCCCTACATGTGGTCTCCGGTGGTGAATAACCTGGTGGGGATTGCCGGACTGGGGATGTTCATCAACTTTTACGGCACCGCCCCCAGCCACGACTTTGATGTGTCGAAGTGGGATGCGCCCCGGATTGCCCTTTTGGCAGGTTCCATGACGTTGGGGATTGCACTGCAAGCGATAATTCTGGTGTTTCCCCTGATGCATCTCGGGTTCCGGCTCCGCGCCAATTTTCACTGGCGGGGTTTAGGTTTCCGCCATACCGGTCGAGTCGCCGCCTGGGCTTTCGCGGGTCTGGTGGTTAATACGTTCATGAACCTGATTGTGGCGCGTATCGCTTCGGCAGCCAATGGTGCCGGACAGCTGGACGGGCAGTTCTATCCCGGTTTCGCTATCTACCAATACGCCAATACGCTGTATATGCTGCCCCAATCTCTGGTCACAATTTCCGTGACTACCGCGGTCTTTACCTCTATGGCACTGCACGCGACCCGGAACGACATCCCCGCTCTGGCTGGGGACTACCTACACGCCGCCCGATTGTCCAGTCTGTTCAACTTCCTTTTGGCAGGCATGTTGATTGTGGGAGCGCTGCCACTGGCTAATGTCACCGCCACCGCGCTGCCACCCCAGCAAGCTCAGGCTTTAGCAGCCATCCTCATCATCTTGAGCTTGGGGATTCCGGGGCAAGTCATTTTTTCAACCACCTCACGCGCCCTGTATTCTCTGGAGGACACGCGGACCCAATTTTTCCTGATGCTGCCTTTCCCCCTCCTGACTGCCCTCCTCGGTTTATTTTCGTACTTTCTGCTCAGCCCCTCTTTCTGGGTACCCGTGACGGCGGCGGCCGAACCGTTATCGTTGACCACGTCGGCACTCCTGGGTTTGGTGTTGTTGCATCGTAAAGGTTTCGCAAAAGCTGTGTTTGCCCAAGTTCTCGGTCACTATCTGCGTTTATTCGTGGCGGTGGTCGTGGCAGGAATTCCAGCGTGGATAGTGTTGACTTTCGTCATTCCATCTCCCGGAGCGGACTGGACTTACGGTGCCACTTTCATCTCCGGGGCATGGCGTTGCCTGGTTGTGGCGCTGGTCATGGTTCCCCTCTACATCGGGGCACTGTGGGCATTTCGGGTACGTGAAGTGCGCGGACTTGTCACCAAGCTGCACCGCTAACGCAGAGAACTTCGCTATATTTTGTCGCGGTTTTCCTTGACGGGCTAAAATACATAAATCAGCTGGATTTTGAGAAAAAAGGGGGCGGCGTGGATCACACCAAGTCAAACGGCACACCGGTGTTCCGTTCTGTTTCCACCGGCGTTCCTCCTGAACCCACTCCACTGTTTAACGATTCGTCAGAACCGGCGGAATCCACCGAAAACGTCATTGACGTCCCTGACGAAGATACCTTGACCGGTGAGGATGTTATCGACGAAGTGTCGGGACGTTCCTGGAATGCCGAGCGCAAGCGTCTGCGTAATGAATGGGTCAGCTGGAAAGCCGAAACCACCGAGGTATTGAACACCAGCCTCAGCGATGCACGCCAAGCTGCCACTGATTACACGCCAAAACATGAGGAAGTTCCCGCTGCCGAGTCAGCGTTGACATTAAAGATTACGGTGCTGGGTGTGGTGGTAGTCGCGGTTTTAGCACTGTTTGCCTGGTTCTGGCCCCATCCTTCGTCGGTGCGTGCCGATCATTCCTTAGATTTGACCCCCGTACCGGATTTGCAGGTGCTTCCAGAAGCCGAACCGACCCCGTTGCCCATCACCAGTGTGACTTCCATTTCGGGTCTACCCGATGGCTATGACCATCCCGAACTGGCTGGTATGGCAGCCGATGGGAAGCCAGAGACTTCATGGCGCACTGCAGCGTTACGCTCCGCCATGCTGGTCGGGGGACGCGGTTATGGGCTGGTGATTAATCTGGGAGATTCCCCGGTTCAGGTTAAAAAGGTCGTGGTGAGTTCTGCCTCTACGGGAGGAACTCTGGAGCTACGCCAGGGCAACGCCGACAATTTCCGCCAGGCTACCGTATTGGGTTCGCAGCCCCTGTCCTCTACCGTTACCTATCATCTGGCGCGACCCGTGGAGACGAACAGCCTGGTTTTGTGGTGTACCGAGATGCCCACCTCTGCCGGGGGAGAGTACCGGTTGAATATCTCCGAGATTCAGGTGATTGGCTAGATTTCGACTCCAGCTTTCCCCAAGTCAGCGGGTTTTCAGCGCGACTTCCCACTGGTTTTCAGTGAATCAGGAACCATCGCTAAGGATTCACAGCTACAATAAAATGTATACGATTATTTTTTACCCTAGGGAGTCTTTTTGTACGACGTCATTATTATCGGTTCGGGTCCGGCAGGTTACACTGCCGGGATTTACGCAGGACGTTCAGCTTTGAAAACACTGCTGGTGGCAGGGTCCATGAATATCGGCGGGATGCTGATGAACACGACTTTGGTGGAAAATTACCCCGGCTTTAAAGACGGGATTCAAGGTCCCGACCTAATGCAGGAAATGCTGGACCAAACCGAGCGCTTCGGGGTAGAGATTATATATGAAGATGCTCAAAAGCTAGATTTGCGCGGCGACATTAAGACAGTCGTCACCGATGAGGGTACTTACCAGGGTCGTACAGTCATCATCGCGACTGGTTCGGGTTACCGCACTTTGGATGTTCCCGGAGAGGAAGAGCATGCTGGTCACGGGGTGTCTTACTGTGCTACCTGTGACGGGTTCTTCTTCCGCGATCAACCCATCATGGTCGTGGGCGGTGGCGACTCCGCGATGGAAGAGGCAGTGTTCCTGACTCACTACGGTTCCTCAGTCACGGTGGTACACCGTCGTGATGAGCTGCGGGCCAGCGCGGCTATGCAAGCTAAGGCATTTAAAGAAGAAAAGATTTCCTTCGAGTTCGACACGGTAGTTGAGTCCATCAACGGGACGGACAAGGTCGAATCAGTCACCCTGAAAAATGCGAAAACTGGGGACACCAAGACCGTGCCGGTCGGAGGTATCTTCATTGCCGCTGGTCACTTGCCCCGCACCGAATTGGTACGTGACCAGTTAGAGTTGGATGCATTAGGCAACATTTGGGTGGATTCTCCTTCCACGCGCACCTCCATGCCGGGTGTGTTTGCTGCCGGCGATGTCACGGACGGGATTTACCGGCAAGCAGTGACCTCCGCAGCTTCTGGCTGTCGTGCTGCTATTGATGCGGATCGCTATATTAAGGACCACGATGCTCAGGTTAATTGAGCCAGTCGAGTCACACATTTTTGGCCTGTGGTAACTGCAGGTTCGATAGATTTCACCCAAGAGAAAGGTAAGTATTATGTCCGCAGCTATTGAAGTAACTGAAAGTAATTTCGCTGCCGAGGTGCTGGAATCCGACGTTCCGGTGCTGGTGGACTTCTGGGCGGTTTGGTGCGGTCCCTGCCGTCAGATGGCACCGATTGTGGATCAAATCGCTGCTGACTTCGGCGATCGTCTGAAAGTCGCCAAGTGCGACGTGGATAAGAATCCCTCCCTCCAGGCTCAGTATGGGGTTTCTGCCATTCCCACCTTTAATATTTTCAAGGGTGGCAAGGTCGTCCACCAGATTATCGGGGGTCGCCCTCGTTCTCAGTTCAAAGAGGAAATCGAAGCTGCCCTGGCCTGAGGTTCTTTGAGACACTCCGTTCATCGACCCTGTGGTTCCGCTTTTGCGTAACGTATAGCACGATTTTCTCCGTGTTTACGTTAGCACCCTTAGAATGGAAGAGCAGACTTTACTCCGCGGTCCTTCGCTGGGGTTTCCGGCTTTACTCCTTTCTCCCGGATTCAGCGGGGGACCGCTTTTGCGTCTCAGCTTTTTTGCTCCGAAATTTTGGCAGACTTTCGTGCCAGCGTAAACTTGCAGATATCTCACTCTAAGGAACGTTTATGACTTCAGCTTCTGCATTAAACCCAATTGATTGGTCATCTCAATTCTCGACCCGTGCCAACAACTTACAAATCAGCCAGACACGAGCTTTGTTTGCCGTGGCGTCTCGTCCCGAGGTCGTTTCTTTAGCTGGCGGGATGCCTAACTTGAAAGACCTACCTCTGCAACAGATTGCCCGTTCTTTCCAGCAACTGTTTGCTCAGGATGGCGCCACCGCTATGCAGTACGGTGGCGGTCAGGGCTTGGAGACGCTGCGTGAACAAATCACCGACATCATGAGCTTGGAGGGTATTCATGCCTCCGCCGCTAACGTCACCATTACCGCCGGGTCTCAGCATGCCTTAGATCTGGTTACGCAACTTTTTGTGAATCCTGGCGACCCTATTTTGGTTGAAGCGCCCTCCTATGTCGGAGCGCTTTCGGTGTTCCATTCCTATCAATGCGACGTTCATCATGTCCTCATGGATCAGGAGGGTCTGATTCCTGAGGCTCTGGACGAAGCTGCCACAGAGTTGGAGCGAGCCGGTCGCCCTGCCAAATTCCTCTATACAGTGCCCAACTTTCACAACCCTGGAGGCATGACCCTCAGCGAAAAGCGCCGTCCGCAAATTGTCGAGATTTGCCAACGTCACCACCTGTTGATTTTGGAAGATAACCCGTACGGTCTGCTGGGCTTTGACGGGCACCTTTACCCCGCGATGCAGCCCTTGAATCCCGATGGCGTTATCTATCTGGGTTCTTTCTCCAAGATGTTCGCTCCAGGTTTCCGTATTGGCTGGGCGCTGGCTCCAGACCAGATTACGCAAAAACTGGTCGTTGCCAATGAAACGGCTATCCTGACCCCCTCTATGGCAGCCGAAATGTCTATCTCTAAATACCTTCAAGATTTCGACTGGTACGGTCAAGTAGACAAATTCCGTGTCATGTATCGTGGTCGGGCTCGCGCCACCCTGGAAGCCCTTAAGAAATACCTCCCGGATTGCACCTGGACACACCCGGTTGGCGGCTTCTATACCTGGGTTCATTTCCCTGCCGGTATCAACACAAACGCTATGCTGACCCGCGCCGTGCAAAACTTGGTCGCTTATGTCTCTGGCACGGCATTTTATGCCGACGGGCGTGGCTCTGATTACCTGCGCATTGCTTACTGCTATCCCCCCGAGGAACAGATACGCGAAGGTATCCGTCGCTTGGCGCTCACTGTGGAACAGGAGAAAGCCCTGCTGGCTAATGGTGAAGTAGCCCACGGTGATACTGCCGCCAAATCCGCCTAGGTACACCTGAAGTCTCTGCCTCGGAAGTCAGAAATCTCCGGTTTGTTTTCCTATAAAAGGTCGAGTACGTTCGTTACCCGATTTTTCCCAGAACCGCTTATCCCCTACGCAGGGACTCGGGGTGAGCCTCGCAATCTACAGCAACAATGTTTCACGTGAAACAATTGAGTGCTAACTCTACTAACCCTTCCCAGCCAGGATATTCAGAGTTCTAGCCGCGTGCAATAATTTTGGCAATGCGCGCTAAATCATCGCTGTCGGCAAACTCTATAGTCACTTTACCTTTTGTCTTGCCCACCTGTAGGTTAACGCGCGTCTGCAGGGCATCTTCGAGCTGAGATTTCATCTCCATCATGTCGGGACTGAGCGGTGTAACCTGCCGTTTCTTCGGCTGAGCGGTCGGAGAATCGGTATTGTCACCTACCGCAACGATTTCCTCGGTAGCTCTTACCGATAAACCTTCTGCCACAATCCTCTGGGCCAATTGAGTCATCGCTTCAGGATCGTCTAAAGCCAACAGCGCACGAGCGTGACCGGCAGATAAAACTCCCGCGGCAACCTGGACCTGTACTGCGGCGGGTAGCTTTAGCAAACGTAAGGTATTGGCAATCTGAGGACGGGAACGCGAGAGACGCTTCGCCAGGGTTTCTTGGGTAACGCCGAGTTCCTCAATCATCTGTTGATAGGCTGCTGCTTCTTCCAACGGGTTGAGGTTAACGCGCTGTATGTTTTCCAACAGAGCGTTCACGCCCATTTCATCATCCGCAGTGTCACGAATGATAGCCGGAATCGTTGAGAGACCCGCGAGCTTTGCTGCCCGCAAACGCCGCTCCCCCATAACCAGCTCATAGAGAGGTTTCGGACCTGACTCGATTTGTCGCACGGTGACCGGCTGCAAGATGCCCACAGAGCGTATCGAGTTTGCCAGTTCTGCTAATGCGTCTTCATCAAAAATTTCACGTGGTTGCGACCGGTTAGCAGTAATGGAAGTAACAGGTAATTCTTGCACCGTCATACCAGGCACGGGCACCAGGTTAGGTTCCGTCGAATCCGCTGTCTTTGCAGTCTTGCGCTGCATCGCATCGGGACTCAACAAATCGTGAACCTTGTCGTTCCCTTTAGTCGGGTTAGTGCCTGGTTTGGGAGGTACCAAGACATCTACCCCGCGTGGCTCAACTGGTGCGCTCGGAATCAAAGCACCCAGACCACTACCTAAAGCCCGTTTTTTAGCCATGTATCAATTTTCCTTCGTTGCTAATTTCCCTAAAAGTTCTAAGGCTGCCATCTGATAAGCCAGCGAACCGGCAGAGTTCTTTTCGTAAGTTATAACTGTCTGTCCCCAAGATGGAGCCTCTGAAATCGCGACCTGGCGCGGGATATTTGTGGACAGAGTCTGTTCAGGATAGTGCGAGCGCACATCTGATTCCACCTGAGCTGCCAAATTAGTCCGCTTATCAAACATGGTAATCAGAAATGCCAGCACTTCAAGCTTCGGGTTTAGAGCATCTCGAATCTTATCTACCGTGTCAGTCAGCAGAGAAATCCCCTCCAAGGCGTAGTACTCAGCCTGGACCGGAATCACGACCCAGCGCGCGGCACAAAATGCGTTCACGGTCAACAGCCCTAGCGAAGGGGGACAATCAATAAGAATCAAACACCCTGACTTACCCTCTAAAAATGAATCTATAGCCTCATGCAAATAGAAACTGCGATCAGCCTGATCGGCGAGTTCCATCTCTACCCCTGCCAAATCTACGGTGGCAGGAACTACGAGCAAGCTTTCCTCTTGCGGGCAAGGCTGTGCAACTTCGGCAAGTGTAGATTCTCCGGTGTACACATCGTAGAGAGAGGGAGTGCCCACATGGTGATCTATGCCGAGCGCGGTAGAAGCGTTACCTTGTGGGTCAGTATCAATGACAAGCACCTCCACACCACGCTTAGCTAAACTCATAGCCATGTTAACCAGGGTTGTCGTCTTGCCAACACCGCCCTTTTGATTTGCCATGGCAACAATGTGGTTATGGCGCAGCGGGGGAGTTTCCTCAGAGGCGATAGTCTGGCGCAACTCTAGCGACTTGCGCAGTTCACGAGCAATAGGGGTTTCATTCTCGGAAGTGGGCACCCGGGGGCGCAGGGTCCGGTGAATGGAATCAGGACGCTCTATGTGATGGGGGACTACGACCTTGGGTCGTTCGTTTTCTGCCACCATTAACTCCCTTCTTTTCTTCCAGTTTACTTCATGGGGGATGGTGAAAAAATTCTAGTTTCTGAATTCTTTATCCACATCTTATCCACAGGATTTTCCGCTTGGTTGCGCCGGTTGACAATTCTTTTCACAGGCAAATCACTCCACCAGAATGCCTTTCGAAACGCGAAAGCAATATGTCAAGCACGCCAAATGTGAGACCTAATGACTGAGAGTTGTATCCGAACCTCGTTGGGAAACGTAGGGCAAAATGTTTCACGTGAAACATTTACCTATTTCTTCATCAACCGCACCACCCTGGTTGGTTCCCTGGTCAAAGGTGTGGAGATCGTGAATACCTCAGGAAGGGAAACCTTTTGTTTGACGAATACATAGTTTCCTTTGGCTTTGGCAATTTCCGATTCGACTGAGGCACCTTTCAGGAATAACAGGGTACCCTGCTTTTTCACCAGAGGAGCGGTCCACCCCAGCAAAGTCGAAAGATTACCCACCGCTCGTGCGGTCAGGTAGGAAAAGGTCTGTTTGCCGCGAATGTCTTCGGCTCGAGCGTTACGAATCCGCACATTGTCTAAGCCCAGTTCCTCTATACAAAACTGCAACCACTCGCAACGACGTGCCATCGACTCAATCAGCGTCAGGCTCAAGTCGGGTCTGCCAATAGCCAAGACCAAACCGGGCAACCCCGCTCCTGAACCGACATCAGCAACCTGAACTCCCTCGGGAAGTAACTGACTAAGCACCCAGCAGTTTAAGATATGGCGACTCCAGATGCGTCCCGCTTCTCGCGGTCCCAGCAACCCCTGTTCCAGACCCTCGTGTGCGAGTAGGTCTGCGTAGTAACGCATTTGACCGGCACTGGTATCGAACACGTCGGCAAGACCATCAGGTTCGGGTTCAACCTGTACCTCTCCCAACGTGTCCTCCGCCGGGGTATCCTGCACTGAATCTGTCATGGAATATCTCTCGAACGACCTAAATCGTTAGGCTTCTTCGGAGGTTTCTGCGGTGGCATTATCCGCTTCATCAACAGCTGAGTCTGTCAGGTCAGCAGCCGTACCAGCGGGAGATTCCGCGGCGGAGTCAAAGTCGTCTTGGTCTTCGTCCTCGAAATCCTCGTCGTCACCTTCATCGAGAGAAATGACGACGTAACGATGAGGCGCCACACCTTCGGATTCAGAATACAATCCCATCTGGGCAGCCTTATCGTGGCACACTTTGCGTTCAAAAGGATTCATGGGATCGAGTTGTACCGGCTCGCCGGTTTCCTGCACCTGCGCGCCCAAACGTTCCACTAGCTCCTGCAGTTCAAGACGTCGATTAGTGCGGTAGCCCGCAATATCAAGCATCAATCGGGACCGTTCCCCGGTTTGAGACTGTACTGCCAGGCGCGTCAACTCCTGCAAAGCCTCCAGAACTTCACCATGCCGACCAATCAACCTCTTGAGACGTCGATCCGGTTCTTCATCTCCGGTCACAATCTCGACCAGAGCGCGCCCGTTCTCGACATCAATCTCAATGTCGCCGTCCAGGTCAACGATGTCCAGCAGTTCCTCTAAATAATCTGCTGCCAAGTCACCTTCATTTTCCAGGCGCTCCATTTTGGAGCCACGATTGGCAACGACTTCGGTGCCTTCTTCGATTATGTCCAACTCATCCATTGTTTCACTCATGTTTTTGCTCCCTCGTTTCCCAGGCAACTCACTGCGTCGCATTGCCTGAAAATTTCGTCTCTATCGGTTCCCTTGCTTCTTTTTTGATTTCTTTTGTTTAGCTTTGCGTTCTGCTGCGCGCCTTTCAGCTTGTTTAGTGGCACGTTGGCTGGCGGTCAAACCATCCTTACCCACTTCATCCGGATCAGGCTCCATATCAGCGCGTTCCTCAGCTTTGTCCTTATCAAACTGAGCGCGGTATTCCTCCCAGCCCTTTTGACCGGGCTGCATCCGTTGCTGTTTGCCCCCTTTACCCTGGGCATCCACGGAACCGAAATTAATTTCATCTAATCCCAGCTCCATCCGGCGTTTCTCGAGCTTCCGGATATGCGCCAACCGGGCTTCACGCATAGCGACCTGAACACCCTTTTGATTCAACCCCGCCTCATTAAGCTCAATCTGTTCCAACTGAGCAGAGAGTTGTTTCTCTTGGTCAGCACGGTATTTCTCAAACTTCTGTTCATGCGCATCAGCACGCCACCGCGCGGCAGCGGAACCGCGAGTGGGGTATGCCCGAATCATGAAGTACTGTTGCACCAAACTCCACGTATTAGAAGTCGCCCAGTAAATGAGCAGCCCGACCTGCACGACCGGACCGGTGAACAGATACACCAGGGGCATGAAATACATCATGGACTTCGTGGATTTCACCATCGGGTTATCCGAGTTCAGCTGTTCGTCACTCATGTTCTTCATGGAGAGGAACGCGGTCTGAACGAACATAGTGATAACCAGAAAAGCCACCATAATGCCAATGACAATCTTGGTCTGCAAGGTGGAAGTGGGACCGAACATAGTCTGACCCAAAGATTCACCAAAGAACGTGGAATCCCACAGGGCTTTGGCTTGCTGTTGACCCATTCCGCCGATGGAAACATGCTCGGGCATAGTCCCGTGCGCGACCGCCGACATGTAGTAAAGCAAACGATACAGAGCGAGAAGTACCGGCATCTGAACCAATAGGGGCAGGCACGAGGCGGACATGGAAGCGCCGTACTTCTTTTGCACGGCTTTCATTTCTTCCTGTTGGCGCATCATGGTCTGCTGATCACGTTTGCCCTTATATTTCTTGGTAATGGCAGTCAATTCGGGCTGCGCCAAGCTCATAGCCCGAGACGCTTTAATCTGTTTGATAAACAGTGGCACGATAATCAGGCGCACCACGATAGTCATCCCGACAATCGCCAACACCCAGCCAATTCCAGCGCCGGACTCTACACCGAGGAGGGTAATCATCTCGTGAACCCCACGCAGAACCCAACCCACCACCCACATAAAGGGGTACAAAATCTGATCGTAGAGGGACAGCTTGGCTTCCCCAGCAGCCGAAACCAGGCTCAGCAACATGACACCGTTCTTTCTTTCGTTTCCAAAGTTTCCCCACTCGCCTCTGCGGTCCACAGTGCGTTTTGACCAGGGGAAAGACCATAAGTTTGGGAGCTAACGCTGCCGGGGGCGGTCCACGGATTGGTCCAGGAACCTTTCACGGGAGGATAATCTACGCCACCATCAGAGTAGGGGTTGCACCGCAGCAACCGCCACAGAGTGAGCGCCGAGCCTTTCCAAAATCCGTGTACCTGCAAAGCTAAGTCAGCGTAATGGGAACAGCTGGGGTAATACTTACACACCGGTCCAAATGCTTTTGACAAGGTGTGCTGATAGATGTGAATAAACAAGCGCGACACAGTTGCCGGCAGGTTCCAGACCCACCGCCATAATGCCTTGCCCGCTAACACCGTATCTATCCTAACTTTCACCAGCCGTAATCTGAGACAAATCTGGCTAGCAGGACCGGGATGGACTTACAAAATCCCGATCACCGTGTTGTTTGTGCGCCATCTTTCGCAACAATATCTGAATTTGGTTTTCCAGCTGTGGATAATCTACTTCGGCAATGCCAGCTTTGGCATAAAACACATTTAAAGAACCTGCTGGAAACTCTGTGATACGGTCGCGCACCAAGTGACGCAACCGACGTTTAACGAGGTTGCGTCCTGTGGCGTGTTTCACAAACCGCTTGGCTACGACAAAACCGATTCGTGCCGGCTCACTCCCGTTACCGAGATATTGGTGAAACACCATGTTATGACAGTGAGCGTGACGACCCTCACGCATTGCCTGACGAAAGTCCTGGGCGCGGGTCAGCCGGTTTGCCTTAGCAAGCATCAGCTTGGGGACTAGACCGCCAGACGCTTGCGACCACGACGACGCCGAGCGCTGATAACCGCCCGACCACCACGAGTGGCCATACGATTACGGAAGCCGTGCTTGTGAGCGCGGCGACGATTATGGGGCTGATAAGTCCGCTTAGTCACTTTTTTCTCCTGAAAAATAATCCCGGGAAATCCCGAGCCGCAGTTAAGTCATAAGACGAAGCCCCAATTTAGCCCAATTATCAGCATCCTTGCAAATTAGCGAAAAAGTCGGAGTCATAGAATTTCCTGGAAAATAATTGGAAAACTCTAATGAAATTGCACCTCATCCCAGAGTTACACGGTTGTAACTTTGTCCACAGGTTGTGGAAAACTTTGTGGATTTCACTAAAGAGTGGCAAGATTTACTCAGTTTTATCTGCATAGACACAACAGCCAAGGAGAGTACTGACCGTGGACAATGCTGCCTGGGAAAGCGCGGCCAAAGCTGACCTTGGACCTACCGATTTTTGGGCGAAAGCGCTTGAAAATCTCAGTGTTTCAGGAAAAATCGGCAACTTCGACCTGGCGCTCATCCGCCAATCCAAAGGTTTGGGGGAATCCGGGGACGCAGCTGTTTTGGCAGTATCCAGCAATGACGTCAAGACCATGATTGAGTCGAAGTACTCCGACCTGTTTAAGACCACGTTCAGCGAAGTGTTGCACCGTCCCATCAACAACTTGATTGTGACCGTAGACGAAAACCTGGGCAATATGGCGCCCACACCCCAAACTTTTGAACCCGTAGCACCTCAACCAGCCCCACCTATCGCCCCCACCACCCCCGTCTGGGAGCCGGAACATCAACAGACCCTGCACATTGACTCGAACACGGGACTGAACCCGACCTACACTTTTGACTCTTTCGTCATCGGTTCTTCAAACTCATTTACCGCTGCCGCAGCAGAATCTGTGGTGGCGTCTCCTGCCAAAGCCTACAATCCACTGTTTATTTATGGTGGTCCAGGACTGGGCAAAACCCACCTGCTGCACGCCATCGGCAACTATGCCCTGGAGCTGTACCCCGACTCGAAGGTCAAATACATTTCTTCTGAGGAATTCACCAACGAGTTCATCAACGCCATCGCCTCACAGACTTTCGCTGAATTCCAGGCGCGGTACCGCGAAGTCGACTTCCTACTCATCGACGATATTCAGTTCTTGGCAGGCAAAGAACAAACCTTAGAGGAGTTCTTCCACACCTTTAACACGCTGCACACCGCACAAAAACAGGTCGTTATCACCTCTGACGTGGCTCCCAAAGAGCTGAAGGGGTTTGAAGAGCGAGTTCGTTCGCGCCTGGAATGGGGTCTGATGGCAGACATTCAACCCCCCAGCCTAGAGACGCGAATTGCGATTCTGCGCCGAAAAGCCCAGGCCGGAAACATGCAAATGCCCGATGATGTGGCGGAATTCATTGCCTCAAACGTTGATTCCGACATTCGCGCTTTGGAAGGCGCATTGATTCGGGTCACGGCATATTGGTCACTGAACCACGTACCCGCCACCATTGAAACTGCGAAACTGGCAATTCGCGATTTGATGACCGGCAAGGGCGCCAAAGAAATCACTCCTGAAATGATTATTGATTGCACTGCCCAATACTTTTCGTTGACTTCCGAAGACTTGCTCTCCGCGAACCGATCCCGTACCGTGGTGGGACCGCGCCAAATCGCCATGTATCTGTGCCGTGAACTGACCGACTTATCATTGCCTCAAGTCGGAGCTGCTTTCGGAGGTCGCGATCATACGACAGTCATGCACGCCAATAAAAAGGTCGCGGCATCCATGAAGGAAGACACCCAAACTTTCAAATCCGTTTCCGATATTTCCGACGCGGTGCGCCGCGCCACCCGCGAATCCTAGTTCCGCTGCCTTTCCAACAGTTTTTCCATCTCTTTTTCTTTCTGCGTCTGCCTCTATTGTTCTGTTCACAAGGTCGGTGCAGACAGTATTTCCCAGGTCACGAGGTGCTTGGGGGAGGTTGCGGTGTACCGATTTGGGGGTCGCGGGATTCCTGTCGTGTTTAATGCCACTTTCACTAAACAAAACGCCGGAAACCGTGAGGGGAGCGGGGGGAGGAACCCGTACGACGCTGGGGAGGGGGCCCTATCGCGGCGAGAACGTAGCGGAGACGCGATGGGGGAGGGTGCTCCCTCGATGTCGCTAGGGTCCTCCCCCGCGACCCCGAACGGAACCGCGCAAAACTCCACTTGAGAACCCAAACTCGCGTATGTGGACAAAGCTGGGGATGAAGCCGGGTTTTTTCGGGAATTTGTTGTGGATGAAAATGTGGAAAGGATTTAATTCACAAGTCGGCTGCGTTTTCCCGAAAGTTATCAACTGAACTACAGATTTGTGATTCCGAACTGCCACCTATCAAACTCGGGTTATACACAGAATTCACACTGGTAATGAAGGTAATTATTTTTTAAAAAATTTTGGCATTTTTCTTCCATCATCAAAGGCGCGGCGCTGCTGTGTATCCCAGTGTCTCTCCACTGCCGAAACAGCAAACTACGGGAGTACTCAAGTATGCGGTTTTGGGTTAGAGTTTGTATAACAACATTTCGCATTTGGGGAGGAATTTCATGGAACTCGTGTTGAGACGCGACACTTTGGCAGAAGCTGTGGCATGGAGTTCCCGGTCTATTTCACCACGTCCGGCAGTGGCAGTGCTTTCCGGTGTACGCATCGAAGCGGGAGAGGACGGAGTGGAGTTTTCCTCCTATGATTATGAGGTTTCGTCTCGTGTGACGGTCGCAGCTGAAGAAGTCACAGAGCCGGGGGTGGCAGTGGTAGATGGCAAGCTACTCAGCGAAACGGCACGAGCCTTGCCGTCTCGCGCTGACCTGGTGAAGTTTGCTACGGAAGATAACTACCTGCACATCACTTGTGGTTCTTTCAAACAAAAGCTCATCATGATGCATTCTGAGGAATACCCGCCGTTGCCGCAAATGCCGGAAAGTGCAGGGAAAGTCGATGCGGCAGCTTTTGCTCATTCAATTTCACAAGTCGCGGTGGCGGCTTCTCGTGATGAAACGTTGCCGCTGCTGACGGGGATTTCTCTGGAGGTTCGCCCGGACAAACTGTATCTTTTGGCAACTGACCGCTACCGGATGGCGTTGAAAGAGATGCCGTGGGCTGGTGTTCAGGGCGGGGATCAAGACCTGGTGGTGAAAGCCAAAAATTTGAGCGATGCAGCAAAGAACATTGCTACCGCCGGCGATGTCGAAGTCGCGGTGGGTTCTGCCAATAATCCCGCTTCCCTGATTGGTTTGGCAGCCAACGGACGGGTATTTACTTCCCAAATTAACGACGGAAACTATCCTGACGTGCGGCGTCTGTTCCCCGAACCGATTAATGTCACGGCGGTAGTAAAGGTCGATCAGTTTATTGAAACTGCCAAACGGGTGGCGATTGTCTCCTCTAATCTCTCTAATCAACAGATTTCTTTGCGTTTCACCTCCGGACAGTTGGAGTTCCTGGCGGGTAATGGCGCGGAAAACAGTGCGACTGACACGATTCCAGCGCTGTTGAACGGTCCGGACATCTCGGTATCTTTTAACTCACGGATGCTCCTGGAGGGACTGGGTGCTATCGACGAACCGTATGCGCGTCTGTCTTTCAAAGATGAGGCGAAACCAGTGGTCATCACGGGTCAAAAGGAAGAAACTGGTGAGGATAATCTGACTTTCCGCTACCTGATTATGCCTATCCGCACCAGCATTTAGAGTTTTATTCACAAGGGGTAGGTCACGAGAACTTTCAGGGGGGCGCGTGTTTGTTTCCGACCTGGCTCTGGACTGGTTTCGTTCCTACCGTCAGGTGATTTTGCATTTTCCGGCGGGAACAAACGTGTTTGTCGGAGCCAACGGGCAAGGCAAAACGAACCTGCTGGAGGCGCTAAACTACCTGGCGGTGTTGGCTTCGCACCGGATTGGTACGGATGCGGGTCTGATTTTTCGCGAAATTGGGGACACGGTCCGGTCGCCGGCAACCTTACGCGCGGGAGTAATTCGGGCGCGGGTTCATCCTGGTACAGATTTGACCGATCCGGATGCTAGCGGGGAACTGTTAGAGATTGAACTGTTGGCGGGCAGGGCTAATCGCGCCATGATTAATCGGCATAATGTGCGCCCGCGCTCTTTGCTGGGTCACCTGTCTACCGTGCTGTTTGCCCCTGAAGATTTGCAGTTGGTGCAAGGCGACCCGGCTACTCGCCGCACTTTTTTGGACCGTATCGCTATCCAGTTACGTCCGACCCTGGTTGGGGCGTTGGGTGAATACACAAAAATCGCGCGTCAACGTGGAGCTTACCTGAAAGACGTGGCGAAACGGCGTGCTCCGATAGATGAAATTCAGCTCTCTATCTGGGATGATGCCTTGGTCCCGGCAGCGGTAGAAGTCATGCGTGAAAGGGCGCGGGTAATCGACCAGTTGGCGCAGTTTTTACCCTCGGTGTATGCCCGAATTGCCGGGCACCCCGCCCCGGTGGGATTGACCTATGCGGATAGTGTCACGAAAACTTTGGAACTGTCCGCGGATGAGCAGCGCGAAATGTATGCAAACCCGGAGTTGCTGTCATCTGTGTTTCGCCAGGCTCTCGCGCAACGTCACGCGGATGAGGCCCGGCGCGGAGTTAATTTGGTCGGTCCCCACCGTGACGAGTTGGAGCTGCATTTAAATGGTTTACCGGTTAAGGGGTTTGCCTCCCACGGTGAGTCTTGGTCTTATGCTTTGAGCCTGCGTTTGGCAGAATTTTCCCTGTTGCGCGAAAACTTTGCGGACACCCCGGTGTTGCTGTTGGATGATGTATTTGCGGAGCTCGATGAACAGCGCCGTGCCGCCCTGCTGTGGGCTATTGACCAGGCTGACCAGGTGTTTATTACTTCTGCGACCGGAACTGAAATTCCTGAAGCGCTACACGCCGCGTTCTACCGCGTCACTTTGGACCCAGAAACCCGTGAAAGCAGCGTGGAGACTCTCGGTCAGGGAGCAGCACCGGATTTTTTGCAATAATGACTGGGCGGTTGTCGTCAGCGGGAGAGGGGGTCCATCTTGGCTAAAGGTATCGACTATTCTGGTCTGTATCCAACCATGCATTCCCCGCTGCCGCGTCGTGCGGTGAAACGTTACCGCGAGCTCATGTTCAGCTTGGGCTTTTACCCCCTCACTGGGAAGGTACGCGGATTTTCCACCGCTGAACACGCGGACAATTTGAGCGAACGGGAATGGTTGGATCGCGAAATCGCGAAACAGTATTACGCTGACCTGGCGAAAAGCCTTGGTTCGACTCCGGAGAGGATTGAGCAGTTAGCGACTCCGGGGCCGGCTACCGCCAATTTCACGGACGGGTCGCGTCCCTCCCGAAACGATCCACAGCGGGCGGGATTCCTGCTGGGGCATTTGGCGCAGCGTTTAGGGTGGGAGACTCCGCTGGAAATCGCCGATGTGAAAAAACATTGGGATGAATATGTCGGTGCCCAGGTCGCTGCCCATTCCACGGTAGAGAGCTTCGAAAAGGGCAAGCTCATCGTCCGGACGGATTCGACCGCTTGGGCTACTCAGCTGAAATTCTTACTGCCCGAGCTGCTCAAACAACTCACCAAGCGGCTGGGAGCGGGAGTGGTGCAGCAAATCATTATCCGCGGCCCTCAGGTGCCGTCTTGGAATCACGGCCCCCGCAGCGTTCCGGGGCGCGGACCGCGCGACACCTACGGCTAGAACCTTGGCATCGACCTTATGCCAAACTTTATCGACGGCTACACGCCACAGATAACCCTCACCTGCTTTGCCATGATTTTCACATTAAGCCTGTGAAATCCGTCTTTACGTGTCTCTAAAGGGCAATAGTCAAAAAATTCGATAGGATTATGGTGGCGAAAAAGCCGAAAAAAGGAGACACAAACGTGAGCGATTTTGAAAAGCCCGAAGAGCACTACGACGCTTCTGACATTAGGGTCCTCGAAGGCCTGGAAGCAGTGCGAGTCCGACCCGGTATGTACATCGGATCCACCGGAGAACGGGGCTTACACCACTTGGTTTATGAGGTGGTAGACAACTCGGTCGATGAATCTTTGGCGGGGTACTGTGACCATATTGAGGTGACTTTACAAGCCGACGGCGGGGTGCGGGTGGCAGATAACGGCCGCGGTATTCCGGTGGCGGAACACCCCAGTGAACACCGACCGACCGTGGAAGTCGTCATGACTATTCTGCACGCGGGCGGCAAGTTCGGTGGCTCCTCCTACGCGGTGTCCGGCGGCTTGCACGGGGTCGGTATTTCGGTGGTAAACGCCCTGTCCACCAAGATTTTGACCACCGTGAAACGAGACGGTTACGAGTGGCATATCGAGTTCGGCAATGGGGGCAAAGTCATCCAGCCGCTCCGCCGGGGCGAACCCACCGAGGAAACCGGTACTGTCCAGGTGTTTTATCCGGACCCCGAGATTTTTGAAACTGTTGAGTTCGACTATGAAACCCTGCGGACCCGTTTCCAACAGATGGCTTTCCTGAACAAGGGATTGCGTATCACCCTCACCGATGAGCGCCCCAATGTGACAGCGGAAGGTGATTTTGTGACCGGGGACCAAGACGGAGACGCGGATTCTCCCAAGGTCGGACGTCGCTCGGTGTCTTACTGTTACGAAAACGGTCTGCACGATTACGTGCATTTCATCAACGACACCAAGAAATCCGAGGTCGTCCACGAAGAAATCATCGACTTCGAGGCTAGCTTGGAGGATGTTGAAAACGCCATGGCGCTGGAAATCGCCCTGCAGTGGACCAGCGCCTACTCAGAGTCTATCTATACTTACGCCAACACCATCAACACGACCGAGGGAGGCACCCACGAGGAAGGGTTCCGGGCTGCCTTGACTTCGTTGATGAACAAGGTTGGACGGGAAAAAGGCTTCATTAAGGACAAAGACGAAAACCTGTCCGGTGACGATTGCCGCGAAGGCTTGACGGCAGTGATTTCCGTGAAAATCCGCAATCCTCAGTTCGAGGGTCAGACGAAAACGAAACTGGGCAACACCGAGGCTCGCACTTTCGTGCAACAGACCGTGTATTCCCAGCTGGGGGACTGGTTTGATGCCCATCCGGCGGAATGCAAAGCGATTATTGCCAAAGCCCAATCTGCCCAGCAAGCGCGTAACGCGGCTCGAAAAGCACGGGATGCGACTCGGCGCAAGACCGCTCTGGATTCCTTCTCAATGCCTGGCAAGCTGCGGGATTGTTCCAGCCGAGACGCCTCTAATTGTGAAATTTTCCTGGTCGAGGGTGACTCCGCAGGCGGTTCGGCAGTGGCGGGGCGCGACCCGGCGCACCAGGCTATCCTGCCGTTGCGCGGCAAAATCCTCAACGTGGAAAAAGCCCGCCTGGACCGGGCTTTGGACAATAAAGAAATCCAGTCTCTGATCACCGCTTTCGGCACCGGGATTGGTGAAGATTTCGATTTGTCGAAACTGCGCTACTACAAGATTGTGCTGATGGCAGACGCGGACGTGGACGGGCAGCACATCACCACCCTGCTGCTGACCCTGCTGTTCCGCTATATGCGTCCACTCATCGAAAACGGTCACGTGTTCCTGGCAACCCCGCCGCTTTACCGCCTGAAGTGGTCCAACAAACCTCACCAGTTCGTCTATTCCGACAAGGAAAAAGACAAGATGGTCAGCTTGGGTCTGGATTCTGGGGCGCGAATGCCCAAGGAAGGCGGGATTCAACGCTACAAAGGTTTGGGCGAGATGAGCGCCCAGGAACTGTGGGAGACCACGATGGATCCCAGTGCGCGACTGCTGAAACAGGTCACGATGGATGAGGCTGCCTCCGCAGACGAAGTGTTTTCGCTGCTCATGGGCGAGGACGTGAGTTCGCGGCGCGCCTTTATCCAACGTAACGCCCAAGACGTGCGCTTCTTGGATATCTAAGCGAACACTACACAAGCCCCGGTGAGACTCTCACCAAGCTATTGAAAGACAAGGGAAATGGCTGATAACCAAGACAACAATGATTCCGAAGTGGAAGAAATCATTCATTCCGATGCCCCCGTGATTACTGAGGCGGAATCCACCCGCGTCATGCAGGTGGATTTGGAAAAAGAAATGAAAAAGTCCTACATGGACTACGCCATGAGCGTGATTGTGGGTCGCGCTCTGCCCGATGTCCGTGACGGGCTGAAACCGGTACACCGCCGCGTTATCTATACCATGTATGACGGTGGCTACCGTCCGAACGGCGGATATTCCAAGTGTATGCGCGTGGTGGGCGACGTTTTGGGTCACTTTCATCCCCACGGGGATTCTTCGGTCTATGATGCACTAGCCCGGTTGGTGCAGCCTTGGTCGATGCGTTACCCCTTGGTGGCTGGTCAGGGCAACTTTGGTTCCCCCGGTAACCTCGGACCAGCGGCGCCTCGGTACACGGAATGCAAGATGGCTACCCTCGCCATGGAAATGGTGCGTGACATCGACGAGGACACCGTCGATTTCATGGATAACTATGACGGGCGCTCCCAAGAGCCGACCGTGCTGCCCAGCCGAATCCCGAACTTGCTGATTAACGGCTCCGAGGGTATCGCGGTGGGCATGGCGACCCGGATTCCGCCCCATAACCTGCGGGAAGTTGCTGACGCGGCACAATGGTATCTGCAAAACCCAGAGGCTACGCGTGAAGAACTGCTCGCAGCTTGCCTGCAGCGCATTAAAGGTCCGGATTTCCCCACCGGCGCTACGATTTTGGGTCGGCGCGGGATTGAGGAAACTTACCGCACCGGTCGTGGTTCTATCACCCAACGCGCGGTGGTCAACGTGGAGGAACTCAATGGGCGCACCTGCCTGGTGGCGACCGAACTGCCCTACCAGGTTAACCCCGATAACCTGCAGGTTAAGATTGCGCAGCTGGTCAAAGATGGTCAGCTGCAAGGGATTGCAGATATCCGTGACGAAACGTCGGATCGCGCCGGAACCCGGATTGTGGTGGTGCTGAAACGCGACGCGGTGCCGAAAGTCGTACTGAATAACCTGTACAAACGCACCCAGTTGCAAGATTCCTTCCCTGCCAACATGTTGGCGCTGGTCGACGGGGTGCCCCGGACCCTCTCTATTGACGGATTTATCCACTATTGGATTGCCCACCAGGTCGATGTCATCAAACGCCGCACCGCTTTCCGGTTGGCGAAAGCCCAGGAACGGTTGCATATTTTGCAGGGCTACCTGGCGGCCTTGGATGCGCTAGATGAGGTTATCGCGTTGATTCGTCGTTCTCCGACCGCAGAAGATGCCAGGGTCGGGTTGATGGATTTCCTGAAGGTTGACGAGGTTCAGGCTGACGCGATTTTGGCTTTGCAGCTGCGCCGTTTGGCAGCTTTGGAACGCCAAAAGATTTTGGACGAACATGCCGAATTGGAAGCGAAAGTCGCTGACTTTAAAGACATTTTGGCTCGCCCCGAACGCCAGCGGAGCATCGTGTCCGAGGAACTTGGCGAAATTACCGACAAGTGGGGCGACGAACGCAAGACCACCATCGTGCCTTTTGATGGGGAAATGTCGATGGAGGATTTGATTCCCGAAGAAGACGTGGTGGTCACCATTACTCGCGGTGGTTACGCGAAACGCACGCGGGTCGACGCCTACCGTTCCCAGCATCGTGGCGGCAAAGGCATTAAAGGTGCGTCGCTGCGCGAGGAGGATCAGGTCGAGCACTTCTTTACCACGTCGTCGCATGACTGGCTGCTGTTCTTTACGAATTTCGGGCGAGTGTATCGCGCGAAAGCGTATGAGATTCCCGAGGGAGGACGTGACTCGAAAGGTCAGCATGTGGCGAACCTGCTGGCTTTCCAGCCCGACGAGCGTATCGCCCAAGTCCTGCAGGTTTCCTCGTTTGCAGACAAGGATTACCTGGTGTTGGCGACCCGTCTGGGCTTCGTGAAAAAGACCCGGTTGACCGACTATGACACGAACCGAACGGGTGGATTGATTGCTATCAAACTGCGCGAGGACAGTGCCGGAGAGGCGGATCAGCTGGTTTCGGCGTGCTTGGCAGACGCGACCGATGACTTGATTTTGGTGTCTCGCCACGGTCAATCCTTGCGGTTTAATGCTTGTGATGAGCAGCTGCGCCCGATGGGTCGGGCGACTTCCGGCGTGACGGGGATGCGGTTCCGGGCTGATGACGAACTGTTGACCATGGATGTGGTGCGCCCCGAAGCGGATCTGTTTGTGGTGACTGAGGGCGGATACGCGAAACGCACGGCACTGTCTGAATACCGGGTGCAGGGCCGCGGTGGTCTGGGGATTAAGGTCGCGAACCTGGTGGAGGCTCGTGGCGACCTGGTCGGCGCACTGGTCACTGAGGAAGACTCAGAAGTCCTGGTCATCATGGCAGGGGGCAAAATCGTGCGTTCTCGTGTTGATGAAGTCAGCCGGACCGGACGCAACACGCAGGGCGTGATTTTCTCTCGCGCTGATGAGGGCGACAAGGTCATTGCTATCACCCTCAACGTGGATAATGACCCGCAGCTGGAGGATTAAACGGCAGGATTTCGGAGACTTTGTGCGATATATTGCAAAAGTCCTCGAAAGCGCCACCGGGAAATCGAGCAGCATGAATTGAGCCACCGGTGGCTAGGCTTTAAAATCGAGGAAACATCTGAAGGGATGGAATATGCGGATAAATGGAACACCTGACGGGAATAATCCCGCCCCCAATCCCGATGCGCCCGAGGACGGCGAGGATCCCAGCGTATCCTGGGCGAGGTTGGGTCATGCCGACCCGTATTCAGGTGCTCTGCAAGCCAGGGATAACTCGGTGAAAAAGCCGGTTCCCCCGCCTCCGATGGAACCCAGCCCCGTTGCGGATGCACGCCCGGTGGCAGCGCCACCCGTGGCTGAGGTTCAACCCGATATGGTTCCGCCGGAACCGCCCGCCCCGGCTGCGCCCGCTCCTGTCAATACCTATGCTGACGAACGAGCGGCAGCCAAGGCTGCCAAGAAAGCCGAGCGGGAAGCGGCGCGGGAGGCGCGGCGCTTGGAGGCAGCAAAGCGAATGCGGGAACGTGAAGAAGCTGCCGATTTGCCTGATGTGCGTCGCGTCAAGCTCATTTTGTCCAGGGTCAATCCGCTCTCGGCTATGAAAATTGGATTCCTGGTGGCGGTAGCGATGTCCATAGTCATGCTGGTTGCGGCTATCGTGCTGTGGTTGGTGTTGGATATGCTGCACGTGTTTTCCTCCATGCAAGGGTTCTTGCAGGCGCTGTCCGCTACAGCGTTGGTTAACCTGGTTGACGCATTGACCTTTAGTCGGACGATTGCTCTGGTCGCGATTTTTGGCGTGTTGCAGATTATCATTTTGACTGTGCTGAGCTGGCTGGCAGCCGTGATTTACAACCTGATTGCCCGCATGGTGGGCGGATTGCACGTGGTCATGACGGACGATTGAGCCCTATCCACATGCCGGCAACCGATGAAATAACTACGAAAATCTAGTGAGAGAACCTGATGGCAGAAACGAATAATACCGCGCAAACCGATGACCGTACTGATGACCTGGCAGATCGTGACATTACCCTGACTTTTGTCATTCCGTGCTACAACTCCGAAGATTACATGGATGCCTGCATTTCCTCCATGATTGGGGCAGGCGAGGACACCGAAATCATCATCGTCGATGATGGCTCCAAGGATCACACCGGGGCGAAAGCTGACAAGTGGGCGCAAGCTATGCCCGATAAAGTTCGGGTCATTCACCAGGAGAACGCCGGTCACGGCGGTGCGGTGATGGCAGGTCTGCAGGCTGCTCGGGGTCACTATTTTAAGGTGGTTGACTCCGACGACTGGTTGGATCGGGTGGGGTTAAACCTGCTGATGTCCAAGCTTCGTGCGTTTCTAGCACACAAAGAACGGGTTGACCTGGTTGTCTGTAATTACGTTTACGAGCACGTGTTGACAGGTTCGCGTAAAGTCATCCGCTATAACCGCGCCCTGCCGCTAAACCGGATAATTACCTGGAATCAGGTCGGAAACTTCGGGGTGGGACAAAACATCCTGATGCACTCCACGGTCTATCGCACCCAGGTGTTGCGCGAATCCGGCATGGTGATGCCCAAGCACACGTTCTATGTAGACAACATTTTTGTCTACGTTCCCCTCCCTTATGTAAAGAAACTCTACTATTTACCGGTTGACCTGTATCACTACTTTATCGGTCGCGATGACCAATCCGTGAACGAGACGGTCATGCTGGGTCGTCTCGATCAACAGATGCGCGTGACCAAGGCGCTGGTTGATGCCTACACCCTGCCCGATGACGTTCCCAACCCGCGCTTGGCAAAGTACATGGAAGGTTTCTTGGCATTGATTATCACGGCTTCATCGGCATTTTCGCTGCTGCGCGGCGATAATGAAGCGATGCGGATGCGCGAAGATATGTGGAAACACATCTATGCTAAGAGCCCGCGTATGGCACGTAACTTAAAGCGCCACCCGTTAGTTCGGGGTTCCAGCGTGAACAAAGCACCGCTGAAATGGGCTGCGGTTAAAACCTACCGTCTGGCGCAGCACCTCTACCGGTTTAACTAACTTTGAGGCATGTCTGGCGTGCTGTGCTCGTCAGGAGTATTTGCTGACTCAGAACCCTGGTTTAGATGCATCCCGGAGACAATCGGGATGCCGGCGGTATGCTCCAAGATGATAGGCTGATGGGCTTTCAAGTGCGTCAGCCCGATGATGCCGGCAATAGCCACCAGTCCGCAGATGATAATCCCCAGGGTTACTTCACCGGTGAAGTTCTTGCCTTCTCCCAGCACCGCGATACCGAAACAGACCGCCACGATGGGAGAGGTAATTGTCATCGACGCGACGACCAGTTCGGCCTGACCGGTGGCGTAGCCCTGCTGCACCATCCACCCGGCAGTCATGGAGCCGATGACCAAAACGAACAGGACTGCCCAAAACATCGGGTTATCTATCCAGTTATGCTGGCGCACAAAAATGATGAGGGTGCGCACCAGGGACGCTTCTAGACCATAAAACATAGCCCCACCGCTGCCCCAAAAAAACGAGCGCCACACGCGCGGTCCTTTTGCGCCCAACGTCCCGAAAGTACCTGCCAGAATGTAAATCGTGATGGCACCAATAAAGACCTTTATGGTGGTCAAAGGCTGATCCGGCGCGGAATAGTAAGACACCAGGAAAGTAAACATCCCGGTCGCCAGCACAGTCATCGCTACTAAAACACCCTCACGTTTGCGGATGCGTTGGCGAGTGACTCGCGCCTGCAAAATCATGGACCACGGAAAAGCCAACAGCCCCACGGGCTGCACCACCGTGACGGGAGCAAAGAACAGCGCCGTAATCTGACACCCCAGAGACACTCCCATCAGGGCTAATCCTTGCCACCAGCGCCGGTTTTTCAGGCTCGAGATGAGCTGGGCAGATTTCAGGCGACGCCGACTCTGGTTGTGTTTGACTTCACGGCGAATGGCGCTGTTTTGATAGCGGGCAGCCAGGGCGAAACAGAACGACCCAATCACCTGCAGGGTGATGGCGAGGGGGAGGTTATGTTCCAAAGCTGTCCTCTCGATAGAGGCTGACCTGCTGGTGCAGGTTAGCCGGGGTCGGGGTGCGCATATTTCGCCAGGTTCCCGAGCTGGTTGGCTGGTGCCGTTACCGGTGGCTCGAGTTTGCCTGAGTTAATGGTAACGAAATATCTGAATTTTCACCGGTTAAAGCAACACCTTCCCGGTTACTCGTCCTGCCCTGGTACAAAGGAAATAGTGGGGCGTTCCCCGCGCAAATGCGGCAATACCACCGCTTCGGCACGCGACAGGGCAGACCCAATAGCCATGTGCATATCTAGGTATTTGTAGGTGCCCAAACGTCCACCGAACAGCACGTTTGGTTCGGCAGCTGCCAGTTCGCGGTACTTCAACAGGCGGTGGCGGTCGGTTTCCTTATTGATGGGGTAGTAGGGTTCGTCGCCACGCTGAGCAAAGCGGGAATATTCCCGGGCGATGACGGTTTGGTCCGTGGGGTAGCGGGCGGCACGTTCGGGGTGGAAGTGGCGGAATTCGTGAATGCGCGTGTAGGGCACAGCGGGGTCGCCATAATTCATCACCGGGCAGCCCTGGAAGTCCCCGGTCGGTTTCACTTCCAGTTCCAGGTCAATGGTCCGCCATCCCAGCTCGCCCTCGCTATAGGCAAAGTATTCGTCAATTGGTCCGGTGTAAACGACGGGAATGCGTCCCACGGTAGCGGATTTTGCCCAGGGGTTTTCGGGGCGTTCGTCGAAAAAGTCCACGTCCAGGTGAACCGTGATGTTTTCGTGGGTTGCCATGTTCGTCAGCCAGGCAGCGTAGCCGTCAACCGGTAAACCCTCGTAAGTGTCGTTGAAATAACGGTTGTCGTAGTTGTAGCGAACGGGCAGGCGGGAGACTATCGAGGCGGGCAGCTCGGTCGGGTCGGTCTGCCATTGTTTCGCGGTATACCCCTCGAAAAAGGCTTCGAATAGGGGCTTTCCGACCAGGGAGATGCCTTTGGTGCGGAAGTTTTCATTGGCGTCCTCGCCTTGGATTTCTTGGGCTTGCTGGGCGATGAGTTCGCGCGCCTGGTCGGGGGTGTAGGCGGCATGGAAGAATTGGTTGATGGTGCCGAGGTTCACCGGCATGGGGAAAACCTCGCCATGGACCGTCGTGTAAACCTTGTGGATATAAGGTGTGAACTTGGTAAAGCGGTTGACGTAGTCCCACACGCGCTGGTTGGAAGTGTGGAACAGGTGAGCGCCGTACTTGTGAACTTCGATGCCGGTCTGGGGCTCGGGCTCGGACCAGGCATTGCCACCCAAGTGTGCCCGTCGGTCAATCATGACAACCTTATATCCAGCTTCTGCGGCTTCGCGGGCGATGGTGAGACCAAATAAACCGGTACCAACCACCAACAGGTCCGGCGTTTCAGGGGTTTTTGTCATGCCTTGAATCTATCAAAAAACCCCCGCAGCCTGGAACCCCTGCGTTGTGTCGTCGACGTAGCTCATCATGAGATGCCGAAGCGTCCTGGGTTTTGTTCCTAGGTTTTTTGTGAGGGTTGTTTCATGCCTTGGAAGTATTCGCGGGAGTTTAGGGATTGTGCTGTTGGGTTGGTGTTTGACTGGCTTCGAGACGATTCTGGGGTTTCGAGATGGGCGGTTATCAGCGATATCGGACTGAAACTCGGTGTCAGCCGGGAATCACTGCGCCGCTGGGCTGTTCAAGCCGAGATAGACCAGGGAGAAAGACCCGGGGGTTAGTCGGGAGGAGTCTGCCGAGATAAGGCGGTTGCGTAAAGAAAACGCGGAGCTTAAACGTACTAACGAGAGTTTGAAGCTCGCATCGGCTTTTTTCGCCAAAGAACTCGACCACCCCGGGATGAAATGATTGCGTTTATTGACCAGTATCGTGATTGTTTCTCGGTCGAGCGTATTTGCCGGGTTATGAGAGAACACACGGTTGGGGGCTTTATCACTTCGCGTGGTTACCGGGCGGCAAAGACCCGAAAAGTGAGCGCTAGGCAATTGAGAGATGCCTTGTTAATCGAGGAAATCGTGAAGATTTTCGACCAGAATTACCGTGTTTACGGGATTCGTAAAATGTGGCACGCTATGCGCCGGACTGGATGGGATATCGGGCGGGAACAGACTGGCAGATTGATGCGCCTGGCCGAGATTCATGGGGCACACCAAGGCCGTAAACCGGTGACTACCCGGTCTTCACCCCGCCCGGATACACGCCCGGATTTGGTTAACCGCGATTTCACTGCAGATAGACCAAACCGGCTGTGGGTCGCGGATATTACTTATGTCAGAACTTTGTCGGGTTTCGTGTACACAGCTTTTGTTACAGACGTGTATTCACGCAAGATTGTGGGCTGGGCTAGGTCAACTATGCCCCTGAGGCGTTGCCGTTAGAGGTCTTAGAACAGGCGATAGGATGCGCTAAAGACAATCTGGCAGGACTAATCCATCACGCTGACCATGGTTCTCAATACGTAAGCATTAAATACAGTCAACGACTAACAGATGCAGGGATTAGATCATCGATCGGAACTATTGGGGATTCTTACGATAACGCGCTAGCCGAGACCGTCAACGGGCTATACAAAACCGAGTTGATTTACTCCCAGACCTGGCGCTCATGCACCGAAGTCGAATGGGCGACCCTGAACTGGGTGTACTGGTGGAATCACCAGCGTCTCCACGAATCGCTAGATTATTCCACTCCCGAGGAAGTGATAACCCAATATAATCAAACCCATGCTAAACAACTAGCACCCGTATAAGAAACGGAACAAAACCCAGGACGCTTCAGAATCCCATTTCCACTGGAATGGTGACTTGCTCGCCGATGGCCAGATTATCGACACCGTGACTCCTAGGCACGCCAACATGAAAGTCAACAGCAAACTCACTAAAGCCGAGCCGGTGTGGAATCCCTCGATGGGCAAGTCTTGGCGAGTCTTGTGGTGGTACTCCACTAAACGCGTTAAAAGAGACGCTATCACTCTGGAGGCGCAGCGCCGCCGCGCCCTAGACGCGATAGACGGGGTGAAACCCGCGCGTAAACCCCGGTTCATCAAAACCACCCGCAGTGGCTGTAGTTTCGATTCTAAGGCTTTTGAGCGCGCCCAGCGGCTAGAAGGCTTGAAAGGCTATGTCACTAACCTCCCCGCCACGCTCATGCCCGCTGGTGAAGTCATCGCCTCCTATCACGATGTGGCATGTAGAGCAATCCTTGACGCATATCCAAAACCGATTTACGTGCCCGCCCGATATTCCACCGGCAACGCGACGCTATCGACGCGCATCTGACTGTGGTCATGGCCGCCCTAGCTGTTTCCCGGTATTTGCACCAAAAGACCGGAATCACAGCGAAAAAATACGTCCGAATCCTACGACCTATCCAGGAGTAAACCATCCTCTACCAAGGCCACGAAATCCAATCCAGCGACTCCATCACCCCACAAGCCCAAAAAATCCTAGACAAGCTGGGCCACTAAAGTTACATGATTCAGGTCCAGAGGCTCAAATCGACGCTGTCAGAAGATGCAGCCGAGCAAGCTCTGAATCCCTACTTTAGCTTGATAACAAGGGAAAACAGGCATATTTTCTCAGTCTCCACAGCCCTCACCTTTGTATTAATACCAGCAATCCCGTAACTACGCATAGGCAATATAGCACAGTCCGCCCTTTGTGGCGGGCTGTTTTTGTTGGTATTGCAACTGCCATTGACAATAGAGCTATCCCATATTTATCCCATACCTGGGAGGAAGAAATGTCGCTAAGACGGCGTAGCCGTTAGAAAATGGCTATGGCTGGCCGGTTTAGGCGAAGCACCCGCGAACCCGGCTGGCGCCTCATGAAACCGCCTGTTGTAACCGATGCCGTAAAGCTATACACTTGGTGAATAGTTGCGGCTAGTCACTGAGTGTATAGGAGGCGTGGTGGAAACGAAATACGGTTTGTTGGGACTGTTGACGCGCGAGCCGAACTACGGCTATGAACTGAAAAAACTATACGACCACTATTTTGCTGGCGATAAGCCAATCCTGGCGGGACAGGTGTATTCCACCTTGGCGCGTTTGGCGCGGGATGCCAAGGTGATGGAAGTCGCCGACAGCGGAGCCCCAGCCGGACCCGCACGCACCCGCTATGCCGTCACTGCGGGTGGCGAAAAAGAACTGGTGGAATGGTTGCGCACGCCGCTGATTCCTTCCCCCACCCTACAATCCGAGTTGTATCTCAAGACGGTGCTGGCCCTGTTAATCAATGGGGATGCGGCTCTGTATCTGAAAGCCCAGCGCCAAGCCCATCAGCAGCGGATGCGCGAGCTTACGGCTCGTAAACAGCATGCCAGTCTGGCCGAGAAACTCCTGTTAGACCAGGCGATTTTTCACATTGACGCGGATTTGCGTTGGATTTCCTTGACGACCTCGCGTCTGGATGCGCTAAAGGAGCAACTGTGAACCCGCCGACAACCCCGATACTTTGCGCCCGTGAGCTAAAGAAAACCTACGGGCTTACCCCGGCACTGCGTGGCGTGTCCCTGGACGTAACGCGCGGTGAAATCTTGGCAATTATGGGGCCTTCGGGCTCCGGCAAGTCCACCTTGTTACACGCCTTGGCGGGAATCGAACTGCCAGATTCGGGCTCGGTGTCCTACAATGACCGTGAGCTCACCAGCTTGAGCGATGCGCAGCGCACGGTGTTGCGCCGCACGGATTTCGGTTTCGTATTCCAGTTTTCCCAACTGGTTCCCGAGCTGACAGCGGTGGATAACATCGCAGTGCCACTGCTTTTGAACGGGGTCGCGAAGAAAACCGCGTATGCCCAGGCTCACGAATGGTTGGCGACTGTAGGCCTGGAAGATCACGCGGATTCACTTCCCGGCGAGCTTTCAGGCGGGCAAGCCCAGCGAATCGCTATCGCCCGCGCCTTGGCACCGCGCCCCGCAGTGCTGTTCGCCGATGAACCCACCGGATCCTTGGATTCCCTGAATTCTGAGACGGTGATGACCTTGCTGGTGGATTTGGTGCGCGTGCGGGGGTTGACAGTGGTACTGGTGACTCATGAACCTACCGTTGCAGCCTATGCCGACCGTGAAATAATCGTGCGTGACGGCTTGGTGGAGGTATAGCCATGTACCTCGCCTGGATGCTCACTTGCCGTTCGTTGCGTCAGTCCAAGAGTCGCTTGGCTTTGGTCAGTGCGGCAGTGGGATTTTGTATGTGCCTGATACTGGTGTTCGCCGCGTTTTGGGGTGCTTTTGGCTCCACGACTGCAACGCGTTGGCAGGGAGCAATCGACAACGCGGACAAATCCCAAGCGACTAATGATGCCAAAGCTGGTGCCACAGATGCAGTGTTGATTAGCCTGGTTGACAACCCCTTCTTCGTTGTGGACGGTAAACAAATCCACGCGGCCTATGTGGACACTTCAGCAACCCAGCACGCGCCCGATTTGTTCGGGGTAAAGTGGCCTCAACCGGGGGAATACCTGATGTCGCTGGGCGTGCAAAGCCTGGTGGCCACGCACCCGGAAGCGGCGATTACCACCCGCTTCGGGCACGTCAACAAAGGATTGCTACCGTATCAGTTGACCAGTGGCCCGGATGACTTGCTGGTGTTTATCGGCAAGAATCTCGCTGGGGATAAAACCGCCGTGCACGTGGCAGACTTTGACACCCCGCAGCCGCCGGCCGGAAACAGCGCAGTGAACCAGGCCGTCTTGTCGATTGGCCTGGTGGTATTGCTGTTCCCGGTTTTGCTGCTGATTGCAATTTCTGCCGCCCTGGGCAGCGTCCAGCGGGAACAGCGCTATGCGGCTTTGCGCCTGGTGGGTGCTACGCGCCACCAGATTCTCCAGATTCTTGTGGCCGAAGCCCTGTTGGGGGCGGTACTGGGCTTTCTGCTTGGCTTGGGCGTGTTTAGCGCAATCCGGCCGTGGCTGGGAGCTGTTTCGCTGGCTGGCAGGCGCCTGTGGCTGTCTGACTTGACGGTCGCGCCTTGGCAGTGTGCGCTGGTTTTTGTGGCGACTATCATCATCACGGTTCTGGCTACTTCGCAGGGGATGCGCGGGGTAGTCGCCACGCCCCTGGGGGTGGTGCGCCACCAGCGTGTAACCAGAAAAATCGTGACCCGAAAAACCGGTGTGGTGCGCATCCTGGTGATGGCGGTGGCTATCGGCCTGGCTATCTATCTGGTGGTCAGCGTGAAACCGAACCGGGGGACACGCCTTGACGCCTATTGGCTGCTGGCTGATGTGGTTTTAATGATGATTGCTCTGATTTTGGTAAGTCCGCTGGTAATCCAGCTGTTGGCTTGGGTGGTTGCAAAACATTGCCGGCGGGCGCCGGAACTGATTAGTACGCGCTATGTGGCAGCCCATTCCCGCCAGATTTCACGTTCGGTTTCCGGCGTGATTCTGGCCTTGTTCGCGGGCACGTTCTTCCTGACCGCCACCTCCCAAACCGGAAAGGTCTTGGATGCCATCGCTCACGAACACACCCCGCTGAAACAAGGCGCGGTAGCCATATCCGAGATTCCAGACCAATCCGCAGCCGTCCACCTGGCCGCGCAACTGCAAGCCCAATCCTACGTGGCTCAAGCCCAAGCCGTGCCTTTCGTAGGGGGAACCTGGAGTCTGGTGCCGTGTACGACTGCGAGCGCCTACGTTGCTACGCCTTGCAAATCCGGGTTACTGGGCGTCAACTTATGGGCACGTGCCGGCGAGGCCTCTCGGCTCATCCCCGCGAAAAACCGCGCGGATTTTGACACGTTGGTGAAACGCTACTACGTGCCCGAAACCAGGCATGATGCCTACACTGTGCTGGTCAGCCTACGCGACTCACGTGCCCTGGAACGCCTGCGTACCCTACTGGCCACCACGGACTTTATGCCGGAATTCTCCATGCCACTCATGAACGTGGCGACAGAAGTGAACGTCACCACGGACGTGGGGCTCATCAGTCTTATGACAACACTGGTGTGGATCGGCATGGGGCTGACGCTGCTGATTGCGGTGATTTCGATGCTGGTTTCCACCTATGCGGGACTGCTGGAGCGGCATCGCTCCCTGTTGACACTGCGGCTTTGCGGGATGAAAGTAAGCCAACTAGCCCGCATGATGCTGGTGGAGGCCATCGCGCCGCTGGGAGCAATCGCGCTGCTTTCTGCCAGTCTGGGTTTCGGCCTGGGATGGATGATGATGCACATCTTTTCGGTCAGGCTCGAAGCGAGCTTCACTCCCGCTATTTTCCTGGCGCTGTTGGTGGCGCTGATTCTGGCTGGTTTGGCCATGCTCCTGTTGGTGCCAGCCCTGCGTCGCAGCAGCGAACCGGTCAACAATCGCAGTGAATAGAACTTGAATAGAACAAAAGAAGGTGTTTTGATGAAGGGCAGACGCAAAAAGATGACCGCAGTGTTCGCGGTGGTTGTGATTGCCATTTTTGCCTGGGTGGTCGCTACGCCAGCGGGGCGGGGCGTAATCCGGGTCTGGATATACCCCAAACCGACAACCGTGGGGATTGACGGTACGCCTTATACCGGGAAAGGCTATGTTGTTATCGACGAGGCCTCGCAGCAGCGAATCGCGGCGGCCGGGGAAAACACTGAAATCACGCCGGCCAGCCTGGCAAAGCTGTTTGTGGCGGAATATGCCCTGGCTGTCGCCGACCCGAACGATGAAGTGTCCGTCAGCCGCGAAGCCCTGACGAAAGCGAAACCGGGATCCTCGCTCGCCGGGATTGTTCCCGGAACCTACCGGCTACAAGATCTGCTAGCTGCGATGTTGGTACCTTCCGGCAATGACGCGGCTTATGCCGTGGCGGAGTTTTGCGGCGGGAAAACGCATCCGGGAACCGCCGGGACAGACCAGCGGATTGACCTGTTTATGACTGATTTGGCTGAATACCTGAAAAAACAGGGCTGGTCGCATACCCGGATTAATGACCCCAGTGGCTATGACCCCAGGGCGGTGAGTACGCCAAGTGAGATCGCGGCAGTAAGCGAAAAACTCCTTTCACGCCAGTGGATTCGCGACATCGTCAAGTCGCAGCGCTATGCAATCGCCCCGCTATCAGGCCAGCACCTCATGATGGTGAACACCAACCAAATGCTCAACCCGGAAAGCATCTATTACATCCCGGAAGTCGCCGGCCTCAAAACCGGGTCTTTGGGGAAAATCCACAATCTTGCCATCCTGTATGCCAAGAGTGGCCACGATTACCTGATTGTCAGCCTGGGATCCACCAGCAAGGCCAGCCGCTATGACGATCTGAACAATTTGATTAGCAAAATCGGCCAGTAACTCTGTCCTTCATTCGGATCCATGGTTTGCTGGCAGAAATGAGTGAAAAAACTGTGTTTTGCGAGGAATTTTCCGCGCAAACCCAAAGAATCTGGCGTTTCCCGCCACGGTGCCGACACCGGAGTCAGGCTGAAATCTGAAAAGTGTCGGTATTGCCAGGTTTGAAATCCTGAAAAGTGTAAAATAATGCCGTATTGAAATCTTGAAAAGTGTTAGGTGGGTGGTGTGTGTGCTGGTCAGGCGGGTTTTAGCGGCTTTTCATGAGTGGCTAGCGGATGATGGCGGCAAAGCCCTGCTGGTGACTGGTTCCCGTCAGGTGGGAAAGTCTTTCCTGATAAACACCTTTGCGCGGGATAATTTCTCGCGAGTGGTGGCTTTTGACCTGCTGGAACAGCCCGATGCGCGAGATTCTTTCAACCAAGCCACTAATGCCGCAGACTTAATGTTGCGTGTCTCGCTGGCTAGTGATGTGGAACTGGTGCCGGGGCAGACAGTGGTGATTTTTGATGAAGTCCAGGAATGTCCCGCTGTGGTCAGTTTTATTAAATTCCTGGTGCAAAAATATGACTATCGCTTTATTCTTTCCGGGTCGCTGTTGGGGACACGTTTGCGCGCTATTCCCTCTTTGCCTATTGGTTATGTGACAGAGCTTAAGATGTATCCCCTGGATTTTCAGGAGTTCTGCCAGGCGTGCGGTGTGTCCGCTGAATTCTTTGATGTTTTGCAACAGTGTCTGGATGACTTGCGCCCGGTTCAGGATTTTATCTACGACCGCTTCATTGATTTGTGGCATCGTTATCTGCTGGTGGGGGGAATGCCCGACGCGGTGGCGCATTTTGTGGAAACTGGGGACATGGATGTGGTGCGCCGGATTCAAGGAAATATTCGCCAACTTTACGCCCAGGACATTGTGAAATATGCGCCTGATGAGCTGCGCCTAATCCTGGCCGATATTTTCCAGTTGATTCCCGCCCAGTTGAGCCGGCAAAACCGTCGATTCCAAATCAGTGACTTGCGGGATGTGAAGCGCTTTACCCAGGTTGACCAGCATTTTCTGTGGTTGGAAGCAGCGGGGGTGGCTTTGCCGACCTACAATGTTTCCGCCCCGATTTTCCCACTGCTGGCGGGGGTGAAACGCAACCTGTTTAAACTGTATAGCTCTGATGTGGGACTGTTGAACTCTGCGTTCCCGAAAACCATGCTGTCTGGCATTCTTCAACCGAACACGGCGATTAATCTGGGTGGAATTTACGAAAACGCGGTGGCTCAGGAGCTGCACAGCAAGGGCTATGCGTTGCGCTACTTCAGTTCCAAGAAAATCGGGGAACTCGATTTTCTGCTAGAGGATGCCTCCGGTCAGATTACCGCCTTGGAAGTGAAATCCGGGGTCTCGTATCGGACTCATGCCGCCTTGGACAAGGCGCTGGCGGAACCGAAGTATACGATTGACCGCGCTTTTGTCTTGGCGGAAACCGGCCGGGGGGCGCGCCCAAACATAGAAACCCAAGGCCAGGTGACCTATCTGCCGATATTCTTCGCGGCGCTACTGGGTTCATGAGGTGCCAGCCGGAGTGTGTCCTTCCTTTCTGGAAGTTTTTCTTTACACCCACAGCCCTAAAGGAAGTCGCACTCCCAAATTGAACACAGGGTCTATCAAATGAAAGTAAAATTTTTCCCCAAGACTCTCATCATGGACACATAAGCACCTTATTGAGAAACCTTGATAACGAGATAGGTCCCTGACCTGCTGCGGCGCGCGGGCGTAGCCCGCACATCGACGCAGTTGCAGCGTGAAGGCGTTAAGAAACGGCCACGATTGGCCGTTTTAGCCGTAACTCCCTTGAATAGCGAGGTCGCTGTAGCAAAGCCCTTATATGTCCATCGAGGTAAACACGGACACATTTAGCGGTTTTCCCCAGTCTACAAACTCCCAAAAAACGCCCTGACCTGCGCAAACCGAAAACTTACCAGTCGAAAAGTGTCCGCCATTGACACGAAACGCCCGGAATCCCGGCAAGCACCTCATGAACCCCGGCGATTTCTCGCTGACCCCAGCGAGGGTACCTGGCAGAAGTGAGCGAAAAAACTGCGTTATGCGGGGATTTTTCCTCGTAAACCCAAAATATTCACCGTTTTCTGCCAGGGTGTCTGCTGTGGTGTCGGCCACGGTGTCGGACTCTGCGCCGACCGCATATCTCGTGACGGACTCGGAGGTGTGTGGCAAACTGTAACACATGATGGTACCTCATGAAACGAAGCAAGAAACCACTCACCCCGTCCTCCACACCTCGATAACCGGACCGTGGCCGGAACCGCACGAAGTAATCTATTTCGCGATGGGCTGCTTCTGGGGCGTGGAGCGGATTTTTTGGTCCCAGCCGGGGGTAATCAACACGGCTGTGGGCTACATGGCGGGACAGCAGCCCACGCCCAGTTACGAGGAAGTCTGCACCGGGATCACCGGGCATGCGGAAACCGTGCGGGTCGTATTCGACCCCACCGCGACCACCGCCGGGGAACTGTTGAAAGTGTTTTGGGAAAATCACGACCCGACCCAGGGTGACCGGCAGGGTAACGACCGGGGCAGTCAGTACCGTTCGCTGGTTATCTGTACCACGCCGGAACAGCGTGAACTGGCTGAAGTGTCGCGACGCAATTTCGGGGCGACCTTGGCCGGCGCGGGGCGCGGGGCGATTACCACCGAGATCCTGGATGCCGATGCGGTCGGGCAGTTCTGGCTGGCCGAGGACTACCACCAGGCGTACCTGTTCCACCACCCGCACGGATATTGCAACCATGGTTTCAAGGGATTCGTCTGCGAGGTGCCGGTGCGGTTGTAGTTGTTGGTGCGTGGAGCATCGGTCGGTATGGTTGGTTTCATGAGGTGCCAGTCGGAGTGTGGGATTGTCCGCGAGTTGTAGACCAGTTCAAGAACTTTTAGATGATTTTCTACACGTTTTCGAGTTTTTGCTAGCTAATCTTTTTGCGTAGCCGAGCTCCTCTGCTGGTATTGGTCACATTCAGTTTGTATCTATCACCTGAGTTGCACAAGTTTAGTGACCCAGTTTGTTTAGGATTTTCTGGGTTTGGGGGTTGATCTTGGATTGGGCTGTGATTTGTTGGCCTCCGGGCAGGCTTATGGTGACTTCACGTAAAGGCCGTAGCATCCGGACGAGTTTTTTGGTTGTTACCCCGGTTTTTTGATACAGATAGCGGGATATTGGTGACGTATCCTTTCAGCCCTTGGATTCGAGCTAAATCCCTGCTACCTGCTGATGTAAAACCGGAGGTTCCTGGGTGGTTTATTGCGTCTTTGTGTATCGATAACGTATCATGAAGATATGAAGTCGGTTATTACTCGAGTGGTTGCTAGTGATACGGCAAAATTCGCGCAGCTAGTAAGATTTCACCGTCAGGCTTTCGGGTTAACCCAGCAGCGGTTGGCGGATATGGCGGGGGTGACTCGTCCAGCTATCACGCGGCTAGAATCCGGGGCGCCCTCGGTGCGTTTAGATACAGCTTTGAAAGTACTTGATGCGCTCGGGGTGGAAGACCTTACCTATTACACGAGCGAGGATGCGGATAGCGATGCTTAGAAAACTAGACGCATACCTGTTTGGGCATAGGGTGGGCAGGTTTAAATCTCATGCCGACCGCACTATAGCGTTCACCTACGATGAATCCTGGGATGGGCAGGATATTTCCCTGGGTTTGCCTCGTCAACACCCGGAATATGACGCTAGGCCATTTCTGGAAGGCTTGCTTCCTGAGAACAATATGACCAGGGCTGTCTGGGAGAGGGAATATCGTATCCCCGGTGGGAATGTTCTCGGAATGCTGGCGGTTATGGGTAAAGACGCGCCTGGGGCTATCCAGTTCACACCTCCAGGCCGTCCGCTTGCACAGAATCTGCCTGACCGGGCTGTGCCACTATCCGGGCGCCAACTAGAAGATTTAATGCGCAATGTGTCATGCGAGGAGGGTGTGTGGGGTGCCTCAGCGGGACAGGATGAGGATGCCCCCGGTAAGTTTTCTCTTGCCGGTCAGCAGCGCAAGACCGCGTTGTATCGTGCTCCTGATGGGCGGTGGTGTCTGCCGCAGGGGTGTTTTCCTTCCACGCATATTATTAAACCTCAGATTTCCAGTGATTTTGCCTATTCTGATGTGAATGAGGCGGTGTGTCTGTCGGCGATGCGTAGGCTTGGTGTCAAGGCTAGCGTGGAGACGATTGAGATGGTGGGTGGGGTGCGGGCTAGTGTTATCGAACGCTACGACCGTGCGGTTACTTCTGATGGTGGGGTAGAACGGTTTCACCAGGAGGATTTTTGCCAGATTCTGCGCTGTATGCCCGCATATAAATATGAGCAAAATGGGGGGCCAACTGCTGTTGCTATTGCCCGGACCATACGTAAATATGCGAGTGTGCAAGACATGTTGGAGTTTGTAAAACAGCTGGCTTTCAACATTGCGGTGGCGGGCACTGATGCTCATGGTAAAAACTTTTCGATGCTCGAAACTGTAAAGGGGTGTTCGCTTGCTCCCGCTTATGATGTGGCCTCGTACCTGTACAAGGTTGACCCCGAGAGGAGCGAGCGTTTGTCCTCGTCGATGCAGATAGGCGGAGAATATCGTTTCGTGGCTATCCGGGAGCCACAGTGGGTGGATTTCGCGTCTGACGCCGGGCTGGATGCGGATACAGTGTTAGGGATTGTGTCGTATGTAGATCAGAATGCAGCGGATGCGGTTTCTGAGGCTCTAAAGGAATTCGGACAGTTCGCGGCGGGGACACCGGTAGCCGATTTGGCGAGCCGAGTTACCGCGTTTCGCGTGAGTCGCGCGACAGCGAGGCAAAAACCCTTTCGCGCCCAAAATTAAGCGGGCACTCACGCTGTCCAGTGTTAACATCGACGCGCCCACTCCAGCTACCCGGCGGCTCGTAATTTCGGGTCGCGGCGCAGGTAATCCCGGGTTTCTCGCGCAATCAGCCCGGAGGCCAGTACCAGCCCAATCAGGTTCGGGATTGCCATCAGGGCATTGGAAATGTCGGCCAAAACCCAGGCGACTTCGATGGAAGAAATGCATCCCACGAACAACACCACTGCGAACACAATTCGATAGACCGCCACGGCTTTCAGCCCGGCCAGGCGTTCGATGCACCGCTCGCCGTAATACGCCCAGCCCAGCACGGTGGAAAACGCGAAAAATACCAGGGAAATCGCGACTTGAAGTGTCCCGGGTTTTGTTCCTAGGTTTTTTTGAGAGGATTGTTTTATGCCTAGGAAGTATTCGCGGGAGTTTAGGGATTGTGCTGTTGGGTTGGTGTTTGACTGGCTTCGGGATGATTCTGGTTCGAGAGCGGCGATTATTAGTGATACCGGGTTAAAGCTTGGTGTGAGTCGTGAATCATTGCGTCGCTGGGTTGTTCAAGCCGAGATAGACCGGGGAGAAAGACCCGGGGGTTAGTCGGGAGGAGTCTGCCGAGATACGACGTCTGCGTAAAGAAAACGCAGAACTCAGACGTACGAACGAGATTCTGAAACTGGCATCAGCTTTTTTCGCCCTAACAGATGCAGGGATTAGATCATCGATCGGAACTATTGGGGATTCTTACGATAACGCGCTAGCCGAGACCGTCAACGGGCTATACAAAACCGAGTTGATTTACTCCCAGACCTGGCGCTCATGCACCGAAGTCGAATGGGCGACCCTGAACTGGGTGTACTGGTGGAATCACCAGCGTCTCCACGAATCGCTAGATTATTCCACTCCCGAGGAAGTGATAACCCAATATAATCAAACCCATGCTAAACAACTAGCACCCACATAAGAAGCGGAACAAAACCCAGGACGCTTCAGTTACGACAGCTCACTGAGTGGATTACAACGATCAATGCACAAACAAATGCTACGACGAAGCATATACCGCTAAACATTGTCAGCCCCGGAACCCATAATGCTACACCACTAAGCAACGCCACGATCATCACCAGCGAAGTAGCCCGTGAGCTTCCTCGGAACATCCATGAACCAGACCCACGATCGGATCCACCATTGCGCGAGCCGTCAAATGACGAAATTTCCTCTTCCATAATCCACCTCTTCCTCACCGAATGCCCAAGTCATCCGTTGGTGTCAGCAACGATTTTTCGCCGCTATTCTCAGTGAATCACACGCGCAACCGTCGGCGCTATCGTCAGGTGTCGGTATTTTTATACCGACACCTGACGATACCCAGCATCACTTCGCTCCACTAGAATGCAGGCAAAACTCGATTTTTAGGCGGAAGGACTGGGTATCATGAAAATTGCTGCGTGCTTTTTACCCCATCACTAACATGCACAAGAACGTAACCAGAATGAAACGACATCAACTCAAAAGCCTTCTCCGCTGGGTTTTCCCTATTTTTAAACCCCACCCAGCTATTTTGACAGCGATTTTCACCTTTACGGCAGCGTTCTCATTTATGACCGAAACCATCATGGGGACATTTTCTGACCGTGTCATGGAACCAAGTTCTCCAATTATCCTGCTTGTGTTGATGGTATCACTCGCCCTGTGCGGGATTTTTCCACCGTACTTCGAGTCACTTTTCATTCTTCTGTCTTGTATTTATTTCGGTCTATTCGGGTCACTGACAACACCCACCCTCGGCATATACGTGCTGGTCGGGGTGTGGTTGGTGCGGTCTTGGATAATACCGGGGCTACTGCTGCTCCTCGCGACCGAAGTGAGTCTAATCGCGGTTTCTCCATACCCGAGCCTCCAGGTCATCGGAGCAATATTCGGCTCCGGCGTGACCATAGCCTTAGGGCTCGCTATCCGCTACTTGCGACTAAAAACCGCTAAAGCCAACACGCTAGCAGAGCACAACCGCAAGCAAGCCGAGCAAGCACGCCTAGAGGCAGAGCAGGCAAGGCGGGAAGCACGTCAGGCCAGTAGTCTGATACGTAAACAGTTGGCGGTTCAGCTGCACGACACGATAGCCAAAGACCTCGCCCATATTGCGATTAAGGCACAGGAACTCAGCCAGCAAGCCGCCCCCACCCCAGATGAACTCACGGCACTGGCGAACCAGGCTATCGCCACCTCGAAACGTATCAAACCCACTATTCTGCAACTCGACACCGAATCCGGGAGAACCAACATCACCGAAACCGTATCCCTAGTAACCAAAATGCTCTCCACCAGGAACATCACCCTACAAAACGACGTGAGTGAAAACCTCGATGAGCAAACCACCCGCCAGCAAGCCCTCCTGACCTGCCTAGTCATCCGCGAGGCCGCCACGAATATCCTGAAATACGCCCCCACCGACACCACCGCCAGCCTAGAAGTAGCCCGAGAACCAGACGGAGCCATCACCATCACCACCAGCAACCCCATCAGCGACACCCCCGCCAACACTGGAATCACCGGAGGCTTCGGTCTAGCCAACCTCGAACACCAAATCACTCTGCACGGAGGCGAATTAGAATACAGTCGTAATGCTACCCGCTGGATACTCTGGGCGCTCATCCCCACCGATGGAAGGACACAAACATAATGAGCGAGGGCATCCGCGTACTCATAGCCGACGATGACCTGGTCATCCAAGAAAGCTTCGCTAGGCTACTTGATGGCGAGGACGGTATCGAGGTCGTTGCTACTGCCCCCAACGGCGCCGAAGCCCTGACCAAGATGACCCGGGGTATCGACGTGGCGCTCATAGACGTGGACATGCCCATCTTAGACGGAATCGAAACAGCAAAACTAATTCGCAAAAACTACCCCCAAACCACCATCATCATGCTCACCGCGTTCGAACACGAAGACGCCCTCGCCCAATCCCTCGCGGTTGGTGTCCAAGGATTCCTCACCAAAAACACCACCCCAGCTGAGGTGGCTGTATATATCAAAAAGGCACTATCCGGACAGGCCGTCTATGACTCGCGACCCACGGATATCCTCACCCAGTCTTACACCGAGAAATCACTGACCCAAGCCCAATATCAAGACTTCATCGACGCGGTGGACACCCTACCTGGACGCTTCAAATCGGTATTCGCCCAGTTACTCGACGCCAAAACCAACAAGGAAATCGCCAAGGAGCTCTATATGTCTCCCGCCACTGTCCGTTCCTATGTTTCCGAAATACTTGCCCACACTGGATGCAAAAGCCGGGGGCAACTGGCCATTATCGCGGCGCGCGCCGGCATCAACACCACAACTCCATGAGACACCAGCAGTATGGGGGTTAAAGGACAAATGGGGGTGCGGACGGATTGTTGGAGAGTGTTTTATGAATGTTTCGTATTCTCGGGAGCAGCGTCGTGAGGCGTTGAAGGTGTATAGGCGTACGGGGTCGGTGACTAAAACGATTTTGTTGCTGGGTTATCCTGGGCGTTGGACGTTGCATAAATGGATTCGGGAGGCGGGAAAGCCGGTTTCTAAGCCTAAGCGGGCTCAAAGACTTACTCATTATCCTTTTAAGACAAAGCTTAGCGCGGTTGAGATGTTTAGCAAGGGTGCGCGTCCTGGGCAAATCGCTTCGCAGCTGGGTTTGCGTAGCCCGATGAGTGTATACAGTTGGGTGGAGCGATACCGGCAGGAAGGAGAGTGGGGATTAATGAGTAGAAAGGAACGAGGGTAAGCAGCTAAGTTACCTACCGTTAAGTCACTAGAGGCGTCTTTGCCTGATGATCCGCAAGAGTTGAAACGCTTAGCAGCCAAGCTAATCGTGGAAAAGGCGGTGATGGATCAGGAACTGGAGTTAATAAAAAAAGACGTCAGCGTCCTGCCCGGAGCTTTGACGAATCGTCACAAAGCGCAGGTAGTGGACGCTCTTAGAGGTACATATCCGTTGGGAATGCTCCTTGATGTTGTGGGGTTGTCGTCCTCAAGTTTTTACTACCAGCTTCACGCAATGGCTCGCCGGGATAAGTATTGTCAGTTACGTAAAGATATTGCCGCTATTTCTGCTGAGTCTTTCTACACCTATGGGTATCGTCGTAACTGGTGTGTATTGCGTGCTCGTGGAATACGAGTCAGCGAGAAAGTGGTGCGCAAGATTATTAGCGAAGATAAAATCCTTGTGCGTTATCCGTGTCGGAAACGGCGTTACTCTAGCTATAACGGTGAGATAGCGCCTGCTCCTGAAAATCTTGTAAAGCGTAACTTTCACGCCAATGCCCCTGGCAAGCTATGGCTTACAGATATAACCGAGTTCATCACGGCGGAATCGAAACTGTATCTTTCAGCTATTATCGACTGTTTTGACGGCAAGATAGTCGGGTGGGCTACCGGGCGCCATCCCAGTAATGAGATAGTAATGACTTCAATGAACATGGCTCTTGAAGAACCCATTAGCGATAATTTGTTGATAATTCACTCTGATCGCGGATCACACTACCGGGGCGGAGATTTCGCAGCGTTTTTACGATGCCACCACATCACCCAGTCAATGTCTAAAAAGGATGCTCACCCGATAATGCTGCATGTGAAGGCCTCTTCGGGCGAATGAAAAACGAAATGTATTACGGATACAAATGGACAAGTGCCAACGAGCTTGAAACAGCCATTACACGCTACATTCACTTCTACAACAACCACCGCATCAAACTCACCCTCGGCGGAATAACCATAAAACAATACAGAAACCACTACCAGCCGGTAGTCTAAAACTGTCCAAAAAACAATCCGCACCCCCATTGTCCTTTACCCCAACCTTTTAGCGTCAGCGAGACCTTTTAGTGCCTCAGGCCAAGTGTGCGCCCGACCGCTAGGAATAGCGTTAAGTGCGCCGCGTTAGCGGTTCCTGTATAGGCAAGCAAGTGAGTGAGCGGAATCTAGAAACTTGCACTGGCAAGCGAATACCCCGCGCCCAGTAGTATAAAAATAGGACGCTCACTTTGTATCGAAATGAGCGTCCTAATGGTGGAGCTAGGGGGACTCGAACCCCCGACCCTCTGCTTGCAAAGCAGATGCGCTACCAGCTGCGCTATAGCCCCGTTTTGTATGAAAAAACCCCGAAATTTCGGGGCTGGTGGGCCTAGCTGGGCTCGAACCAGCGACCTCAGTCTTATCAGGACTGCGCTCTAACCAACTGAGCTATAGGCCCTTTGGGCACCAAAAGATACTACCTGAACCGGTTATCGTGCGCAAATTCGCGGGGTCACGAGTGTGGCAAGTATCCACTGGCGTGAGCAACGGCGTCATTGAAAGGACTCTCTATGGCGGGGTTTGCTTTGCGGGTCATCAGTTTGCAAGCTCCCAACTTGGTTACAGACGAGCCGACAGCGCCAAAATGCCGTTTAAACCGGTGAAATGCCCTTTAACCCTGAAATACAAAAGCGCAGTAAAAGAATAGACCCACCGCATTGCGGCGGGTCAAGAGGCTTTCGCGTACCGTGTTAGTCGGCGCTGACCTCAACCAGAACCTGTTCGTAGCTACCGTAAGAAATCTCTACGGGCTGCACTTGCGTACTTCCGTTCAGGTTGGCTTCTCGGTCGGCAGCCTGCGCAGGCAACAGGGTGCTCAAAGCCACCAGCATGGCGAGCGCTACCGCGGTCATCACGCCTTTCTTTTGCATCTGCATGGTTCCTCCCAGTTTTTTTAGTTCACGGGTTCTCATCACGGAAAATTCCAGCGCCTACCCGCGCTACACTGATAACTATACCTCATCTTCAGGAAATCACAAGTTCTTTTTATAAATTCTTTCACCAAGTATTTTCGCGGGTTTTCGGAGTTCTGGTTCATATCTCGCGTCTTGTGCGATTTCTAATCTAAAACTGTAACGGTCTGAGACTGAAGAAACCCTGGAAATGTCAGCTTGCGTTTCGCGTACTGCTAGGGCAGGCATTATGTGTGCGACTGCGCAGGTGTTTTGACCAGGGATTAACCACGCGTCGGTAGTTTGACGCGGTATAGAGGGCAAAAGGGTGGGGATCGGCACTCGCTCCCAGGTTCAGGTGCCCTTTTTAAGGTTTCTTTCAGGTTTGCGAAAATTACTGGGCAGATTTGCAGAAAACCGCTGTTTTTACCGTTTATTTGCCGTTTTTCTACCTGCGCTCGAGGTGACAAACTCAGCTTGACATTCTTAAAAGGGGCTGAAAACTGTCATCAATTTTCGCGAAATTTGCGCTATTAAGCTGAGTTTTCCTAAAGCAAAACGGGGGTTTACCGAACGGCTTTGGAGCAATAGTGAGATTGTCAGCACAATCCTGGAAGTACTCTTGGAGATAGCTGGGAAAGCTGGTACTCTTAATTACTGTATATAAGCAGGTGTAGTGTCCCCAAAAGGGCTCAGACCGAAAAATGGCTAATTATATGGAGGTATTTAGCATGAGTGCTATAGCCAAGGACCCGCGGCAAAACCAGCCGGGAAAGCCCACCTTAGTGAGCTTTAAGCAAAAAGGTAAAAAGGGTCGGAACTGGACCGCGGGGGTGATAGCTTCTGCTATTGCCGTGGCGTGGGCAGTCGGCGGTTTGGTCATGCCCTCCCTGGCGGCGACACCGACCGCCCAGGCTTCGGTAAAGCCCACGGTGAACGTTTCGCCCGATGCCAACTTTAATATGGGCACGAACGGTAACGTACGCTACCGGTTGGCATATACCGGACAGCTCTTTTCGACCAAAGACCCGCAGGAAGCGGCGGCGCATTATGGTGATACCGCCCAGGTCGGGGATTTCACAGCTCACTACCTGCCTAAAGAATGTATTACGAAAGCCAATCGCTTTGATACTATGGGCGATATGAAGGGCACCCCACGGTGGGATGGTTACGATGCTTTGGAACAGGTAGCTCCTGACCGTGGCAAAATTGCTCAGAAGCCACTAGGTCAGAACGCCCCGATGGGTTTTGGCGCGTGGGTTATCTTCCCCGGAAGCTCCTCCGCCACGTTGCCGTTTAACCCTTCCGGTTCTGCCAGTCGCGCGGCTACCTCCGACCGTTCCGCTGCTGAGCCTGAGGAAGACGACGCAGATACGCTCACCTTGAGCTTAGAGCCTATCGAAGGCGAAGCTGCGGAAACGGGTGCGACTCAGGCACGTATCTTTGGTAAGACTGCAGACCCTGCCGGGGACTCGGGTACCTCCACCGAGCCCAGCGGTGCTGGCAACGCTCCGCAGCTGCCTGCCAACCCGGAGGAACCCTCCTCAGCTCCGGAACTGTCTCCCGAATCTCCTGCCCCGGCAGCTGTGGGCGAGGATCGCGCGGCGAACCCCACCCCCACCAGGACGATTTTGTCTGGCGCGGTCCCATTTGGCTACAAGTTTGAGCCGACGATGAAAGAAATCAAGCTCAAGTTTGATCCCAGCGTCGATAAAGACACCGCCATTGCCAACTTCAACAAGCAGGTTGATGAAGCCCAAGCTGATGTGATGAATCAGCTGGAACAGTTTATGAATGGTAAGCCTTTCGATGCTCGCACCAAGAAAGCTATGGTAGATAACCTCAATCTGCAGTTTGATAACCTGCGTAAACAAGGGTTGGCATGGTTTGAGGAACAGTACAGCAAGCATCCCAGTGCCTCTAAGTTCCCCGGTATTAAAGCTTGTGAAGATAACGGACCTATCGTTCCCGTAGGTTCATTTATCTTGGTTAAGAACTGGACTGCCGCCACAAAAGGTGAACCCAATGTCTGGCAATGGGCGCGGAAGCATCGGAATGAAGGTCAGGCATATCATGCTGCGATCGATTTCCTGGCTTTGTACCCCAGTGACACCAAGAATTCTTTTAAGGTAGATGGACAGGCAAGCTTCTGTGTGGAGCCTTTCTATGGTTACCAAATTGGCAACCACAAGGTTTACACTGACCCATCTAAGTCCACGATTTACTGGGCGAAAGATAACCCGGAAAAGGCAGAAACCGTTAAGGCCCTGGCGTGGCATTACGCCAAGTACAATAGGGGCGCGAACTGGGGTCATTATCAAAACGCCATCTGGATGGTGATTTTCGGCATTACCGATAATGGGCGTGCTTGGAACCTTGACCAGATGTCATGGGGCGATACGGGAGTCACCGATGTGAAAGACCTCATCCAGCAAGCCCTCACTGCATACCAGCATCGCCAGGATGGAAACGTAGTTAAGGCTCTGGAAACTATGCACCTCGATCAGGTGTCTCTGCAGCCGGCAAATGATGGTAGCTCGCTGTTGACTGTCCAGTTGAACGATTACAATCCGAACTCGACCGAAGGTCGGATAATTGGTGACCAGGTGTACCTCACGGTGCAGGGTGCTACCTATGCTGATGGTAAGCCCATCCCCAATAATCGGATTAGCTTGCGGGAAGCATTAAACGGTGTAACCCTAAAGATTGCTAACCAAAACGCGTTTAAGATTTCCTTCGCGGGTTCGGTTAAGAACGTTGAGGATCCTTACTTTATTGATAATCCAAATGGACCTACGCAAGCTCAGGTCGTGGTGTTAAGGAAGGATCTCGACCTGTCCGGTTCGCTGGAAGTGAAGTGGACCTACATTCCGCAGCCGAAGCCTGCCATTTCCACCACCGCAAAGGTGAACGGAGCCGAGTCCGTGCCCGGTGGCGCGGAAACAGCGACGTTCTCTCGTGCTGACGAAGTCATCACCCTGACCGATGATGTGAAGTATGAAAACATTCCTGCTGACACGGGTATGAATCGTAAATACCTGATTGGTAGCCTCACGAAGGTCAGCGAGGGAATCGCTAAAAAGGTGCTCACCCAGGTTGCTGATGCCGACATTAGCGATCAGGGCACTGTGACCGGGCTGTTCCCCTATGAGGTGAAAGCCTCCGAGGTTAAGAAGGGCGATAGGTTCTATTATGAGGAAACCCTCGTCACTTCTGACCCGAAGTATGCCGGTGGTGAAACCGTTTTCACAAAGGGTTACGGTAAGCTCAACGTCATCGCCAAGCACACCGGCGAAAATGCTGATCAGACCGTGCTCATTGCAAAGAACAAAGCCGAACTGACCCTGTCTAAGGAAGCAATAGGTGCAGCTGATAAGGCTGATGGCAACGTGACTTTCCGCGTCAGCTGTGACGACGGTACTGCCGCGACACTCTACGCTCCGGCTCGGGGTGGTGTGGCTAACACAAGCCCCGCTTGGGCAGGATACCAAGCCAGCTCGATTGAAGTGACCCCCGGCGCTATCTGCACCGTGGAGGAAACCTACTCTCCGGCTCCGGTCGATTTGGCAACTGCCCCGCGCTGGGTTGGCGGCAATGCTGAGATGGTAGGTAGCCCTGTGCCGGTCAACCTGAACGGCAAGACTATTGGCTCGAAAGCCAAGTTTAAGATGGGCGACGCTGGTAACATCAACCTGGCGGTGACTAACACCTATCGGGAACCCACCGGTGGCTTTAAAGTTTTTAAGTATGTCAACAGTGATGGCAAGTTCGACGCCTACGCTGCAGCGAACGCTAACGGTGGCAAGTTCTACTTCAATTACCGGTGTGACCAAGGAATTGCTGGAAGTTTCGCGCTTCCCGAGGATCCTTCAACTGACGCGGATGGCAATCCGTGGAGCTACGAAGTAAAGGACTTGCCGATTGGTGCCCGATGCAAAGTGACCGAAATGAAGCCGAATGCTCCCAGCGGCTATGACGTCACGATTTTGAGTTCGGTCGGTGGTAAGCCCGTCCAGTCCAACACGGTGGCGCTCCGTCCGATTAGTAGCGATAGCACCAACCAGGTGTCGTTCATGAACCAGTACCTGCCCGCTGATGCATCCTTCAGCCTGCGCAAGATTGCCAGGTTTACCGATGGCAAGCTCATCAACGATAACTTTGCACTGCATTACTCATGCTCGGATAGGTCTGGCAAGACAGTGTCCGGTGACGTGACGGTGGCTGGTAACGGAGAAGCGGTCTCGGTAAAGGGTGTTAAAGCCGGTATGACCTGTACCATCACCGAGCCGCGGAAACCCGCTATCGAAAAAGCCAATTTCAAGGATTTGTCTTTTGACCTGAGCGGTACGCAATACAATGTCAGCAACTCTGAACGCCTGGAATTTGATGTTCCGCGCAACCCGAACGCCGTCGTGCTGGTGACAGCTACGAACCTTTACGAACAGAAGGCTGGTTCGTTCACGTTGCAAAAGACAGTTAAGGCGGACGAGTCGAACCCGCTCAAGGGTACGGCGTTCACCTTCCGCATCAGCTGCGGTGAGGAAGATCCGTTTATCGTCAACCTGAAGGCAGGTCAGACCTGGACCTCGAAGTCCTACCCGGTCGGCACCGAATGCTTGATTCACGAGGACGACCCGTCCACCCCGGCGGCTACGAGCACGGTTTCCTACCGAGGCGCCATGTCTATGGGTGCGACTGACGCTGTGCTGACCATTAAGGAAGGCAGCGAGCCGGCAGTAAAGGTTGTGGCCACCAACACGGTGACGGTCAACTACGGCAAGTTCTCTGTTACCAAGAATGTTGACGGCGACGCCAAGGCTGAACCCGCCACCTTCGCTTTTGATTACAAGTGTAACGATGATGCTAAGACTAACGGCACCCTGAACGTGAAGGCTGGTCAAACCAAGACCGTTGACAACATCTTGGTCGGCACCACCTGCTACATCAAAGAAAAGCCGGTACAGATTGACGGCGTGACCGTTACCCCCTCCTGGGTGACGAATCTGCTCAACGGCACCGGGGTGTACGCAAGCTACAAGCAGTTCACTATCCCGCAGCCCCAGAATGGCAAGGAGCAGGTGCTGCAGCTGGAAGCCAAGAACACCTTGGAATACGACAAGGCGAGCTTCACCATTAAAAAGGTCATCCAGGGCGGAGCAGTCTTTACCCCTGATGCCACCTTTAAGTTCACCTACAGCTGTAAAGCCCCGAACGGAAAGGTCTACACTCAGGCGACTCCGTTTGGCTCTCAAGCTAAGGCTAAGTTCATTGAAGTAGCCGCCGGTCAAGAATCAGCAGCTATCGTGGTGCCCCAGGGCTCCAAGTGTTCTGTGTCAGAGCCTCAGGCGCAACTGTACGTCACCAACCAAAAGCTGGTGAACAACCCGAACGCGAACCCGTTGAAGTACGTGTCCACTTCGTTCGTTCCGGAAGGCAAGGGTCTGACTTCAGGTGAACAAACCGTGACTGACAGCCAGACTTTCCAGTTTGCTGCCACCAACGTCTACACCGAAAAGATGACCGGCTTTAAGTTCTACAAGGCTGCCATCACGGGTAACAACGCTGGCAACCACACCGAACAGTTCTACTTCAACTACTCCTGCCAGACTCCGGCAGGAGAGGTTAAGAACGGTGTTGGATACGACCTGAGCGCCGGTGGCGACCCGGTCACCGTCGAGAACCTGCCCGTAGGCACCAAGTGTGTCGTGTGGGAGAAGCCTGCGGTTGCACAGGCTAACGAAAAGGTCACGACCAAGTGGACCGTGGGCACTGCTGAGCCGGTGGAAGGCAAGGACGTAAAGCCTTTCGACCACAATGCCCGTACCCAGGCCAACGGTGTTGCGTTCACTGTAGATCAGGAAAACCAAGCGCTGATGGTCGGTGCCACAAATGACTTCACGGTGCCCGACACCAAGCTGGTGGTCAGCAAGACCATCGTGGCTGGAGAAAACACCACCGTAGGCAATAAGGCGGTCAAGCTCTCGGCTACCTGTAAGTACCCGACTGATAACGCCGACCACGTAATCATGGACGGCAAGACCTTTAAGAACGGCGACCGTGCCGAGTTCACCACTGATGTGAACGGTGTGAAGATTCCAGTCGGAGCGACCTGTACCATCTCGGAATCTGAACCCAGTGCAAAGGTGGCTGGACACCTCTGGACTGTGCAGATGAAGGAAGGCAAGAACGTTCTTTCCGACAAGGCGACCGCTACGGTCACTTTGAATACCGAAAAGGGCCGGACCGTCGAGGTAGTCAACACTTACAAGCGCGAGCTGGGCAAGTTTAAGATTATTAAGTCGGTTACTGCCGCCAAGAACATCACAGTGAAGGAGTCTTACGACTTCACCTACACCTGTGCCGATCCGAAGGATGCCACCCAAAATGTAACCGGAAAGGTGACCGGAGTCACCGATAAGGGCTACAAGTTCGCAGAGAACATCCCTGTCGGTTACAAGTGCCACATCACCGAGGATCAGGCCGGTGCAAAGACTGAGGAAGGCTCGACCCTGTCGGCCACCCTGTCGGATAACGATTTCGTAGTCGAAAAGGACAAGGTTGTTCAGGTCAAGGTAGATAACGTCTACTCTGACGCAAATGGCAAGTTCAGGGTCAAGAAGGTGATTGCTAAGGATTCCACCGCGACGATTGTTGACGGCAAGTACAACTTTGAGTACTGGTGTGTGACCCCGGACGGATCCAAGATTGGTACCCAGGATGTTCCTAACAAGTTCAATATCGCGGCTGACGAGACCTGGACGTCCGGCAACCTACCCACCGGTTCTAAGTGCTACATTCGCGAGGTGACCCCGAGCGGTACCACCGCCGGCGTGTCTGCCGAAGTGTCCTGGTCGTTGGATGAATCTACGACTATTAAGGGCGTAGAGTCGACTCCTTACACTGCTGTCGGCGCTGAAGGTAACTTTGTGTTCGGTGCCGAAGGTACTACCGGTGGCAAGTTCACTATCGGCAAGGACGGTACTACTACCAGCCTGAACGCTACGAACAAGCTGATACCCAAGGAAGTCAAGCTGAGGCTGCAAAAGATTGCGGAAGCCACCTCGGCACACGGCAGGACCGACTACTCGCAGGCTAACTTCGAGAATATGAAGCAGTACGGCGAGTACTACCGTTACATGAACCGCGACTACGTGAATATGCACGTCACCTGCAAGAATGGTGCAAAGACCGTCGTTGATAAGACTGTCCAGGTGAATGTAAACGGCGATGCCCTCGACTTTGGCATGGTGCCTTACAACTCGAAGTGTACGGTCGCTGAGCTTGACGACGAGAGCTTTAACGACTGGAATGCTATGCAGTACGGTGGCTGGCGCCATAAGGCTGTGATTACGGCTACTGATGCCAATGGCAAGGCTCTGGCGAGCGAGGTTAACTACGCCTTTGACATGATGTCTTCCGATGGGGAACAGGCTGCCATCACGTTCGACATAACTTCCGAGGCTGATGTCTCCGTGTTGATGCGTAACCGCTGGGATTGCTTCGCCAGCATCGAATCTGTCCTGGACGCACCTGAGCACGAAGCAGTAGCCGACGGCAAGCGTGTTCTGAAGGACGGCATTAAGGTGATTAATGTCGACTCCGAAACCGGTCGGATTAAACTGACCGATACCGTGACTCTGAAGAACGTCACAGCTAACCGGACCTATACCGTCGTGGAACGCCTGTACTCCACCAGCAAGGCAGGGGACCGGAACCGCTTTGATCAGGGTTACCTCTCCTGGGAGAGCGAAAATGGCGAAACTTGGGATTACTATGCTGAGGAAGTAACTGTACCCGGAGGTGCGAGTGACTTCACCACGGATATTTCCTTCACCATTCCGGTTGAATTACTGAAGAAGCATCCCGAAGGGATTGCTGCCGGCATCATGGTATTCAACGGCGGTAACCCGATGAACCAGAACCAGGCATGTAAACGTTGCTTGGCGTACGGTTCCGAGCTGAAGCTGCCCGCAGGGCAATCCATTGTTCCGCAGTGGGCACCGACGATGAGCACAGTTGCCTACGACCGGACCACCGACTCACGAGTCTTGTCTACGAACGAAAAGGAAGTTCCGACACAGAAACTGACTGATAATCTCACCTACACTAAGGTTCCTGCAGGGGATTACTACCTGTACGGCCGCTTGGTGCAGACGGATGATACCAGTAAGTCTGTAGTGGACAATGCCAAGAAGATTACCGTTCCCGCGGGACAGAATTTCTTTGGCAAGAATCGTGTCGACAACGAGTTCAACCTGCAGACTTTCCAGCTGACTCCCGGTGCCGAATATGTGATGTTCGAATACATGCTGCCGGCTAATGTCGATGTGAACAGTCTCGCGGGCAAGACTCCGGCTGAGTTACAGGATATGTCTAAGGCAGCAAACCTGCCCTTCCACGCGGATGTAAAGGACATCTGCCAGAAGCTGTACACGCCGAAGTTAAAGACCAACGCGACAATCGACAAGCCCGTGACACCAGCGGCGACCGGTACCGTGAAGGTCAAGGATAAGGTCGACTACTTCAACCTCGTGGCAGGAAAGCAGTACACCTTGACCGGTACCTTGCATGTCAAGGCTGCTGATGGAACCGACGCTGGTGTGCTCAACGATCCAGGTGCGACCAAGACCGAAACCTTCACTGTTCCCGGTAAAGCCGGCACCTTGGTAAGTGGCAGCCACACGTTGACCTTCACCGTCAAGGCAGCCTCCCTAAAGACCCAAACAGTTGTGGCCTTTGAGGAAGTCAAGGATCGCGGAGTTGTCGTCGCGACCCACGCCGAGATTACCGATGAGGATCAGACGGTTTACAACCCGTCCATCGGCACGACTGCGAGCGTTAAGGACGGTGTCTCCGATGCTGCCAATACGCGCGCCGCGACTGTGGACATGACGAAGGCGGAGCTGGTAAAGGATTCCAAGACCAAGAAGGAACTCTCCGGCGTTGTAGTGACCGATAAGGTTGCCTACAACTCCATCGCTCCGGGCGAGTACGTCATGTACGGTCAGCTCATGACGGTTGGTGCCGATGGCAAGCTGCTTTCGCAGACCCCAGTGCAGACCGCGTTCCAGACGTTGAGTATCGCCAAGGGTGCATCTGCCAGTGGCACGATGGAACTCACCTTCCCCGGTGTGAAGGTCGTGAGTGGCGAGTCTTATGTAGTGTTCGAGAAACTCTACAAGGTCTCTGACTTCGATCAGACAGCAGGGAAGCCGAGCAACCCCAAGGCTACGGTGGCTGAGCACGCCGATCCGAAGGATAGCGCGCAGACCGTTTACGTCCCCGGCGTCACCACTGACGCCAAGGACGGCGATGGCGACAAGTACGTCGACCCAACCCAACCCATCAAGATTGTTGATACCGTCACCGGTTCCGGCTTGATTCCGGGCAAGGAATACACCATCGACGGCGAGTTGATGATGGCTGGTCAGAATGGCGAGCCGGTACACACCGGTGTGTTCAACAATGGCGGAGACGTCAAGGTTGTTGCCGACGCGAACGGTAAGTTCCAGAAGGACCTCACCTTTGAGATGAGCGTGGAAAAGGCCAAGGAACTCGGTCTGTGGGTTGACGAAAACGGTCAGCCTACCCCGACCGGTAAGGACCTGGTGGTCTTTGAAAACCTGAAGCAGGGCGGCAAGCCCGTGGCTATTCACCACGACATCACCGATGAGGCGCAGACAGTTCACTCCGGCTCAATGGGTACTTCCGCGAAGGACTCTGACGGGAACCAGACCATGATTCCTGGTCAAGAGAATGCGGTCATCACCGATACCGTGAAGTTCGCCGGTAAGTTCGAGCCGAAGCACAACTACACCCTGGTTGGCGAGCTGCACTACGTCACCACCAACCCGGACGGCTCCAAGACCGACGCCGGTAAGGTGCCGGGTGTAACCGTGCAGCCGGTACAGGTGACCTCTGACGCGAAGGGCGTCATTGGCAAGCAGACCATGAAGTTCACGGTTGCTGCTGAGAGCATCGTCGAGGGCAAGGACCTGGTGGTCTTTGAAACCCTGCACGATGGCACCGCCACCGGCAAGGTCGTGGTCAAACACGCTAACCCGAACGATCCGGCGCAGACCATCAATGTGGTAAAGAACTCCATTTCCACCACCGCTTATGACGGCGGTAAAGACGGTAAGGGCGCTGATTCGAAGGATAAGAACCTCGACAATTCGCATGCCAAGGTTGTGATTTACGACTTGGTCGATTACGAAGGTCTGCAGGTAGGCAAGGAATACACCGTAACCGGTGCCCTGCACTATCAGGCTGACGCCACGCTGGCGGATGGCACTCAGGTTCACACCGGGGATCCGATTGACGCTAAGTACGTCACGGTTACGCCCGCGAAGTTCACTGCCAAGACTCCGTCCTCAAAGGATCAGGGCGCAGTAAAGGCAATCGTGAAGTTCGAGGTGGATAAGGCAGCTTTGGCTACCGCTCCGGTGGTTGTGTTCGAAGACCTCCAAGATGGCACGGTAACCGTTGCTACCCACCATGAGATCAACGATGACTCGCAGGTCGTTTACAACCCGTCTCTCGACACTGTGGCGACCGTGAACGGTGGCAAGCTGGTTCAACTCAAGAAGGCCCAAAAGGCCGTTACGGTTGACGACGAGGTGACGATTACGAACGCCGCTCCGGGCACCTACACGCTGAAAGGCGCACTGATGTCCGCTGACGGTAAGACCGTCATCTCCACCAGCGAAGTCAAGAACGTCAAAGTCACGAAGGGCGAAGCTACTGTCCAAAAGGTGACCTTCCAGGTTCCGGCTAACCAGGTGAAGGCGGGCGCGAAGTTCGTCGTCTTTGAGGAACTGGTCGACGCCAAAGGCGTGGTGGTTGCAGACCACAAGGATTTGGCTTCTGAAGCGCAGACGGTGCGTGTTGGATCTCTGGAGACTACCGCTACCGATAAGGCAGACGGCGATCATGTCGCGGATAACACCAAGACAGTCACCATTGTTGACAAGGTTGACTACTCTGGTTTGAATCTCGACGCAAAGTACGCCGACGGTACCCCCCAGGCCTACCTGCTCTCCGGGCAGCTGATGGATAAGCAAACCAAGCAGGCCGTGCCGGGGCTGGCTCCGGTCGAACGGGTCATTGGTCCGGCAGGCTCGGTCTACCGTGCTGAAGGTCAGCCCGACCGCCCCGTCGAGAAGGTTATTACCTCCGGTACTGGCTATGAACTGCTCGAGTTCGAGGTTCCGGCTAACTTGATTCTGGGCAAACCGGTCGTGGTCTTTGAGACTGTCTACCAAGAAGGCAAGGAATACCTGATTCACCACGACATCAACGATGACTCGCAGACTGTCTGGTCTCCGAAGCTTGCCACCAAGGCTAGCGTCGAGAATGAACGCGGTCTGGTGATTGCCGACGCCAAGTCGACGGTCAAGGACACCGTGACCTTCACCGGTATGAAGGTTGGGGAAACCTACGTGGTCGCGGGTGAACTGTGGAACAAGACTCAAAACAAGTCGACCGGTATCAAGGTAACCTCTAAGCCGTTCAAGGCTGACAAGGCTAGCTGGACCGCGACAGACTTCATGACCTTCGAGGTTCCGGCTGGTACTGTGGCTGAGAATGACGAGCTGGTCGTGTTTGAGACTCTGTACCGCGGTGACAAGGTAACCAATAACCCGGCGTCTACTCACAAAGACCCGAATGACCTGGCACAGACGGTTGGTTCTGGCGTGAAGCCCGCCATTAAGACGGTGCTGAGCACGGACGGTAACCGTGTGGCTGGTGCGGATGTCCCGACCATCCCGGTCGACACGACCCAGCTGCTTGATACGGTCAGCTACGTTGGTTTGACTCCGGGTGTCAAGTACACCTTGAACGCGACGCTGATGGAAATCGGTCTGGACGGTAAGGTCAGCGATACCGGTATCACCGGCACCGCCACCTTCACCCCGACTGCGGCCAACGGCACGCAAAAGGTCGGTTACAACTCGTTCGACAAGGGCATCTTGAAGCCTGGATACAAGTACGTGGCTTACGAGACCCTGATTCGCAACGATAAGCCGAACGAACCTCCGTTGAAGCACGAGGATCCGAAAGACTCCGACCAGACGGTAAAAACCGACTATCATCCGAGTGTGGTGACCGACCTGACTCAGGACGGCTCCCAAGTCATCGCGACCGATGCGGCTCTGGATCTGCAGGATAAGGTGCAGATGAAGGGTCTCGTCAAGGGTGAGAAGTACGTGCTGGTTTCCCGCCTGGTGTACAACGCGGGACAGCCTAACGAAACGGTCGTAACTGACGGACTGGAAAAGTTCACCGCTGACAACGTGAACATGACCAAGGTCATCAAGTTCAACGTGACGACCGATCAGTTGAAGGCTCCGATGGCAGCCGCTAAGGCTGCAGGCAGCGAGCTGAAGCTGGTAGCTTACGAATACCTGACACGAGCCTCCCTTGTGACCGGTGATGATGCCACCATCAAGGCTAACGTTGCCAACATCACGTGGGATACTAAGCACGCAGACCCGAATGATGGTCGTCAGACCGTAACGGTCGTGGACGTGCCTCGGATTGGCACCAAGCTGCAATACGCTCAAGGTCAGAAGGTCGTTTGGGAAGGCGATAACGTCAAGCTGACGGACTTCGTTGAGTACTACAACCTGCTGCCTGCGACCGAGTACACTCTCAACGGTAAGCTCATGGGTATTGCTGCCGACGGTAAGGTCAGCGACACCGGAGTGGTGGGAACTGCTAAGTTCACCACGCCGAAGGCTGCCAATGGTGCTACCCGCGTGAGCGGAACTATTGCGGACAAGACTGCTGCGAAGGTCGAGTTCACCGTACCGTTGAGCGTCCTGAAGGCTAACGACAAGTTGGTTGCATACGAAGCGTTGCTGCTGAAGGGTCAGCCCGTGGCGGAACACGAAGATCCGAACGATGAAAACCAGACTGTAAAGGTCAAGCATCCTGGCGTGGGTACCCTTGCCAGTGTTGACGGCAGTACAAACCTGACGGTTTGGAAGGGCGTCAACAATGAAGGCAAGAAGGCTCCCGAGACCTACACGGTTCACGACGTAATCCGCATGGTGAACGTCGAGGAAGGCAAGACCTACGCTCTGGGCGGTCAAGTCTACAGCCAGATTGCTTACAGTAACGGTGATGAGACTGCCCTGGCTACGAACGCAAAGACCGTAAAGGTCACTGCGGATATGGCTAAGCCGGCGACTGACGCGGAAGAGGCTCAGTACGGTGCGGATGTCTTGGTTTACGAGACCAGCATGGACATCCCGGTCAAGGCTGCAGACATTAAGACGCATGGCGACAAGCTGGTCGTATTCGAGCAGCTGTGGGCGGAAGGCACGTACGAGAGCGCTGACGGCGGCAAGGTGACCCCGAAGGGTAACCACAAGCCGGTGGCTTCGCACAACGAGATTACTGCCGATTCCCAGTCCATCACCGTGGACATTCCCGAGTTCGGGTCCTTGACCCTGACCAAGGCTGTTACGGGTTGGGATGAGAACACCGCGAATGTCGAACGCACCAAGGCGACCTACCTGTTCACTGTCAAGTGTGCCCAAAAGGGTTCGGTTGACTCGATTACCCTGCACGAAGGTGAATCGCGCACCATCGACGGTATCCCCGTTGGTGACAAGTGCACCATCACCGAGGATGTCCAACATGCTGAGCTGCAAGCCGGCTTGAAGGACACCGTGAAGTTCACCGAGACCAACGGCGTCACCGTGGAATCTGTCAAGAACGGCGAGGGTACCGTGATAGTAGGTGGCACCTCTAACGGTACCGACCGCGTGCCGAACGTGACTGTGGTGGCGGACAACAAGTTCACCAACGAAGTCACCATCGGCACCATCACCACCGGTCAATTCGGCAAGAAGTCCAGCAACGGCGGTAAGATTACCGACCTGGTGAAGTACCAGAACCTGCAGGCCGGCAAGTACCTGTTGCACACCTACTTTGTTGAATACGACAGGGCGGGTCAGGCTCACAAGATTGACTACGTCCCCTCTGAGGTACGCGAGGTCACTGTTGAGGGTGGCTACGTACCGGGTGGTCACAGTGGTACTTGGAGCGTCGATATGACGGTTCCGACCGAGCTGACGCAGGCACACAAGACGGTTGTCGTCTGGGAAGACCTGTACAAGCTGCCGCAGAATGTGGACACCTTCACCACGGAGCTGTCTAAGCTGCCGACCGGTCGGACTGGTGCGGGCTTGATTGCCTCCCACCATGAGGACAATCTCGGTGCGGGCGCAGGTACGCAGTGGCTCGAGGTATCCACTTACTTCGGTGGATTCCAGGTCACCAAGGTGGTCAAACCGACTCCAGATTTGCCTGCGGACGTGATCAGTAAGATTCCGGCAACTTGGAACTTTACTTACGTGGCTAAACTGCCTGATGGCAAGAAGGCAAAGGAAGGCACCGCCCTGGAGGGTAACTTTAACCTGACGGTGGACCCGAAGGATCCGAGTAAGGCGGTCAGCCAGAAGTTCGACGGCTTCCCGATGGGCACGGAGATAACCATTACGGAAACCGACGCCAAGGCGCAGATTCCGACCCAAGCCAAGTTGAAGGTTTCGTGGAAGTCTGAAGGCTGGACTGATGCTGCTGAAGGTCCCACCAAGACCTTCACCATTACCCCGGCTGCCACCTTGAGTGTCACCGCTCTCAACGAGTTCAGCTTGGTCAAGCCGACCTTGGCTACCGTGGCTCGCACCGCGGACGATGGCAAGATGCTCAAGCCGAGTGAGGATACGGCTGTGGTCGATACCGTCACCTACACCAACCTGGTGCAAGGTCGCGATTACTGGCTCAAGACCGAACTGGTCTACGTCGACGGCACGCCTGACCCGAACGACAACAAACCGGTGCTGGGTGCTGACGGCAACCCGCTGGTGAAGTGGACAAAGGTCACCGCAGAAGGCGATAACAGCGAGTGGATCGTTGACAAGGACAACCCGATGGTGGTTCCCGCCAACGCTAACCCGGATGCTGACGTGGTATTCTTTGAATCCCTCTATGAGATGACGAAGGATGGCGGACAGCCCAAGGTTGAGGACAAGCCGATTGTGGAACACCGCGACAACGCTGATCCGAAACAGATCATCACGCGTCGTCCGGCTCTGTCTCTTCAGACCACGGCGGAGCTCTCCGGGGTCAAGTCAATCACCGCTGGTGAAGGTGCGACCGTGAACGATAAGGTGACCTACAGTGGCTTGAAGGCTGGTGCTGAATACACTTTGGTCGGTACCTTGGTCAAGAAGTCCGATGGCTCCATCGTTGGTTCGCCGGTGACCGCGGCTGGCTTGAAGGCTGAGGCTGACGGCTCCGGCAGCTGGAAGATGTCGATTCCGCTGACCGCGAAGGATACGGCAGGTTTGACCGATGGTGAGAAACTGGTGGTCTTTGAAAAGGCTTACGCTGGTAAGCTGCCTGAGGCTGGTACGGCTCCGGCTGGCACCTACACCCCGATTCTGGCTCACGAAGACCTTCAGGATGCTTCGCAGACCGTGAACGTGGTGAAGCCGACGACTCCGCCGCCGCCGTACACGCCTCCGGTCGAGTCTAAGACCACGACTCCTCCGCCTCCTCCGGTGAAGTCTGAGACGACGAAACCGCCGTCGACTCCGTCGAGTACTCCTCCGGATACTCCGCCAAGCATCCCGGTGGCTCCGGCTACCACCGTGCCGCCGATGCATCCGAAGGTACCGCCGACATTGGCTCGGACCGGTGCGCAGGCAGCAATCTTTGGTGGCTTGTCCATCCTGATGATTGCCGCGGGTGCAGGGCTTGGGTTGCTGGCAGCACGGCGCAAGCGCGAGTCTGAAGCGAAGTAGGCGACATAAGCCCTAGGCTGTAATACTGAAACGGCGAGGTCTCACGACCTCGCCGTTTCAGCTTGGGTGCGGCTTGAATCAGCGCTATACCTGCTGGAGTTGTAGATAAAGGGTGGAAATAGCGCCGTAGCTGCCAATAATGGCAGCTACGGCGCTATTTCCACCGTATAAATTGGTTTCCGGGGGATTATTTTAAGAAACTGTAGATAGCCTCGTAGTTGAAGTGGTAAAAAGTCCAGTTGCTTGCTACCAGCACCACAAAAACTCCGCCATAAACCGCGAAGTCACGTAACCGTGTGCGCGTGCTGGTGACTCGGCGCAGGATGGGTGTGGGAGCGGCAGCGGGAGTATCCGACCCGTCTGGTACCTCGGCATCTGAGTGATTCGATACCTCGGTAGCATCGGTGTTTTCAGGCTCATTTGCCGTACCTGGCGTATCTGGAGCGTGGAGAGCATCTGAGGTGTCCGAGACACCGGAATCAGGACGTTTCGAAAACTCTGGCGCATTGGCAATAAAACCGTAGACATCCCCGCCCTCGACCGGAATCGTTACATAGGTCGCGTGACGCAGTACCCAGCCCGTGTAGGCTCCCAGCACCAGACCCACCAGTAAACCCCCTAGATGCGCCACCCACGCCACGTTAGGAACCAAGAAACCGATGACAAAGTTAAGCCCGATTAAAGTCCCCATTTCCGTCCAAGGCAGGCGTAGCACCTTTTGAATGGCCAGGACCATACCAAAGAAGCCAAACACCGCCCCAGATGCGCCCACCGTCGGGGTAATCCAGGCGTGGGGGTCGATAAATACAGTCAAGCACTGTGCCATGAGCGCCCCGAAGGCACTGATAGCAAAGGCAAGCGCCAGTTTCATGTGACCTATCACGGGCTCTAGTGCCCTACCGACTACCAGCAAAGCCCAGGTGTTAAACGCCAGGTGGAATGGAGTGGGTACGGAGTGCAGGAACGCAGCGGTGATGAATCGCCACGGTTCAAACAAACCCAGGAGTGGCATAAACGCGAAATGCTGGATGACTCCGGGTATAAACAGTTCGGCGACCCAGACGATGATTAAGGCAATACAAAGCCCCCAAGTCACGTAGGGCTTAGGGGCTCTTGCGGTGTGTTTCATGACTTAACAGTACCTGTAAAACCACCGACGGGTGAGGGACTGAGAGGCTTTACTCCGTAATGTCGATGGACTCAATCATGATGTCGTCCACGGGACGATCCGCGCGATCCGTTTGGGTGGCGGCAATCTGATCCACGACTGCACGAGACGCATCATCCAGGACGCGACCAAAAATCGTGTGCTTGCCGTTCAGCCAAGTGGTCGGCGCGACCGTAATGAAGAATTGGGAACCGTTGGTGCCCTGACCGCCGCGGGTGCCGGCGTTCGCCATCGCCAACAGGTAAGGTTCGGTGAAGCCCAAAGCCGGGTCGATTTCGTCGTCAAAAACGTAGCCGGGACCGCCGGTGCCGGTGCCGATGGGATCTCCGCCCTGAATCATGAAACCAGAGATGACCCGGTGAAACACTGTGCCGTTATAAAGCGGCTCAGTGGAAGTTTCCCCGGTAATCGGGTGGGTCCATTGACGCGCACCGGTAGCCAGGTCGGTGAAGTTCTTAACCGTGACCGGTGCGGATTCGGGATAAAGTTCCAGGCTGATATCGCCTGCAGAAGTGTGAATCGTTGCTTGCATGGTTCCATCTTTTCATGCGTACGGCGCGCGCGCAAAGCAATTTGAGGCAAACCTGGCACTATCAGTGCCACCACAAACTGAGGTGAACCGGAAAAAGAACCGGCTTATTTCCTGCAAAAATTCAAAATAAGGGGCAAAATAGAACCAACCGTGTCCATTCGGCTCGGTGTGAGTGAAAGAAGGATCCAATGCTGGATAACTTGTCGAAATGCATCGATATGGAATGCATGAAGCGAGCCGGGGGAGACATGGCACTGAATGCTGCTGAGGTTGCTGGCAAGGCTCGTGGAGCCGTCGGGGACTTCGGTACTAAGGTGAAGACGGACCTCCTGCCGCGAGCGCAAGCCGTAAACGAGGCAGTGTCGAGGGCGGTTGCCGGCGACGGCACTATTGCCGAAAAAGTTTCCAAAGCGAGTGAAGGAGTTAAGTCAGCTATGAACCCTAAAAAGAAGTGCCCGATTCGTCATCCCTGGTTGGCGACCATTCTGTTGACCGGAGCCGCCGCGGTGGTCGGGTTTATTTTGTACAGTCGCACCCGTCCGGTCGAGGACCCTTGGGCGGAGGAATCCTGGGAAGACATTGACGATGACGACCTGGTGGTCGTTACCGATAAGTAAAACCTTGGTTTTTGAAAACCGGTCGGGGAAACACCCGACCGGTTAATTTTTGTCTCACTTCCACCACATCAGCATGATGAAACCGACCATAATCACGCCGAATCCCACCGCGATGTTCCAGTTGCCCAGTCCTAACAGGTTGATCCCCGCGGTTTGCGCCAGGATGTAGTGCAGCACAATCCATAGCAGACCCAGACCCATGATAATCATGGCAGTTGGGGCGTACCATCGGGGGGAGCGTTTCATATCCTCAGTCCACGAGGGACGCAACTCGCTGTCAGACTTAACCACTTTCGAGGCGCGCTTGCGCTTTTTGGATTCGGGCACAACAACTCCTTGTGACAAAAGAATGCTTAACAGGTTAATGATAACTGTAAGCTAAATCCTTTGGAAATTGGTAAAATTTTGAAGTTAGTTTAACCGCGTGTCAAGGGGGTTGGAATGAGTGAACAGCGTCCCGTACCACAGCAGTTCCCGTCGCGCCGGCAGCGTCGCGCGCAGCAGGAATCGCCGGTCGCACCCCGGTCGACCCCTGCGGCATCGCGGCAGTCTCGGGGGACGCAGCCAAAACCGCCACAAGGTCCCGTAGCGTCGACCCCTGTGCCAGGTCCTTGGGCAGCGCAGCCCCCGGTGGCGTCCCCGTCTGTGGTACCGCCCCAGGTTGTTTCACAAGTGCCCACAAGTGGGGTTTCACCTGTTGGTAGCCAATCTCACGCCGAGACTTCCGGGACGGCTCGTCCCGCATCGTCTCACCCCACTCGTCCGGTACCTCCCGGTGCAGCGGGGCACACTGCCATGAATCCACCGGTTCCCGGTATGGCAAAGCCCGCGGTGCCTGGTGCGGTGAACCTGCCCGTTTCTGGGGCGACAACCCCAGCGGTTGCTGGTGGGGCAACCCCCCCGTCTCTTGCTTCAGCCCCTTCCCGACCTCCTGCTGGTCCGACACGACCGGCGACGTCCTCACTCACCCCTGGTGAGCCCCCGGCACAGCCCCTAACTTCCCCGCAGCTTCTGACTCGCCCTTCTGAAAGACCGACCGCCCCGATTGAGGACGAGACGATACCCCCGGCAAAACGCCGGCGCACCCCCGTATCGGTCCTGGTCATGAGCGGGATTGGGCAAACCATGCTGACGGTGGGCGTGGTCCTGGGGCTGTTCGTCGTGTGGCAACTGTATGTAACGACTTGGCAGGTGCAAGGTGCGACCGCGGTGGCGGTGGAATCTTTCCAAAACTCTACCGCTCACGATGCCACCGCCACGACAGAAGAACAGCGCACCGACCCGCCCCCTGACGTAACCATGCCGGCAGTGGGTCAGACTTTTGCTACCCTGCACGTGCCCCGCTGGGACTCGATGGTCATCCCCATCATGCAAGGCACGAACGAAGCGGTGTTGGATACGGGCTATGCCGGGCATTACACCGAAACGCAAGGTCCGGGTGAGCTAGGTAACTTCGCTCTGGCTGCCCACCGGCGCTCGTATGGTAATTCATTCCGTCGTGTCCACGAGCTGCAGACGGGCGACCCGCTGGTGGTCGAGACTTCCCAAGCCTGGCTGGTTTATCAGGTCACGTCAACTGAGATAGTCCTGCCGTCTCAGGGAGATGTGATTTACCCTGTACCGCATAAATCGAAAGAAACCGTCCCTCATGAACGGCTCATGACCCTGACCACCTGCCACCCGGAATACGGCAATACGCAGCGGTTCATCGTGTATTCCAAGTTTTCCTACTGGGTACCACGCACGCAAGGGCGACCATTAGCCCTCAAAGGTTTGGATGCCATGAAACAGGCAGGTCAGGGCGTTGCCCCGGAGGGTTCACAAGATGGGACTGAGGCTCCGGCGAGCGACCCGAACGCGATTGCCCCATCCGGTGATGCCAGCTCCGCGCCCGGTGCTGGCTTGGTCGGGTAGTACAGAGAGGAAACCAGGATGTACAAATGGTTGTTTGCCGTGATGCCCGGTCCGAAGTGGCTGCGCTGTATCGAGATGGCGATTCTGCTGCTGGCAGTGGTGGCAGCGTTGTTCCAGTGGGGATTCCCCTGGGCAGTCGAGACTTTTAACCTGAACCCAAACACCGTGAACTAGCGTCGTAGTCCCGGTGCGTAAACCATGACAACTTGTGAGGGAAGGAAACAGAAATGACTGACAAGACAATTTTGGTGGCAGGTGGAGCCGGATACATCGGCACGCACACGCTGATTTGCCTCTATGAGGCGGGATACCGCGCCGTCTGTGTAGACAATCTGTATAACTCCAGCGCGGAAGCTATGACGCGCGTCTCGGAAATCGTGGGCGAGACCATCCCGTTCTATCAGCAAGACGTGCGTGACCTTGACGCTCTACAGCGGGTTTTTGAGGTTCACCAGATTGACGCTGTGATTAATTTTGCGGGGCTTAAGGCCGTGGGGGAATCGGTAGCCAAGCCGGTGGAATACTACGACAATAACCTCAACGCGACCCTCTCTCTGGTGCGCGCCATGCGGGACCACGACTGTCACCTGATGATTTTTTCCTCCTCCGCAACTGTGTACGGAGCCGACGGGGTGTCCCCACTGAAAGAAACCATGCCGACCGGCACTGCCACCAACCCTTACGGCTGGTCCAAGCTGATGAACGAAATCATACTGCGCGACGTGTGTTCCGCCGACCCCGAGTTTTCTGCCGTGCTGCTGCGCTACTTTAACCCCATTGGGGCACATCCCTCCGGGCGGATTGGCGAGGATCCCAAAGGCATACCGAACAATGTCATGCCCTATATCACCCAGGTCGCTGTCGGTAAGCTCGAAAAACTGCACGTGTTCGGTGACGACTACAACACTCCGGACGGAACCGGGGTGCGCGACTACATTCACGTCATGGACCTGGGTCGCGGGCATGTGGCTGCCATCGATTACGGGCTGAAACATCGGGGGGCGAAAGCGATTAATCTGGGGACTTCCCAGGGTTATTCTGTGTTGGAATTGCTGCACGCGATGGAGCGAGCCTGCGGTAAACGAATCCCTTACGTTATTGACGGACGCCGCCCGGGAGACATTGACACGGTTTACGCCGACGCGAGTTTGGCGCGGGAACTGCTGGGCTGGGAAGCCCGCTTGAGCCTGGACGACATGTGCCGGGATTCGTGGAACTGGCAGTCACAAAATCCGAACGGTTATGCCGGTTGAGTCCGGAGTTGACGATAAACGTCTGCTGGAATCGAAGTCAGCGCCCTGCGCCCCGTGCAAAAGGCTTACTATAGCTCGTAAATCTGGGGTGTAGTTACAGACTTTGCGCCCGCTTGTGGTTTAGACTTGAAATTTAGAGAATCCCGAGGATAAACCGGGGAATCGTGAGCGGCTGATGAGGAGCGAACCATGACTGTGGCGGGCGAAAACCCCTTGGGCAGGTCTAACGGTGAGGACGGCACGACAGTCTTTACCATCGGACCGACCTGGCGGGCGGTGGGCTTTGAAATGACCACTGAACAGCGAGCCGATGAAATTCTGGCTCAGGCGGCTGACCAGTGCACCCCGGTAGCCGGAGATATGGAAAACGGGACTTTCCAGTACGCAGACCGTTCTGGAGCGGTTGCCGTCTTTGACGTGGTTGCGGAAAAAATCGCGGACATTCACCAGGATTTCAATGCTAGCGGCGCGGTTGACGCACGATGGGTCGAGATGGCAGACCGTTTCGCGTTAGTTGACATAGTTGACGCACAAGACGGGGTGGAGCGTTCCGTGGGCAAGGCTTGCGTGGCGATGCGAGACGGGTTGGGGCATGAGCCCGGACGCGCCGGAGCTGGCAAACTGGGGATTTCCGCCCTGGCACAGCGAGTCGAACTGTATGAAAATGTGGCAAGTTACGCGGCTAGCCAGACCGCAAAAATTTTCGGCGCGGCTTTGGACGGTCCACAACGAGCCCCGGAGGATACCCTGCCGACCTTTATCTCGACGGGAGCGGTGTCTGTCCTCCAACAGCAGGGTGCGCACGCTGGAGCGGTACTGTCGGGAAAAATTACTGCCGCCGAGATGCACTCCAACACGCTGACGGGACAAAATTTCTGGGTTTTGGAAGTTACCACAGGTTTCCCCGTGAGCGTGTGCGTGGCGGAAAGTGACATTCCCGGACGTCCTCGCCCCGGAATGATTGTGGCAGGAGAATTCCTAATTCTGGCTGCGGGCAAGTAGAATAGTTTCGTTCCCCGCGTGACGACATAGTCTGAACCTCCCCAGGGTCGGAAGACAGCAAGGATAAGGGCTCCCTGTCGGGTGCGCGGGGAACTTTTAATTCCGGAGGAACTCAAAATTTTTCACCACCGGGGCTCGGGTAGAGTAGAGACATGATGACTGCCCTGTACCGCCGCTACCGTCCCGACACTTTTGAAGACGTAATCGGTCAAGAACACGTAACTAAGGCGCTCCAGGCAGCTTTAGCGAATGGGCGGGTCAACCATGCTTACCTGTTCTCCGGACCGCGGGGCTGCGGCAAAACGACCAGCGCCCGGATTTTAGCCCGCTGTTTAAACTGTGCCCAGGGACCGACCGCTACCCCGTGCGGGACTTGCGATTCCTGTCGGGATTTGGCGACGGGCGGGTCGGGTTCCCTCGATGTCATCGAGATTGACGCCGCTTCACACGGCGGGGTGGATGACACGCGGGAACTGCGTGATCGGGCGGCTTATGCCCCGGCGCGTGACCGGTTTAAGATTTTCATCATTGATGAGGCACACAATGTGTCCAAGGAAGGCTTCAACGCTCTGTTAAAGCTGGTAGAGGAGCCGCCGGATCACATTAAATTCATTTTTGCCACCACGAATCCCGAAAAAGTCATTTCCACAATCCGGTCTCGCACCCATCACTATCCATTCCGGCTGGTTGCTCCGGAGGTATTGCGGGACTATATGGCGGGTTTGTGCCGTTCCGAGGGGGTCACTGCCGAGGACGGGGTGTTGGGGCTGGTGGTGCGAGCCGGCGGCGGATCCGTACGCGATTCTTTGTCCATCCTAGATCAGCTCATTGCTGGGGAGGCGGAACCGAAGCTGCACTATGACCGGGCGGTGTCCCTGCTGGGCTACACCGATTCCGGGCTGTTGGGTGGAATGGTGGACGCTTTGGTGTCCGGTTCCGGGGCTGATGCCTACACAGTAGTAGACCGAATGATTCAGACTGGGCACGAACCCAGGCGTTTCGTGGAGGACCTGCTGCAATATCTGCGCGACCTGGTGGTTATGAAGTTGGCTGGGGCGGGTGCCGGGGCAGTGTTGGGGGATTTGCCCGAGTCCGAGCTAGCGGCGATGCGTCCCCAAGTTGCGGCGCTTACCCCTCGCACTCTGACGCGCTGCGCCGAACTCGTGGATAACGGGCTTACTGAGATGGTGGGGGCTGCTTCTCCGCGTCTAGCTTTGGAACTGTTGGTGGCAAAACTGCTGTTGGCGACCTCAGATGACGCAGCGTCTACCGCTGCCGAGGGTGCGACATCGACCGTGAGGGTGGCAGCGAAGGCTACCGAGTCGGGCGCTCGGGACAGCGAGCCGGTTCTTCCTCCGGCGGCGCCCATGTACGCTCAGACCCCCCCACAGGGGGCTCCCACCAGTGCCGTTGCGGGCTCGGCTGGTCCTGTCGCACGTCCAGACCGTTCTGCACCTCCAGACCGTTCTGTGCCCCAACCAGCGCCAGTTTCTACAACACAGCGCGAGGCGGGACCGGTTTCGCAAGCCGCGCAAACTAAGGCACCCCGTGAGGAAAAGTGGGAGTTTAAGCCGACCCCGTGGGACATTCCCGGTGAAAACTCGAATCGGACGGAAAGCCTAACCTCGAGCGTTCAGTCGGTCCAAAAGTCTGTCCCGCGTGATACCCAGACGGAGCCGCCCACCCCGGCTTCTGCCCCCGCAGGGGTCCCTGCCGCCCCTGCCCAGACTTCTGCACCTGTTCATGTCGCTGCCTCTGCCCAGAGTGAGCGACCTGCCCAGCCCGGCACAGGCAGAGACGGAGACTATGAAAAAATCCGTTCCAACTGGGGCAAAATCATGGCTCGTTTGAAACAAAATCACGCCGCGACCGGGAACCTGTTGGAAACTCACGGTCAGTTGCAGGGAATGCGCGGGTCGACAGTAGAAATCGCTTTCCCGAACCCTGGATTGGTACGGGCGTTTGGGGAACGCCACACTTCTGCCCTGGCTGCGGTCATTCAGGGATTTACTGGACTTCATGTAGAAGTGCGCGGTGTAGTGGCCGGTTTCGGGGCGCCCGCTGCTGCGCCGATAGCTCCATCAGAGTCGCATGCAGCCCCACCGGAACATTCTGCCCCACCAGAGGATTTTTCCCTGCCACCTGATCCGGCAGATTTTGAGCCAGAAATGTCGCCGGACTGGCACGAACCTCCTGCCCAGCCGCAGTCTCGACCTGCCGAACCCACGACTGCGCCCACAGCTCCACCGGAACCGCTCGCTTCTGCCGTGCTCGATGAGCCGGCTCCTGCTGCGCCTGAAACTCCTGCCCCGGTTCTGTCAGAACCGCCTGCCCCGGTTGTTCCCTCAGAGGAACCCACAGAACCCACACCTGTAACTGCGCCGTCCGCCCCGGACTCACGCGAATCTAGTGAACCGCGTCAACAGGATGACCCGCAGGATTCCAAGGAAATGAAACCAGGTATCCAGACTGCCCAAGCCATGCTGGGCGGTACCATCATCAATCCGAAGCTGGTGCCGGGTTCCTCGTCTGCAAAGGCAGGCTGGTAATGAACCAAATTTTCACAGAGGCTCTGCAAGATCTCATTGATGCGTTGGGGAAAATGCCGGGTGTGGGACCAAAATCTGCCCAACGCATCGCATTTTGGGTCCTCAGTGCCGATGAAGCCGACATCAAGAGACTGACCGAGGCGCTGACCAGCGTTAAGGAAAAGGTTCACTTTTGCGAGGTTTGCGGCAATATCACCGAACATCCGGTATGCGCGATTTGCCAGGATTCACGCCGGGATCAGTCCCTCATCTGCGTGGTCGAACAAGCCACTGACATTGTTTCCTTGGAGCGCACCCGGATGTATCGCGGTCTGTATCACGTCCTGGGCGGTGCCCTGGATCCCATCAATGGGATTGGACCTGATCAACTGCGAATCGCCGGGTTGATGACACGTCTGCAGGACTCTGCCATTAAGGAAGTCATCATCGCCACTGACCCCAATACGGAAGGCGAAGCGACCGCGGCTTACTTGGCACGAATGCTCGCTACCATCGGAATCCCCGCTTCGCGCCTGGCTTCTGGGTTACCGGTGGGTGGCGACCTGGAATATGCCGACGAAGTAACGCTGGGACGCGCCCTGGAAGGTCGACGCCGTTTGTAAAGTGCCCAGCGCATCCCGAACTGTTGGCGAAACTTCTTTGCCGGATTGATTTCCCAAACCACGTGTGGGCAGGACTCCGAATTATGGCTGGTCAGCAATTTCACCAGTTTCAAGCAAATCGCTATAATCTAACAGTTAGCAGTAAAGGTGCCGCGGCCCTCAACTGCCGCGCGTCGGCTTAAGAGAGGTGTTCATGGCCCTGGTTGTGCAGAAGTACGGTGGCTCCTCCGTATCGGATGCGGAGGCCATGCGGCGCGTTGCCAAGCGTATTGTTGCCACCAAACGGGCAGGTCACAAGGTTGTGGTAGTAGTTTCCGCAATGGGAGACACGACCGATGACCTGCTGGATTTGGCTGCATCCATCACTGATAAAGCTCCCCAGCGGGAGATGGATATGCTGCTGTCCGCCGGAGAACGAATTTCCATGTCTCTCTTAGCGATGGCGGTGAATGAACTCGGTGAAACTGCTATCTCCTACACAGGTCAGCAAGCCGGCGTGCAAACCGACAATCACTATGGCAAGGCTCATATCGTCTCGATGGTGCCGGAACGGGTAGCTCGCTCTATTCAAGATGGCTACATTGCGATTGTGGCAGGTTTCCAAGGCGTAAACGAACGTAAAGACGTGACCACTCTGGGTCGTGGCGGTTCAGACACGACAGCAGTGGCGTTAGCCGCGTCCCTTCATGCTGACGTGTGTGAAATCTATACCGATGTGGATGGTATGTTCACGGCGGATCCGCGTCTCGTCCCCAAGGCGAAGCAAATTGCAGCAACGACTTTTGAAGAAACCCTGGAAATGGCTGCCCACGGCGCTAAAATCCTGCATCTTCGGGCTGTTGAATTTGCGCGACGTTATCACGTGCCTCTCCATGTGCGTTCGTCCTTTTCGGACAAATCAGGCACCTGGATCTCCGATGGACCGGCTCATCCCGAGCTAAAAGGCTTGGTGCCTGACAGTGCTTTGACATTTGATCCAGAAGCCCAGCTCATGAAGGAGACCCCAGTGGAAGAACCGCTCATTTCCGGCCTCGCTCACGATCGCAGCGAGGATAAGATCACTTTGGTGGGAGTGCCCGACGAACCGGGTCGAGCCGCTCACATCTTTGAGATTATTGCGCAAGCTGGCGCCAACATCGACATGATTGTGCAAAACGTGTCGACGGTGCAGCCAGGCGCTACTGACTTAACAATCACACTGCCCCATGCCGATGCTGCGGACACAGTAAAGGCGTTAGAGGGCGCTAAAGAGGAAGGAGGTTTCTTAAAGGTCGTCCACACCGGCAACGTGGGAAAGTTGTCGCTCGTGGGCGCCGGAATGCGAACCAATCCGGGTGTTTCTGCAAAACTTTTTGGAACTCTTTCCAAAGCGGGAATCAACATTGACATGATTTCCACTTCGGAAATCCGCTTGAGCGTCTTGGTTAGTGAAGACCAGCTGGACGAAGCCGTGCGCGCGGTTCACACTGCGTTCGGTCTGGATGCGGAACAAGTTGAGGCCGTAGTCTATGGAGGTACGGGACGATGAGTAAGAATGATCTTTGTGTATCCGTAGTCGGTGCGACCGGTCAGGTCGGTCGGGTCATGCGGACCTTGCTCAGTGAGCGGAAGTTTCCTGCCACCCGTTTCCGTTTCTTTTCCTCAGCCCGTTCGGCAGGTACCGTGGTTGACTTCCAAGGACAGCGGGTAGTGGTGGAGGACACCGCGACTGCGGATTTCTCCGGGGTGGACCTCGCTATCTTTAGCGCTGGTGCCGCTGCTTCGCGAGAATTCGCCCCGAAATTTGTACAGGCTGGAGCTGTCGTGGTTGACAATTCTAGCGCCTGGCGCAAAGACCTAGAATGCCCCCTAGTCGTCAGTGAGGTCAATCCTCAAGACTTGAAAAATCGCCCGAAAGGTATCATCGCTAACCCGAACTGCACCACGATGGCAGCTATGCCTCCGCTGAAGGTGCTACACGACATAGCAGGGTTAACCCGGTTGACAATTTCTAGCTATCAGGCAGTGTCGGGATCGGGGCTGAAGGGTGTACGTGAACTGGAACACATGGTCGAAGCCGTGGGGGATGTTTCCAACCTGGATAAACTCGTCCTCAACGGCAGGGCGATAGACTGGCCTACTCCAGAAACCTACGTGGCTCCCATCGGATTCAACGTGGTGCCTATGGCTGGCAAGTACGCTGATGACGGTAGTCTCGAGACCGATGAGGAGCAAAAGCTGCGCAACGAGTCGCGCCGTATCCTGGGGATACCGGACCTGCGTGTCTCGGGCACCTGCGTGCGTGTCCCCGTCTTGACCTCCCATACCCTCACCATCCATGCCGAATTCGCCCAGCCGATTACGGTTGCACAGGCTAAGCAGGCTTTAGACGGCGCTCCCGGAGTAATGCTGCAAGATGTGCCGACCCCGCTGGACGCGGCTGGTATCGACCCGTCGCTGGTCGGTCGCATCCGTCAAGATCAGGCGGTGCCTGATAATCGCGGTCTAATCATGGTGGTTTGTGGAGATAACCTTCGCAAGGGCGCCGCTCTCAATGCGGTGCAGCTGGCGGAACTGGTCGCTGCCGACCTCTAAACAACCTAATTTACTTGGTTTAATCGGCCTGGAGCCATCCCTCTCTGTGTTAGACTCGTTGCGGAAAGGAGCACTGACTCATGGCAGTAAATATTGTCACTCAGGAAAACATGGCTCAGGCTATGAGTGAGAATGACATTGTGGTGCTCGAATTCTGGGCTCCGTGGTGCAGTCCGTGTCGCCTTTTTACCCCAGTTTTTGAACAGGCTTCTCTGCGTAACCAAGACGTTTACTTCGGTACCGTCAACACTGAGGAACAAAAACCGCTGGTTAGCGCAGCGGGTATTGTTTCCATCCCGACCCTGATGATTTTCCGTCAGTCTATTCTGGTGTTTCGGGAGGCTGGTCTGCTCCAAGGCACTCAGTTGGATGAACTGCTTCACCAAGTCCGGAATCTGGATATGGCGCAGGTAGCAGCTGGTCAAGGAGCCGCGCAATAACCTCGGTTTCGCACTCCGCACTTTTCCCCATATTGGCGCGGGGCAGCGCAGACTTATTTACACAGCGCTAAATCGTGCCAGAAATCTCCGTAAGGGCTTACTTATCCCACTGTGAAGGGACGTATTTGCCTTTTCCGAAGCGTGCCGCCATATCGCTGCCAACCACGATACCGTCGCCCGCGGAGGTGTTCCAGCACACCACCCGGTTACCGGTCTTGCTAGCTTGACAGGCAAAAGTGCCGTTGGTCACAGACTCATTGGCGCTTAAAGTCCCCTCCGTAGCGGTATCTATAGGCTCGATACACGAAAACTCGTGTCCACGACTGTGAGAGGCGTAAAGCACATCGCTGTATCCCGTATTCGGAGCTTGCGTCGAACAGTAGTAAGGGTCTGTAGAGTTGGCGAAACACTGCACTTGCGACCTGCCAAAAATACAGCGAACATTGCCGTCAGCAGTGGTGAAACTGTTGAGTTTCTTGGCATTAGCTGGGGCAGCCAGCGGATTGGTGGGAGTGGGCGAAGGTGTGGGTGAGGCGCTAGCACTGGCGTGGGCGCTGTCATCTGGCACCACCCGTCGGATCGTTTCGCCAGGCTTGGCGCCGGGGACTTCAATAGTCTTGGTCGGACCGGTGTACCCTTCCGGCAAGCCGTTCTGTGTCAACTCTTGGGGAGTGGCAGTCACGCTAGGAGTGGGCTCAGCCGCTTGCGCACTACTCATCGAAACGGGCTTGTGAGCATTGTTGGTTAACCCCCAGACCACCAGCACGATGACAACCAGCCAGATTAATAATCCGAGGATCATAAATAGCCAAAAATGGTTGAACCGACCGCTGGTAGTTTTATCAGAGCTCGAGAGCCGATTACAGAGTTTTGTGGTTGTGGAATACTTCGCAGCCGCGGGAGATGACAAATCCGGGACAAAGTTCGCTGCGACAGCCTGGTTCGCCTGATTAACCCGGTTCATGGCAGCCATTTCTGCTGCTGCCGCGGCGGCTGCAGACGATTCATCTCGATGTAACTCTAGTTCACCTGGAGAAAGCTCAGGCTCTTCAGAAGAGGGGAAATCTGGGGTTTGGAATGGTTGCGGTTCCTCAGAAAGTGGCAGTGCGGCAGGCTGAGAATCCGGAGTGTCGGGCGAGACTGATGATTCTGATACCTCTGCAATTGAGGAAATACACGCTGTCGCGTAGTTTTCCAGTTCACCTCGTTGCTCAAGCTCAGCACGTTTCGCTAAAGCATCATCGACTTGCGTATCCTGCAGTTCTGCTAGCCAATCCAACAGGTCGGGATAGGTCGAGGGATTCAAAGCTAGCAAGGGGCATAACTCGGGAGATTCTTGGGCGATAGTCTGCAAGCGAGCGAGCGGAGTATCGGGGTTGATAGCTTCGAGTTGTTCCTGAGTTAAATCTTCCATGGGCACCGATTCTGACTTCGAAAACGCAAATTACCTCACATCATATCTATACGCATAGCATTTTCCAAGGTAACGTTAAGGTTTGTCCATGCAAACTGTGTAATTGCTGTACATGAGATTGACAAACTGCGTGAAAGCTACATTAATCTACTGGGATGCGACGCCATGCGGTGCACAATTACAACGAGGATTACGTATATATATGCAGTATTCATCATCCCGCGGAATAATTCATAGACCGTCGGTTCCGACTGTTTCAGACCGTACCAATCTGGGGACCTGCTGACGCGATGAGAGAGGATGAGACTGGCACTACGCCACGATTTCGAGTCTCTAATATCCCTCCCCGCACTTCCGGGTTAGACTAGGGGCAGTTCGTTTTGGCGCGAGAGGTGAGTGATGGTGGGTAATACGCAAAGACCCGTTCCGTGGCAGGGACCTACTCCCAACCAGGCACGTCCCCATCCTCAGAATCCTCCCGCGAGACAAATCGACAACAAAGCTCGTCGCCGCTGGACCATCGCGATTATTGTGGCAGGCGTCATTTTGGTGGCGCTTGTCATCGGTTTGGTCATGATGTGGATGATGGGAGGTGGTTCCCAAGGTGCACGTTCGGCTTGCACGAAGGCGAGTCAAGATTTAACTAAACAGTACACTTCGCTGCAACAGGTAGTGTCCGATGCGGAAAACACCTTGGCTACGGTAGACTCCACTCAGGTCAAAGACCCCAAGATGCTCGACGACATGCAGGCGAAAGTTCAACAGGCCAGTAAAGAAATCAAGCCTCTGAAATGCTCCGGCAAGGACGTCGCCAAAAAAACCTCCACCATGATGGCTCAGACTGACGCGTTGAAAAAGCTGCAAACTGAGCTGGAGGCGGTGCTGCGCAAAGTTCAGGGAACGGAGAATCTCAGTAGCCTGAAAGTGGCGCAAAAAGCCTTGGAAGATAAGATTGCCCAGGCAGAAAAGCTGGCGCAGACCGCTGCGGATCTAGGAGCCAATACCGAGCCCAGAGCGTCCCTGGCAGCACAAATTGAGGACGCGAAACGCCTTTTGGACCAGGTTAACTCCCTGTCCACCGTGCCCGATGACAAAGTCAATAGTCTCAACGAATCAATGCGGGCCTCTGCGGATCGGCTGGATGAGGACATCACCGCGGTCACGAAAGCTATAGATGACAAACGCTTGGAACAGGCGCAGAAAGAATCCGAAGAACAAATGCTCCTTCAACAGCAGCAGATGGAGCAGGAACGGCGCGCCCAGCAAAGCAGTGCGACCTGCGAGGTTGGACAGACGACCGTTGATGCCGACGGAAACAAATTCTTGTGCCGCAACGTCTTGGACCCCACTACCGGAAGAGGTCAAGCCACCTGGGTCTTAGAACCCACGGAACAACCGCAGCCCGGCAACTAAGACCGGAAACCTCCGGTCAGCGCAATTCATTACGTGGCGGGTGTTTCCGGAGCTCGGGAAGGCTCTGCCGGGGCGCTGGGCGTATCAGTCGGAGTTTCGGGCTTGGGCGTGGGTTCCTTCGGAGCAATCGCCACCACCGCGGTCATGGACGTATCCAACCCGACCAACTGACCGGCCTTGTCCAAAGACAATACGGTACCCGGCTCAACTGTAGAATCTTCCTTTTCGGCAATCGTCAAACGCACCCGGTTCGCGTTCGCAAACTTTTGCAGGGCATCCTTGGTGCTCCCCACGAGGTCTTGGGGAATCCGGAAGTTGCCGGAGGCCACTTCCAGGTCAACCGAGTCACCTTGCTTAACCGCTTCGCCCTCGGCAGGGTTGGATTTAATGACTTTGTCTTTGTCTACCGTGCCGGAATCAACGGTCGTAATGTTGCCGATCTCCAAGCCTTCGGCCTCCAAAGCCTTCCGCGCCTGTTCCTGAGTCAGCCCTGCTAGAGAGGGCACACTGGCATCACCAGGACCGGTAGACAGCGAGACAAACACCTTGGAACCTTTGGCAACTTTCGTCCCTACTGCCGGATCGGATTTAACAAAAATACCTTCGGGAATGTCCTCGGAACTGACCCCGCGCCCCAACCGGAACACCAGTCCTGCATCGGTAATGGCCGCAGAGGCTTCTTCCTGATTCATGCCGTCCAACGAGGGAATCTCAACCATTTCGTCGTTGGGCTTGTCTTGGTTGAAAACCAGCCAATATCCGAGACCTAGAGCTGCCAAAATCGCCAGCAGCACGATGACAATAATCAGTGCTTTCTTGCGGGACTTAGCACGTTTATCCTGGGTCGGGTCGGTGGCGTCCAAAGTTTGGGTGGGCTGGTTTTGTCCCGCAGGAGCCATGGCGCTGGTCCGAGGGGCTCCATAACCCGCATAGCCCTGATTTACGGGCGGCAAGACAGTGGTAGCGCCGGTGGCATCACCTGCCAACGGAGCCGTCCAAGTTGCGGTAGCGGGAGCCGCCACATTTCCGCCGTGCAGAGAAGCCTGCAGGTCAGCACGCATATGAGCCGCGTCGGGATAGCGATCTTCACGATTTTTTGCCAACGCTTTCATCACCACGCGGTCCAGAGACTCTGGAATGTCCGGGGCAATCGAGGAGGGCAGCGGCGGCAGCTGGGAAACATGCTGGAACGCAACCGCCACAGCCGAATCACCTTTAAACGGGGGCTGACCAGTCAGCAGCTCAAACAGCAAACACCCCGCGGAATAAAGGTCGGAACGGGCATCAACCTGCTCGCCACGAGCCTGTTCGGGAGAAAGATATTGAGCGGTTCCCACCACCGCATCGGTTTGCGTCATGGTGGCTTGGGAGTCGGACAAGGCACGAGCAATCCCAAAGTCCATCACCTTAATCTTTCCGGTCGTGGTAATCATCACGTTGCCGGGCTTAATATCGCGGTGCACCAGGTTTTGATGGTGAGCATATTCCAGCGCGTCCAAGACCCCGGACACGATTTCGACCGCTTCTTCCAGCGGAACCGGATTCCCGTCCGTCAACAGCTCTCGCACCGTGTGACCTTCCACGTACTCCATGACGATGTAAGGCACTTTAATCTCTACGCCATCCGAAGCGGTGATAGTTTCTTCACCCGTGTCATAGACAGCCACGATAGAAGGATGGTTCAGGTTCGCCGCCGACTGGGCTTCGCGACGGAAACGTGCCTGAAAGACGGGGTCGCGCGCCAAATCTTGACGCAAAATCTTAATCGCTACAATCCGGTTCAGGCGCGTGTCATTGCCGATATGGACCTCTGCCATACCGCCGCGTCCGATGAGCTGGTTAATTACGTAGCGCCCGCCGATAATCCGGTCAGACTGACTCAAGGTTTTCCTCCTCCACTGGCGAGCTGGCTGGGGCTCCGACCGCAGTCACGGTCAAACCCGATTCAAGGTTACCGGTTGAGGCCCCGGTACGCAGGGTAGTTGCCAGCCCAAAAATCAACGCTATCAACACCACCGCGGTGATGACTAATGCAACAATAAGTTTTTGTTTCGATCCCGTCTGCGGTTGGGGCAGTGGTTTGGCTTCCAGGTAACGCATCATTTCCTCGTGACGTTCGGGAGGAATCACCTGAGAACCCACCGGAATGGCTGCCGGTTGTCCCGGTTTTACGCGATGAAAAGCGGGTCGCAAGGGCGGTGCGGACATCTCCGGGGCAGGCGAGTCGGATGGAGCCTGGCGCGAGGCTGCCGCGGGGGTCGCATGGGGTTTATTTGGGACCGCACGAGGGGACTGCGGTGCCTGGTCTGTTAGCTTCGGATCGACCGGTGCCACAGTTGATTTTGCGGGCGTTACCGGGGCAGGGGACGCCACCGGTTTACGCGCGGAGACTGACGCCACAGATTCCGCGGGGTGGACCGATTCGACGGGTCTGTCCGTGGACTGAGAGTCTGACGAGGTATCTTCCGGGGTGCTGTCGATCTGCGTCACGGGCATCTGGGCGGTCGGGGGAGCATCTGCCAGGCTGCGTGAAAAACTCATGCGCGGGGTAAACGACAGCGGCACCGTGCCGTGCCACAGCGCCTGAATCGACTCAGCCAGCTGTTTCGCCGATTGGGGGCGTAGCCGCGGGTCTTTCTCTAACATCTGGTAAATCAACGCTGCTACTTGGGAGTTTACAGAATCCGGAAGGGGAGGAACCGGGTCTTTCACGTGTGACATCGCGATGTCGACCTGAGTGGGACCAGTGAACGGGCGTTTTCCAGCCAAGGCTTCGTAGGCAATGACCCCCAGTGCATAAATATCACCCAAGGCAGTCGCGGTTTCCCCCATCGCCTGTTCGGGAGGCAGATACTGCGCGGTACCCATCACCATTCCTGCCGCGGTCAGGGCCTCAGCACGCGGTGCCAACGAAATTCCGAAGTCTGTCAGTTTCGCCACGCCCTTATCAGAAACCAAGATATTTGAAGGCTTCACATCGCGGTGTATGACGTGTCCCTCGTGAGAAGCCTCTAGACCGTGAGCAATTTGGATGAGGATGGGGGCGAGCTGTTCCCAAGATAGAATTTGACCGCCTGCCAAAATATCTGACAGGGGACGACCCTCCACCAGCTCCATCACAATCCAGCCCTGACCGTCAGTTTCCCCCCAATCAAAAACGGCGGCAAGGTTGGGGTGATGCAGCCGGGCAGCGTTGGTGGCTTCGGCGCGTAAACGTGCCAGGAAGGTCTCCTGTCCGATGAGTTCCTCCTTTAACACCTTGACCGCAACGACGTTTTGGCTGCGCTTGTCCCAACCGCGCCAAATCACCCCCATTCCGCCGGTTGCCAGGACGGACACCAGGCGATAACGGTCGTTGAGCACGGTATTTGCCCCAATCATTGGCTCACTCCTGCCTGCAAAATGCTGCGCGCCAGCGGTGCCGCTACCGTTCCGCCGGTACCGCGCACGCCCTGCGGGTCCTCCACCACAACCGCTACGGCAATACGCGGGTCTTGTGCGGGGGCAAACCCCACAAACCAATGATCCAGACCACGCCCTACTCCCGTTTCGGCGGTTCCGGTCTTACCCGCCACGTCAAGTCCGGGAATGCTGGCAGCTTTGCCGGTTCCAGATTGCACCACGTCAACCATCATCTGGCGGATGCTAGCGGCAATTTCCGGTGACATTGCCCGACTGAATTCCTGTGGAGTGTACTGCTTGAGAACCTGGAAATCGGAGGACATTTCCTGATTAATCAGGTAGGGCGTCATGATTTTTCCGTCATTGGCGACCGCGCTCGCCACCATTGCCATCTGTAGGGGAGTCACCCGCACGGACTGCTGACCAATCGCAGCGTTCGCCAGGAAAGACGGCGCGTCCGGGGGTGGAAATTGGGAAGCTACCCCGGTCAGAGGCACGTTCGGGACGGTGCCGAAACCAAAGGCTTTGGCTTGTGCCTGCAGGGGCTGTCCGCCCAACTGCATTCCCAATGCCGCAAACGGGGTGTTACAGGACATCGCAAAGGCTTTTCGGAAGGGTACTTTCCCATTTCCGCAAGACTCACCGGCATAGTTGGTGAGCTTGACATTGGTACCCGGTAAATCCAGCGTATCGGGGGCATCCACCACCGTGTCCGCATCTACTGCGCCATGAGACATCAGAGCAGCAGCAGTCACAATCTTGAATGTCGAACCCGGGGGATAAAGTTCACTAATCGCGCGATTTAACAGGGGTTTTTGAGGGTCGGCGAGCAGGGCGTTATACGTATTTTGCAGCGCGGTGCCGTCAGTACCGCTCAAAGCATTGGGATCAAAAGCGGGGGAGGATGCCATTCCCAGGATTTCTCCCGTTCTCGGGTTCAACGCCACCGCGGCACCGGTCTTTCCGGATAGCGCTGCTACCATCGCGTCCTGGACCGCGGGTTTGAGGGTTAGGGAGACATTTCCAGCCTGTGGCTGAGCACCGGTAAACAGGTCTTGTAAGCGTTGCATCCATTGGGAATCCGCTTTGCCTGACAAAACCGGTTCAGTGACCTTTTCCAAATCCGTCATTTGACCGCGAATTGCTGCTGGGAAATATCCGGTAATGTGGGCATATTTTGCACCCTGAGGATAATTTCGGGTGTAGGTCACGTCCGGCGGAGAACCGACGGGCAGCGACTGAGCCAGGACCAGGGCACCGTCGCCGGTCACGATTTTGCCCCGCTCCTGGTTCCAGTAGGCGTCGGTAACCCGACGGTTCAGGGGGTCTGCGTTCAAGGTCGGAGCGAAGATGAACTGTTGATACGTTAACGCCCCCATCAAAGCCACAATCATGACAATCAGGGCAACCGCTAAACGGCGAATTTGTGCGTTCATTGGGGCATCACCACCCTTTCGGTGGCGGCGTAATCAAGGGGTTCCCCGGCATCACCGGCTGATCCCCCGGACGTCAACCTAAAACCATTAGCTCCATTGGAATGAACTGGTCGACGTGCCGAATCAGAAATGCGCAGCAGCAGAGCCACCGCTAACCAGTTGGCGACACAAGAAACGCCTCCTGCAGCGAGGAACGGGGCGGTCAGACCGGTGGAGGGAATCAGTCGGGTCACGCCTCCTGCCACGATAAACAGCTGTGCTCCAATGCCGAAAGCTAGAGCGGTGGCCAGCAGTTTCCCAAAACCGTCACGTACCCCCATTGCAGCGCGCAATCCGCGCAGCACCAGGATCAGGTACAGCAACATCACTGCCAACATGCCGGTCAGTCCGATTTCTTCAGCGATAGAGGACACAATGAAATCCGAATTCGCCAAGGGAGTTTGACCAGGTCTACCCAAACCCCAACCGGTCCCGGTCAAACCTCCGTAAGCCATGCCGAACAGGGCGTTGACCAGCTGCCACGAACCGCCAATCCGGTCCGGGCTGGCGACATTCGGGTCCAGGGCGTGTAGCCAGTTTGTCACCCGTTCTTGCACGTGAGTAAAGGACAGGTAAGCCATGACTGCCATCGGTATCATCAACACGACACCAAAAATGATCCAGGAGGGTCTATCCGTAGCGACATAAAGTACGGCGACAAAGATGGCGAACAGCAGCAGCGCGACCCCCAGGTCCTTTTGCAGCACCAAGAGACCCATTACCGCTGCCCACACCACCAGAATCGGCAAGAGGTCACGCCATCGAGGCAGTTGCAGGAACCCGACCTTTTTTCCGGCAATAGCCAGGGAATCCCGACGATATTCCAGATAGCCGGCAAAGAAAATTGCCAGCAAAATCTTGGCAAATTCGTTGGGTTGAAGCGTGAGTCCCAAAATTCGTAGGGAAATATCGGCACCGTTGACGGTTTGACCCAGTCCCGGAATCTTGGTGGAAAGCATCAGTAAAACAGCGACAATCAACGCCGGCCAGGCGAATTTTCGCAGGCTGCGATGATCCCTGAAAGCCAGCAGGGTCAGAATGACCACCACGAGGGAACCAATCATGAAAACGACCTGGCGTTCATTGTTGACCTGGGTCAGCATGGCGTTGCGGATCGCGTTGGAACCGGTGGTGTCAGCGCGGTGCTGATAGTACAGGTCCAGGCGGGAAATCATTGCCAGACCAATTCCGTTTATGGCTAAAGCTACCGGCATGATGACCGGGTCAGCGTAGGGCGCCAAAAATCGTATCGCCACGTGCGCTACGATTCCTCCCCCAGCGATAGCGGCGCAATACCAGTACCACACCTGGGGAGCTTCCGGGTGGGAGACCATGATTGAGAGGTAGCCTCCGACTCCAATCGCGATTGCCAGGATGAGCAACACCAGCTCAGAGCGACGTCCGGATCTGGCAGGATACTGCACAATGGTAGCCATTACTGGTTACCTCCAGCAGTATTTCCGTCATCATCCGTTGACGTGGTTGCCTCTGTTGGTGGTGTTGTCGGGTTCGGGTTCACAAGTTTCCGTGTGGGCTTTTTCGCTCCCTTAATCATGCCGGTGTCTCGCCAAGACGCGATTAGCGCACGGGCTTCCTCACGACTACGCAGGGAAATGCTCTTTTCCAGGCGCTGCTGGATGACCGGTGCCAAATCGGAATTGCGTACTCCCAGACCTTCGACAGGGTGATACAAATCCCACGTGCCGATGGACTGATTAATCCCCCTAAACAGGGTAACTTCGCCGTGATTCACACCGAGAAAGTATTGTGTTTGAGTCCAGCCATAGGAAAACCAAGCACCGAACCCCAAACCTGCCAGAATCACCAGCGTCAAAAATATGCCGATGAACCAGCCCCGCCGGGTCATCTTGCGGGGATCTTTCGGGGTGCGAGTGGCAAATTCGTCCTGCTCCAAAGGCTTCCCCCGGCGTAGCATCGCGGCTTTCTCAGCGGGAGTGGCTTCACTGATACTGGCTCCGGCAGGGCGAATTGAGGCTGCTCCGACGATTTGCGGAGCGGTGGCAGTCAGTTCCTCATCAGAATCCACCACGTCGGCAATCACGCAGGTCACATTGTCAGGAGCGCCACTTTTGAGTGCCAAACCGACCAGTTCTTCGCAGCAGCTTTCAGGCGTTTCTCCTTCCGCGAGAACGGTAGAGATAGTTTCTGCGGAAACGACCCCGCTCAGCCCGTCTGAACACAGCAACCAGCGATCCCCCACCACTGCTGCACGCACGGACTCGTCCAGAGTCACGTCACCTTCTGAATCCCCCAAAACTCGCAACAAAACGGAACGTTTCGGGTGGTGTGCCGCCTCCTCCGGCGTCAGCTCGCCCGATTCCACCAGGTACTGTACAAAAGAATGATCTTTCGTCACCTGGGTCAACTCGCCATCCCGCAACAGATAGGCTCGAGAGTCACCCACGTGAACCATTGCCATCTTGTTGCCCGAACGTAAAATCGCCACACAAGTGGTGCCCAGTCCCTGTAACTCCTCGTGACTGCCAGACAGTTCCACCAAATCTCGGTGAGCTTCTCCAATGGCATCACGCAGCAAATTCAACAAGTCATCAGCAGCGTGGGAATCCGCATCCAGCGGTGCCAAATGCGCCACTGCCACCGAGGAAGCAATGTCACCCCCAGCGGGACCACCCATTCCGTCAGCCAGCACCAACAGATGCGGTCCGGCATAACCGGAATCCTGATTGTTTTTCCGAACCAAACCGACGTGTGAACGAGCCGCATACCGCAATTGGATTGACATCAGCGCAGCTCCACTATGGTTTGTCCGAAGCGAACCGGAGTGTGTGCGCTGAGCGGGGTGGGAGAAGTAATCCGTACTCCTCCCACGACAGTTCCGTTGGTGGAGCCCAAATCCTCTACAAACCACTGACCGTCTTGCGGATAAATCCGGGCGTGTTGAGCCGAAGCGTAGTCATCATCCAGCACCAAAGTCGAAGTGGGGGCGCGTCCCACGATGACCGGTCTATCGGTGAGCTGCAAGGAAGACCCGGTCAGAGGACCTTCGGTGACCAAAAGCGTCGAGACAGCGGCATCACGTTTCCTTGGTTTACGACCTTTTGCAGGCTTCGAGGATTTGGCTTGGTCGCGGCGCGTGACCACCGTACCGTAGATGTCACGACTCAAAACCAGGATAGAACCGCCCACCAAGAGCCACAGTAAAGCCAAGTATCCCAGGCGCAGTAAAGAAAAACTCAGTTCATTCAACGGCTCGCCCCTAGTCTCACGATTCTCGCGGTGAGGCGGCTTGTCGCCAGAAAATCATTTTGACCCGACCTGCCGTCACTACGTTGCGATCCAAGAGAGTTGCCTCGTTGACGCGGTTGCCCTCTACAAAAGTTCCATTCGTGGAGCCCAAATCGCGTAGCACGTAGTTAGTGCCGACCTGGACGATTTCAAAATGTTGATGGGACACTCCAGAATCGTTCAATGTGATGTCCACATTGTGTCCCCGTCCCACCACAGTACGTTCTCCCACCAGCAGGTAGGTTTGTCCCCCTACTACTTCCAACAACGGCTTTTGCTCATGCCTCGCCAAAAGTTCGGATTCCGCAGGATTGGTTGTGTCACTGAGGTGTGCTGGGGCAGCAGGAGCAGCGGATTCCAGTGGTTTCCACGCCAAGTCCTCTCTGGCGGGCGCTTGCGTTGGTGCGGGGCGCGGCTCGAGATTGGCAGAGGAGGGTGGTACTGCTGACTGAGCTGGCGTTCCTGGTTCCATGCTGGAGACTGGACGTGCCCCGGAGACGGAACGAGCCCTGACTTCCAAGCGACGCTGTTCCGGATTCAGCGGGGTAAATTCGACATACACCGAACCGGTCAAAGAGTAATTCTGCTCAGTGGCGTAAGCGTTGGCGTCGCGCACAAATTCTTGCAACAAGGCTTCTTTACCCCACTGTTCAAAGGCGGCATCAGTTTCTGGGGTGAGGGAAATCTCAAAATAATTAGGTGCCACTGTGCGTTCGCGAGACATCGGGGTAGCGCCTCGATCCATGGCTTGGCGGATGGCCTGAGTCACGTCTATAGGTTTGTCCGTACCGGAACGTTGCAGTTTGGATTTCACGCGGTCAAAGAACTCCAAAACCCCCTCCTTCCTCAGGGACGCCAACAGTTAAGACAGTCTGGGGCAATTCTAATGGCAGAACCAGTGTAATTCGTTATTGAACCATCGGACCAGGAATTTTTAGCGGTGATCCACGACCCTGGTAAAGAAGTCTCCAATGGCCTGCAAAACAATGACGATAACGCCGATAACGATGAGCGAAACCAGCAGAGTATCGGCTTGGTAACGCGAGTAGCCATAATTAATTGCCAGAGAGCCCAAGCCTCCCCCACCAAAAGCCCCGGTAATCGCGGAATAGCCGATGATGGTGATGACCAGCACGGTCGTGGATTGAATCAAGGCGGGAAGTGCTTCGCGGACCTGTACGCCCCACATGATTTGGCGGCGGCTGGCACCCATCATTTGGGCGGCTTCAATCTTGCCGGCATCCACACCCATGATGTTGGATTCAACCAGACGAGCAAAGAAAGGCGTGGCGCCGACAATTAGCGGGACACAGGCAGGTTGCCAGCCGATTGTGGTTCCTACCACCAGGCGCGTAAACGGGAGAATGAACACTGCCAAAATTAAGAACGGGAGGGAGCGTCCCAGGTTCACGATGAATCCCAAAATCCGATTCACTGTGGCATTGGGGGTCAAACCGGTTTTCGCTGTGGAAACCAGAAACAGCCCCACTGGCAGACCAAATAGCACTGTAAACAGAGACGATACGACGGTCATTGCCAGGGTCTCCAGGGTGGCAGGAAGCATCTCTCGCGTGATTGCGGGGTTGTCAAACCAAGTTGGATCTCCAGGTCCAGCGGGAACAATAGATTGTGCTGATGCCGCGACAAAGTTCACCTGGTTTACTAAATCAGCGTTGTAGGGCAGCAGGGTGGGCAGGAGTTCCAGCATTTTAGATTTCCTCCTCCGAGTTCAAAGCATCTCCCGGTCTGACGTTCGCATACACACCCTTGGCTCGCATCGCTGCAATCAGACCATTCATGTTTTCCGCCGAAACCGCTAAAGCTAGCCGTCCGACCTGGGTATTTCCTACAGTTTCAAACGTTCCGGCGGCAATATCCGCCCCTGCAGCAGCAACCATAGACATCACTGCAGACCCGGTAGGCTTGCCCGGATTGGAGTTGAAGGCAATGTCCACCAGCGTCGCCGGTTTACCGTTCAGCACCGGCTTGCTCTTAACTTGCGGTCGGGGAACCAAGTCAAGCGCTAAACGGCTTTCTGGCTCGGTCAAGATGTCCTCAACTGTGCCGGTTTGGATAATCTTGCCATGTTCCAGCAGAGTGACGGAATCACAAATTTCGCGCACCACCGCCATCTCGTGCGTAATAATCACCACGGTGACCCCCAAACTTTCGGAAAGGTCACGAATCAGATGCAGGACCTGACTGGTGGTTTCTTGATCTAGCGCCGAAGTTGGTTCATCACATAACAGAACCTGAGGACTGGTGGCCAGACCACGAGCAATGCCGACCCGTTGCTTTTGACCTCCGGAAAGCTGGGAGGGATAGGACGAGGCGCGTTCCTCCAGACCTACCAAGCGCAGTAGCTCCATGACTTTTTCCTTGCGCTTGCCGTGGGGTACACCAGACAGATAGAGAGGATAGGCGACATTTCCCGCTGCCGTGCGTGAATCCAGCAGGTTCGCAGCCTGGAACACCATCCCAATCTTGCGTCGTGCTTGACGCAATTCCGCCTCGCTCAAGGCGGTCATTTCTTGACCTTCAAGAGTGATGGAACCTGTGGTGGGTTTCTCCAACGCAGTCAAGCAACGAATTAAGGTGGATTTGCCGGCACCGGATTGTCCGACGATGCCGTGAATGGAACCTTTGCCTATGGTCAAGTCAATGTTGTCCAGGGCATGAACGGTTCCGTCCGCAGCGGACTTCACATTATAAATTTTACTAACCCCGCTCAGGGTAATCATCGGCTCGCTTGTTTTCATCGCCTTATACCTTATCGGATTTTGTGGTAGTCCCCGCAATAGCGTCCGTCTAGGGCTGATGGATGGCAAGTGAGCCTGTCAGCCCGAGGTCTCCGGCACTAATCGAGGGCGTTAAATGAGTCTTCCCCGGTCCGCTGGATCGCAGCGGATTCCGGGGAACAGCGCGCCCGAAGGGACTCGAACCCCCAACCTTCTGATCCGTAGTCAGATGCTCTATCCATTGAGCTACGAGCGCTTCGGTCATTAAGTTTAGCCCCAACCTACGCGATTCCCCAAATCGGCATTCTCCGGGCAAAAAATGTAGAGAAATCTGGCTTTATTCAAAGCGATTCCAAGAAGTCAGTTTGTCGGCATCGGTGATTTCCCGCAATACTCGGCAGGGGTTACCGAGGGCTACGCAGTTATCGAGGATATCTTTAACGACGATACTGCCCGAACCGATGACCACGTTGCTGCCAATGCTCACCCCTGGCAGAACCTGTACAGCGGCTCCAATCCACACGTTGTCACCCACGGTAATGCTGTGGCCGTACTCCAAACCTTGGTTACGCCTCTCGTAGTCAATCGGGTGACCAGCTGTGTGAAACCCGCAGTTCGGAGCAATGAAAACATTGTCGCCGAAGGTAATTCGGGCACAATCCAACATCACCGTGTTGTGGTTGGCGTAAAAGTTTTCCCCGATTTCTATGTTGTAGCCGTAGTCACACCAAAACGGGGCGGTTATGGTGAAATGTTGCCCGGTTTTGCCCAAGAGTTCCCGCATCAGCAGGTGTTGGGCGTCGTGGCCAGAAGGTCGAATTTGGTTGTATTCCAGGCACAAGTCTTTGGCATAATCCCTTTCACGGCAAAGGGTGGGGTCTCGGTCTGCTTTGTAGAGCATCTGATTCAGCATTTTTTCTTTTTCAGTTAAATTCACCAGAACTCCTTTGTGCTGGGCGGATAGATTGACAGGCTGTCGTGGTGAACGATTCTGTGCCTACAGTGTAGAGCACCCGCAGAACCGAGAACGAGACCACACCGGTCTTGTGACATTAGGGCAGACCGGGAAAGCACACGCTGATGATGACCCGCAGAGCCCCAAATGTTGCCAGCGCCAATGCTAAGTTACGAGCCCACTGGGGTTTGACGAATTTTTTCAGCCACCGCGCAACGACGGTGCCGACCAGGATAGCCCCCAAGATAGCGGCAATCGTGGGTGCGGGCAGGGAAGTGAGCACGGCGTTTTGCCCACCAAACCAGACTTTGCTGGTGACCACAATGACGTTGAAACACAGGAACAGTGGCTGCAAAGTAGCCGCAAATTCTCGCTGTGTCCACCGGGTAGTTTGCGAGTAAGCAGCCATAACCGGTCCAGATTGAGCTACCAGGGCACTCATCATGCCCCCCAGAAAACCAAAAATCAGAGACCCCGAAAATACCGGTATTGCCCGAAAACGAGGCGCAAAAATGGAAAAGAACACCATGGCCAGCATGATGATTCCCACAAAAATTGAGAAAGTCCGATCCGGTACGAACCGCAGTGTGACGACGGTAGCGAACAGCGCCGGCAGAGCGCTGAACATCAACAGGCGAAAACGATACCAGTTAATATCCCGAAAACCGGTCACGAACAGCAGCAACGTAACTAAGCCACCGCAAATATTTCCCCACAAGATTCCATAGTGAGCACCCGCTGCCACCACCAAAACCGGGACGGCAATCATGCCAAAACCCATCCCAGCCAAGCCTTGTACGCAGGTACCCAGTAAAACTACCGCAGTCAGGAGGACCAATTCCATTACTTCACTATATCCCCTGTCACCGGACCTCCATCAGGGCCCTTGATTACAGCTGTGGGAATCCGAGTGGACGGGTACACGATACGATACAAGGTCGGGAACATATCAAAAGTTAGAAATCTGTGCGAACCAGCTGGAGGCGTTACCGATTGGCGTTATCGCGGTAAGCCTCCAGATAGCGTTGATATTTCTGATCCATGATTTCCGCATATTCTTCCTGTGGGACGATTTCCTCACCCACCGGAGGCTCGTAATCCTCCAAAGAGAGGGTGTTATCCAGCAGGTACGCCCCCCATAAGGCGGCTCCCATCATGGAGTTTTGTTTCACTAGGCAGGGAGTCAGGGTGTGTCCAAACACGTTAGCTGCCAACTGGGACCAGATGTTGGTGTGGAGGATTCCCCCCGAGATGAGGATGCGCTCAGGTTCTCCGTTCAGTTTGGTTATGGCGTCGTAACACTGTTTAAGGTTAAACAACACCCCTTCCAACACGGCTTGGTAAGTCTGCTTGAAATCGTGTTTCGAGGTCATACCCACGAAACCGCCCTTGCGTTTATCTCCCCAGCCGGGATTACGTTCTCCAAAAATGAAGGGGAGAAAGATTGGTGTATCGGCAGCGTAATCCATTCCCGCTTCGAGTTCATCGTAAGTGGTAGGGCGCAGCGATAAACCTTTAAACCAATCCACCGTGTTGCAGGCACCCGCTGTTGCGGCCCCGGAAATCCAACTCTTGGGTCCGATGTAGCACCAGGTAGACATATCCGGGTGGAATTGTGGTTGCGGAGACGTGACTCGCAAAGCTCCGGACGTCCCCACTGACAGCGTCATTTGCCCTTCACGCAAGGCGCCCGAACCAAGCTGATTTAGAGACCCATCGGACATGGCGGGAACCACAGGAATTCCTGCCGGCAAACCCAAACTGGCGGCAGCTTGGGCAGAAAGTGGCGCGTGATAGTCGTTATCGACAATTTCCGGAAGCTGCGAAGGCTCGAGATTAATCACCGCTAACAGCTTCGGATCATATTCTCCCGTGGTGATATTAACCAGTCCGGAACCGGACGCCATACAGCGAGACACTTTGATGTTCCCGGTCAAGCGGTAGAAGTTATAGGTGGCTTGACCCATGGTGATGTAGGTAGAAATGTTGTATCCCTCTTCCTTAAGGAAAGCAAGCTTAAAGAAGGGATAGATGGCGTTGGGATAGCCCCCGGTGAGATTATAATAATCCCTGGTCAGCTGGGGTTTGCGGCGGAAAGCCTCAGCCTGATCAGAAGCCTTGGTGTTTGACCACTGCATGATGGGGGTCACCGGATCCAAATTGGAGTTGAACAATCCTACGGAATGCCATACCCCAGAAAGCACGATGATGTCGATGTCGGTCCTCCCGCGCAAGAGTTTTTTGGCTACCGCTAGGCTCGCTTCGTAAACCACCATGGGATCATGCTGGGTCAAATCGTTACCCATGGGCGGATAGAAAGAATTTTCGACAGTGAAATCTTTCTTTTCCGTGTCATAAATCATCGCTTTGGCTGAACTGGTCGATGATTCAATCACTAAAACATTCATCGCGCACTCCTAAAGGTCACGGCTGATTTCAGTATATCGGCAGTCGTTAGCGCGGTGTTCAGATTCAGGAAACCGCCTCAGCAGCCAGATTAGTTACCGATTCTCCTGCTAAAGCCCGCAAGAGATTGTCTACTGCGCCCCTCGCCATGCGGATTCGACTTTGCACCGTTTGCGCGCCACTGTGCGGAGTCGCGATGACATTCGAAAAGCGGAATAGCTCATGTTCAGGTGAGGGCGGTTCCTGCTCGTAGGCGTCCAAAGCAAGACCGGCGAGCTGACCGGCTTCCAGGGCCACGACGGCGGCGGACTCATCGATAATCCCCCCTCGTGAAGTATTAATCAAAAATGTGCCGGGAGACATGAGACGAAACATCGAGTCATCAAATAAATGCTCGGTCGCAGGCGTGAGAGGCAGGTGCAGCGAAATGAAATTGCTCTCACGCACCAGTTCAGCCAGCTCCACGCCTTGCACCGTCGGGTCGGTGTCAGGGTCGAAAAACGGGTCATAAACCAGCACTTTCATTTCCAGACCCGTGACCAGACGGCGCAGAGCCCGCCCGATGGAGCCGTATCCCACGATTCCCAAAGTAGCTTGAGATAACTCTGTGCCTACCACCCGCAACCATTGTCCCCGCCGTGTTGTTTCGTTCAACTGGGAGACGTGGCGTGCCAGGGTAAACATGCTGGACAACGCCATCTCGGCGACCGCGGTGGAATTGGCGCCTGGAGTGTTGGTTACGATGACTCCGTTGTCGCCCGCAGTGCGCAAATCGACCCGATCAACCCCCACGCCATACCGAGAAATCACTCGCAAGTCAGGGAGCTGATTTAAGACCGGCGTTGAAAAATCGTCCAAACCTGCCAAAACTCCCACGCAATCTCGCGCGGCTTTGACCAGCTGATCCGCGTCAAGTGGCTTGCCTGACTGGTTATAGGTGACTTCGTAGCCACTTTCTTCCAAGAGTTTGCGGGCAAACTTCAGTTCGGCAGAGGCAAAAGAGGTGGGGGTTACTAATAATTTTTGCAGGTTGTTCTTCATGGTGTTCTCCGTGTCGAGTCAGTAGCCCCAGTCCGTCGGGCATCTTAAAACATCCTAGTTCCATATTGTTTATTGCGGGTCTGTCCGCAGGATCTCTGTGAGTGCACACTGGAAAGTCGCATTATCTGCACCTGGGCAGTTATTCCGACCCAAAGCATCACGCTTTACAGTAGACTTTTGGTACATATCCGCTGCTAGTCACTACCAACAGAGCCTTTCGTGAGGATTATGGGGTGGCCGGCGGTCAATAACAAGTGAGAGTTTGCTCTATGTTCAAAGGAGAGTTTAGATGCAACCATTTGAGATAGAAGGTTGGACCCAAACCATGGGGACATTACCGTTGCTCGGCATAGCGGTAGCTGCAATAGCCCTGATTTTGGTCCTGGTCATTGTATTCAGGCTTCATGCTTTTCTGACCTTGGTATTGGTCAGTTTCCTCACGGCTATCGCTACCGGTCTGCCCCTGGATTCAGTCGTGGGGGCGATGAAAGATGGCTTTGGAGGCACTCTTGCCTCAGTTGCGTTGCTGGTTGGCTTAGGTGCCATGCTCGGCAAGATGGTTGAGCAATCCGGAGGCGCAAAGGTACTGGCAGATGCCATGATAAATATCTTTGGTGAGAAACGTGCCCCTCTAGCTTTGGGCGTGGCGTCCCTGATTCTGGGCTTTCCTATCTTCTTTGATGCGGGCTTGATTGTGATGCTGCCGATTGTGTTCGCAGTTGCGAAACGCCTGAAGGGTTCGATTATTCTCTACGCGATTCCTACGGCTGCCGCTTTCTCAGTGATGCACGTATTCCTGCCGCCGCACCCCGGTCCTGTTGCCGCAGCCGAGTATTTCCATGCCAACATGGGTTTGGTGATGCTGCAAGGTTTCATCATCGTTATTCCGACTTTTATTCTCTCTGGTTATCTGTGGGCTAAATTCATCGCTCCGCGAGTCCAGGTTGAGGCTTCGCATGTGTTCGGGAACGTCTCGGATGATGAGCTTCCCGATAATCCCCCTTCGGTGGGCACAATCATCGCGTTGCTGCTGCTCCCGGTGCTGTTGATTTTCATGAACACCGGGTTCTCGACCCTGACTAAAGTGGGGATTGTCAGCGGTGACGCTGACTGGGTGAAGTTCCTCATCACTCTGGGCGATACCCCCATTGCGTTGCTGATTTCGACTCTGGTTTCGATTGCGGTGCTCGGTGGCAAAATCACTAAAGACAAAACCGTCCTCGAAAAGGTGGTTGATTCCGCGCTGGGACCGATTTGTTCGGTGGTGCTCATTACCGGCGCTGGTGGCATGTTCGGCGGGGTTCTGCGGGCTTCGGGAATCGGCGACGCACTGGCTAAATCTATGGATGATTTGGGTATTCCGCTCTTGCTGGCTGCGTACCTAATTGCGGTGGCTCTGCGTCTGGCACAAGGGTCTGCCACGGTAGCGCTGGTGACGGCGGCTTCACTGTTGGCGCCGGCGGTTGAACAGGCAGTATCCGCTGGTCAGCTTTCGCCGTGGGGTGTGGTCTGTATCACTATGGCTGCCTCCGCTGGTTCGGTGTTTGCTTCACACGTCAACGATTCTGGTTTCTGGCTGGTTGGTCGATTAACGGGCATGGATGTAAAGACCACTCTGAAGGTGTGGACCGTGCAACAGCTTCTCGAATCAGTTATCGGTTTCGCTATCGCGGCGTTGCTCTTCATATTTGCCTAGAAAGCGGAGTCAGGAAAATCATGTGTAATTGGTTCGATATTTCTGGTCGAGCCGCCCTGGTCACCGGGTCCAACCGGGGACTAGGGCTGGCTCTGGCCACTGGATTAGCAAAAGCTGGGGCGCGGGTCACTTTGCAGGGTCGGGATGCCACGAAAGTTTCCCAAGCAGCCCAGCAGTTATCTGAGTCACTGGGAGTTCCGGTCGGGCACCTGGTTTTTGATGTCACTGATGCCCAGGAGGCCGAGCAGGTCCTCAATGACTTTATGGACAGTGAGGGCACACCAGACATTCTGGTCAACAACGCTGGCATCCAGCGTCGTCACCCCATCACCGAGTTCCCTACTGAAGAATGGGACGCGGTCATCAGCACGAACCTTTCTTCTGTGTTTTATGTGACCAAACCCGTAGCGCAACGCATGGTGGAGCGAGGTAGTGGCAAGGTCATCATGGTCGGTTCCGTGCAGTCACGGCTGGCGCGACAGACCATTGCCCCATACTGCGCCTCTAAAGGCGGTGTCGCGATGTTTGCCCAAGGGCTTGCTGCGGATTTATCGCGCTACAACATTCAAGTCAATACGCTCTCTCCCGGATACTTCGCTACCGAGATGAACACGGACTTGTGGCAAGACCCGCAGTTCGATGCTTGGCTGAAAGCCCGTACTCCAGCTGGGCGTTGGGGAAAGTTCGACGAGCTAATGGGGACGCTCATATATCTGTCCTCGGAGGCGTCGAATTTTGTTACCGGACAAAATATTTTAGTCGATGGAGGAATGACCAGCGTGGTCTAGACCGGTCGAATGTCACAGGGAGGTAATCGGATGACTGAAATGAAACAAGTGCGTATCAACGCCAAGGAAGAAATGGAATCTTGTGGCGCACCTCGCCCGAAACCCGGTGAGGGTCAGGTCCTCGTGAGGGTAGCATGGGCGGGTATCTGTGGCTCGGATTTGCACTACTTTTTCGATGGACAAGTCGGCGCCTTTAAACTGCGTGAACCGTTGGTGCCGGGTCATGAAATTGTAGGCATCGTCGCCGAAGATCCGTCTGGGACCTATGCGCCAGGAACGCCGGTTACCCCTCATCCGGCCACCTTTGGTCAGCCCCAAGCTGCCTACAGTGATTCACCGCATCTGTGGCCTGGGGGAGCCTATCTCGGTTCGGCATCCACTTGGCCACACACCCAGGGAGGTATGAGCGAGTACATCTTGTTACGGCTGGACCAAATCCATGCTTTGCCGCCGAATTTGCCGCTCAAGCGCGGGGTGCTTACCGAGCCTTTGTGTGTCGGTTTACATGCCCTGCACCGGCTCCAGGCAGCTACCGGTTGGCAGGATTTGAAGGGTCGAAACGTGGCAGTGATTGGAGCGGGTCCGATTGGGCTGCTGGCTGCTGGTGCGGCAAAGAGCCTCGGGGCGACAGTTAGCTGTATTGACGTGCAGGACGCACCTTTGCGGCGAGCTCAAGCTCTGGGAGTTGACCAGGTATATAACTCGACTGTGACTGAACCCGAGGCGGGAGCTTTCGACGCGGTTCTGGAATGCGCGGGCGCGTTCCCTGCCATTTCCCAAGCCTTCCAGATTTGCCGTCCTCGTGGCACGGTGGTGCAGGTGGGAATGGTTCCCGCGATAGATGGACCGGTGAATTTGGCACCGTTGACCTCCAAAGAAATCACATACTTGGGGACTTTCCGTTTCCTGGACGAAATCGATCAGGCTTTAGAAATCCTGGCTAATTCTCCGCAATTGGAATCCGTCATTACGCACGAGTTCAACGCCGACGAAGCTGAACGGGCATTCCACACTGCCAAAGACAGTGCTGCGTCCGGCAAGGTGATCGTCAACTTGTGGTTCGAGGAGTGAACACGAATGACAGGGAAGGCAGATGTGGCAGTAATCGGAACCGGTGTGATGGGTCGTTCTCTGGCGCGTAACTTCGCGCGTCACGGACACACCGTCGCCCTGTTTGACGTTGCTCCCGGACGGGCTGCTCAGGTAGCGCAAGAGCACAGTGCGGAAGGAAACTTTATCCCCGCCCAAGACCCGGCGGAGTTGGCCCAGTCGATGTCAACCCCACGGGTAGCAATTTTGCTGGTGCCAGCGGGAGAACCAACTGACCAGGCTATCGACATGCTCTGCGAAGTTTTTTCCGCTGGAGACATCATCGTGGACATGGGCAACTCTTTCTATGTTGACACCGAACGTCGGGAAAAGTTGGTTACGCAGCGAGACTTGCATTTTGTCGGCTGCGGAATTTCCGGTGGGGAATCCGGGGCTCTCAACGGGCCTGCCATCATGCCTGGTGGTGCCCAAAAGGCTTACGAGAGGCTCGGACCCCTGTTGGAATCTATTTCGGCTCAGTATCAGGGCGAGCCCTGCTGCACCTGGGTAGGTCCCGGCGGGGCGGGACACTATGTGAAAATGGTCCATAACGGGATTGAATATGCCGATATGGAGCTGCTCAGTGAGGCTTACCAGCTGTTGCGCTACCGAAACGGAATGAGCCCCAAGGAAATCAGCGAGGTGTTTTCTCGATGGAATGAGGGACCGCTGCATTCCTATCTGTTGGAAATATCTGCCGATATTTTGCAGCATACTGATGCAAAAACTCACCAGCCTTGCATCGACATTATTTGTGATGAGGCAGGTCAAAAGGGAACTGGCTCGTGGACAGTGCAAAACGCGTTGACGCTTGGGGCTGGCTCGACCATTATTGCGGCAGCTACTTTTGCTCGGGCAGTATCCTCGCAAAGGGTTCATCGTGACTTGGCGCGTGGGGTCTTAGGGGAGTGGGTTCCTGACACGGCACCTGGTGGGTCAGACTTACTGGATAATCTGGAAAAAGCCGTCTATGGAGCGAAAATCGTGGCGTACTCCCAAGGGCTATCTCAAATCAGGACCGCCTGTAAGGAATACGGTTGGACGGTCGACCTGGCTAAATTGGCGAGTATTTGGCGCGCCGGCTGCATTATCCAGGCGCAGCTCCTGCAAGACATTATGGAAACGTATCAGGATGGTGATTTTGACACCCCGCTGTTGCTGAAGCCAGCCATCAGCGCCGTGATTAAGGATGCTCTGCCTGCGTGGCGCGCTGTAGTCAGCGACTCCATCAAGGCAGGGATAGCCTTGCCTGCTCTCAGCGCTGGCTTGGCATACTTAGATTCCTTGCGTTGCCCATCTCTGCCGACGGCTCTGGTACAGGCTCAAAGGGACTTTTTCGGGGCCCATACCTATCGTCGGCGAGATTGCGAGGGAAGTTTCCATACCAGATGGGAGAACCCGCAACGTCCGGAGATAGCGCTTTCCTAATAGTAACGAGAAGTTAACGTGGTTCACCTATTTGGGGAATGTAATATGCAGTTCGGGGTGGTTTTCAGCGAGTTGCCGCAATCTCTAGGGTCGCAGCAGCCCGAGCGGTAATCTCGCTGAAATCACCCTGAGCAATGAGCTGTCTAGTGGCAATCCAAGAACCTCCGCAGGCTGCCACCTGTGGGTGAGCCAGATACCGTGCCAGATTTTCTATTGAGATACCACCGGTCGGGACAAACTGCATCTGCGGGAATGGGCCTGAAAGGGCAGAAATTACCGGCAGTCCACCGGAGGCTTCTGCGGGAAAAAACTTAACGTATCGCAAACCTGAGTTGAGGGCTTTCATCAGCCAAGAAGCATCGGTAGCGCCCGGCAAAACAGGCACTTTGTTAGCCTGGCAGTAATCCACAATGTCCTGATCGTAACCAGGCATGACCAAGTATTTGGCACCGGAGTCTACGGCAGTTCGAGCTTGATCCAGATTTGTGACGGTGCCCGCACCCACCAAAATATCGCTGTGCTGGGACATTTGCGCGATAGCTGAAGCTGCTGCAGTGGTACGGAAAGTTACTTCAGCTGTGGTGATACCTCCTGCCAGCAAAGCATCCGCTAAGGCGCCAGCGTCTTTTGCGTCATCCAGGACAACCACCGGAATGACCGGATTTCTCTTGATAACCGCATCTATATCCATCGTGATTCCTCCTGAGTCTTTTGAGCAGTTGCCAGCTGATTAATTGTTCTGACGAACGTAAATGTCAATAAGTGTTGGAACACTGCCCGCGTAAAAACCATCACTACGCATTTTAAGATTTTATGACCTGAAAAATGACCCTAATCATGCCAGAATACACAGGGCGAGGGTGTTGTTTTGTGGTGTTTCGCCTGAAACGACCAAGTGTGGTCGGTTCTTAACGGCTTCACTGTTTGTCGCGGCGACTCATGCAAGCGTTGCTTGCTGCCGCCCGCGCCGGTGAACCGGGGGTTCGAATCACTCGCGGAGGGCGAGGGATTCGAACCCCCGGTGAGTTTCCCCACAACGGTTTTCAAGACCGTCACATTCGGCCGCTCTGTCAGCCCTCCATGTGCGTTAAACGTGGTATTGATTCTATCAGGTGTGAGCTAAAGCGCCGACTTTTGGAAAATTCGATGAAATTTCGCTAGAGTTAAAACCCTTGGAGACGTGGCTGAGCGGCCGAAAGCGGCACCCTGCTAAGGTGTTAGGGGCTTTGCCCCTCGCAGGTTCAAATCCTGTCGTCTCCGCCAATCCCGCGTCACCTGGGGTGACGCGGGTCTTTTCATACTACTTGACGGTCTCAGTTCTTTTTCTTGGGGCGTCTGCCTCCTCAGTTCAATTGCAGATCGATAATTCCTTTCAGTTTTGCCGGAGATTCGAGATAGTCTTGGACTATGCGTCGTACCAAAATAGTCTGCACCCTCGGTCCAGCCACCAATTCGGAGGATCAGATTCGTTCCTTGATGCGAGCCGGAATGAATGTGGTGCGTATCAATCGTTCCCACGGCACTCAAGCTGAGGCGGCTGCGCAAATTAACTTAGTGCGCCGAGTTGAGAAAGAATTTGAATATCCTGTGGCTGTCCTGGTTGACTTACAGGGACCCAAAATTCGCCTGGGAACGTTCGTGAATGGTGTAGAAAATCTCCTTCCGGGTCAGGATTTCACCATTACCACCCGTGACGTCCCAGGGAATGCCAACATCGTCTCCACGACTTTCCAGGGGCTACCCGGTGACTGCCATCCCGGTGACGTGCTCTTGATTGACGACGGTAACGTGCAAGTTAGGGTCACTCGCGTTGAAGGCGAGGACGTAGTGACAAAAGTTGAGGTACCGGGAAAAGTATCGGACCATAAAGGGTTGAACCTGCCAGGTGTGGCCGTCTCCGTACCGGCTCTTTCCGAAAAAGACGAAGACGACTTACGCTGGGCGCTGACCCAGGACGTTGACTATATTGCTTTGTCATTTGTGCGTAGGGCAGATGACCTGGATGACGTACACCGAATTATGGATGAAGTCGGGCAGCGTATTCCGGTTATCGCCAAAATTGAAAAACCCCAGGCTGTAGATAATCTACCGGGGATTATTCATGCCTTTGATGCCATTATGGTGGCTCGTGGCGACCTCGGGGTGGAAATGCCACTGGAGGAACTTCCCACCGTTCAAAAGAGAGCGATTGAATTGTGCCGTGCGGAGGCTAAACCGGTAATAGTGGCGACTCAAGTGCTGGAATCTATGATTCATAATGCCCGTCCCACCAGGGCAGAAGCCTCAGACTGTGCCAATGCGGTGTGGGATGGGGCTAGCGCGGTCATGCTCTCAGGCGAGACAGCGGTGGGCTGCCATCCCATTCAATCCGTGGAAACGATGGCAAAAATTATCGAATCCGCCGAAGAGCTAGGTATGCGCCACTTCGCGAAACTTAAGGACGGCGACCTCGATTGGGAATCCATCATCGCGCGACATTCAGTATTGATTGCGAAGTCAACAAATTCTAAGTTCGTGGCGGCTTTCACAAATTCCGGAGCTACAGCTCACCGGCTAGCTCGGTTACGCTCCACGATACCTTTGTACGTGTTCTGCTACCACGAACGAGTCCGTCGTCGCTTAGCACTGGAATGGGGAATTCAAACCTATCCAATTAAGATGGCGCAGCGACTCTATCCGATGATTCATGATGCAGAAGATATTTTGCTCGAACGCGGTATAGCCGAACGAGATCAGGTTGCCGTGTTTGTCGGAGGTCTCCCCCCGGGGCAAGAAGGGAATACCAATTCTATCCGCTTGCACCGGGTCGGTTCCTACAAAGATGTTTGATTCCATTAATTGACGTGGTTGATGTAACTAACCTGCCGAAACGCAGCGAGATGCACAGCTTTTGCTGACCGGAACTGGTTAAAGCAACCGTGTGGCAGCTGGGGCGTAACGCTTACAATGGCTATTCCCACAGAGCCTTGTGGTGTTCGGCGCTAAGCGGATGATCTAAATTACCTTGGGCAATGGCGGCAGCCGCGGAAGGGGCATTCGGCAAACGCGGGGTCAACAGCACACTCACTGAATGATAGATATCGGGGGCTCCGGGCCATACGGTGTCATCTGGGAGGTTATTGGCATTGAGCTCCCCGACCCAGTAGCCGTCAGCATGAATGACGTATCCCTCCAAATAGTCCCACCAACGGTAGTAAAGCTCAAAGTAAGGCTCCAGTTCTTCCGCAGTGGCGCCCTGTTCACGTAACGCAAAAGCTAGGGATACTACAGCCTGGAGAGCTTCCGTAAGTACCCAAGTAAAGCGTTGACGCATCAAAGGTTTACCGTGATAGTCCACGGTAAAGGAAATTCCACTGTGGCCGTCCTTGCACCATGAATCGGCAGCTGTCCGGTCAAAAATCTCTCGTGCTACTTGCAAATAATCTTGCGGTGGTTCGAGACCGTTCTTTTGTAAAGCGGCAGCTACCTGGACAATTCTTCGTGACCAGCCAAAATTGTGCCCGACATTGATTCCATAGGGTCGGCGCGGGTCGGCAGGGGTGCCGACATTGTAGTTTCGATCCAGATTCCAATCTCCATCGAAGTGCTCTGGAACGCGCCAATTATTGTTTCGCGCTTGCTCCATGGCAAAAGAAACAATCCGTGCAGCTCGTTCAATCCACTTTTTGTCTTGGGTGGCATCGGCTACGGAGAGGAATGCTGACACGGCGTGCAAGTTTGAGCTCATGCCGTGATAGTTCTCCATCTCAGAAAAGTCCCGCTTAAAGGTTTCGTTTACGCGACCGTTTTCTTCGTTCCAAAAGTACTTCTCTTCGACTGTGATAGCTTGCTTCAACAGCTCTTTAGCACTGCTGACATGGGTTAACGAGGCGGCAGCGGCAGCTTCTAAAAGGTAGGACATAGCTCGCGCGCTTTTCCGATTCCCTTCTGTACCCGCAGGAATACCGGGCGCATTTGTTAACTTTTGGTGTTCTTGAATCGGTTCAATCAACGAAAACCAGCCGTCATAATCAGGGTCTTTGAATGCGTTGCTGATGGATTGAATTCCGTGTTCGCATCTACGCAGAGAACCGGGGATTCCCAATAGCGACGCGATGGCGTAAATGTAGGTGGATCGAGCTGTTAAATCCAGCTCCACAGGTTTCGTATCATCCACGCTGCCGTCACTACGAATGTACCCAAAACCGCCGTGAATGTAAGCATGTTGACCGTATTCCAGCACTGTTTGCATGTGATTTCCAAGCCAACGAACATGTTCCGTGGAATCGAATCTTGGCATTGCTAACCCTCCTCACGAGCCTTAGATACAAAATTTTACCCGTTGCTTTGCAAGTTTTTCGGATTTTGGTTGAATCTGCAACAGTTTCAATGAAGTGTGAGGCGATAGCTCATCCCCGGCTCGAGCGACTCACAATCAATGCGTGTTTGATGGGTTACCGGAGGGACAGTAAGGGTTTTATAGTCCCATTACTTGCGCGAGAGCTTCCAGAACTGCGCCCGCACCTTCTTTAGTGTCCGGCAGGGTAGTGGCGGCAGCGGCGGATTTCACTTCGGATCGGGCATTTCCCATGGCTACTCCGTAACCAGCAGTCTGCAGCAGGGGAATGTCGTTACCTCCGTCTCCGATGGCAATAGTGTGACCCAAGTCAACCCCTAAATTCTCGCATACAGTGGTAAGGCCACGACCTTTTGAGGTTCCCGGAGGATTGATGTCCAGCCAGGAACGCCACCCAATCGCGTGTTCCACCCCGGTAAAATCAATTCGCTTCATGGTCTGATGAAATTCCTCGTTGTGTAACCGGGGCTCACGAATCACCACTCGGGAGACTGGAGTCGCCAAAAGTGTATCGAGGTCTTGCACTTCCAGGGTTTCGCGCAGTTCTCCGGGCGGGAAACGCTTGGATACGCGAAAACCGAGAGGACTATCTTCCACGCCAATGCAGGCGTCGGGAAGAATCTGCAGCACCCGAGATACGATTGACCGAGGGTCGAAAGTGTATTGGTTGGTCAGAGTGTAACCGTCAGTTCGCGTATAGTGACCGACCAAGGAGCCATTAGCGCTGGCAATCCAAGCGCTTTCCAGTTCCAGCTCCTCCACCACTGGCAGGGTAGCGGGAACGGAACGTCCCGTGGTGATGCAGATATGAACTCCACCAAGTCGGAGCCGATCGGCGTATTCCTTCACTTTTGGATAGATTTGCTGTTCAGGGGTGACAATTGTGCCGTCAATATCCAGAGAGACTAACACCTCGCGGGGGTTATCGGGCAAGCCCATCAACCCCATCGCGATGGCGTGACGTGTAACCTGCTCGGCATACTCGCCCAAAAAAACCTCCGAAATTGGGTTAATTCCTGATAAAAAGCTAAATCACCTATTTACCTGGTTTACTGATAGGCTCCAATACTTCCAATCCACCGAGGTAGGGGCGCAATCCAGCCGGAACCCGCACGGAACCATCGGCTTGTTGATGGTTTTCTAAGATAGCCACAATCCAGCGTGTGGTTCCTAACGTCCCGTTCAAAGTGGCGCAGACCTGCGGTTTGCCTTCCGTGTCACGGTAACGAATCTGGAGGCGGCGAGCTTGGAAAGTCGTGCAGTTAGAGGTGGAAGTAACTTCCATAAATCGATTCTGGGTGGGCAGCCAAGCTTCGCAGTCAAACTTTTGCGCCGCACTGGAACCGAGATCCCCAGCCGCGGTATTGATAATCCGATAGGGCAGCTCCACCTTAGCGAGCATTTCGCGCTCCATGTTGAGCAGCTTTTGATGTTCCTCAACAGCGTCCTCCGGTTTGCAATACGAGAACATCTCGACCTTGTGGAACTGGTGGACGCGAATAATCCCGCGAGTATCTTTACCGTAGGAACCAGCCTCGCGCCTGAAACAAGCTGACCAGCCGGTGTAGCGTTTGGGACCGGCAGAAAGGTCGATAATCTCATTGGTGTGATAACCCGCTAGGGCGACCTCAGAAGTGCCGGTCAAATAAAGGTTATCGGCGGGAAGATAGTAAATTTCGTCCGAGTGTTCGCCCAGGAACCCCGTCCCACTCATCGTTTCTGGGGACACCATGCACGGTGTAATCATCGGGGTGAACCCGTGTGCAATCGCAGTGTCCAAGGCGGCGTTGAGAATAGCCAGCTCCAGGCGGGCACCCACGCCTTTCAAGTAATAAAAACGTGCTCCCGAGACTTTTGCCCCCCGGTCAGTGTCGATGGCATCCAAGCCGATGCCCAAATCCAAGTGATCTTGTGGAGTGAAACCCTCCGCGGTGAAATCGCGAATGGGTGCGCCTTCTTGGCTCAGCACTTCATAATCGTCTTCGCCGCCGGAAGGCACCCCGTCCAAAATCAGGTTTTCCAATACCATCGCGGCTTTCTTGGCTTCTTCTGCGGCTTGATTAGAGGCTTCTTCCAGAGCTTTGACGTTTTCGCTCAGCTTTTTTGCTTGTTCCAGCAGAGCGGGGCGTTCCTCTTTCGAAGCACTGCCAATCTGCTTGGAGAAAGCTTTTTGCTCGGCGCGCGCGGTTTCAAAAGCGGTTAGCGCCGCCCGACGTCGTTCATCAGCGGCTAGGGCCTGGTCTACAGTCGCGGGGTCGTTGCCTCGAGCTAACTGAGAGGCTCGCATCGGTTCCGGATTGTCTTTCATGGCACGCAAATCAATCATGTTTAAAGCATAACCGTTTTGCGCCGCATCTTTAGGTAACATCGCTTCTCTGGTGAACTCACACAGCGTGACGGGAGATAACCTCTTTCATTTGGGCTGCCGTAGCGAAATCCAGAATTCACCTTAGCGGCGAAGATTTAAAGAGACTTCGTGAGGAAAGATTTCTGGGTTGCTTGCGCGCTGAATGCCCCGAACTGTCTTCGGTCGTGACTCGTAAAGGACGTCGCGCTTTTGTCCTGGGTAGTGATGTTTCGGGAAAAATTAGGGAAATTGAGTTGATAGATGTGGTGCTGACGGGCTGTTGTCTGCAAATAATCATCGTGAAACAGGGCAATTTCGACAAAAATCGGTATGATTTTAACCATGCAGACAAAAGCCAAGCCCCCTAGTGCGCCTTCGCTCCCGATGCCGGGTCGTACAGGTAACGGTGCGCGTAAACCGATTAAGCGTTCGTATAAACCGCTTCCCACTACGCGTTACCTAGTCGCTGGCTTGACCGCGATTATTGTCAGCATGGGCTTGATTGCCGGGGCGATGAGCTCGACCAACACTTTTGACACCAGACCTTGGGATCCATCTCAAGAAATGCACTGGGATCCGTTCGAGCATCACATGATTGCTGGTTTGGATGTGGGCTCGCTCAGTGAGGCGGGGCGTCGTACTTCGGAGGCGATTAAACCAAAGAAGGGCGCAACTCCTACAGAAACAAAGACACAGACGGAGCCGGAGAAAACTCCTGAGGCGGGTGCGTCAGAGTCGCCGGCGCAACCAGAGAATCCTTCTTCCACTGTGGTACAGACTTTTGCGGTTCCGGGAGCACCTCAGGAACCGACCGCGTCTGAAGCCCCTGCAGGACCCCCGCCACCCGTGGCAATGGGTCCCACTTCTAAGGACTCTCCAGTTGACCGGGTTCACGAGGTTGCGGTCCCAAAAGCATAACTACCGGTGCGTCTTCATCTGTCCCCAGTCTGGGGGGTGGCTTCGGTCCGGTTGGCATGGCTCCCCAAGTGAGTCGCGCACCTCTGTTAGTGTTGTTGGGCGCACAATGGCGATGGGATGACAATTCCCTGGCAGACTCCGAGTTACGTCAGCTCCTGGAAAGCTCTACGCGTGCGAATTCAGTGGTGCGTACCAAAGCAAATACCACTAATCCGACTGCCGGATTTCGTGCTTTGGCTACGGGAAACCGCATGGGTACGAGTGCAGACGGATGGAGCTTGGGCGAGGCAGTGCTAGACTCCGGCGCGAACTTGCGTCTATTTGGCGACGGAGCTGCGGCTGGAATGGGGTTTATTCATCCCGGTTCGTCCGGAACTAAGCTTCCCGATTCTCTGATATTTTCGCCTGCCGCAAGTTATCGCGGTGCAAGCCCGGAAGTATTTGCTGATTTACTCAGTCAGGTCATGTCTCCCAGCACGGTAGTTGTGGTCGACATGAGGGTGTTTCCCCGTCATCTCCAGGCTCAAGTACTCCGTGCCGCCTGGCAGCGCGGTGACGATTTGGGCTGGAACACTATCATCGCCTCAATAGCAGATGATAAACCGGCAACAAATAAAGAATCTGATGTTTACCTAATTGACAATTCTGCGCCCCAAAAAACTATTGTCCCGCGAGGAAATCCCAGACTGCAGGTGTTCGCGGCTCGCGGTCCGCAGTTCGGGGACGGGGGTGCGATTTCTGCTTCTACCCACCGATCGGGATGGGTGCAAACTGCTGACTTAACTGCCACTATCTTGGATTATGTTGGTGCCGAAAAACCCATGTGGGTGCAAGGCTCCACTATCAGTACTGGGAATGCGGTCACCGTGAAGTTTCTCGCATCAGCAGCGCGACGAGCCGCAATGATTCGCAGCATCCAGATTTGGTTCCTTCCAAGTTTGGGAGTGGCAGTGGCGTTGCTGCTTATCGCCGCGGTTTGGACGTTGAATCGTCGCACGCATCCCCGGCTGGGCGAGAATTGGGCACAGCCCCGGATGTTACTGGGATTTTGGCGAATGACTGCAACCTTTGCCGCGCTTATCCCGGCAATGGCGTATTTGATGAATTTGGTGCCGTGGTGGGAACTCGGACCGGATGACACAGACGTAGCTGCCACCAGCTACCTGTGGCTAGGATGTCTGCTCCCGGTATTCCTGAGTGCCTTAGTAGTAATCGTCTGGAGTGCGCTGGGCTTAAATTCACTCCTCGGACCTCTCTTTATAATAAGCGTATCATCGCTGATAGTAGGGATACTTGACCCCTTAATTGGTTCCCCTATGGTGCTGGATTCTATTATGGGGCTGCAATCGACGGTCGGGGGGCGCTTCTTTGGCATTGATAATGTCATGTTCGCGGTCCTCGCCACCGGTGCGCTCACCTTGACTACGGTCGTCTACGGGCTGGGAGAGGAACGCAAACAAACTAATATCTCGCAAAAGTCCTTAATAGTAGTGTTGTCGCTCATGGCGAGTGCAATTGTTTTCTTAGATGCAGCACCGGGTTTAGGGGCAGATTTTGGGGGCACGCTGGCTCTGATTCCCGGTTTTGCCATCCTGTTCTTAAAATTCGACCGGAAACCTATCACAGTCCTGTCATCTGCGCTGATAGCCTTATCAACAATTGGTGTGGCAGCTATATTTGCTTATTTCGATTGGTTGCGTCCCGTTGCGGAACGGACCCATTTAGGTAACTTTATTGATACGCTCACTCAAGGTCGAGTGTTGCCGGTACTCCTCAACAAATCCACCATGGTGTGGAATGCAGGCTGGCCGGTATGGCTTATTATCTGCGTCATCCTGGCTATTTTGCTGGCTATGGGGATTATTCTGGCTCCGCTGTTCGCCAATATGCGCAATCCTTACCGCCGTGATTATGGCTGGTTATGGGGAAGTGTCGGTGCTAAACTCCACCCCGAAGGAATCACTTGGAATCACGCCGAAAGAGCCTTATTTATCGCATGGCTTACCACTATGGTGGTGGGAATGCTGCTTAATGATTCCGGAATTCTGCTGGGGCTGGCGGGAGCCGCCGTCATGTTCCCGGCGATTTTGGCTCAGGGATGTCACAAGTTTCTGATTGACCAACCTCAGCAATAACCGCTCAGTCCGGAGCTTATTTCAGGCAGTAAACCTCACCCGGCTGCTGTTTATTCGCTGCGGACAGACGGAGCCGTAAGGGAGCTCGAACGTGGCGCACGAAGCGTGCCGCGGAGGCGAGAAACACGTCGCGGAATTGACTTAAACGGTGACGGTATCCTGCCATATCGTTGCCGGTTGCGCGATGTGTTAGGTCGCAGGGAACTTCTTGCACCGAGTAGCCCTTAACCAAAAGGTCGATGGTCATGCCGGTTTCCACACCCCACTTATGGGCTAAGGGTAGGCAATCGAAAAAGGCTTCTGCGTTTAGGCAACGTTGTCCGGACAGTGGTTGGAGTGGCTCCCATCCCGTCGCCCAGCGAATAGCTCGACGCGATAAACCAGTCACAAAACCGTGACCGCCGGCACCGGCTTGGCGGGGCAGGGCAGCTATGGCGCAATCCGTACGCCCCTGCATCACGGCCTCGACCAGAGGAAAAGTCTGGGCGGCAGAATCTCCCAAGTCCGCGTCCAGGAACAGAATGAGTCGTCTCGGTCCATCCTCAGGGTCACGCATAGCCACGACCTTTGCGCCGGTTTCCATAGCGCTAGCCTTACCGCGGTTGACAGAATGGCGTACCACGACAGCACCGGCGCTGCGAGCAGCTTCACCCGTGTTGTCGGTAGACCCGTCATCAATTACGACAAATAAATCCGCTCGTGGTAGTGCCTTGGAGGCGCGAATTGTAGCGCCAATCGAATCGCCTTCGTCCTTGGCGGGGATAACCACCGCGACTTTCTGGTCCGGATGGGGAACGGCTGCGGCGGAGTTCTCGCTGTTTTCCATGTCAGTTTCAGGCACGTGTGCAATTTTAAGTCCTAATTTAGCCAAATGCGAGCTTTTAACACCCGAAGTTTATGGATTTTGCCAGCTAAATTCCCCTCTCAGTACGAAAATAATGAAACAATAAGGCTATGCATGCACGAGCTGGAAAACTTGCCAAACCGGAAGATCTCATCAATGTTGATGAAGTTATTGGTGCTTACTATGACCTGGAACCCGATGTAAACGAGCCTGCGCAGGCGGTCTCATTCGGAACTTCGGGTCATCGTGGATCATCTCTGGACCGCGCTTTTAACGAGGCTCATATCGTCGCTACCACGGCTGCGATTGTTGAATACCGTCAATCGCAAGGTTATGACGGTCCTCTGTTTATCGGTCGCGATACGCACGCACTGTCCGAGCCAGCATGGCGTACCGCTCTGGAAGTGCTCGCGGGTATGGAAGTGCGCACGCTCACGGATGCGCGCGATTCATTTACTCCTACGCCCTCCGTGTCTCACGCTATTCTCAAGGCTAATGGGGCGGGTACTCCGGGAGGAGTGCGGCTTACGGGTGCTGGTTTGGCTGACGGCATCGTCGTTACCCCCTCGCACAATCCACCTCGTGATGGTGGCTTTAAATACAATCCGCCCAGCGGGGGACCTGCCGATTCAGCCGCGACTTCCTGGATTGCTAATCGTGCCAACGAGATTTTGCGCCAAGGGTGGCGTTCCGTACCGAGGAACCCGCATCCTGAACAATCGGATTTCATCGGGAAAACAGATTTTCTGCCGTCGTACGTTGACTCATTAATTGACGTGGTTGACGTGGAGGCAATTCGGTCCGCCGGAATTCGTATCGGGGCTGACCCCCTGGGTGGCGCTTCGGTAGACTACTGGGCTGCCATTGCTGAACGCTACGGATTGAACCTGACGGTAGTGAACGAAAAGGTCGATCCGCGCTGGTCATTCATGACTTTGGACTGGGACGGCAAGATTCGGATGGATTGTTCTTCGCCTTATGCGATGGCTTCACTGCGTCGGGTGATGGAGGGCGGCTCGGCTCCTTACGATATTGCGACTGGAAATGACGCCGATTCTGACCGTCATGGCATCGTCACTGCCGACGGTCTGATGAATCCGAATCACTATTTAGCGGTGGCAATTGAGTATCTGTTTACGCACCGTCCCCACTGGGCGCAAGGCTGTGCCGTGGGTAAAACTCTGGTGTCCTCGGCATTAATCGACCGAGTAGTTGCCGATATGGGACGCAAACTTGTCGAGGTTCCCGTCGGTTTCAAGCATTTTGTGCCGGGATTGTTGAATGGAACCATTGGTTTCGGCGGTGAAGAGTCTGCTGGCGCATCTTTCCTACGCAAAGACGGTACGGTGTGGACCACGGATAAGGACGGCCTGATTGCCGCTCTGTTGGCATCCGAAATTCTTGCAGTCACCGGTAAGACTCCTAGCGTTCTGCACCAAGAACAGGTTGCTCGGTTTGGTGCCTCTGCCTATGAGCGGGTTGACGCTCCCGCCACCAAGGCGGAAAAAGCTAAACTCGCGGCGTTGGCGCCGGAAGACGTTGCGGCTTCGACCTTGGGCGGGGAACCGATTGTAGACCGTTTGGTAAAAGCTCCGGGCAACCACGCACCTATCGGCGGGCTGAAAGTCACCACCGAGAACGCCTGGTTTGCCGCGCGACCCTCCGGCACCGAAGATATTTATAAGATTTATGCCGAATCCTTTAAGGGTCCCGAGCATCTGCAGACTATTCAGGAAGAAGCAAAACAGGTAGTCGCCCAAGCTCTGGCGAAGTAAGCCGTATTTCGGTGCGATTACCTAACATTTCGCGAGGGCAGAGAGTAGCGCGGCTTTTTCCGGGGCGGTAACCGTCAGGTTCCATCGGTACTTGATGTCGATTTGCTGGCGGGCATAGGCGCAACGAAAGTTACGGTTTGATGGCATCCAGGCATCAGCCGAGGCGTCGGATTTCTGTTGGTTCGCCGGTCCGTCTGCAGCTAGAAGTACGCTCGGATCGTTCGCGTAAGCCTCCCGCTGTGCTTTCGTCCAAGCCCAAGCCCCGGACTTCCACGCATTGCCCAACGCTACCACGTGGTCAATCTGAACTTTACGTCCCGGTGGCGTCTCAAATTGCATAGTTTTGCCGGTGTAGGGATCGTGGAAGGTTCCTCCGGTGAGTCGGCAAGGCTTGGCGCTATCGTCAAAACGCGGGGATTGAAAATCTCGAGCCAAAATGTCCGCTCTGGTATCACAACCGTTGCCGTCGGGATCCATCCATCCAGCTCCGAACAAATCTCGCTGATACCCATCGGGGCCTGCGTCTTTACGAACCTTCAGGGCACACAGTTCATGCAGAGAACCGCCGATAGTAGTGCCGTTGGTGGAACTGGAGGGGCAGCGTAACCCGGGGGTGGGAAAATTTGCCAGATTCGGACCTGCTCCAGGCCAGAGTGCCCACCAAACCAGTGCCGCGCAGCCAATCAAGACAAAGTCGCCTACACTAGCTCGGCGTATCGGCTTTGATGACTCGAAATTAGAGAAAGCGCTCACTTCTCAAGTGTGGTGCCGGAGTCACCGTTATCGCTATCCTTTTCGGTTTCACCTGTGGAAAACTTGTTTTTCCACAACTTCTTTGTCTTAGCATCTGGATATTCCCCACGGGCAAGTTGGCGGGCTCGTTGCGCTGCTTTCCACTGCTGGTGCGTCATGGAAATCGTCCACTCGTGAGTTTCAGGAAGCACCCAGCGCCGCCAGGAAGCCAAAACCGTGAGGATGGAACCAACCAAAATCGCTGCCACCAAGCCGGTCATGGGGTAGCCAAGTTTATAGAAAGCGGCATCTGCGCTCGCAGCGAGGATTGCCGGAATGGCATAAAGGCTGCTCCCTCCAAAAACCATCGGCACATTGCCTGCGGCGATGTCACGTATCATCCCTCCGCCGATGGCGGTGATGACGCCCATCAGGATGGATGGAATCACATCGAATCCCAAGCTCAGTGCTTTTTGAGTGCCGGTGCCAGCCCAAATCCCCAGCACCAAGCCATCAAACAAAAGGAGGGTCCGACGTGACCACTTGCCATCAAATTTCCACAACCCTGCCACTAACGCTCCAGCCAAAGCCATAGTCAGATAAAATTTGTCGGTCAGGGCGACCGGAGGGGCATTATTCAGCATGAGGTCGCGGACGATGCCACCACCCAGCGCGGAAACAACCGCCAATACTCCGAATCCAACCAGGTCAAAATGCTTTTGACGAGCTAGTCTGCCTCCGAGGATGCCATTGAGTAAAACGCCGGTAATGTCTAGAGCTCGAAACATGTCGGGCAAGAGACTGCTGAAGGAAATTTGCGCTAATACAGTATTAGTCATGGGAAACAGAACAACGCTGCAGGGAAATACGGCACTTAGCATCCCAGCATTTTACCCGAGACGCGACGAAAGTTTTTCTAATAACCGCCAACATTACGAATCTAGGCTGCTGAGTTACGAAAAACGTGTTTCTTAATCTGATATCGGTTCGATAAACCGGGAGTCGACCGAACTTACAAAGACAATGCGCCGCCCGCGGCGAGACCTAAGAGATAAGTGACGACGGCGGCGCCTATACCGATAGCAGCTTGTCGCAAGGCTCGCAAAAACGGCGGTTTGCCGGACAGAATACCGATGGTCCCGCCAATCATCAACAGAATGAGTCCAACCAGGATGACCGCGGCGCAAATGGCGGGAATTCCGCCGAATCCCAGGAGAAAAGGAATCAAGGGTACGAACGCCCCGAGAGTGAATGCCAGGAAAGAGGACACGGCTGCCTGAGAACCGGAGCCAATGGCTTCCAGCTCGCTAGTGGGAGCATTATCAAAGGCTAATGCGAAAGCATTGTCAGCTATCTCTGTGGGGCTATCGGTTGACGTTTTTGACGCACAAGGGGTGGTCGTGTCGTTTCCTGCCGAAGTTTTTTGGTCCGGGGATTCGTCTCCTTGACCAAGGTCCTCTGGGTGGTCGGGAGAAACTGCTTTAGCTTGCGTGCGTGACTGCAGCTGTGCGTCAATGGTTTCCAACGCTAAAACCGCGTGTATGGCAGCGTCTTCGGGATTTTCACCACGAGCCATGAACAGAAGTTTTAGCTCATTAGCAGCACGATCCAACATGGGCAGACGTTGTTTCACATCTGGGTTGGGTAGTGAAGATTCCAATAACTCGCGTTGAGATGTGATGGAAATGAATTCACCCGCACCCATTGACAGAGCTCCTGCCACCAATCCCGTCAGTCCCGTGACCAAGACTATTGATACCGGTACGCCCGTACCCGCAATACCCGCCACGAGAGCGAGATTGGAAACTAACCCATCGTTGATTCCGAAAACCATAGCGCGAGCTCGCCCGGAAAAACGGGCTCGGGAGCGGGCTGCTAAAGCGCGCACCACCTCGGAATGTAGATGCTCGTCCGCTGCCATTTGCGGGGTGGCGTCCGCATCGACATCGTAAGTGCCACGTTCTTCGGAACGCTGCATCATCGCCAAGACGAAAATCGATCCGATTTTGATTGCCAGCTCTTGCAACAGCCTAATGTACCAAGGACTGTGTGGGGCAGGCTCAGCGTAGGGACCGAGATGTGCCAGCCAGTAATTCTCATGACGCTTTTCGGCATCTGCCAGCTCTAACAGAATCTCGCGATTCATACCGTAGCGTTTTTTAGCGATGGCACGGTAGATTTTAGCTTCGTCACGTTCCTCGGCGAGATAGCGCCGCCAGCGCTTAATTTGTTCCGGCGTGGGGTCGGGGAGGCTGTGTGCGTTCATGTACTGTGTTAGTCTCTCCACCGGCTCGGGCTAGGCGACAATCTTTCCATCAATAATGACATGCCCGTCTTTATCTCGGGTAACACCGTCTCTATCAGTTGATGTAGTTGACGAGTGAGGAGAGCGACTCGCGGTTCCCTCAGCATTGGCAAACCCTGCCCAAGAGGCGTTTCCTCCCGCATTTAGCTGGCTTTTAAGGTTTTCTGCCAACTTGTCGACGAGTTTAGCTCCCTGCGTGCGCAAGATGTCGTTTAATTTTTCTGCGGCTATCTTGCGGGCGTCCGTGACACTTTCGGAATTAGCAATTTTGGCTGCAAAGCCTTTCACGTTGCTGAATTGCTTTTCATTCATCCGCAATGCCAGTGCGGCTCCAGCCCCCAAACCAGCCAGAAACAGCCACTTGCCTTCAGACATTGCACACACCTCCGAAAAACTTCGCGCAACAATTCTACTGTTTGCCAACCCTTCGCGCCAAAGCTAGATTGGAAGGGAAGTGGCTTTTCCGGCACGAGACAGTACATCAGCTACGAAAGCAGAAGCCACTGTGGTCTTGCCCTGGGTCAGAGCGCTAGCCAAATCAAGAGCTTCCAAAATCTTAGCCTGAGCTCCTGCCAAGCGAGTTTTGGCGACAAAATCTAAGTCCTCGCGCAGTGGCAGCGTGAGGGATTCCAAACCGAAATCCCCTGCGATTCCCACGACAACTTCTGATTGGCTGGGTAATTTAGCCCGCATCAACACCAGGGTTTCCAGGGCGGCTTCCAAATTGGTTCGCTCGCTGCTTTTGGCGTCAATAATTTTGCCGACTACGCGCTGACATGCCAGATATTTCAGCTGTTCACGACGTGGCTGGGTGCCGTTGAGAAGGTCTAGCGAGACGGTTTCGAATGCGCTGATAATCCCATGATTCTGGGAATGCAGGGTTCCGGGCAAAACACTTAATCCTGGATGCAGACCAGCGTCAGCGGCGTGTTGGGCAACCTGGATTAGTTGCGGATTCAGGTTTTCCCCCCGCACCTCGATTTCGATGCCGTACCAGCCGTTATCCGCCAAGCGTGACAGCAGTGTGGCACAAGTTTGGGGATTCTCCAGAACTTCCGGGGCGCTCACTTCGGCTCGCAAAGCCCTGCTCAGCTGGAGAGAAGCATCGTCCAAACAAAAAAACTCAGACCATGAATCTGGGTCAGTAACGGGAATTCTCACTCCGATTTCGCCGCGTTGAGCAGGCACTCCGAGCTGCAGTTCCAAGCGTAGGGCAGTGGCAAAAGCGGAGCTAACATACACGGTGTCGCCCAAGGTTTGACTCAAAAGTTTGGCATTTTGCCACGGCAGAATAGGCACCTGAACCGGGAGGAATTGGGAAAAATCCGAGGCGGGAACGAGTGGTGCGCGCAAGCTGGCGGCATCGGATGGTTCCGGGGGGTGGTTCGGCGTCGAGTTACTCACGCCTCTATTCTCTCGCATTCAAGGGCTGTTGCGGAGTAACCCGGAAAGGTTGCCCGCTGTTAGGTGAAGTTTGCGTCGTCCTTGCCTAAAATGAGTGAGTTATGTCCCTAGAGTTGTCCTATCCTTCCGATTTGCCCCTTAGCGAGGCTCGACCGCGGATTCTGGCTGCACTGCGCCAGCACCAAGTCGTCGTTATCAGCGGGGCCACCGGGAGCGGTAAGACCACACAATTGCCGAAAATGTGCCTGGAGGTCGGCAGGGGCACGCGGGGCATGATTGGGCACACTCAGCCTCGCCGTCTGGCAGCCCGGACTGTAGCTTCGCGAATTGCCTCTGAATTGGGTCAATCACTAGGCTCCACGGTCGGCTACCAGGTGCGGTTTCGCCAAACCTTGGGTCCCGAGACGCAAATTAAACTGATGACTGACGGGATTTTACTGGCAGAAATCAGCCACGATCCGCTGCTGAAACAATACGACGCACTGATTATTGACGAAGCTCACGAAAGGTCTTTGAACATTGACTTTATCCTGGGCTATTTGCAGCGCCTAGTAGTGAAACGCCCTGATCTGTTGGTGATTATTACTTCTGCCACCATTGATTCCGAACGCTTCGCCACGGCTTTTGGTCCGGATACCCCCATTATTGAAGTTGCGGGTCGAACGTATCCGGTAGAAGTCAGGTACCGTCCATTGGTTGACATAGATGACGGTGAATCGGGTGCGGGTGACGACTCTGAAGAGACTTCCGTGATAACGGAACCCGGGGAGATTGACCAAGTTACCGGCATCTTGCGCGCCGTGGATGAACTTTGCCGGGAAGGTCCGGGCGATATTTTGGTGTTTTTAGCGGGAGAGCGTGATATTCGCGACACTGCCCAAGCCCTGCAGGGACATTTGGGGCGCCGTTACGTGGCTCCCGGTCAACGGACCTCAGTTCCGGGAGCGGTAGAAGTATTACCGCTCTATTCTCGGCTCAGCGAGACGGGGCAAAAGCGCGTTTTTGCCCCGCATCCATATCGGCGGGTCGTTCTCGCCACGAATGTGGCTGAAACCTCTTTAACCGTTCCGGGCATAATTTACGTGGTTGACCCTGGTGTGGCGCGAATTTCTCGATATTCAAACAAGACTCGCGTGCAGCGTCTGCCTATTGAACCCATTTCGCAAGCCTCTGCCAATCAACGGAAAGGGCGCTGCGGGCGAGTGGCTCCGGGGGTGTGCATACGCCTGTATTCCGAGGCGGATTTCTTGTCTCGTCCCGCTTACACCGAGCCTGAAATTCAGCGAACTTCCCTGTCCTCAGTGATTCTGCAGATGGCAGCCCTAGGATTGGGTGAAGTTGCGGATTTTCCTTTCCTGGATCCGCCCTCGCCCCGCTCCATTACGGATGGGGTGACGGAACTCAGCCAGCTGGGAGCGTTGGATACCCGCCAGAAGCCCGCTCGACTCACCCGTCTGGGGCGTAAACTTTCCCGATTCCCACTCGACCCGCGCTTGGCTCGCATCCTTGTCGAAGCGGATCATCTCGGAGTCATCGACCTCGCGGTCGTGGTTGTGGCGGCGTTGGCGATGCAAGACGTGCGGGAGCGACCCACAGAGCGCAAAACTGAGGCTGACCTCGCTCACGCTCGTTTTGAAGACGAGCGTTCGGATTTCTTAGGTTATCTGAAACTCTGGAGTTACCTGCAAGACCGCATCGAGATGCTGTCTGCCAGCGCATTCCGCCGGTTGTGCAGCCGGGAGTTCTTTCATTTTCTCCGGGTACGCGAGTGGATTGACCTGGTGGCGGAACTTCGTGGAATGTGCCGTGAAGTTGGGATAAAAACTCAAGAAATCACAGAAATAAACCTTGACCAGGTTGACGTTGAGAGACTCCATCAAGCCATTTTGAGTGGAATGCTCACCCAAATTGGATTCTGGTCAGAGACGAAACGGGAATATCGTGGGGCACACGGAACCCGATTCGTGGTCTGGCCGGGTTCGGGGTTGAGTCGTAAGCACTACGACTGGGTTATGGCTGCTGAGTTGGTGGAAACATCGCGACTGTTTGCCCGGACAGTGGCAAAAGTTGAACCCGAGTGGATTGAACGGGCGGGACGCTACCTGTTGACACGGACATATTTTGATTCGTACTGGTCCACACGTTTTGGATGCGCCATGATTCACGAGCGCGTCAGCCTGTTTGGGATGGTTCTCAGTGCGGATCGTTCCCTCCCGTTAGCGTCTTTGCGCGATACTGTGGTGGAAGGGACGCCGGCCCGGGCTCTGGCGCGGGAATTGTTTATTCGTCATGGAATTGTGCGCGGGGAATGGCGTTCTGTCTATCCATTTAGACAGGAAAATCAACGCCGATTAGAGATGGCTGCCGAAGCGCGACGGCGACGCCAAATTCCTGGCGAAGTCGATCCTTATTCCTTGGAAAAATGGCTGGAGACGCGCATTGACCCCGCCGTTACCTCCGGAGCTACTTTCGAGGCGTGGTGGAAAGATCAGCGCCTTAAGCATCCCGATTGGTTGGAATACCCTTGGGATTTATTGGTCCCAGATAACGGCGAAAATGCCGAACAATTCCCCGATTTTTGGCAAGCCGGTGAGCACCTGTTGCCACTGGCATACACGTTTTCGGGCAAACGCGGACCGACCCCAGAAGTGGCTAATCGCCGCAACGCGTCCGGTTCAAAAGGGAAAAAATCACCGAAAACTACTGAACGCGAGATTGACACGGTTGACCTTCCAGAGGGAGTCACCATCATCATTGACGAGGCAATCTTAGAGTCTGTAAATTCCCAAGGCTTCGATTGGCCGATTCCCGGAGCCCTGCGAGATTACCTTTTGGCCTGCGTCAAAGCCCTGCCTAAAGCTGTGCGGAAGTACGTGGTGCCCGCGGCAAACTTTGTGGATGAAATCTTGCCCCGCTTTGAGCAGTTTGTAAACGAGCCACTTCAGGAACGACCCATCTTTGACGAAATCTTTGCCCAGGGCGTAACCGCGTTCCGCCACGTCGATCTAACCGAAACGGACTTGGTCGCCATGCATGCAGCTATGGAAGAAAGCCAGCGAAACCATTTCGCGATTGTGGGTCGCGGTGGAAAAGTTCTGGCATTGGGGGATGATTTTCAAGCTCTCCGTGACCGTTTAATTGTGAAAACCACGCAAGAACAAGGCAAAGTCTGGGCGCAACAGGAAGCCGAAAAAGCCAAAGTTGAGCGACCCAGAGATTTTGCCCAGCAGCTCAGTCAAACGCTGTGCCTCACGGAGACGCGAGTGTCGACTCGGTGGCGAGGGGCAGAAGCGGCGGCGCTAGCAGCGTCTCCCTACCCCTCCACTTCTGCCTTGATTGCTGCGGCGCAAAGCGCGGCGGGTCGAGCTCTGGTGGAAGAATACCTGGCGGAAGGGCATCCTCTCACCGACGATACCGACCTAGCCAAGCTGCGAGAATGGGCTATTGACCGCTACGAGGACCAGGTTTATCGAATTCTGCAAGCAGTTGCGTCCGCGATGCAAGCGCAAGGTGAACTTGAACAGCAGTTAAGAAATGCTACGGGTCCCTCTCTAACTGCCACAAAAGCAGATATTGTAAACCATGTAAACCAATTGGTTGGCGGTGACTTCCTGGCGAGGACCTCTGCCAAATGGTTGCCTCAGCTGGCGCGTTATCTGCGCGCGGATACTTTGCGACTGGACAAAGCTCGACGTAACTCCGCAGGTGATACCCAGTTAGCGGCGCGTTTTGCAGAAGTCACCACGGCCTTTGACGCGGCGGCGACGGCAGTGAAGGCGCGACCCTTTAACGCTGATACACATCGCCGTTTACAGGAACTGCGTTGGCTGCTGGAGGAGTACCGGGTCCAGACTTTTGCGCAGCAACTGGGCACCATTGAAAAAGTCTCTGCCAAACGTATAAATAAGCAAATCTCGGCTCTTAAATAAGCAAATCATCCCACCCTGCCCCAGATTAAAAAGAGTGCATCATTAATTCTATAAATGCTTACTACCTGCACCAAGAGGCTTATCTAACGACGTGAATCCCCGAACCATCCTTTGAATAGGCTGTAAAAATTAGCGTTTCCGTAACTGGAACATTCCCCAGGGTTTCCGCTCAGCAAATCAGCATCTGGCTGATACGGCGTGTAGTTGTACAACGCCGCAGTAGCCTGATTAGCCAAAACCACCGGAGCTGAGCCGCAGCTCGCTTGCGGGGAGTAAGGAATATCATTGGTTATCCCGGCGTGGAAAGGAAATTGCGCGGGGTTTTGCCGATACCGCTGAAACTGCGCCGCAGCGTAATAAACCTGAGTCCCGAAACCGAAATATTGCGGGTCGCAATCCGCGCCATCGGGGCAAGCAAATCCTGTTGCTACCTCGTAGCTGCGCGGGGACAATCTTTCGTCAGACGCGGTCAGCAGCCCTTGTTCCTTTTGTAACAAGACCAGCAGTACTTGGGGATTGATTTTGCATGATTGGGCGGTTTTATAAATGATTGCTCCCGCTGATTCCCCAGGTGCTCCTTGATAGCCTTCGCAGCGTGGGGAAGCGGGAATGTCCATAGTGTCCTCGGTGTAGTCCGCTAGGCAGGGAGCGGAAAGACTCACACACCCGGCGTTCTGGTTGCGGATAAAGTTCTCTATGTCCGCTTGGGTCATGGATTGATAATCATAGAAAACGGTGTCGGAGATGATGTTTCCAGGGTCAAAGCCAGACAGATTCAGCGCAGGAGCTACCGGTCCAGTCGCCGTTGGGGTAGTCGGTTGCGCCGTATTGGCAAAGAAATGAATTCCCGCTGCCGTCAGGGCACCGCCCAAACCGAGCGCAATCAGGGCTATTCCCAAGATTGCTAACAGAGCGCGAAAGGCTCCACCTTTGCGTGGTTTTACCGGTACATAAGTGCTTGTGGGCGGGTAACTCCTCAGGGAGTGACGCGAGGGCATTCTTGCGGACACCTCATCATCGTAACCTACCTGCCGGGATGGAGCGCGGGGAGGGGCTGTTAGACTGAGAGTTAGCGAATTCATTTCGATTGAAGCGAACCGAGGATACACATGGTCCAGACTTTCTCCGGCACCCTAGATGAATTGCTCAGCGATTTGGCTACGGAACTAAAAGATTTGTCTGATAACGGACGTGTCTTGCGGATGGTGGGCTTCACCGGCGCTCCTGGAGTCGGAAAGTCTGAAGCCGTTACCAGATTGACGCAGCTGCTGAACGGATACGTCAGGGGTACGCAACCCCTGCTAGCAGGCATTATTCCGATGGATGGATTCCACAAGTCAAACGAAGTCTTGCAAGCAGAGGGTCTCAGTGAATATAAGGGGCGTCCGGATACCTTTGATGTGGTGGGCTACCTGATGGCTTTGGATCGGGCTCACGATGCCAAAACGGTCGTGTACGCGCCCGGATATGACCGTCAACTAGGTCAGGCTGTCGCGGCGCGTTACAAAGTAGAGCGAGAAGGTGTGGTGCTTACGGAAGGTAACTACTTGGCGCTGCAAGACGGAGCATGGTCCTTGGTCCGGGAGGCAATTGACCTGCTGATTTATTTGGATGTGCCGCCGGAAGTGACACAGACCCGCTTGGTTGCTCGGCATACGCAGCACGGCAGAACACCGGAACAGGCGCTCGCGTGGGTACGGCGAGTTGACGAACCAAACCGGCTGTTGGTTCAGAGCTCGAAAGCGCGAGCAGACCGCGTCTGGAACCTGTCCGAATGAGTGAACCAGGTTAACTAATTACAGCATGATTGGTTAGTGTAAACCTGACTTAGTAGCAGCTACCACAGCGTCAACCGTATCGGGGTGCACCGCTCCCAAACCGCCCAGAGCGATAATCGTGTTGGGATGCAAGCTGCCCAGATAGTTCGCTACCGGAGCGGGAGCTTGGTTGGTGCGGGAGGGCACCAGCAAAACTGGACCATCTCGCAAAGCCCCAGCCACCAAAGCATCGGCGAAATTATCGCCGCGAGCAATGTAAGCCACGTAATTACTCGAAATTGGTGAACCTCCCTTGTCCTGCCGTGCTATCGCGGGATAAGCGTAAGCCGCTATAGTCGCAGCGGTGCCGTAGCGATCCGCCCCTGCCAGGCGAGAGACGCTAGCTCCCGATTCTGCTGCGATGGTAGTCAAAGCTTCCTGCGGGAGTGCGCCGGGTCCACCCAAGCCAACCACTTCGGAAATATGCAGGTCAGATACTTCAGAAGCGACGTACTTCCACGTTTCGGGGTCGCGCGGGTTGACCATCAACACCGGTCCATCGCTCAGAGTACCCCCCACGACTGCATCGGGAGAACCGGTACCGTCGCTGCCCACACCATCGGCAATATAAATCCGTTTCGCACCTTGTGGGAATGCTTGGTGAGAGATTGCGATAGCCGTGGCGTAGCGATCTGGACCGTAAATCCGCGAAGTCTCACGTCCCTGTGCCGCAGCAGCCAGCACTTCGTCAGGAATCGCTCCAGGACCGCCTAAAGCCACTACCGTTTTAGCTTGCAGCCGGTTGATTTCTGAGGTGAGGGCAGCCGGGAGCGGACGGTCAACCGGAACCAGCAATACTGGTCCGTCAGTCAAAATACCGCCTGCTAGAGCATCAATAGGCTTATCGGAACGAGCCAGATAAACCCGATCAGAACCACCGGCAAAAGCCCGCGCAGAGATTCCCACGGCGGTCTCCGTGCGGTCAGCTCCCGAAATCCGCAGCGACGGAACCGCGCTGGCAGAACCAGTGGAACCGAACCAAGAGGTAAAGAAGCGGTAGAAATTGCGGTTTCCGTAGCTGGAACACTTGTCTCCCAGACCACCCCCAGCCGCTAGAGCCGCTGCATTCGGCGTGTACGGAGTGTAGTTGTACAGTCCTGCCGTTGCCTGGTTTTCAATGAAAACTGGGGTAGTTCCGCACTTGTAAGAGCCATCTGAGTTCCGCGATGGGTGATACAGCAGATTATTGACTCGCCCGGCGCGATGACGGAACTTTTCCGGGTGATGCTGGTAGTAGTGAAAACGGTGCGCCGCTCGATAAAGCTGGTTAAAGAACCCGTAGTACTGGGTGTTGCACGGAGCAGTGTCCGGACAACCGTACCCCATGGCCTTCTGGTAGTTCGACAGTTTCAAAGACTTTCCGGAACGAGTCAACAAGCCCTGTTCTTTTTGCAAGGTGACGAGAAGAACTTGCGGATTGACTTGGCAAGCCTGGGAAACTTTCCAGATAATCTGGGCGGCGCTTTCCCCTACGGCTCCTTGATAAGCTGCCGGGCAATAGGCGTCTGCGGGACGGTCCGGGGTGCTTTCCACATAGTCTTTCAAACAAACAACGGTGACAGGTTGAGGTTCACCATTAGGACCGGGAACGGTATCAACACCTGGCACGCAGGCGCGTCCTTGTGTGTTCAAGAACTGCTGAATCGCGTTGGGGTCCATAGTGTTGGGGTTGTAAAAAACTTCATCGGAAATAATCATTCCGGGGTTAAACCCTACGACCGCGGAGGTGGGCTCGGATTCCACCGTGGGGGTGGTGTCCGAATCCTGTCCGTATGCCGGACTCAAACCGGAACCGGCGAAAACCAGACCTGCCAGCGCGGAAACTGCTAAGCAGGTACCACCCAAAAGACGAAACAGGTGTCGTTCGCCGTGAAGTTTTTTCACTTTTGCCTCCCAGTGGAATCGAAAAAACAGACTCGCGACAACTAGGATACCTTTTCGCGCGGAAAACCTCACGAAAAGGTCTTGGATTTGACCATTCGGTCCGCTAGCTCCATGACATGATTCCAGGTGCCACGCAATTGACGCTGCGCCGCGGCGGAAGGCCAGATTCGTCCAGCGCGACGTTCTCGCGCTACCCATTGACAGTAATAAGCCACGGTAGCGCCCTTACCAGTGTCATGGCAGTGTGTTAAAAATTCGGCACCAGCACGCAGGTAAGTCTCATCGGTGAACTTTAGTGAGCCCCGCGAACGACCTCGTTTGGAGGTCATCAGTCCCATGTTGCGCAGTGCCTCGTTCCACGAGCCGCCACACCGCTTGGTGATGGTTTGGCAGGTCGGGGGCCAGCGCACCATGCCCTGCGAAGAATACACCCCCCGGCTGGTGATGTCCTGGGTACGCAGACGTTCATAGACCGCAGCGGGGATGGTGGTTTCCTGGTGATCGCGGGCACGCTTCTTTGCCAGCACGATACGCGGCCAGACCTCGTCAAAAGAGGGAAAAATATAGCTTTCCTTTTCCGCGCCGAGTTCTTTGTCTGTCGCCTGCTGGGTCTTAACGACTTCGCATTCGTCAGCCAACACCTGAGCCAGCTCAGTCTTCATTTGAGAATCAATCTTTAACTTGGCTGCCCAGTATTCAATCATATCGGCTGGGAACCGTTTCAGCTCACGGTCGATTTCGTCCTGATAACGCAGAGAAAGCACATACCACAGACCGGCTTCCACGGCCGCTTGGGACAAGATAATTTGGCGAGACAAGAATTACACCTCAATTGTATTGGAATTAGCCACTGTATTCTAGCAAATTTGAACGCTAGTCACAGAATAACATTCACAAAGTAAATGCACACCACTTCCGCAACGGCACGGGAATGGCTAATTACTAACAAGAATACTCTCAACCGTGATATTTCGTGGAGTTACTGTTAGATTCATTCTCGAAGAAAACTTAGAACTCCCAGTCCTCGTCCTCGGTTTCCTCAGCGGTACCAATCGCGTAGGACGATCCGGAACCGGAGAAGAAGTCGTGGTTTTCGTCGGCCGCGGGCGATAAAGCTGCCAAAATCGCGGGATTGACGTTGACTTGGTCCGCGGTGAACAGGGCTTCGTAACCCAAGTTCATTAAAGCCTTATTGGCGTTGTACTTGAGGAACTTCTTGACGTCCTCCGTCAGACCTAGCGGATCGTAGAGGGTCTCGGTGTACAGTTCTTCGTTGTCATACAGGTCCATCAGCAGGGAGAAGGTGTAGTCCTTCATCTCTTGGCGACGGGACTCGGATGACTCGCGCATCGCGAGCTGATACTTGTAACCGATGTAGTAGCCGTGAACTGCCTCGTCGCGGATGATGAGGCGGATGAGGTCAGCGGTGTTGGTCAGTTTCGCGTGAGCAGACCAGTACATGGGGGCATAAAAACCACTGTAGAACAGGAAAGATTCCAGCATGGTCGAGGCAACTTTGCGTTTTTCCGAATCATTGCCGTGGTAATAATCCAGCACGATATGTGCCTTTTTTTGGAGGTACTCGTTTTCCTCAGACCAACGGAAAGATTCTTTGATTTCCTCGGTGGACAGCAAGGTTGAGAAAACTGAAGAGTAGGACTTGGCGTGCACCGATTCCATGAACGCAATATTGGTGTAAACAGCTTCTTCGTGGGGAGTCCGAGAATCCGGAATTAGCGACACCGCGCCGACCGTGCCTTGGATGGTGTCCAGCAGGGTCAGACCGGTGAACACGCGGTTCGTCATGTTCTTTTCGTCTTCGTTCAAGGTCTTCCATGAGGGAATATCGTTAGATAGCGGAATCTTTTCTGGGAGCCAGAAATTGCCGGTCAGGCGATCCCACACCTCCAAATCTTTATCATCTTCGATGTCATTCCAGTTGATGGCTTGAACGGTTTTGGGAATCCCAATGACCACGAGTTTCTCCTTGAATTAAGTAGTATTTTTAGGTTTGCGCAAAGCGTGAAATATCACGCGAAACTGACTTTCCCAGTCTATCCTGTGGAACCGAGGTTTCAATTTCAGATACAAAAAACCGGGGGAAGACTAGGGTAGAAACAGCAGTAGACTAACTCAACGTTGAGGATGCACAGACAGACTAAAAATGTTTGAAGGCAAGAAATAGTGGAAGACTCAGATTTGATTCGCTTGGCTACTCAGCTGCCGGTGTCGCAGCTGGGAGATCAGTTGCTGCATCTGCAGCCCGGATCCAGGCTGGGTTTATATCTGCTGGAACTTTCTAACCAGTCGATTACCCCCGCGATGGTGGCGACCGCGGAACAAGCGTTAAACCGACCGCTAGCCTGGATTTTGTCCCAGTTGCGGAAAAGTTGCGCGGGTTTGGATATGCAGGATTTTGTGGAATTGGTGCAGCATCCCGGTCCGGATTTGTTGGACTTTGTGCTGTCCGGAGATGTCTCCCTCCCAGATCATTCCGATGACGCTGATTTGGCAGCAGGTGAGTATATTTCTTCCGCGGTTTCTCCACAATCGCCCCGTCGCGAACAGGATAATCTGGTACAGATTAAAGCCGCCCGACCTCATCCCTCGCTGGATGCGAACCATCTCCCCGATGAATTTGTGGATGCCCTGTCGAGCTCTTTGCAAGCCTATTTCCTCATGGCAGTGAAGTCGAAACTCATCAACTTAGTTGGTTCCCAAGTCATGCTTTCACTGATGGGTATCCGTCAGCTGCGGTCGCCACAGCCTATCTTGCCGATGGTGGCTTTCGCTTTGAGCGACAGTGACGAAGATGAATTTTTCCTTCGTCTCATAATTGGGGCTCTAGCTCAGGCTTTCGCCAGTTGCGACTGGGCAGAGTCGACTGACCCGCGAATGGTGGCAGTCGACCTGTTGCACGAGATGGGACAGGATGCGACTCCGGAGGCGGTGGGTGAAGCCGTGGAGGTATTCAATAATTTCCTGTTTTCAGCAGGCTGTTTGAACTCCCGTGGCGAGGTCGACCTGCGGGCGCACACTCCGATAGTGCTGTTGCAATACCTGGTTTCAGAGGCTCTCCAACCCAAGTAAGATACGCAGATTACCCATTGTTAGAAAGGACTCCCCGGTTGACGCGGTTCACGCCTCAACCGGGGAGTCCCCGTATATAAGCAGTCAGAAAGACTTAGAGCATACAGCTGACGCAGCCCTGCACTTCGGTGCCTTCCAAGGCAGCTTGGCGCAGGCGGATGTAGTACAGCGACTTGATACCTTTGCGCCAGGCGTAAATCTGGGCTTTGTTTACGTCACGAGTTGTAATCGTGTCCGGGAAGAACAGGGTCAAGCTCAGTCCCTGATCCACGTGTTTCGTGGCTTCCGCATAGGTATCAATAATCTTTTCGTACCCGATTTCGTAAGCATCCTGATAGTAGTCAAGGTTGTCGTTGGTCATGTAGGGAGCGGGATAGTACACTCGACCAATCTTGCCTTCTTTGCGAATCTCAATCTTGGACGCGATGGGGTGAATCGATGACGTTGAGTTGTTGATATAAGAAATCGATCCGGTGGGCGGAATCGCCTGCAAATTTTGGTTATACAGACCGTCACGTTTGATGTCTGCGGCTAAAGCCCGCCAATCTTCCGGGGTCGGCAGGTGGATTGAGGACTTCTCGAACAGCTCGCGAACTTTGGCGGTTCTTGGCGTCCAGTCTCCCTGAAGGTACTTTTCAAAGTATTCGCCACTGGCATATTGGGAACGTTCGAAACCTTCAAAAGTGACGCCACGCTCTACTGCCAAGGCATGAGACGCCTTGAGGGCATAGAACGCCGTAGCGTAAAAGTACATGTTTGTGAAGTCCAGACCTTCATCTGAACCATAGAAAATCTGGTTCTTTGCCAGGCAACCGTGCAGGTTCATTGCTCCCAAACCGATTGCGTGTGACATCGAGTTACCGCGCTGAATAGTCGGCACGCATCCCACGTTCGTCAGGTCCGACACCGCGGTCAAAGCGCGAATCGCGACGTTGATAGATTTTGCAAAATCCGGGGATTCCAAGGTCTTGGCGATGTTCATGGAACCCAAGTTGCAGGAAATATCCTTGCCGACCTTTGCGTAAGACAGGTCCTCATTTAGCACGGAAGGCTCGGACACTTGGAGGATCTCGGAGCACAGGTTCGACATGATGATGCGCCCATCAATCGGGTTTGCCCGGTTTACGGTGTCCTCGAACACGATGTAGGGGTAGCCGGACTCGAACTGGATTTCTGCCAGAGTTTGGAAAAACTTGCGGGCGTCAATCTTTTTCTTGCGGATGTTGGGGTTATCAACCATCTCTCGGTACTTTTCCGTGACGGAAATATCGCTGAAAGGCACCCCGTAAACCCGCTCTACATCGTAGGGACTAAACAGGTACATCGGTTCCTTGTTGCGTGCTAGCTCAAAGGTGATGTCGGGAACCATCACGCCCAGGGACAGAGTCTTGATGCGGATTTTTTCGTCCGCATTCTCGCGTTTGGTGTCCAGGAAAGACATGATGTCAGGGTGGAAAGCGCTGATGTAGACCGCTCCGGCGCCTTGACGTGCCCCCAGTTGGTTTGCGTAAGAAAATGAATCTTCCAGCAGCTTCATCACCGGAACCACGCCGGAGGACTGGTTTTGAATCTTTTTGATTGGCGCGCCCGCCTCGCGCAGATTCGTTAGCAGCAAAGCGACGCCACCCCCGCGCTTGGACAGCTGCAGCGCAGAGTTTATTCCCCTAGCGATGGACTCCATATTGTCTTCCAGACGCACCAGGAAACACGAAACCATTTCTCCGCGGGCTTTCTTTCCCGCATTGAGAAAAGTGGGAGTGGCGGGCTGGTAGCGTCCCGCAATGATTTCCTCCATGATGTCTACTGCCAGCTGTTCGTCCCCACGTGCCAGGTACAACGCCACCATACACACGCGATCCTCGAAGCGCTCCAGGTAACGCTTGCCATCGAAAGTCTTTAGCGTGTACGAGGTGTAGTACTTGAACGCCCCCAGGAAAGTCGGGAACCGGAACTTGTGACTGTAGGCCTTTTCATACAGGGACTTGATGAATTCGAAGCTGTATTGTTTGAGGGTGTCTTCCTCGTAGTAGCCCTCCTCAACCAGGTAGTCGAGCTTTTCTCGCAAATCATGGAAGAACACCGTGTTCTTGTTTACGTGTTGCAAGAAGTACTGACGAGCCGCTTCTCGGTCTGAGTCGAACTGGATTTTCCCGTCCTCGCCATAAAGGTTCAGTTTGGCATTTAGCGAGTGGTAATCGTGTTCGGCGTCGAGGAATTCGTCCTCCTGAGTGTCGGTCATGACTCCGGTGACGCCGGGGAGTCCAAATCCGCTTGCTGAGAGTGTAGGTTCGCCCAAAATTCTTCCAATCCTTTTCTGACTGCAGTTACATCTTCCGGGGTTCCCAACAGTTCAAACTTGTACAGGAAGGGAACCTTGAGTTTATTAGAAAGCACTTTGCCGGCGATGCAGTAAGCTTCGCCGAAATTGGTATTTCCGCTGGAAATTACGCCGCGGCACAAGTTGCGGTTGTGTTCAATGTTCAAAAACTTGATGACCTGTTTGGGAACCGCTTTGCTGATGTCTCCTCCGCCATAAGAAGGCACCATGAGCACGTATTCCTCGTCAACCAGTAAAGGTTCAGTTCCGGGGCGTATCGGGATACGCAACGCTGGAACGCCGACACGTTCTACGAATCGTTTGGTGTTTTCAGTTGCAGAGGAAAAATAAACCAATAACCCCACGGTCTTGCCTTACTTCGATGCGTTTCTTTTAGTGGATTCACAAGGTGCGCCGGTCGCGCTGTGGGGGTGGCGGAGTGGCACGTCCCCACTCCACGCTGGGGGAGCGCAACGAGCGAACCGAGATGCCGTGATTAGATAGCAGCGGCGAGGGCGGTAACGGCGAGAGCTTTGATTTTATCGGGACGGAATCCTGACCAAGCATCATCTCCGGCAAAAACAACGGGAGCCTGCTGGAATCCCAAGCTCTTGATGTGATCGAGAGCGTTGACATCCTCGGTCAGGTCTACGGTTTCGTAGTCCAGACCCTGCTTGTCCAAAGCGCGCTTCGTTGCGTTGCACTGAACACAGTTAGGCTTCGTGTAAAGAGTGATACTCATCTTAAGGCTTCCTCCGCATATCTCCCAGTGTGTAATCCTCCCAGCGGTATCTTCGTGGACCGCAAAAGGGAAAACTACAACGTTGTTATTCTATCAGCACCGAAAAGTCCTGTCGAGTTCAAAACACTACACCTTGGGGGCGGGCGTGTCTACTACCACTACATGTAGTGGTAGGTTTTTCTTTAGTGCATCCTGTGGACAAGTCTGATTTCAGCTGTGGACGAGATTGTGTATAGCTGTGTTAGCCCACGTAGTAAGGCTAAGTTACACGGCTGTAGTTATCCACAATCTGTGCAAAAGCGATCTTTTGAAAAATGATAGTCACGGCGTGTCGCCATACTTTCGGGGAAGCTATAGAATTTTGGCTATGGAAATCGAGAAAACCAATGTGGAATCTTTTCAGCTTGATCACACTAAGGTAAAGGCTCCGTTTGTGCGGGTAGCGCACCAGGAGACTTTGCCCGGTGGGGATGAGTTCATCAAGTACGATGTGCGGTTTTGCCAACCCAACGTGGAGCATCTAGACATGCCGGTGGTGCATTCTTTGGAGCACAGCATGGCAGAACATATGCGCGACCATACGGACAAACTGCTGGATTTCTCTCCGATGGGCTGCCAAACAGGCTTTTATGCGATGACCCTAGGTATTCAGCCGGAAGAATTTATGTCGATATTACAGGCAACCCTGGTTGACATAGTTAACATGAATGAGGTTCCGGCAGCAAATGAAGTGCAATGTGGTTGGGGGAAAAGCCACAGCCTGGCAGGAGCACAAGCCGCAGCGCAAAAGATGCTGGACCACAGGGAAGAATGGGGTCGCATCTATTCGCACTAAATTTGAAATTCGGTAACGTCTCAAGAACGATGCGTTACATAACTTCCTCCGGTTCGCGCAGCCCTAACAGGCACAGCGCTACCAGGAAACTTAGGCGGGCGACATCTCCCGCTCGGGAGTAGTTCTCTGCCGCCGCTTCAGGTCCGCACAAATCACTGATGCCACGGATCGCGAGGAAGGGGACCTCAACTCCGTAAGCGACCTGCGCCAGAGCTGCTGACTCCATATCGACTGTAATCGCCTCGGGATAACTTTCTCGCAGCTGTAAAGCAGTCTCGGTGCCCACAAACTGATCGGCAGAAAGAAATTCCCCGCTGCGGGTGCGCGACCCTGCCAGTCGTGTGGGCAGAGCATGAAAACGACCTAACAGGTCTCCATCAGCTAAATAACGTTCGGGCATTCCCGGAATCTGACCCAAGGCGTAACCAAACTCGCGCGCGTCGGCGGTAGAAAACAGACAAGATGAGGCTGCGACTACGTCCCGGACTTGTGAATTCGCATCCAAACCGCCAGCTGAACCGCAGCTAAAAATGTAGCGCGGGGAAACATATGCTAGGGCAGCCGCCAGTGAACTGGCAGCGTTGACCAGACCAATCCCGGTGGTCAACAAGGCAACCGTGGCATCCTCAATCTGGAGCAGTTGCAAGCTACCTTTCGCTCCCAGACGCACCAGATTTCCCCCGCCTTTAGCCAAATCCCACAGTGGAGCTGCTTCGTCCTCCATCGCGGCGGTGATGATAGCCAAAACCGGAATGCGAGCGGGGGGCAGGGGAAGATTTAGGTCGCGGTCGACTGACATATCGAGCCTTTCGTGTGGCTGGTGGAAAAATCAGGAAATTCCAAGAATCCCGAATCAAAATTGTAGAGCATATTTGGGGCACCCTGCAGATTTCGCGTTTCCCCAACCCGCTCCGATGGTTTACCGAGGGTGTTAAGAAGCGGTGAAGAACTTCAAAAAATTGCCGTGTTTGCAACTCTATCGGCAGGTTAAACCTGTCAGTCTGCACGTTGGCAGCGCCCCGGATGAGCGTCCGGGAAACGCGGGAAGATTTCGCCCGCAACTTCATGATAAAATCATGGCTCGTGCTGAAAAGCGCGACTTGGTAGAGTGTCCGAGCGGCCGAAGGTGCAGCACTCGAAATGCTGTGTGGGGCAACCCACCGTGGGTTCAAATCCCACCTCTACCGCCATTTTGCTGGGGTAACATTTCGCGGTGCCCGGTCACAAATTAAGTTTCTGTGGAGACAAAGTTTCGTTCTGGCGTTGCATCCAGGTTTACCTGCGCTCTCCAAAAAACGCTTTCAACAGCGCCTTTATCCGAGGCTCGTCCACTCCGCCTTTAACTTCAACCTGGTGGTTGAGTCGGCTATCGCGCACTACATCGCGGATAGACCCGCAGGCGCCAGCTTTCGGGTCCCAAGCTCCGAAAATAAGCCGTGAGATGCGGGCGTTCACGATGGCTCCGGCACACATCGTGCAAGGCTCCAGCGTCGCGACCAAGGTGCAACCCTTGAGATTCCAACGCTCCAGCCGACCCGCGGCTTCTCGTAAAGCCACAATTTCCGCGTGAGCGCTGGGATCGTACGGTGGATTTTCGCGCTGGTTCAGCCCCAATCCCGCTACTATCCCCTCCGGGGTTAACACCACGGCGCCGACCGGAATGTCCCCAGCCCGACCTGCCTTCTGGGCTAATCTATATGCAGTGTCCAAGGCACGCACCTCTGCGGAGGACAAACCATAAGCCGCGCCCCCGCCTTGTGAATTCACCAAAAAATCATCGGAACGGTTGGGAACAGGGGAAATATTGGAGAAAACCATAAAGTAACTCTAACCGACCCGAGTGAACTTGACGCGAGACGGGGTCCTTTCGCGGTAAGTTAACACCATGCACTTATATGTTGCGGATCATCCGCTGATTAACCATAAATTGACCCTGTTACGCGACAAGAACACCCCGTCGCCGATGTTTCGTCAGCTCGTGGATGAGCTGACGACTTTGCTGGCCTACGAATCAACCCACAATGTTCGGGTGGAAACGATAGATGTAGAAACCCCTCTGACCAAAACGCAAGGTCAGATTTTGGCAGACCCGCGTCCCATCGTGATTCCGATTTTGCGTGCCGGCTTGGGGATGCTGGAAGGCATGACTCGTTTGCTGCCAACTGCGGAAGTCGGATTTTTAGGAATGAAACGCGATGAGGAAACCCTCGCAATTGAAACCTACGCCAACCGGTTGCCCAGTGATTTATCTGGGCGGCAGTGCTTTATCGTCGATCCGATGTTGGCGACGGGCGGAACCTTGGTGGCAGCTATCAACTACGTGTTGGAACGTGGTGCTCGCGATGTCACCTGCACGTGTATCCTTGCTGCTCCCGAGGGAATTAAGGTCGTGACCGACGCGGTGGGGGACCGGGCGGACGTGTCAGTTGTTGTGGCTGGGGTAGATGACCATCTGAACGATGATGCCTATATCGTGCCGGGTCTGGGCGATGCCGGAGATCGTCTCTACGGGCTGGTTTGAACCAAATTTATTAATAAAAAATTGCTGGCGACCAAGGAAATACTTGGTCGCCAGCAATTTTAGCTAGCTATTCTCAGAACGCCGGGATGACCGAGCGATCCTTCCAGGTGTCCTCAATGTACTTTTTCGTCACATCTGAATGCAGCAGCTCGTCAAGCTTCTTAATGTCCTCGAGCTTCTTCTTTTCGTCAGCGCGCCACACTAGGACGTTTACTGCCGGGTTGTCTTTCGGATCCTCCAAGACCAATGCGTCAGCAGGGTTCAAGCCCCCACCTTGCGCGAAGTTGCCGTTGATGACGGCAATATCCACGTCAGGCAGCAGGGACGGTTCAGAAGCACCATCAACTTCGGTGAACTGGAAACCGTGAGGGTTAGCGTCCGGCTTAGCCTTGACATTCACGACCGAGAGGTCCTTGATGCCCTTTAACTGCAGCAGATTGTTGTCCTCTAGCAGTTTGAGCTGACGTGCCTGGTTCGACGGGTCATTGATGATGGCAATCTTGGCGCCATCTTTGAGTTCGTCGAGACTCTTAATCTTGCTGGAAAAAATGCCCATCGGCTCCAAGTGGATGCCCTTGCCGGCAGTGAACTTATAGCCACGAGATGCCGATTGCTCCTCGAGGTAGGGTACCGTCTGGTAGTAGTTGGCATCGATGTCGCCAGATTTCAAAGCCTCGTTGGGCTGGATGTAATCAGAAAATTCCTGAACTTTAATGGTGATTCCAGCCTTCTTCGCAGCGCCGGAGTCCTGCAGATACTGCAGAATTTTAGCGTGCGGAGTGGGAGAAGCGCCTACGGTCAAAACGTTTGCGTCAGAGGTGCCGCCTCCGCCACAAGCAGTTAACGAAATAGCTAGAGCACTCGCGCCTAAAACTGCGACGGCACGAGCCATAAATTTGTTCATGATGTCCCCTTCCTCGAGCTCAAGTTAATAATGAAAGGATAGTAAAGATTTGGGAATTAAGAAAAAGCCCGGCGAAACCAACTGTAAAACCGGATGCTGGGCAAGACCGGGAAACCCCGTAAACGTGCGCGAAAGGGGAGTTGAACCCCTACCCCATCACTGGGACACGGACCTGAACCGTGCGCGTCTACCAATTCCGCCACTCGCGCGTGTGCGGTCGTTTACAAAAACAACGCCATAAAAAGATACCTAAACTATGTCAGTTCGGCAAATTTTAGGATTTATCTGCAGGAGTTGGCGTGATGGAGACTGGTATCGTCTGAAAATTTCTTGAGGGGAAGGTGTTGAAAATCCTCCATGAATCGAGAGTTATCTGGTTAAGTTGAGTTGCTTGGAGGGCAAACTCGACCCTGTAATCTGGCAGTTGATTGAGAAATACGGGGAAAGTTTAATTCTTCTTTACAGAATCATGCGCCCGTATCTGTTTCAACCTTGTACAATGGTTCCTAGTTATTTGTATTTCTAGGAGGATTGCGGGTTTATGACTGGCGTAAACGTGCCCGGCAGCGGTCAGGGAGGCAGACCTGCGCCTAAACCTGCAAATGCCAACCCAAACTTGGTTTCTTTGGGAGACACTCCCTCCGGAGCGGTTCCGCTTGATTCCGTAGCGGTACCCCTGGACTCGCAAGCAATCCCTCCCCAGGGCTACGCCGGCGCTCCCAATAACGGCAATTTAGTTTCCTTAGGTGAAGGAATGGGCGGTGCGGTACCCCTGAATGGTGCCGGCGACTTCTACAGCGATCAGACGGTGCCGCTCAACGGAGAACCTAGCGGTATGGACGGCGTGATGGGAATGCCGCCAGCCACACCGATGGGTATGCCAGCGTACGATCCGAACAGTCAGTCTCTGGATCCGAACGCTTACGCTGGTTATGGTTACGGGAATTCCAACATGGTTCAGCCGCCTTATTCTGGCGGTCAGATGCCCGTCTCTGACGGCTCTGGGTATCCGGATTATTCAGGATACCCAGTACAAAACCCACCGAATGCTCCGGGTCAGTTCGGAGCTTTTCCCATGCAACCAACGGGATACCCCCCGATGGGAGCGCCCGCTCCTCAATATGAACCCGAACCTATGGATCCGCGCTTGGTGGCGCAGCGCGCTGAGGAACAGCATCCTGATTTGCAGGATATTCGTACCCGTGTGCCCTTTAATATGCCGACTTTAGGATCCGACCAATCCGCGGTGGTCGGACGGGCTTCCCGGCGTAAAAAGCGCGATTCCGGTCAAAAGGAAAACAAGTCCGAAGGCGTGCTGGGGAATCTGACTCTGCCTGGCGATCCAAATGCGGGTCTGTCCCTAAAGGAACTGTTGGGTCAACCGGTGTCAAATATGGCGGCGGTGACGATTCTGAGCCCGAAGGAAATCGAAGATTCTGACGGTCTGCAAATGCGAGCCGTAGGTCTGGCCGTGGGTGCGGTACCCGAAGTGGATGCCCGCTATGAGATTCCTTACATCGCGCGTGAACACCCGTCGTATTACACCGGGTATGAAATCAGCTTGATTATGGAGTCTATCCGCGACCCTGAACATGCCCGCCAAGTGCTGGCTCGTATCGTCGCGATTCCGAGATGGATTCGCTGGGTAATTTCCCTGTTTGGTGGCGTCTGCGGGGCGGCCGTATCCGCTTTGAACGCTTTCCTTTCCTTGATTGCCTTTACCGTCTTGATGTCGATTGTGCTGCTTTTCACCTATTCTTTTGCCAGTCGTATCGGTTCCGGACGTTTCTATGATCCGACCGGATACAAGGTGATTTGGCTAGGGTCATTTATGCCTATCGGTTTGCTGTCCGCCATTATCGTGGCGCGCTCGATGGTGGGACAGCCCTGGCTGGCTTTTATTGCCTTTGTTATCACAACGATTTGCGGTATCGTCTGGATGACTTGGATTCAAAGCTTCCAGGTGCGCCGTCTGCTATCCTCTGAAATTCCAGACGAGCCAGCTGACGAGTAATTTAGTCGATTCGTCGACTAGCGACCACCCTGAACCGAGGTTGGGACGCCGCGGTTAATCGAGACTAAAACGGGACCACAGTCACCGTAACTTTAGTGATTACCCAAGCTAGGAACCACACTGTACCCCAGCCTATAGACAGGAAAGACAGACCGAATGCGGCACGCAGCAGTCCGTCTCCAGGTTGGTGCTCCGACGAGAGCGTACGCACTCGCAGCAATCCACCAGCTAGGACCGCCACGATGAGGGCAGCAATTGAAAGAAACACTGGCACCAGGAAACTGATAAGGGAAACGACGAACAATGTAATGACTACACCAGGAATTTTTTGGGCGGAGTCAGTGTAACCAGGTTGGGAAAAAACCTCTCGTGGGTTGACCTTTTCCAGGTCGGGGAAATCCGAAACATAGGCGTCGCTCACCCGTTTAGCCTAGCGCAACAGGCGTTTTTTTGCGCGCCGGGGGGCGTATTAGGATGGGAGGGACAAATTCGGGAGTCTGCAAGGAAGGACGAAACATGTCAGAAACGAAAACCAGTAATTTCAAGTGGAAATTGCATGGGGACGGCAAGCGTATCTCTACCGGTGAGGTAGTTCAGCCCAACGAGCGTCTGACATGGCCACGCACGATAGGTATCGGAGCCCAGCACATTGTCGCAATGTTCGGGGCGACTTTCCTGGTGCCGCTGCTGACCGGTTTCTCTCCCGCAACCACACTGTTCTTTACGGGTTTGGGAACCATCCTGTTTATTCTCATCACGTCCGGACGCTTACCTTCGTATTTGGGTTCGTCCTTTGCATTGATTGCTCCGATTGGTGCGGTGACCGGTTACGTTTCGGGTGGTGGCGCTCCCATTGACTCGGACAAGATGGCTCTGGCTCAAGGTGGAGTGATTTCTGCCGGTGCGCTGCTGCTGCTGGTTGGGGTGCTGGTTCATTTTGCTGGTGCAGCCTGGATTGACCGCATCATGCCACCGATTGTGACCGGGGCAATTGTGTCTTTGATTGGTTTCAACCTGGCACCTTCGGCGTGGAACAACGTCAAGCAGGCTCCCGTGACCGCTACCGTGACCATCTTGTCCGTCCTGTTGATTACCGTGCTGTTCAAGGGCATTATCGGACGTTTGTCGATTCTGATCGGGGTGCTTATCGGCTATGCGACCGCGGTGATTCGCCACGAAGTAAACTTTGAAGCCATCAGCAAAGCTGACTGGGTAGGTTTCCCGTCATTCCACGCCCCGACCTTTAGCCCCGCCCTGCTGGGTTTGTTCCTTCCGGTAGTGTTGGTCCTCATTGCTGAAAACGTGGGGCATGTAAAGTCCGTGTCCGCTATGACTGGTCAGAATCTCGACGATTTGACCGGTCGGGCTTTGATTGCGGACGGTCTGTCCACCATGATTGCCGGTAGCGGTGGCGGTTCTGGTACCACTACCTACGCGGAGAACATTGGGGTTATGGCAGCGACTCGGGTCTATTCCACCGTGGCATATATCGTTGCCGCTATCGGGGCTTTGGCTTTGTCGATGCTGCCCAAGTTTGGTGAAATTATCGCCACCATTCCGCCAGGGGTTCTGGGTGGAGCCGCCACGATTCTGTACGGCATGATTGGGATGCTGGGAGTGCGTATCTGGGTCCAGAATCAGGTAGATTTCGCTGACCCGGTAAATCTGAATACCGCCGCGGTGGCGATGGTGATGGCTATCGCGAACTACACTCTGGTAGTCGGTGACGTGAAGTTCGAAGGTATCGCGATGGGTTCTTTCGGAGCCATCGTCATGTACCACGTCATGCGGGCGATTTCTAACCTGCGTGGCACGAAGCTTGAGCAAGCCTCCCCGGCTTCTGCACCAGCTGGTACAGAACTGCATTCAGAGGCTTATTCTAAGCGCCATGCGGATCAAGAAATCCGGGCTGCCCAAGGAAGAAGCGATGCCCAGGATTGAAGCAAAGGACCTGATAGGTCAGGGTGATTCCAAGGAGATACGCGTCAAGCGGCGGCGCCGCACCCTGGCTCGCCAAACCGTGATTTTTGGCTGGATTGTTCTAGCCATGGCAGCGGTTCTAGTGGTTTCTTTGCCTTTTGCGATGGGTCTGGTTTCTCTGCCTTTTGGTAATTCTTTCGTTTTGTCCGAGGAAGCCAAGGCGAAAGCCCCGCCATGCACCCCGAAAGGAAAGCCGGTTTCACTCAAGGGCGTGACGGTAAACATATTCAACGGATCTTCCCAAAACGGTCTGGCTACGCAAACAGCGCAGCGGCTGAAAGAATTCGGGGTTAAGGTCAACGTAGTTGGTAACTCGCCAGATTCCTATGCTGGGGCGGCTCGGATTAACACCAGCAAGAAAAATATTGCGAAAGCATTCTCTTTGGCGCGGGCTCTGCCAGAAGCTGATGTCAGGATTGATTTGAATCGTGGCGCAGAGATTAACATCCTGCTGGGAGAACAGTTCCAAGGGGCGCTCGCTATGGATAATCTTAGCGACGGCGACTTGGGACCCTATCCGCAAGCACCGAAAAATTGTCAGGAACTTGACTAAAATTCCCGTGGATAACGCAGTACGCCTTGGAGAATCTGGGAAATCCACGCGATAGATAATCAATTAAGATTGGAGTGGCATGTTTTTAGCTATGCTTGAAACTAGATTTATCACCAATCGATACGAAGAATACAGGTAAGACCAGTGAAAGGGGAACGGCGTGGGGTTGTTTTCTAAGAGCAGACCCGATACCAACGGTCCGGTTCGTCCCTATCTTAAAAGTTTTGCTGGCTGGGAAGCGCCCTCGACATTCGCCACCGTTGAGGATTCCCTCGAACTGCAAGACGATTTTGCGGCACTGTTTGCCGAATATAACGTGGACGATATTCACGGCGCGGAGTTTGACGACTGGGCTTATCTGGTGCGAGACAGAAACAACTCCGATGATTACGCGGCGGTTTGTGTGTGGGTGAAAGGTCACTTTGTGGGCTATTTGGATCACGCTACCGCCGGTAAATACGTGGTGGAGCTAAATGGTTTGGACTCCCAGGAACTCAATCTGGTGGTGCCTTGCCACCTGTGGGCGCAGCGCACTAAATCACGGTTAGCAAATCGTGTCACCTTGAGCTTGCCGCCCGTAGGCGGTGTGGGGCCGGTAAATCAGTTCCCGAAAAAAGCCTTCACCATCTTGCCTCCGGGGGAAGAAATTCCTTTGGAAGACTACGATGACCACATCGCTCCGCTGCACCCGTATATTTCCACGGGCAAGACGGTACCCGTAGCTCTGTGGATGCAAGAGGATAAAACCGGTCTGGGAGCCTATCTCGACAAGAAAACATATATCGGGCGAGTTCCAGACCGTGCTGCCGAGCTAATCGCGCCCCTGGTACGGATTGCGGTGGCGCATAAACTTATCCCGATTGCTCGCGGGATGCTGACTGGCTCAAACATTCGTAACGACCTAACTATTGTCACGGGGGATACCCGTACGGTGGGTTCTCACTGGAATCCGACCCATGACGGTGGCAAATAAGCCATGAACATTTCGCAGAGAGTCTAACCCTATATTTTAGAAATACTGGGGTTGACCGGATGCTGTGTTTCTATCTTAAGTACAACCATATTAGACCCGAAACAAACCGGTAATGGAGATACCTTAGAACTATCGGCGGGGATTTGAGCGCAGAGTTGTTCACAAAGTTTGACACTGTGAATTGTGTGTAAAAACGTCGTTAAAAAGGTAATAAGTGTCATGTACAGAAAAGCTGTACAGCAAAACCGTTGACTTGTATATTCGGTACAAGTAACTTATTTTCATCGCAGTTTTTGTAAAGGGGCAAAAATGGTCAACACGTCACCTCCAGTATATGAACAAATTGCTGAGGTCATACGTCGGCAGATTCATGACGGTGATTACCTCGTGGGAGACAAGTTGCCCTCTGAGAATGAACTCTGTGAAATTCATAAAGTGGCACGTGGAACAATCAGAAGAGCGATAAATGGATTAATCGCGGAAGGTTTGCTGGAATCTGAGAAGGGCAAAGGAACATTTGTCACATCGCCCGAAAGTAAAACTTTATTGTGGAATTTTGGTTCACTAACAGACCGCCTCAATGATACTTCCGAGCGTGCCCTAGCTAAAGTTCTGGAGCAGACCGTCGTGATTCGTGGAAATAGGAAAATGTTGAGATTGAAACGCTTGCGCTCTATTGAGACGGAAAATACGGTAATACCAATCAGCCTTGACATTTCGTTTCTTCCCGTAGACCTGCTTCCAGGTATCGAAAAGTACGATTTTGAAGATGAGTCTATCTATCGCATCTTGAGGGAAAAATACAATCGGAATCCGACCCAATCTCTTGTTTCACTAAAAGCCAGGATAGCAGATCAGGGCACAAAGCGGATTTTGAAAGAATTGCCCAGCACTCGCTGTTTATTACATGCTACTGGCGCTACCTACGATAATGTTCATGTTTGCATTGAGGAAAGCGAGATTACCTATTCTTCTCGAGTGCAGGCAGTTATGCACATCGATCATCACAATGGATATACTAAACCACTACAAATGACAAAGGAGTTACATCATGTCCATGAATAAAATGAATAAAATGACAATCTATTTAATACCAGTTGCGATAGCGCTTAATATTGTTGTTTCGCAAATTGTATTTGCGCTGAAGCTTCCCATTTGGTTGGACTCTATCGGGGTCGTTCTTACGGCAGTGATTTGTGGATTCTGGCCTGCCACTATCGTCGGTGTGCTGACCGGAGCAGCCTCCCTGATAACAAACCCCTCCAACATATTTTACATTCCTTTATTTGTCGTCACCGCCGGGGTAGCCGCTTTACTGGCTCGTAAGCACGGATATTCGTCCTTCCTTCGTTCTCTCCTGTCAGGTATTTTAAATGGGCTAGCAACTGGTATTACGGGGTCTCTTATTACGATTATGGTCTATGGTGGTCTCTCTTCAACCGGAACTGGAATCATTGCTGGACTGCTGCGCCAGGTTGGCGCCCCAAACTGGACTGCTGCTATGGCAGCCGGGGTATCGGGTGATATTACCGATAAAGTTTTGACTGCTTTGATTGTGTTCTACATACTGATTGCGCTGCCCCAGCGCACACTTGCCAAATTCCCTCGTGGAGAAGCCTATTTGCTCACCCGCGAGAAAAAACAATCAGATAAAGACTCTGAATAGGTGTTGATATGGCACAGGTTGAGGAGATTTCCAACGATATTAGGCGCTTCGTTTTTCACCCGAGAAAAACCCATCGCTACCAGCACATTAATCCCGTAGTAAGGTTTCTAATACCTCTGGTTCTCATGGCGGGTGTGCTGGCAAGCGGGGACCCCTTAACCTTCTATATCTTCACTGGGTTAAATATCGCCGCTGCAGCAGCTTTGCAAGTGTTGATACTGTTTTGGTCTCGATTCTGGAAGATTGCTCTCACAGTGTCGATATTTACCTTAGGGGTCCGGGCTTTTTTTGAATACGGCGATCACGTCGTATTCAATGTTGGACCCCTAGCTGTTACGCAAGAAGGGTTGGCATCGGCTAATTGGTATGTAGCAATGCTTCTTGCTGTATGCGCTCCCCTGGTACTGCTCACATCGATTCTGTCTTTGCAAGATTTGTCTCATGCCTTGGAGCTACTTGGGGCGCGGCGCCAAGTCTGTTATGTAGTAATCAATTCAGCGAGATTGATTCCTGAGCTTGCCACTCGAGGGAAAGCTGTGCGTGATGCGCAGCGTTCCCGTGGGATACAGGTTGAGGGTAGTCGTCTGGTTAAGCTAAAAGCTGTTCTGCCCACGATTGCCCCCCTGGTCCTCTCCGCGCTGTCAAGTGTGGAAGAACGAGCCGTTGCCATGGAGGTGAGAGGAGCTAGCATCACCGAAATTAAAGGGACCCGTTTGATTCCTCAAGATAAGATTTCCGGATTCGGGTACTTGGGTATTTTCGTTGCAGCTTTACTCTCGGTGTTTATTGGAATAGGAGGACGTCTGCTTTGGTAGTGGCAATAAAAACTACGCAGGTAGCGGTTAAGCATCCCTTAGCGAAAACCTGGGCATTGGAAGATATCAATTTGAATTTGGAGTCTGGAAAAGTTTACGGATTGATGGGGGCTAATGGTTCTGGAAAAACAACATTATGTAACACGCTAAAGGGACTCATTCCAGGTGTCCTTGGCGGCGAAGTAAAAGGTAAAATAGAGATTTTCGGTAAAGACCTGAACGGACTGTCGCAACGAGAGTTGGTTGAAACTATCGCTTTGGTCTTTGAAAATCCATACACCCAGTTGACAGGTACGTGCCAGACGGTTGTCGAAGAGATTGCCTTTGGGCTTGAGAACCTGGGTTGGGAACGCGAGCGCATAATTGAGCAAACCGCACGCGTGATATGCGATATGGATTTGCAAGACCTTGCGTTTAGAGACCCCCTGGAGTTGTCCGGTGGGCAGAGACAAAGAGTCTCTGTTGCCGCGGTGATGGCTATGGATACCCCGGTTATTGTTATTGATGAACCCACTTCTCAGTTGGATCCTGCAACCACAGAAATGATTTTCGCTGCTATTACGAAAATGAAGGACGCCGGAAAAACCGTGCTTCTCTGTGAAAATAAAATTGACCAATTGGTAGAAATTGCGGACGAAATAATCATTTTAGATAACGGAAGGGTTTACACTGCAGGGCAACCCGGTGAAGTACTATCACGAGCCAAATCCGATGGGCTTCACTGCGGTTTCCCGGAACTATTTACGTTATCTTCGGGTTTAAATGTCTCACCTAGATGGATTACATTCGCGCAGGCTAAAGCATCTGTCAATACGTATGTTGAGGAATGGCAATGATTAATTGTGACCACGTTGAATACTGTTATCCGGGTGGGACTCGGGCTCTCACAAGCGTATCCCTCAAAATAGAATGCGGAGAGTGCGTTGCACTCATAGGGCAAAACGGAGCTGGTAAAAGCACCCTGTCGAAGCTACTGAACGGACTAATCCGACCTACCTCCGGAACTATTTACTTAGAAGGGCAAGATACCTCAAATTATCGAACCGATGAAATAGCACAGCGCGTAGGATACGTGTTTCAGAATCCCGATGATCAAATTTTTTCTAAAACAGTACACGAAGAATGTGAGTATGCGCTCAAGCGTCTAGGTGTAGAACAAACTGAAAGGGAAGAGAGAATCACCCAGGCTCTGAGCGTATGTAACTTACTGGAAGAAGCAGAGACTAATCCACTAGATTTGCCCCTTGCGCAGCGTAAGTTTGTCGCAATAGCTGCGGTGCTTGCTATGGACCCTAATTATGTGATTCTGGATGAGCCAACCGCCGGACTGGATGAGTTAGGTCGACGGGATTTAGTCGCCATTATGCAATGGGCCAGTAATGCTGGTAAGTCCGTAATCGCAGTTTCGCACGACATGCGCTTCGTTATTGAAAATTTTCCGAGGGTTGTGGTGATGAGCCAGGGTGGCATAATCAGTGATAATTCTGTAGCAGATGCGTTCTCCAATGATCAAGTCTTGGCAGAGGCGAAGTTAACCGTCCCCCCTGCGGTCCAAATATCTCGGCACGCCGGCGCGCCTAAAGAGTTATTACAAATGGATCAAATTTTCAATTGGTGCAAAGACTTCTTATATCGAAAATCATAAATTTATCCATTTAGAAAGGCATTAACAACATGATGCAAACTAAACAGAATCTACTCGGTAACTGGCCCGGAAACGGTGAAAAACTCTTGCTAGGGATGATTCATTTAAAAGGTAATGAAATAGACGATATCTATTCCCGTGCCGTACGCGAGTGCGACATATATGCTCGTGGCGGATTTGATGGCGTAATAGTTGAGAATTATTTTGGCACTATAGACGACGTTCGCTATTGTCTGCCGCGGCTACAAGACAAGTTCCCTCAGCTTTATGTCGGTGTTGATGTGATTTGGGATAACGATAAGAGCTTCGATTTAGCTGTCGAGCACCAGTTGCCCTTTATCGAGCTTGATTCTCTGGCAGGACAACTCCCTCCTCAAGAGGAGCCGCAATTTGAGGAACGTATCCGTTGGTGTCAGGAAAACTCACCTGCCGTAATTCTTGGAGGAGTCAGACTTAAGAATCAACCCGTTCTCAGTGGAAATCCGCTCGAGGTAGATTTAATGCTTGCCAAAAAACGTGGCGATGGAGTCATTGTTACGGGAGTGGATACGGGAGTTGAAACCGAGCTTTCCAAGATAATTCAATTTCGAGAAATCATAGGTGACTTTCCACTGTTGGTCGGCGCTGGCGTAAATGAGAAAAATTGCACGGAGCAGTTGACAATCGCCGATGGTGCCATCATCGGGTCCTCACTCAAACAAGGAGGAAACGCTAAAGGTGATTTGGAAATGGATAGAGTCGAACGATTAGTTACGGCAGTTAGAGCATTGCGGGGAAAGGTAAAGTAACATGAGCAAGCGGTTAGTAGTCGGAAAAGATGACGTGTCGAAATGGGGGATAGCACTACTTTTTTCACCAGGAAGCGATTCTGTCGTGGTCACTAACGGTGATGGATGGCATGACTTTAAGAGCGCTGCGAAGATTTCAGACGGTGCAGTCAATCTTGCTATGACGCAAGTTAGTGTCCTGCCGAAACGGATTGAAAGAATGGAGAGACATGACCATACAAAGGAAACTCTTTGTCCTACCAATCATTCGATAGTGCTAGGGGTATGCGCGAAAGAATTTGATGTCCCCGAGACTGACCAATGTGTGTTGTTGGAAATTCCCTGTGGAACTGCCCTTGTTATGGATAAAGGAACCTGGCATTCGCCATGCTTCGGGGTTAGCGAGCCAACCCAGTACTACTGGATTGCTACCTCGGACCCTCGTTTTCCGTCAGAGTGGATACCGTTAGCAGGCGGTAGCTTGGAGACATACATGGAGACGGAAAGTGATTCTGATGTCCTCTGACGAGCTAGGAGATTCACTTGAAACACAGTTCGAGAACGGGGGTGCTATCTGTTTCATCGGTGAACCCGTTCTTGACATATATATAAATCTTGACCATTGGCCGAAGCTGGGGGATAAGGCATGTCTGCTGAGTCAAGAGACCTTGCCTGGAGGAACAGTAGCTAATATGGCAGTCAATGCCTCTTGGTTAGGGCTAAAGACCCGCATGATCGGCTGTCTAAAATCCGGAGAAATCAGCGACCAGCTGATAAAAGACTTAAATGAGCATGGGGTTAACACCGACTTCATTTCCTTGACTACCGACGCGCCTGACCCTGTCTGTTACGTCTTTTTAACTGAAGGAAGTAATGTGGCAGCGTACCCGGATCGTTCAAGGGAAAAGCTGTTTTTAGATCAGGAGAGCCTAGAAACGATTTCAAAATCAAGAGTGGTGTGCTCGACACCTGAAAAACTGAGAAGAATATGTAATCATGATGATTTTCTGCAATCGATTCGTAAGGTGAAGCGTTCAGGGGGGCATCTGGTGCTTGATATAGATACCGGCGCAGAATTCGATGCTAAACACCCTCTAGAAACAGAGGCTTCCATAGTAATTATGAATGAGTTTGGGGCTGAGCGTCTATTTGGCATGAACTGGGAACAGCTATCTTCACGACTACCAGACCAATCTCCCGACATTAAATCCGTATTTACATGCCCGGATATTACTCTGTTCGTAACCGGGTCAGAAAAGGGCGTGTGGACTTACAGAGATGGATGGCGCCTGTGGGAGGTAACTCCCGCTCCGGTAGTAGATCCGACCGGGGCAGGAGATGCTTTCGTTGCCGGAATCGTTACTGGTATAGCACAAGGTTATTCCTTTGAACGTTGCGTTTTGCAGGCGTTAGACTGTGGTAAGCAGGCGGTGGGAATAAAGGGTGCCCGATTACGCTGATTAGCTGGACTATTCGCAAATAAACTGATTATGCAGCGGTTATCCTAAGTTGCATAATGGTGGTCTCTGCCACCAACCCTTGTTACGGGCTTTTGACCTGTAACCCGAGCAACGAAAATATATTTTGGTAACTCCCTGTCAGAGCCTTAACCTAGTGTTCCGACAGGGAGATTGTTTCGATTGAAATGAAGGAGTGAAAAATCCGTGGACAGCGTGGAAGCAACGGGACGCAACGAGAAGTCATCTGAGAACCAGGGGAATAACTATCTCAGCGGTTACCTAGCAGCCTGGTTTAAAATCATCGCAACCGGCATGATTACCCTGGTTGCTTTTGAAGCTATTGCGGTCAACACGGCCATGCCCTTCATTGTGGACCGCTTGGACGGCAAAAACCTGTTTGCTCTGGCTGCCGGGATTTCCATGTCCACGCAGTTAATTACTACCGCCCTCGCCGGGACTTGGGTCGATACCAGGGGTCCAAAACCGGTAATTTACGTGGGTATTGCTGCTTTCACTGGTGGATTGCTGGTGGCGAGTTTCGCCCCGAACATTTGGTTCGTCGTGGTGGGGCGCGCGGTTCAGGGCTTGGGTGGCGGTTTGCTCATTGTGCCTCTCTATGTGATGGTCGGTTCCTACGTCTTACCGCACAAGCAGCCAGCTTTTTTTGCGGTTTTTGCTATTGCCTGGGTGGTCCCTTCCCTGGTCGGACCGCTGGTGGCGGGGTTCCTGGTGGACTATGTGCATTGGCGTTTTGTTTTCGGGATTTGCCCCATCCTGTTCCTGGTGTTTTTCCCGTTGCTGTGGCCAAAATTCCGCCAATTTCCCCAGCTACACGACCCGGTTCCGTTTCGCCCCTCGCCTCGACTGCTGTGGGGTTCTATCTTTAGCGGCATTCTGATTGGTACTCTGCAGGTCATTTCCGGGGTGGAACGAGAGACTGTCTCCCCGATATTCATTGTTGCGGCTTTAACCTTGACCTTGGCGCTGTTCTTTGCGGCTCGTCCCATCCTTCCTTCCGGGACTTTCCGAGCAGTTCGCGGAGTTCCCGCCACGGTGGCGATGCGGGGACTATTGAACGGTACTTTCGTCACTGTAGATCTCTACCTGCCCTTGCTGCTGAAAGAAATTCACGGTTGGGGTCCCACCATGGCTGGTCTGTCGATGACAGTTTCATCTATTACTTGGGCATTTAGTTCGTGGATTCAAGGGCGGATTGTGGATCCGGCGCATCGTCGCTGGCTGATTTTCATCGGTCCGATTATCGAAATTTTTGGCACGTTGGTGGTGCTCCTGGCGGTTGTGCCAGGTTTCAGTCCCTGGTTTGTGTTGGTGGGTTGGGCCATAGCTGGTTCGGGGCAAGGTTTGATTTTCCCGCTGGCCACGGTTCATGCCCTCTCTCTGACTCCGGCTCAACGTCACGGTGAGGTTTCCGCAGCCTTGAACGTAGCCGACACGCTGGCGGCTGCCGCGCTGGTGGCGTACGGCGGAATCACCTACGCTACGACTCTCTTTTTAGGACCTTGGGCGTTCGCTGCCACGATTGGTTTGATGGTGGTGATGATGTTCGTCCAATTCTGGGTCGGTACCAGGATTTTTGAGTCTTCTTCGCACAAGTGAGGTGCTATAGTTTGTTGTGAGGCTAGGTTTTTGTTGATTGGAAGGATTGGAAGATGGGTGCTTTCCTCGCTTTGTTCGAAAATGTGCTGACTTTGGCGGTTATTGTTGTCATCGTCCTGGCGTTGCTCATCATAGGTGGAATGTTCTTTGTGGTGAAGCAACAGACTAACTATGTGATTGAACGTTTCGGTAAATATCACAAGGTTGCACTGCCCGGTCTGCGGATGAAGATTCCGTTCGTGGATCGGATTGCGAAAAAGGTTCCGCTGCGTATCATGCAGCTGGATTCCGTGGTGGAAACTAAAACGAAAGACAACGTGTTTGTCACGATTCCGGTTTCGGTGCAGTATCAAGTACAAAACGTGGTTGATTCATTTTATCGTTTAGCCAATCCGGAACGTCAGATTCAGTCTTACGTCTACGACCGGGTGCGTACCTCCCTGGCGAAACTAGACCTGGATGAGGCGTTTTCTTCGAAAGATCAAATCGCCCAAGATGTCGAAACGACTTTGGCTGCTGCCATGAACGCTTATGGTTTCGCCATCATCAATACCCTGGTGACAGACATCAATCCGGATCCGACGGTGCGCGCGTCCATGAACTCGATTAATGCTGCTCAGCGGGAGCGCGAGGCAGCGGTTTCCCTGGCGGAAGCCGAGAAAATTAAGACTGTGAAACAGGCTGAAGCCGATGCAGAATACAAGCGCTTGCAAGGTGAAGGTATCGCGGCTCAGCGTAAAGCTATCGTCGATGGCTTGGTCAGCCAGTATGAAGCGTTGCGCGACGCCGGAATTGGAGCCGAAGCGCAAGAAATGCTGCTGTTGACCCAGTATTTCGATACATTGCAGGAAGTCGCGAAAGCCTCTAATACTCAGACGCTGATGCTGCCGTCCAACCCTGGTGGGGTCAGTAACGCGATGGAGGAACTGCGCAACTCGCTGTTCGCCGCCACTCGTGCCGCGGATCAAAAGCCGAAGACCGCGGTACCGCCGCGTTCGCGTACCGTACCCACAACCTCAGCGCAACAGTAACACTGTAATTCCGTGATTTCGTGTCTAGTTAGTGTCGTTGGGAACCTAAAGGGTGCTATTTACCCTGCTCGCTAAGCATATAGAGAACCATTTTTGCGGGAGTCAAGGCTTTAACAGCGTGTGGTAAGCGGGTAGAAAAATGCACCATTCCGCCGGGAAGCAGTTTCACAGTTTTGCCGTCGGCGGTGATTTCAATTTCCCCTTCCAGGGTTTGCACGATCACCGGCATAGCAGCGGTGTGCTCTGATAGTTCTTCGCCGCTGTCGAAGGAAAATAGCACAACATTGACCCCTTCTGCACGCATCAGGGTTTTAGAAACGGTAGAGTTCGGGGAGTACTCAATTTGTTCCGCAAGATTATCTATATACCCTAGACCAGTAGTAACTGATTCTTCTTTTGAATCCATGTTGAATCTCCTCTGACATTTATCTCTATTTACTGGGTTTACGCGCTGTTATAGCTATTCCGGTCAGATTCTTACGGTAGTGCTTAAACGTGGCGCGCATTTCTAAAATCCTCGCCCGTAACTCTCGATCGCGTAGAACATTACCGAGTATCCGCAACACTCCCTTGAGACCTTCATCAGCTAGGTTACGCCGTGGTGACAGCGAAGCCATGGGTTCAAAACCGACCCATTCAATAATAAAACCAGCATTTTCCAGTACCTTGCGCCATTCATTTTCGGTGAGGGGACGAGCGTTCGCGCGAATAACTTGGGCGAGACGCTTGCGCAACTCATCAGCTAGCTGCATGTCTATATCGTTAGGAGTTAACCCGAGTTCGTGAATCGCGTAGCATCCACCTGGTTCTAGTATCCGGTATGCTTCTGAAACAATTTTTTCTTTGTTTTTCTCGCTTTGCATGGTGAGCATCGCCTCACCCACCACTACCTGAGCTGATTGTGACTCTAAACCGGTGTCCTGGGCGTCTGCTTGCACCACTCTGCCGCCGCTGTCCGCAACGATGTTCTGCACCCGCTGGGCTGCGTCCGGGTCTTTATCTACCCCTGTATAGGACTCGACGGGCGCGTCAATAATAATTTTGGCAGTTTTGCCTAATCCGGGTGCAAACTCTACAACTCTCTTTCCTGGTATATCAGCTGCTTGGAGCATCCGGTTGGTAAGTTTGAGTCCTCCGGGACGCAGCACCCGTTTTCCAGCACGCGCTAGTACCCAATATCCGGGTGCGACTTTAGTTGCGCGGGTACTTTGCGGAAGATTACAGTCATCATTCATGTTCCCAGTCTATCAGAATAGGCTTAGGCAAGCCTTACCTATTCTAAGTAGTTTGGGTGCTTGGACGCACAAGCGGTGTGTTTAGAGCCATCCGAGTTCACGGGCTTTTCGGGCTGCGCCTGCCGAGGTGTCCGCGTGGGTTTTGCTGATCGCACTAGAGAGGTAGTTGCGTACCGTGCCGGGTGAGAGATACACCTGGGTTGCGATTTCTTGGACTTTCAAGCCTTTTTCGGCGATTTTCAGGACTTCAATCTCGCGTTCTGTCAGCGGGTTATCGCCCTCGAAAAGGGATTCGGTGGCCAATTTTTGGTCCACAGCGGTACCGCCGGCGGCGATAGTTCGTACCGCGGCGGCGAGTTCTTCGGCAGGAGTTTCCTTGACCATAAAGCCTTTGGCGCCGGCGTTCAAGGCGCGTTTCAAGTAGCCGGGACGCCCAAAAGTCGTCAAAATCAGCGTTTTAGTGTCGGCAGCAGTCTCGGTGATGGCTTGGGTGGCAGCGATTCCGTCAAGGTCGGGCATTTCGATGTCCACCACAGCAACCTGGGGGTGGTGGGTTTGGACGGCATCGAGGAGCTCGCGACCATTGCTGGCCTGGGCGACTACCTCAATGTCGCCTTCGAGTTCCAGCAGTGCCGCAATTGCTCCGCGCACCAGCGCTTGATCATCAGCCAATACCACGCTAATCACAACTTTACCTCCACTACGGTGCCGGTCTCCGGGATGTTTTGCCGCTCGCTCTCGGCACTTGCGGCACTCGTGACCTCACGTTTCCCAACTATACTGAGAGTCCCGCCGACCTGTTCCACACGAGCCTTGAGCCCCTCCAGACCATGTCCGGTAGCATCGGGGGAGATGCCCACCCCATTATCGGTGATAGTCAGACTGCTCCGGTTCATCTCGATAGTGACTTGACGAGCCGCCGCGTGACGAATGATATTAGTAGTCGCCTCCCTAATCACCCAGGCAAAAATCGCTTGGTTCACAGCGGGGATGGAATCGAGATTTGACCAGGCGGTGCCCTCCCGCTGCAAGTCAATACCGGCACTCTCCAATGCCTGAGACGCGGCGGCGATTTCTTCGAACAAACTCTGTACTTTGAGCCCCGCCACAGTCTGCCTAACCTCTTCGATTGATTCCCGCGCCAGGTTTGTAATCTCGTGCAGTTCCGCCTGGGCACGCCCGGAATCACGTTCCAGCAGTTTTCCGGCCAGTTCCGACTTGAGAGCAATGACCGTAAGGGTGTGACCCAGGACATCGTGTACATCCCTGGCAACGCGTTCGCGTTCTTCCAAAATCGCTTGTGTTCTGGCTTGGCGCTGGCTCTCGATACCGGAACCGATAAAGAAAGCTATTCCCGCCACGAACATAAACACCGCTGAGGTGGAGATGGAGAGACCAAAATATTCTTGACCATTCGGTACAAAACGGGGGATGAGGAAGGAGGCTAAAACCGTCAAGGCTCCGGCAATGTAGCCAGCCGCCTGGGGCAGGGTGAAAGGTGCGGCAGCAGCGATAAACGGCAGGAAAGTTAAGGATTTCAGCGGTCCTAACACTGCCACCTGTAGCAATGTAATCAGCACAAGTACCACAAAGACTATGGCGTCGCTCTTGCGTAGGCGGTGCCGACCGTCGAAGTAGCGGAAGTTACGCTCTCCCATGATTGGTTTGCGCCACGAGAGTGAAAAAGCAGCCACGTAAGCCAGCGCGAATATGGCGGTTAATACCAGGGAAATTATCTTCGGTCCCAGGGGTAAGGTCAGGGCTCGACTAATCGGAAAGTACAGGAACCCCAGCCATACGAGACTCATGAAGGTGCTCGTGAAAATGTAGGAGTTCGAAGGCGAACTGGTGAGACTGCGATCTTCTGTGGCGAGGGCAGGGGAAGATTCCGGGTTCATGCGTGCCTCCGTGAACGTTGATAGCCCCACAGTGCCAGAAGAGCAAAAATCAAGATCCACACTACAAAGTTCACGATGCCAATTCCTAGGTTTTCGGTGTACGGCTTTCCGTCCATAGTAATCTGATTTCCGTTAGTGCCGGCATATCTGGCGAGAATTCCGTAACCGTAGCCCGGCATGAATTTCGCGAAATCCAGCAGCCATCCGCCCAGGGGCATGAAAAAATTCGCTATGAAAGCAAACAGGGTGGTCAGTCCCGAGGCGATAGAGACGGCTGTATCGGAATGCAGCAACAGTCCGAAAGCCAGACCGTAGAGGGTGAAAGTGAGTGATCCGCCCAGAATCACCAAGACAGAGATAATCCAGGCAGAGGGCTCCGCTTTGGCTTGAGTCAGACCACCCAGCAGGAAGATGACCGCCACGGGCAAAGCCGCCAGCAGCGCTCCCAGGGCGATTTTGGTACCCAGGTACCTCCCGTTACTCAGGGGAGTCAGTGCGATTTGGCGTCCCCAACCTTGAATCTTTTCCACGGAGGTGCCAGCGGCAAAGCTGGCGGTGGAGAGAATGGCTCCGTAGGCGGCGATATTGACCATAATGACCCAGGCCCAATTGACAGTCGTGTCGGCGACCATTTCCTTGGCGTAGGTCGCGGCAACCCCAAAAATCAGGTAAATCACCACCGGAAGGCCAATGACAAACATGGGTACTTCGGGTGAGCGCAGAATTCGCTTTAAATCCAGAGCAAATATTTTCGTGTTCATGATGAGATTTCCTTAGTTGCTGGTCAGGGTAAAGAAAGTGTCCTCCATGGAGGGAGGTACGATTTCCAAATGGCTCACGCCTGGTTGAGAGAGGATGAAACGCGCGAAATCATCCGATTTCTGTACCGAGAGGTACATTCTGTGGTCTTTGATTTCGACAGATTCTTGGGGCCAATGTTGCTGTATCTGAGCGGTGAGCGCGTCGAGGTGCGAGGAATCAACCTGGAAGGACACGTTGCGCGTTCGCTGGGCAGTAATTTCTGCCGGGCTGGCATCCGCAATAATTTTTCCGTGATTCATCACCACGATGCGATCAGCATAATCCGCGGCCTCCTGCAGGTAGTGGGTGGCAAAGATGATGGTCTTGCCGTTTTGTGCCTGACCGTGCATCACTTCCCAAAAGTCGTGGCGCGCGTTGGCGTCCATCCCCGCAGTCGGTTCGTCGAGTATCAATAAATCCGGGTTTGGCAACAGAGCTAGCGCGAATTTAATCCGCTGCTGTTCCCCGCCGGAGCATTTCCCAATCTTACGTTTGCGGATTGGTTCCAGGTTTGCCGCGCTTATCACTCGCTCCCGATTTTCCGGGGTGTCAACATCGTGACCGTAAGCTGCGGCAATCCAGCGGACGACTTCGGAGACATACATGTCTTTGAGCAGGCCCCCCGTTTGCAGGACGGAGGCAATTTGACCGCGGGAAATCGCAGTTTTTGGGCTTTCGCCCAGAACCTGCACTTCCCCGGAGGTCGGTGCACTGAGCCCCAGAACCATATCCAGAGTGGTGGTTTTTCCCGCCCCGTTCGGTCCCAGCAGAGCCATAACTGTACCAGTCGGTACATTAAGTTCGATGCCGTCCACCGCGTGGACTTTCCCGAAGTGCTTATGCAGATGAGTGAGCTGCAGGGCAGCTGTAGTAGTTGTGTTCATGTATTTAAGTCTCGCGCCCCAGCGTTTGAGCCGGTAGTGTGCGCAATCACAAAAATTAGATGACATCTGTCATGTTTTCCGGGCTTTGTGGGAGCCAGATTAGAATGACTCCATGACCAAGATGTGCGAGTATCTGGACGATTCGGCAAAAAATGGCGCTGTGTCGGTTGGTTCACGCTGCCTGGTGGTGGTCGGAGGGGTGCAAGGTCTGCGTGCGCTGTGCGCTGATAGCTGGGATTTTTCGACCTATGAGCTGGTAATTTGTGGCGATTCGGGTCAGGATGTGGCGCGAACTTTGGGGATTAATCCCGACGTCTATATCGGCGACTTCGATTCTTCGCCGCGTCCGGCAGGTCAGACTGAGTTCGCGGACGGACGCACCCGCTCTCCCGAAACCTTGGCGGCAGTGCCCGTCATCACCCCTAGTGATGCGGTTCCCGGCGATGGCGTGGAAGTGATAGTACTCCCCGTAGCCAAAGAAGTTACAGATTCTGAAGCGGCAGTCGATTTGGCGTATTCTCGAGGTTACCGGCACATTGATGTCATTGGCGGCTTGGGGGGGCGCTTGGATCATACTTTGGGGAACCTTGGTATCTTGGCGAAATACGCTCACACTTCCGCCCGACTACGCTGGATAGATGGCTACAACATGGTGTCCTTGGTGGGTCCGGGAACCCATACGGTACCCCGCAACGACTACCGCTATTTCGGTTTAATTCCTTTCGACGGTGATGTGCAGGGGCTCACCCTGGCGGGGACACGCTACCTGGTCGAGGACTTTACCCTGGTTCGCGGCTCAACACGCGGGGTTTCCAACGAAATCACCGCACAGTGCGCCACCGTTTCTTTCACCAGCGGCAGACTGCTGATGGTCTCGTCACGAGACTTGCAGATTTCGGGTCAATAGTCCGTCCGGGTGGCTCTTCATGACAAGCGCGGTAGGGCAGGTTTCAGGTTTTCGCGAGCTATTCGAGATTTTGCAACGCAATGTGAGAGATGCGGGAAAGTGGTGGCCGGCAGAAACGAAGTTTGAGATCCTGGTGGGTAGTGTGCTGACCCAAAACACGACCTGGACCAGCGTGGAAAAGTCCCTAGAGAACCTGCGGAAGCAGGGACTGCTTAACCCGATGCGGCTGGTGGGAGCGAAATCGAGCGAACTGGAGACACTCATTCGACCCAGCGGATTCATGCGCGCGAAAGCACAATACCTGAAAAACTTGACCGAATGGTACATAAAAACTGATGCCCGGGCTGGTGAGATTGACACCCCAACGCTGCGCAACTCCCTTTTGCGAGTTCCGGGAGTGGGTGAGGAAACTGCCGACGACATCCTGCTTTATGCCTATGACCGCCCGGTTTTTATTTTCGATACCTATGCGCGCCGGTTGCTAGCGGCAGCTGGTTTGGGCGAGTTTCGGACCTATCGTCAAGCGAAGCAGGTCTGTGATGCGGCATGGCGAGTGGAGGGATTTACGGTGGCGGAACTGGCGATATTCCACGGTTTAGTGGTACAGGCCGGAAAGGACGCGCGCCGGGAGGGAAGTTGGGAAGGTATCCTGAGGACATGATTAAAGGCGCGATTTTCGATTGTGACGGGACGCTGCTCGACACGATGCCGCTGTGGCGAGAGGCAGCCGGAAAATACTTGATGACCTTGGGGATAGAGGTCGAAAAAGGTTTGGGGGCGCAATTTTTCGAGATGACTTTGCCCGAGTCGGCTCGCCTGGTGCGCCAACGCTTCGGTTTGGACTTAACGGTCAACGAAGTCGTGAATGGTATCAAAGATGCGGTCTATACCGGCTATCTCGAGGACGTGCAGCTCAAGCCCGGTGCCAGAGGTTTCTTGGAGGTGCTGTCCGAAGCGGGGGTGCCGATGACGGTGGTCAGTTCCGGTTCTGAGGGTCTGATTCGCCCGGCTTTTCGGCGTCTGGGGATTGAGGAGATGTTTGCCCAGTATTTTGCCTCCTCGGAGACTGGGATGCATAAGCGCGAGCCGACTATGTTTTTGCAGGCGGCGGAGGCGATGGGCAGCGTGCCGGAGGATGCTTGGGTGTTTGAAGATGCGGTTTATGCGGTCCGGGTGGCGAATGCGGCTGGGTTTCACACGGTGGGAATTGCTGACGATGCCAGCCTGGGCGAGTCGGATGTTCTGGCGCGCGAGGCGGAGGCGTACTGGGAGGAATATCCAGGGGAGATTCCCGATTTTATGCGTTCCTAGGATGGTGTCAGATATTGGAACGATTGTTACAATTGCCGGGGAATTTCCGGTAACGTTCCGGTGGGCTGATTTGTGATGTTACCCTTCCTCTGGCGGCGTTTGGCGAGGAATTTTCGGGTCCGATGGGTGATAAATATGAGTCCGATGGCGATGATTATCAAGAAAAAGATCACCAGGATGGGGATGAAGATAGCCGTCAGGGACATTGCCAGGGAAAATCCTTCTTCCGCGCCAGAAGCTACGGGGGCGGCAAGACCGCCGGTAGCGGTGTTCAGAACGGGACGGCTGATTGTTTTGCCACCGTGAACTGTCAGTGCTACGACCACTCCCAGGACTATGCCTATCCAGGGATTATGCGCCATCAGGGAGGAGTGTTCTTCAAAGTTCTTAGCGGCAGTTGCGGCGGTGAATATCAATCCGCCGGTGGCGGGGCGAATCACGGTGCTAATAGCATCATTGATGCTGTCCAGTGCGGGTACTTTGTCGATGAAAAAATCCGCGAAGCACAGGATGGCTGCGATGGCGATAGCCCAAGGGGAGGCAATCCACGCGAGTTCGGCGGGTAGGGTGACGAAGCCGGTGAAACGCGCGACTAGGGCAACGATGAGGAAAGGGATGTAGGCGTTAAATCCTGCGGCAGCTGAGAGTCCCAGCCCTGTGAGCGTAGCAAGCATAAGTAGACTTTAGCGTTATTCCTTGTGAGATGCTGATTTTTGTCTCTCTGGAATAACGGGAAAACAGAGCATCTGGCTGTTGGTGCTAGAATGTGGCATACTGTTGTAGTTTGAACTGCGGGCGTAGTTCATCGGTAGAACGACAGCTTCCCAAGCTGTAAAGGCGGGTTCGATTCCCGTCGCCCGCTCTGTTGAAGATGCCGAGCTTTTGCTCGGCATCTTCAACATTTAGCGGACTGCGACGGGAATCGAACAAGTTCGCTCAGCGGCATCGAGCGTAGCGAGAATGAGCCGCTGAGTAAAACGGTGGAGGCGTTAAAAAACGGCACCGATGTGCCGTTTTAGCCGGAACGCCTTAACAATCCTCTGTTGCCTGCTCCATTTCCACGTTCAATTTGATACAAAGAATGAGCGTGGATTTTTGCTTCTAGGGCAAGCATTTTGGCTTGATAACAAGGGATTGTGGCGTTTGAGAACTCCTCCAGCGCGAGCTTGAATACCCTTTTCATGCACCACAGTTCCTCTCTTGGTGGCGATATGCTCGCTACTCAATGGCAGGCGCGAAAAAGTATAGGCTCGCGCGAAAAGGTTAAGCACTGCGACTGACATAGTTTGCGTAAGCAACATTCAACGAAAACCGGCAATATGAGCGACCATCAATTAGAGCTCTAAGTCAACAAGTGACATCTCTTGATCGCCCAGATAACACTCGTAGAATCGCTCCGCTGGAACAAGTCTAACGGCAATCGGAGATAGACCGAGCCTAGACAACATTCCAAACGTGACATACCCATCAGCCTGAACGAAATCTCCGTCTGAGGGCATAAGAAAACTATTGACAACCCTGAACGGTTCCTTCTGATTCCTAAGCAGTTCTCGATATGCGAGCTCATATAGGTACTGCTTCGTCACATCAGCAACACCTGGCTGCCCTGATATCGATTCCTTGGTAACGGTCGGAACAAAGTACTTAGCATCCAAGACATAAAAAACTATGCCCTCATCATCGTGTTCGACACGAAGAATATCGGGTTCAAGCGTACCTGGTGCAGCAATAGAGAACTCACCGTCTTTGCCCACCGAGTGCCACTCAGGACGCTCGATAACTGTAAGCAAGGTCGGATTACTCGGCGCGTGAACGATCCCCTCTGCCAAGAGACCGAGTTGGTGTAAGGGTGTTTTCATCTGGTTGCCGAGAACTTGAGAACAAACTTCCTGCCAGACCAGGTTGAACGATGAGGTGCCGAAAAGATTAAGAGTGCCGTCACTGAAGGAGTCGGTCCGACCAGAGACAAATGCATAGATTGCTTTGAGAACCAGTTGCTTTCTCGTGTTAAACTCGTTGCTTAATTCACGTTGGAGGCGATACTGTACATACTCCAAATCACCCATGTCTGACAAAGACTCGTCCGAAATTCGGGCAGGTGTTAGTTCGAAAATCTGGAGAAGTCCCGCCGCTTCAAGCTGTTCGGTAACCGCAGTCACGACGCAAGCATGAAGTCTCCTAAAAAAGTCTGTTGTATCTTCAACGCTCTTAGCAGTTTGCAACTCGAAGTATATGGGTTGATCTTCTACAAGTAACGCATATGATCCCGCAATAGTTTTATCCCACAGAATCTGCCCGTGACCATTAATCTCCACAACGTCGGAGCGAGTGGCATAGAGACCAAACTCGAAGTAGTCCCTAAGGATAAACAACATGACGGGTACAAGATTGAGTGACCATGTTTGAGAGTCTGGATCAAATATGCGAAGTGGTTGACCATCTGATCCATATTTTTCGATTACTCGCATCACTTGGTGCATTTTTACATGGCTGTATCCAGTCTTAAGGAAGTACTTCGGGTATACAATCACAACCCATTCTGAAATGGAAACGAGCCCGACATACTTGAATAAGTAATAGAATCCACTATCTGCATTGGTGATCTCAGCAATGACTACATCATCCTCGTTTAGCACCGATAGGTCACGCTGGAAGCTCGATTGCCGAACCACTTTAATTACGTCAACTTCACGCAAGCGTCTGATCAAGGTTGCGGTCGAGGGCTCGTCAGATTGAAAGATGACCTGCAAATCTGTGAAAGTGTATCGGACCTGTTCCTGAACCAGTATGGACTTCATTAGAGGCTACTGTGCTAGTTCTGTAGGTGTTTCACCATCGTCTTCAAGATTCACGAGTGGTTCTGCTGCTACTCTCGCAGAAACGGCTGACACGATCTGCGGATTAAAGATCTCGATTCCGACTTCGTTAAATTCTCTGACTAGGTCGGAGTACCTTAAGCCAGCAGACCGAGAGCCACTGAAAACAGACTTCCTGATTTGCTTGGCCGCATCCTCATATAGGTACATGAGGACTTTGTGAGAGAAGACGCCAATAAATCGGCTACTTTCTATTTCATCCCCATTTTCAGGCACAACAATGTCTCGTGCCAAGAAATATGGGCCCAGGTGCTTGTCCTCATTGATTCCCTTTTCCGCAAGGAAATCGTTGATCGACTTCCTTAACGAATTCCACTCAATGTGGCGTACGGAGTCGCCTGTCCCGAGCTCAACCCACTTATTGCGAAGATCCTGATCATTGTCGTTAATTCCCACGTAATCGAACGTCCAGCGTCTCTTGAATGCTGTGTCGACGGGATAAACGCCTTGGTCGGCGCTATTCATCGAGGCCCAAATAAACATGTTGTCCGGAATTCTTATTTCCTGAAGACTTGATGCTGTCGCATCTAACTCACGAACAAGGTAGGCGAGCATATCCTCAGATGGAGAGATCGAATACTGGCTAGCGTTTTCGATGTTTCGATCTAGAAGTTGAAAAATGTCTCCGAACACAGCGGCAGTGTTCGCTCGATTGATCTCTTCAATAAGTAACAAGCAAGGACAGGGAGTTCCTTCTTTGATACTCTTTAGAGCCTTGACAAGTACACGCATGAACGGCCCTGGAACGTAGCGGTAGCTGATTCTTTCAAGCCCATTATCGTCCGTAACTGGAACAGGCTTGTAGGTCCCCACAAAATGAGCGTACGAATAGTCCGGGTAAAAAGTTACTCGCTCAAATTCTCCGCCATTTGCGAGAAGAATACGCGCATCGTTCTCCAAACTAAAGCTCTTACCAGTGCCAGGAGCACCAAATACGATTCTGTTGCGAGGCAGATCAACATCAGCTACTAATCCGCTAATCTCCGAGATGCTGCTGGATCGATTCAGGTCATCCTCCAGATGTAAAAGACTCGGCAGGGGATCCATGGTGCCAGAGTATTCGGTTGGCATGACTGTTGTTAGCTCTCTCATTAGAACTTGAACGGATTCAGCACATTCAGAGATGACAAACTGGCGGTCTCCTCGATAAATTTCCGCGAACTTATCAACTTCTGATTGCAGAATAATGGGCAGTTGCTGACGTTCAGACAGGGCGAGGATATCGCTGAACCTCTTGTCTACATCAAGTTGAAAATCACGCTGAGAAATATTCGGCCGATCTGACTTATCCTTTCCTCCACTGAAAACAACAGACTTGACAATTAGCGCAACCTTGCTCGTCCCGAGCGCTCCCTGGTCAACTTCCAAATCCATCGTCTGGAGCCAGAAATTTCCCTGCGCAAGTACAGATGTGCTGAGGTTGTCAGGATTACGAATCGCACACGCGGATGGAAGCATCAGGAAAGCCGAGATAACTTGACCCGGATTATCTTTCGTGTTCACGCTGAGCTTCATGTTGCTATTCCCAGCACCGCGGGATTTTATTTCATATGAACCATCTGGGTCATCAAGGTAAACCTGAGACAAAGTGTCATGATTCTTGATATCGAACCTGAAAACACCGAGCCTTCCATCCAACATGGATGGCGACTGTAGGTTGCCAGACTCATCGAGAAACTTCCCAGATAAAAAGGCTTGTCCGCCCCCAGAATTATTGTTGTAGTTCAGACGAAAATCAGGAGCTCCCTGGGGGTAGACCAGACCCCCTTCAAGTTCATTAAAGTAAGACATGCCCTAGCCCCTCAACTCTCTCTATCGATAATCTTTGATATACATTCTGCTACGTATTTCGCAAGAGCAGGAGGTACGGCATTACCAATAGCCAGTTCCACACCAGTCTTCGGTCCGACAAAGTTGAAGCTGTCTGGAAAAGTCTGTAGATAGCCACGTTCTCTGGTGGTCAGCGCTCGGACGCCATTCTCAATCAGCGCGGCATCCCCATGGTGTGGCTTGTAGTTCGCCGGGATTGGCCTATTGATCCCTCTGACGGTCGCAGCTGGTTCGTCGACACTAAAGACTCCTCGGCGCGCATAGCTACGGGGATGCATATAGTAATAACCCGTGCCAAGCCGGTCACCTAAATAGTCGCGGACAGTCATTTGCTGCTTGGCCAAGCCAGATTCTAGATATTTATCCAAGAATCCATCGGGCGCTCCGAGTCTACCGACAAGAAAAAATCGCCGGCGCTTTTGCGGAACCCCACACAGACTTGCATCAAGCACTTTCGAGCTCAAACCGTATCCAGCGTCTGAGAGCATCGCTTTCATAACCGGCAAAGTGCTGAAACGCTCGATGTTGTAGACATTCTCGAAGACTACCCACTTTGGCTTCACACGAACAACAATCTCAGCAAATCGAATTGTCAAGTTTGCTCGTTGACCTAGTTTCCGCTTACCAGCAATCGAGTAGTCTTGGCACGGCGGACCTCCGATAATCACATCCGGCTTCGCCTGCTCGATTATCTCTAGAGCTTCATCAGTAGCTAGGTCAATATTATGAATCGGATGTTGGAAATTCTCCTTGTAGATGTCAACCGCGGGTTGCCAATTATCAAATGCAGCGACAACCTGATATCCACCCTGTTCAAACCCAAGTGACATTCCTCCGCAACCGGAGAATAGATCAATCACTCTCATTCGCCACCCCTCTTGCGATATGCCTTTGCAACGCATCGGCGACATACTTCGCAAGGTTGACTGGGACTGCATTTCCAATCATCGAATTCTGGTCTGACTTACCTCCGAGAAACTCAAATTCTTCAGGAAAAGTCTGGATAAGGCTCCGCTCTTTCGGGGTAAGTCCACGCACTTCACTGACCGGAGCTGAGTCATTTGGGTGGCCTTTGTACCCACTTGGGATCGGTCGATCAACAGCTCGAATCGTCATTGACGGTTCGTAGATGCTAAATACCCCACGTCGGTTGTAGTTCGTTGGAACCCTGAAGTAGTTTTCAATCCCTAGCGAATCACCTAGATAATTGAAAATGCTCATTGGTTCTGGCGAAAGGGCTCTTTCTAATTCAGCGTCAAGGAATCCATCATCTTCCTTTTGCCCGCCTACAACAAACATTCGCTTGCGACTCTGCGGAACTCCACAATACGCTGCGTCCAGAATCGTTTGGGTTAAACCAAATCCCGCCTTCTTGAAGTTTGCCAGCGCTGCTCGGAACGACTCAGTGTTGCGGATTGTCGCGACGTTCTCCATCACGAAATAGGACGGTCTAATGTCGGCGATAATTTCAGAGAACTTGACCGATAGAATTGCTCTGCCTCTGGTTTCATCTTGGTGTCCAGCTGTCGAGAAGTCTTGGCATGGTGGTCCACCGATAACCAAGTCTGGCTCGAACTGGGTGATACTTTCTACCGATTCAGCGACATTCGACAAGTCTTGTTCAACAGCTGGATGATCAAAATTGGCGCGATAAACTCGTAGGGCAGGCGCCCAGTTTTCATAGGCAGCAACTACGTCAAAACCTGCCATCTCAAAGCCAAGAGACATACCTCCACAACCCGAGAATAAGTCCACACAACGCAACTTTGCCAACTTGCCCAAAACCTTCCGCTTGCAACCTAGGTATGAAGCGTACTGGGTTTTGTTCCGCTTCTTATACGGGGGTCAATTCGTTGACCCGTGTTTGATTATAGCTGGTGATTATCTCGCTGGGGGGGTTCTGTAGCCGAGTGCCTCGTGTAGGCGCTCGTGATTCCACCAGTGGACCCAGTTCAACGTGGCGAACTCTACCTAGGTCAAAGAAGCCCATGATTGTGAATAGATGAGCTCGGTCTTATATAGGCCGTTGACCGCTTCGGCTAGCGCGTTATCGTAGCTACCTCCCACACTGCCGGTGGAGGGTTTGATTCCCCAGTGAGCGTGTTTCTCGTTATAGGTAATACTCGTGTACTGAAATCCGTGATCCGAGTGGTGGACCAAGCCAGACAGGTGCTCTCTAGCGTTCATGATTGCCTGCTCCAGCGCTTCCAGCGGCAATGCCTCTGTTTTCAGTCCATCTGGTTGCCCAACCCACAATCTTCCTGGAGAACACGTCAGTGACGAATGCTGTATAAACAAATCCTGAAATAGTACGCACATAAGTGATATCAGCGACCCATAATTCATTGGGTTTGCCAGCATTGAAACTACGCTTAACCAGACCCTGGCGCAAATCCACAGCCTGTGATTGCCTGGTCGTGACCGGTGTGCGACCCCGGCGGGCACCGGCAATCCCAGCGATTCTCATAATCCTGGCAACCTGGTCACGACCAACCTTCCAACCGGAGCGTCTAGCGTGCCCCATCTTGCGTATCCCGTAAACCCCGAAATTATGGGCGCGAATAGTTGCCAACTCCCTAGCAAGTATCTGATCACGCACACTTCTAGCACTTGCCGGCCTGCTCTTCGCCGCACGATAACCATGAGGAGTAATAAACCCTCCTTCCAAGCTAGCCCCCAGTGTCCGGCAAATCGGCGCGACCCCGAAACGATCCTTATATGCGTCAATATAGGCGATCATCATCGGGCCGGTCGGTCGAGCTCCGCTGCGAAAAAACCGAGGCAGTTTTCAAAATCTCATTCGCTCTACGCAGCTCGGCAACCTCACGCTTAAGCCGTTTGACTTCCTCGTGTTCTTCACGGGTCATCCCCTGCCGCTCACCCGTGTTCACAAGATGCCGCTCATACCAACGGCGCAATGACTCATTCGCAACCCCCAGCTTCGCAGCGATCTCATTAACCGCCCTCCACTGCGAACACGAACGATCAGCAGCCAACGGATCAGAAAGCAACCGCACCGCACAATCCTTAAATCCTGGGAATACCTCTTAGGCATATCCCTAATCCTCTCAAAAACAGATAAGAACAAAACCCAGTACGCTTCAGTATTTCATGCTTGAGGGCATGAGTAGACTTAAATGCCCGTTTTGTGGTGGAGCGTTGAAGCGTAATGGTTGGACTAGTTCTGGGCGGCAGCGTTGTACTTTCCACGTGTACAACCAGGTAAAACGTTACACGACAATGAATCCTAGGCTCTTGGCGGGTAGGAAACTGTTGCGTGCGGGAACAGATTTGTTGCATGTAGAGGATGTGGATGCGTCACTATCCTGGCTGACAGAATTCAATGACTGGTGTGTTAAATGGCAAGACTTCCTAGACGAGCAAACCATTGATGAACACGGAAACATTACGTTCACCCACGAAAAACTCATAAATGCGAGGAATTGCCTAATCCGGCTAATCAAGTCAGGAAACCTGTTCATCTACCTTGATCCCGGCCTTGTTGAATCATCCGATGGAGCGAGAAAAAGTAGCTAATGGTCGCAGGGGAGATTCTTGGTGAGATAAACAGGCAGTATGTTTCCTTGCCTGCATTATTCTTTACCGTGCCCAGGTGCCGCGCAACAGGCTCCCGTCTGTAGTTCAGAGTCGGAGCTTGCGGATACGGCGTGTGTATTCCTTGATAATGCGGTGGAACTCGGCATTTTTCTGCTTGAATTCTGGGTTGTCCCCTCGGCTCGGCTCCGTGCGCCAGCCTGCAATGTGTGCCGGGTAGCGCAGCTGTCCTTTGACGTTGGCTACGGACTTGAGCTCGTAGTTTGGATCCACTTTCGACAGTTCCCGGTCAAGTTCATCGATGATGCTTATCCAGTTCGGCGGAAGATTCGAATGTGTTCGACGCGCCGTCCCGCGCTCCAAAGCGGCAGCTACACCCAGGGGAAAGCCATAGGCGTCGCACTCGACACCATCAATGGTCTGATGGTCTTCGAGGTTCAAGGGATTTTCCTTCAGCCGTTCTTTCAATGGTTTTGCTGAATGTGGTTCGGAAAGAAATCCGTAGCGGTCAACCCAGTCAATCAGTCGGTCACCGGGCCTTTCCCAAAGTCGCATACGAATCTCGATAAGTGAGCGCATTCGGTAAACGAAGTGACGTGGGCACAGGCAGGTTCTTGAAACATGCGTCGCTTCGTCGATATCGTCGGCAAAATAATCAGTCGTGGTCACGTCATAGAACATGGTAGCTTCCTCGGTGCAAGGCTTAACCAAGTTCCATTCACACCGCCTGGAGCCACCCTTGCGCTCCATTTTTTCAATGGGCGGAAAATAGACGTCATCATCATGGATCTTATCTTCAACGAAGATAAGATCCATCTCTTCTTCAATCATTTTCGGTTTCAACGTAGCCGTTGTCATTGTTCTCTCCTTACCTGTAGCAGCCCATTATTCGAAATCCACAATATGCATACCGAGACTTGACTGGTTGTCCCGCATGTAATCCAGAAGGTCGATGGTGTTTCGGGCCTCAGTCTCGGCGATGTCATCGGAAATATCTATGTCCGGCATTCGCCATTCGCCCCAGCGCATATCGAAAGCACGCTGTAATCGCGCTTCACCTTGGAAGTAACGTATGTCTTCTACGATGATTTCCGCTTCATTGATGTCAAGATTGTTTTCAATCTTCAGTACGGCTTTTTTGGAGGGGATAAGCATCCCTGTTTGCGTTTCTTTGGGCTTTACAAGGTAAAACACGCCAGCTGAATCCGAATTTGCGGAACCGAAGTAATGCTTGAGTTCCGGATAATTTAGACCGATTCGGGAATAAATCCTCGCCAGGCTGCCATCTTCTAACCGCATTGCCAGGAATGTGCGGAACGGCATCGTGGGCTCAATTCCTTGAATCCCGTTTCCCTCGTAGCCTGCCATCCGCATCCGGACACGCTTAAAGTGATTCAGACGCATTGGTTCGACATCAAGGTGTTCGCATACGCGGGTATAGAAGTAGGGCCTTGCTATAGAATGCGCCACATCGCCTTCAGCGGGGGCATTGAGCAAGGGGTAAACCTCGAATTCCACTTGAGAGTCCGGAATGTCATTCAGAAAAGCAGCAATTTCCTGCGCGTTATGAAAATCCTCCACATTTGATTTGAACGTCCAGCTATCATCGATACCGTTTTCCGTCCGTTCGCATTGCTGCATGGGAAACGGCAGGTTCGCCCATGGTGCGGCCTTATAGTCTTCCTCCCAAACCTCCTCGCGACGCTCATGCGCATCCGCTTCAACCAGATTTATCCAAATCATTTCAAGTGGGCCAATGTATTGATCCTCGCCATCAGGGTTGTGTGCCAGACTGTCCGGATTCCAATACTCTACGGCTTCGCCGTCCTGCCGAACCTTGGCCAAAATGCATCCCGCTTTGAGCGCAACAATGGAAACTGTTATGTGCCCATCAACATACGGGTCAACCCTCATGGTGGCAACAAACTCGGCGAACGCATCAGGTTCCGAATGTGGAGTTTGTGCCACAAAGTCGGATGCCTTCAGTTTTCCGTGCGACTGCGTCAGGTTAGGGTCACCGCCACAGAACTCTATGAGTTCGGCAAAACTCTTTCCTGCGCACATGGCGTCGTAATCCGCCTGGCTGGCGGCGGTAGTCAGGTCAGCCAAGGAAACCGTGTCCTGCTGTGAATCCAAATCAAAGGGCGGGGCCACCTCCGGCTTGTTGTCCAGATTGACCTTGCCTGCCTTTGATTTACAGGTTTTTCGTTGTCCTGTCTTATTCTTGTCTTCATCGCTCATGATTGCTTACCTCCATATTCCTGTGCATAATCGCGTCGATTTGCTCTTCATCTAAGCGACCTAGCTGCGCCCGTATTGATGCCCAAATGAACGGAAATCACACCGTCGTAGTCTTCCCCTTTCGCTTGTGCCGTTCTTTAGTCAGCAAATGTCCCCACTGCAGTGCTGAATTCTTTGGCTCGAACCACTACCTCGTGGGTTTCCTCTCAGTAGGAGTTTTCACGCAGGGCAAGTGCCAGGATTTTGCCGCGCCGACGCCACTCCGGGGTCAAAGCCGACATGTCATCATCGATGAACAATGCCAGGCGTTCAAAACCCCCAGCCGTCAGGGGGCGTCCTCGAAACGGCTTTATCCCCCGACGCAAACGTTGACGCTCCACATCATCCACCACCCAAGAGCGCCCGACCTTTTGTGCCAGCAAGGTTCCTACCTCAGCCCGCAGGCGTACCGCTCGCGGGCTTATCCCCGCTAGAGACGCATACTCAGCAACAGACATCATGTTATAATCCTTCCGATTCCGGTATAGTAATACCACGAACGCGCTTCTCTATCCCCAATCTTCCGGGACCTTTGCGTCATCTGGCTCATCAACTATGTCGATGATTTCGATGTTGTCTGCGGGGTCTTTGGCTCCGTCGCAATCCAGGCCAAGCAGGGTTGGTTCATCGGGGACTTCGGGCATTTGGTAGTAATACTTATGGTAGTGGCCGTGGATGACCAGACGCGGGTGGGTGGCCGTCATGATGCGACCGAGCTTTTGGCGGTTCGCGGCCAGGGAACGCATGACCTCGAAGCTGGTCCATTCGGGTTTCCCCAGAGTGGCGAATGGATTGTGCTTGAGGGCAGGGCAATCGTGCGCAACCAGCACATTGATGCCCTTCCACGCGCTGGCGCGTTCCACGTCCGTGTCCGTCAACGCCTCATCGAGCCACCAGTCCAGACCCGGGGTACGCATATCTCGGTCTATTGAAGCCGCACCACCGACCATCAACCAACGCCGCCAATCCCGGCTTGCTTCTGGGAACTCCAGCAGCGAGCCGCGAGGCATGTAGGTTATGCGGTTCCAGGAGGGCAAAGGGCTGTCGAGTTTTTCATAGTCTTGGCTTTGTTTTTTGAGTACGGAGTGGTCATCATGGTTGCCGTCAATGAAAACCATCTGCAGCCCGTTTTCGGCCAGAAGATCATTCATGGGGGTGAGGAAACCATCCGGAACATTGTCCCAGTTCGGGAAAAATCCCAGGTCGCCCACGTGCACCACCAGTTCGATGTTTTGGGTGGCGATGTGGTTCAGGGCGAACTCCATCCAGCCCACGTTGGCGTGCCAGTCCCCGCACACGGCCAGGCGTTTCACCCCGGTCGCGACCACGCGCCGGTCCCCAGGGTATTCCAGTATTGCGTTCGTTGCCTTGCTCACGGCTCAGCCCTCCTTACCGTAGTCATAGATGCTGCCGGTCTTGAAAGTCGGTAGGGTATGCCCCGACCAGACACCAGGATGTAGCACGCCAGAGCATTGGTCAGGACGCATTCCCGCCATCTCTGCCGCTTCCTCCAAGTGCTGACCAGCAAGCTCGACCATTTCCTCGACGATTTTCTGGGCCTCATCGCTGTCGAGACCATACGACTCGGCGCATCCAATGAGTATGTCAAGGTTGGATGCGCGTTCCCCGTTGGGCCCGTATTGGATTCTTCCTTCCGATTTTGCGAACACAAACTCTATGTCGCCAACCTGGACGGTTTCTCTGTCCCAGCCCTGCCGCGTAACTATGATTCTTTCCATCACTACCCCCTCCTTTTGCTTTTCAAGTGCTTTGTAATCAATTCCAGTTGCTTGTTATCCGCCCCGATCTCAAGGCGTGCCGCATCAAAAGCCGCGCCTATTGTGTCGTTGACTTTTTCGACCCCCTGCTTGACCATGCTCCAGTCCGCGTCGGTCACCTCGGATACAGCTCTCCAGTCAGACATCTCTACCTCCTGAAAGTCCGATTGTCCACCCACCGACATGGAAAGGTTCGGCCCGTATTCCGGGTAGGCAGCCATGGAAATCAGATCGTAGGCCGGTGCCAAGTGATGTCCGTCCTTGTCAATCAAAAAGCCCCAATTTTTGGCGTGCGCATCCGTGTTACCTATCGCCGCAAAGAACGCCAGCCGCAGCCACGCCTCGACCTCACTCCCCGGGTCCAGGCGACGAATCGTCTGCATCAGCTCAGGGATGGCGATGTCGTACTTCAAGAAGCGGGCCTTCCCCAGGGCTTGTAGCAAATCCTCTTGATGCAGACGTGCGACCGTTCCGTCCGCGCCACGCACCCGGTCGTAGCGTTTCGCAACAAACGTGCGGGTGCCACCAAATTGTTCCAGGGACGTTTCGACAGCATCCAGGCCGACACGGCGTGCCGTCAGCGAGACAACATGTTCAACATAATCCAGGTTACGGGTCCGCTTGATGGGGGGCTTGAAGATGTGCGTGCTGGGCACATTCCACGCCGGAATATACCATCGCCCGTTGGCCCCCAAGGAGTAGGTTGTCTTCGGGAAGCTTCCCGACAGGCAGGCCGAGAAATAATCTGGACCACAAATCTTGTCACGAATTCTGCGCAGATGCTCACCAATGTTAGCCTTCGTGGCTATGCGTGGCTTCTGCCCCAGTTCCGGGTGGGTCTGCTTTCGGAAGAAAGAAAACGCCCCCGCAGTATCCTTACCGATTACCTCTAAGGCCCTATCAGCATAAAAGGTGGCATGAAACGCTAAGGCCAAAACCTTGTATTCGATGTTTTCCGGGGTAAGCCCCATGAACCAATTCATGGACCTACCCTGAATGTCCTTAATCTTGCCGTTACGCAAGGGAATCGAGGCAGACACAGGGAAAGCACCCTCCCAGTCCAACCATTCCTGCTTATACCGGAACTGGCCGCTCAGCCAGCCGACCTGACAGTCGCCAAAATACACGTTAGTCATGGTCCGTTCCTTTTCCTTTTAGGCATCCTCACGGTTGAATACCAACTCCAAGTATTCCTTTTCCCACGGAACAGGGGTATACCCCCACTCGTCGTAGTAGGCATCGTCACCTTTGAATGCGTAATCGAAGTACTCTTGCAAGTCAGCAAATTCCAATGCTTCAGGGCAAAATTTGAGAAGCTCTTCGCGGTAGTCGCTCAAAGGGTAAACATCGATTTCTTCTGTTTCACTCATTTCAGATTCCTTTCTGTGAGCTTTGAGTCGGGATCGTCCCGTCTCTGAACAACATCGTGTGGGGATTTTCTGATGGTTTTTTTGGTCAATCATTTTCCCCACACCTATATACGTGTGGGGGAGCATCCTTTTTCTCCGTTGATTTTTAAGTTTTCCCCGCGATTTCAAGGATTTGATGCCAAAAGTTTGTCCTGACATTTTTATACACCTTTCGCATTCCGTTTCATCTTTTTACGACTTCAAGGAGGCAATCGCCTCCTATTTTCTTTTGCGATTGCTATACTTTCCGTCGCTGGAACCACTATGACACCACCCCCAGGGGCGAAATTTTGAAAGTTTTATAGAGCTGCTCGAGAGTCATGCAGGTTTTCGGGCTAAAGGCCATTTGAAGTGTAATGGTTGGACTAGTTCTGGGCGGTAGCGCTGGCGTTGCGGGGGTTGCGGGAGGTCTGATACTAGGCGTATTGATAACTCGGCTAAAGAGTTGCAGGTTACTTGAACAGGTGAATTACTATCGTTTTTCGGGATACTGGTAACCATGGCGCAAACTACTTGAAACGGGAGAACGCACCGATAGTTTCATTACTGGATGCGAATCGTCGAGCCTTGCCAATGGTCGATGAGCCAGCGGTCGTGACTGGCGATAATCAAGGTTCCTTTCCAGCTGCTCAGCGCATCTTCCAAGGCCTGCATACTGTCGAGGTCGAGGAAATTGGTCGGCTCGTCGATGATGAGGATGGTAGGGGTTGAGGCTAGGGCTAGGGCGATTTGTGAGCGGCGCTGGTTGCCCGCAGACAGTTCGGGGATTGGGGTTGTCCACATTGCGGGGTGCAGGATTCCTTTCCCGGCTTCGCCGATTCCCCCTCTCCAGACTTCGGTGGTGAATCCAAAATCACGGACTTTCGGTAAATGTTGGGGCACCAGGCTAATCGCTTTGTCGCGCGTGATGGTTCCGCTTGCCGAGGCGTCAGCAGGGGGTTGTCCAGAGCATATCCAGTTCAAGAGCGTGGATTTCCCCGACCCGTTAGCGCCGGTGACCAGCAGGTGTTCGCCATAAACGACATCGAAACTGATTGGCGCGAGGCGCTGTTCCACGCTTGCCTGCCTTGCAGATACCGCCACCCCGGTACGCTCGGCAGGCTGGGCAAACGCGAAGGACAATTCATAGTTACGGGGTTTGCGTACTTCTCGCGCCGCTAAGGTGTCTAAGCGCTGGTCGTCGTTTCGTATCCGACGTGTGGCGGTCGCGGCGGCACGGTCGGCAAAATACTTCTTTGCTTTGCCTTCAGCGCTGGCAAGACGCACACCTCCGCGAGAGATTTTTCCTGCCGCCTGCCGATGCCTCCGCACTTTACGCGTTTCGGCTTGCTGGGCAGCGTGCAGTTCCACATACTTGGTGCGGGCACGGGCTTTTTCAGCCAGATAGTCGGAGTAACCCCCAGTGCAACGGTAAAGACCTGCGGTTTCGCCCACCCCTTCGGCCTTCGCCAAGGCATTGAACACCTCCACGTCCATATCGTAAATCACCGTGGCGGTGTCCTCTATGAAGGCCCGATCGTGGCTGGCCATCAGGACCGGACCGCCCCAGCTATTGACCGTTTGTGTCAGAAAACTGAGTGCCTGAGCGTCGAGATGGTTGGTAGGTTCGTCCAAAATCAATACTGCCGGTTTCAAGATGAGGGTCGCCGCTAATTGCAGGCGGCCGCGTTGACCGGGAGACAACCGGGACAGCTCCCGGTTCCGCCCCGACCTTGTGAAAGATATCAAACTGAGCCCGGCCAGCACTTCGGCTACCCGAGCATCGAGCGACCAAATATCAAAACTCGTCATCTGGGCCAGCAGCTGGTCATACTCTCGCTCCCACTCGCCAAGCGCGGCGCCCTCGCCGATTCGCACAGTTACCTCTGCGAACTGGCCAGCTATGGTCCGCAGTGGACACAGCGCGGCGTCGAGGTAGTCGCCGACGCTACCATCAAACTGTTCGATGCTGGGAACCCGGAAGCTCTCCGATTCGGTTCCCTCGACTTTGCCCTGCTGTGCCGACAGGTCGCCCGAAGCGATACGCAGCAGTGTAGTTTTGCCACACCCGTTGGGTCCGACCAGGCAGGCGCGTTCACCGTCGCTGACGTGCAAAGTGACATCATTGAGCACCGGGACGGTCGCATAGGAAAAAGAAATATTAACGAGGTTGATGGCAGGCATAGTAATCTCCAGGACGCAAGAATTAACGGGAAGCGTCTCAGCCAGGCTGAGTAGAGATTACCTGGTCATCGGAAGATATCTCCTCGATAGAAGGGGTGGGCGAAGGACCAGCTCCAATTTTAGCTCATTGCTTTCGTGCCAGCTACTGTTTTTTAGGTGCCGGCGTCCCTGTCACAAGGGCGGTTTTGTCGCGTTTTAAGTTGCGGGCGCGGTGGTGATGGGCGGTTGTTGGCTGGACGTGCTCGAGGTGTTTTTGCGTTGAGATATGGGCGGTGGTAGTCCCGAAATCGCCTGTGTGGATGCATAGAATGTTTTGTGGTGGCTGTGTGGTTCTATGGGAAACGCACAACTCGGCGGCTTTTTAGGCTCTCGATACCTCGTGAGGGTGAATCGTTAAAGACGCGAAAAGATAGAAATAGGAAAGACACGGCAATGACTTCTGAGCAATACCCCGGTTTCCCTCCCGATGGTGCCCCCAACGGCGTTCCGCCGCAGACACCCAACGGAGTCCCGCCGCAGGCTTCTGGGCCGGCGCCCTCCACTTTCTCAAACCAGCCGGCGGCACTCCAGAATCAACCGACAGCGCCAAATGAGCCGGTCTATCAGGCGCCTTCGGGATACGTGGTTGCGAATGGGCAGTTGGCGGCTGCCCCGGCGACTAAGTCGCGCCGAGGGCTGGTAATTGGTATTTTGGCTGTCTCGCTGGTTCTGGTGTTGGCGGTGGTGCTTTTTATCCTGTTGTTTACTGGGGTTCTTTCCTTGCCCGGTGGCTCTAAGGCAGCGGGTGGGTCTGCGAGTGCGTCTCCAGACGATGTTATCTCCGGGCTGACCCAGTCCGAGAAAGAACCGGAACTCATAGACATGGGCAATGATCTCGGCAAGTTTTACGCCTTTATTGGGGACACACTGCTGGCTACGGACGGAGATGAGGTCTGGGCGTTTAGTCTCAAGTCGCAGAAAGAGGTCTGGCGCAGTGATGACGCTATCAAGGCGCTGAACTGTGACTCAGAGTATGATGCTTTGTTTGCCTATCAGGCTGAATCGAACTCTAACTTGGCACTGATGAGCTGCTCTTCCGATACAACAACCCACTATGCCGTGATTTCTGCCAAGGACGGCAAAGTTGTTACCAAGAAAGAACTGAATCTCGATGAAGTCAGTTCTTTCATGGAGATACTAAAGGATGGTGGCCTCGTGACCTGCGAGAACAGCGAGCTTACCCGCTACGAAGGCGTGGCCAGTGCCAAAGAGAAACTATGGAGCCAGCCGGTGGAGGACTGTGGGTACGGTGTTCGGGAATATGATTCCGGGTGGCTCAGGATGACATGGGAGGGTGAAGACTGGGGTCAGCTGTTTAACTTGCGGGATGGCTCGCAACCTGCAGGGGCACAGACTTTCATCGATTCGATTGAGAATCTGGAGGAAGATTCCTATTCGTTCACACCGTTAGCAAAAGGCAACTTTGCCGTTGAGTACTACACAGAAACAGGCGGGGACACCTCTGTGGAACATGCGGTTATAGTGGACGCACAAGGCACGCCGCTTTCCCAGACTTATGACAACGCATTTTTCTCGATTACAGACGATGAACGGGTGGTATTGGCGATTTCCTACGAGTTTACAGACGACTACAAATTGAAGAAGTCCACGCGTCTGGATCCTGCGAACGGTCAGGAACTGTGGACCAATGAGGATGCCGCAATCGGCTGTGCCTTAGGAGCGGATAAACAGTTCATTTGGGGGTGGAACTTCCTCTGCGGCGGTGGCGGAGCCCCGGAGGGTAACAAGGGGCTGTTGCTTGATACCAATACCGGCAAATCCGTGCCGATGGGGGATCTTAGAAATGTCCAAGATGTCCACCGTACCGATAATGGTTTCATTCTCGAGACTTGCAATTACGAAAATGCGGAAATAAAGCTCACATCCTTTGCCTGGAAGGATGGAGAATTTGTGAGACTGTGGAGCCAGGAATACAAAAATATTCCTTATTTCACCGAATATCAGCATCGGCTTTATGCCACTTCTCCGGGGGATGGCAACGGAATCGGGGGCTACCTCGGATACAAATAGGAACACTAAGCGCGAGTCAGTCGGTGCTCCCTACTAGCTAGCCCCCTGGGGGCGCTAGTGTTCGCTAGGTGTCTCGGGGTCAGGGGATGCCACGGCATCTTTTGGGGTTTTCGGGTGGCGTTTATCGAGGTAGTGCGCGGCGCAGGAAGCGATGACGAGCAGGCTGAAAAGATTCCATGCAAACGCGGCAAAGCCGGAAAGCGGCTCGTTTTCCTGAGATGTCAAAAATGCGATTCCGAGAAGCACAGCCAGCAACACGTCAACTACGTAAACCCATGATTGGTTTACATTCACGGTTTGTTTCCCTGCCAGAACGCTTGCCATTATCAGTATCACGAAAGAAAAGACTGCCCACCACCGAGGGATGACCGGCTCTCCCAAAACCTTAAACAGAACAGCCGACGTGGCAATACCGAGAACGACAATGATTGCGAGCGTGGCGAACCGCGACACTTTGCTACGCTGATTAGCTAGTTCCTTCATAGGTGGCATTTTCTCACTTCGATTTCTATCAATCAAGAGGGTATGGTCCGGGAGTCTGTGGGGGCTGCCGCAGCAGGGTGGGGCGGGACGTTTAAGGTGCAGTGCCACTGGCGGTGCCGTCAAACCAGATTATGATGGTTTTGAAGGGCAAATTCTTTAACATTAATATCGCATTTCTACTGTTCAAAGCAATTTAGGGAGCGATTTTAGGTCAATCTGACCTTATTTGTTAAGTCAAAGTGATTTTTTTTATATGCCATGGTATTGACGTGTGTGTATCGCTAGCAATACTATGGCACGAAAAAAAGAATCACGGATTATGACCACGAGCGTTCAGGGAAGGATTGCAATGGCTTCTATGCGAACAAAGCGTCTGGCAAGTTTTGTGCTGGCACCGTGCATAGTGCTAACTGCCTTGGCTTTTACCTTGCCTGCACTGACGGTTGCCGAGAACGCGGCGGCGGCGACTGGGCAATCCGCGAAGCCTAACACCGGACCGATTGGGACAGACAACGATCCCTGGCCACAGTCCTTTCCCCGGGACACGGACATGAGCCAAGTGTCAAAAATGAAGCAGGGACGTATCGCGCTGGTTTTTGATTTTGATCCGCGCTACACCTGGGAGACCATGGGCGGAAACCGGATACCTCAGGGCAGGAATCAAAAAACCACGCGTAACTTCGACCAGTCCGAACAGATTAAAAAATATCTGAAAAACTTGGAGGGCGCCCCGGTACAGGTGGGGATATACACTTTTGACCGTTTTGACCGTACTGACAGGTACCAAAACGTAGCCTGGGCAAACACCCCGGATTTGCCCGCGACATCACTGGAAAACAAAGATGGCTTCGACAAAGTGATGGCGAAACTGGACTCCTTGGATGCCACCGACGGTACGGGAAGGCGTAAAGGGGATGGCACCGCTGCTGACGACGTGTCCAACCAGGAGCAGGGATTGCAAAAGGTACTGAACGATATGGATAAGTACCACTACACGGACGTGTTCCTCTTTACCGTGGGTATGCCAAACAAATGTGGGGTACACGATGGGGGATGTCCGGACGTCATAAAAAACCTCACCGAGGATCAAAAGAAATTCCTAAAGAAATCTGGTGCGCTTAAGGATGATGGCACCTCAGCTATCACCGAGCCGCATCGGTGGACGTACAAGAGCGACCCTGCAATTGCAGCCGCGGTGAAAGCCTACGAAATTCAGAAAAAAGGTGCCAAGCTGCGCCTCATGCATATGTACGTCAACTGGGGAATCAACGACCGCGCTTTTCAGTATGCGGGGTACATGCTGGGTGAAAAATCGAAGGCACCATTGTCCCCGGTCCGCTGGGAGCCGAAGACCATGTTAAGTTGAATATCCCTGAGAGCATCAAAGACCAGTGGGTGACCATTCGTCACGCCGGGAATTTGGGGCTATACCACAGCGATAGAAGCATGATAGATGGGAGATATGACGGTAAAAAGATTGTGGAGGCGTGTAACAATTGGCACGGCTTGGGGACGCTTGACCTTCCCAAAAGAGATGGCTTTGCCCAAGATATTAAGCTCGGTGGAAACAATGGAAACCAATATTGTAACCACGTGCGTGATGGTAAGTTCGGTAAAACTGTGGTGGACTGGTTACAGAAGGCTCAAGGTCTAGCGGTAATTAATGACCAGGTTGACCAAGATTTACGCTTTATCAAGCCCAACGCGAATCGACAATTTAGCATCAAAGTTGCGGGCGGCAACGATACCTCCGTGAAAACCGCCGCGGACGGCTTCTTTGATCATGATGGTGCGGATGGTCAGGTCACAGAAGTTAAGTTTACCCAACCCTCGCCCCGCGAGCAGATTACGCCTTTCAAAGGCACGGATCATAAACTGCATAATGCCCGCTGCCATGGGTGGAACGCGGGGAAAAAACCGGAGACGTTCTATCCTGAAGACATTAATGACCCAAATGGTATCCCTATTGGTTTTAAATTCACGGATGAACAGCTAAATGTGAGCCGCGCCGGATATCAGCTAGCTAAGTGTGCGGTGTATTCCCGTCCTTTCCAGGAAGTAGAGATTGTCAAGCGTGCCATCACTGCTAAAGACGACCCGATAAATACTGTGCTGGGTCCGGGGAAAGTAAAAGAAAACAATCAAGTGGTGACTAAGCCGGGAGCGAAATACGAATTCGCGTGGAAATGCGTTGATCCCCTGAACCATGATGTCAACAAAGTGATTTCTTCCAGTGAGGGAATTCCCGCAGGTAAACGTACTCTGGAGATAAAAGGAAAGGTCAACAACCTCTACGAATGGGAACCCCTGGGAATCGGCAAAACTATAACTGAGAACAATCAGCCAAAGTCGATGCTGCCTGTAGGAGCCAAGTGTGAGGTTACAGAAAAGATTAAACTGCCCGCAGGCTATTACGCAGACGAGCGAGAAAACGCGGCAAAGGCTAACCAACTCTATACCTCAGAAAATCGTGTGGAGGGACGTAACTATCAGATAGAGATCCCCGCTAACGCCTCGGACCAGGAAAAGCAACACCCCGGGAGCGTAGGTCAGGCGCAAAACAAGGATAAACAAGCAACCGGGGGTCACACTTTTGGTGCCACTATCCGTTATGAACAAGGCAGTATTACCGCTTCTGGGGTTTCTCCGATTTCCCAACTGGTTTCCACGACTACTTACCGTTCCCGCAAGGCAGGAATTCATTTCACCCTGAAATTAGATAATCCCGAGAACGATCCTGCCTACGACACGGTTTTGGCTAAAGAAAAAGCTAAAACCGCACGTAATGGCGTAACTCTGGTGCCGGTTTACTACAACTGCCGGTTTATGCCCGACCCGAAGAAACCCTTGGAATTACCGGAAACTAATCAGGGCTACATTCCTACCCCGGTGCAAAGTGGGTGGATGTATGTTCCCGTCAAGCAAGGGGAAGCCACCGGCGAAGCCTACATCGGTTACCAAGGAGTTAACGAGCGAGGTGAACTGCCGAAACAGGGCGGTCAGGAAGTCAAGGTTCCGACCTGGCCGGTAGGAACACACTGCCTGTTTTCTACGGTGGCGCCTCCGGAGGCTGAACAGCAAAGCACGGGACGTCCGCTCGATTTGCCCGGTTTCACCAGTACTGAGAAATACTCCTCTACCGTATGCGCGGGTCATGACTATCAACCCGGTGACGGAGAAATTGAGTGCGGTAAAAACTATTTCTGGGTCGGCAGTGATAGAGAGCACACCATCAAATTAACCCAAGAATTTTATCGTCAACATGGACAATTGGAAGTTTCCAAAGTTTTGAAAGGCTCGGCGATTAGCCAGGGTCTCGCCACGCCTTACGAAATGAAGTTAGGTTGCCAGCAGGAACGGGTGAAATTACCTGTAAATGATAACGGTCTCACCCGTGGCAATGATGGTTCCTACACCTTCACCGTGAAGCCCGGAGAGCCACGAACGATACAGGGAGTACCCGCAGCGGCTAACTGTCAGCTGAGCGAGACTAATTCCAATAAAACCAAGATACGTAATGTTACAGTCACGATTCCTCGGACTCAGGAAATAGCTCCGCTGAAAGATTTGTCGAAGCCCCATCAGGTTGAGGTGGAAAACACCCTGGAGTACACGCCGGGAAGCCTGAAAATTACCCACAAAGGCACATATGACAATAACCTGACCTCCGCGATGCAAGAACAAATTCAGAACCAAAATCGCAATATAGAGCTTCGTTGTACTGATTTGGATGGCAAAGTTACTACCCAGTCCGTGCAGTTGCATCCGGGAGACACATCTGTGATACCGAACCTATCCGCGGGTTCCAAATGTGTTGTCAGCGCCGATACCAGTGGATTTAGTGTGCAAACCCAGGATGACCCGAATGCGGGACCATCGGAGCATTACATACAGGTGGCATCAAAACCGGTGGAAGTCACGATTAACCCAGGCAGTAATGAGAGCACCGTCGAATCTTCGTTTTCGCATCTCACTGCCGGGGAACTCACTATATTTTCGCGAGTAAAGCAGTGGCCGGCTTACGGTGCGGTAAGAGGGAAACTGCCACGGAATGTTTCTGCGGAGATAACCTGTGGAAGTCAAAGTTATTGGACTAAAACGTTAGATTTGGACATGACGGTACCGTCTACCATTAGTGGTACGAATTTGCCGGAAAACACTGCATGTAAGCTGCACGTAAAGGTGTTCAATACTTGGCCCACCGAGATTGAGGGCACGACCGAGTTCAAAGCTGGTGCCGGAAACAAGCTGACGGCAGCCAATTCACCCGCTGAAGAGTTCGATTTCACAACCCCGCGTTCCAATCAGACGGGTACTTCTCTGGTGCTGGCTCATAGCTTCCGCGAGGCTCAATCCACGGCGAAATTCCGCCTCGATACACCCCAGATGTGGACCAGCGCAGACGAAAATGCCAATACCGGAGTGAAGGTGCCTGATTCCTGGAAAGCGGCCCTTTTGAAAGGCATGAGCGCAGTGCCTAATGAAGTAACCTGCAAACTGGGCAACGATACTGTTTCTCGACCCGTAAATCTCGACCCCCAGGGCAACTTCGCACAGACTCAGGTGCCTCGTGGCTGGAAGTGTCAAGCGGCAGTCAGCCCAAGACTTCTAAAAATTGCGGGTACCGACCTCAAAGAGTCGAAATGGAGCCCGAGCGGTCCTGCCGGCGCAACTGCGAAAAATTTTGATGCGAAAGTGGCAGGCGCTGACCCGCAGGCTCCCGTGACATTGGACTGGACCGCAGGTGATGAATTTTCGGCAACGCTGAGTAATACATACCGTGTCCAATTGGCATCCTTTAATGTTAAAAAGAAAGTCGGTGGCGAGGGCGTCGGCGCGATTCCAGCGGAATACCAGTTTAAGATTCATTATTCGTGCACATTGAATGGTGAAACTATAGATCTTCCCGCGCCGGCTAACATTAACGATAAAACAGCTGAAGCCTACGAAGTGGTCAATGGCAACAACAGTGCCTGGGACGCAGCCGCACACCTCAAGAAAGACCTCGAAAAGCGTTTCAGCGGTACTTTGCAGACCGAAAAAACCGGTGACATCGTGCGGTTCCAGCAGGGTGAATGGCATCCTATCGACGCCCTACTAGCCGGTGCGGTCTGCACAGTTTACGAGGACGCCGCCGCTAAAGTCGATTCTTCGCGTCTGGATAATTATTGGGAGCTTGCCGCTGGCTATCGCGGTCGTGAACCCGCTGCCAAGTGCGAGGCTGATTCGAAAAAGTGTACTCCGACCTCGGAAACTAATAATGACGGTTTGGGCGGGGCAAAGGTATTTTTGCCTACAGACACATCGTCTCAGGCTAATAGTTTCTATAAAGATAAACAGAATGCTACAAACGACCACGGAATTCCTTTGAATCCCCAGGTTCCACAAAAATTCCCGGAAAACTTCGCCGGTACGGTAGTGGCGTGGAACAACTACACCTTTGATAAGGCGAAGAAACTGCGTTTGACAATGAAGCTGGAGGGAAACGGTAAAGAATTGCTCGCCGGACAAACTCTGCACACGCGGTTGTATTGTCAACCTCCTGCTATGCGTGACCAAAACAAGAGACTGGTAGCTTCCCAGTCCACGAAGGGTCGCAACGTGATTAACGCAGATCTGGAATTCAAGGTGACTCCGGACGCACTGAGGTTGGGTCGCATAGATGCCACCAGTGATGTCAAATTACCGGTGAATTATAAGTGCGTTATCGCGCAAAAGATGTTCTCTTTGGGTGATGGTCTGGCTACCATCCGACTCAGTGCAGACAGCGGTCCGGACAGTATCCAGCCACAATCCAGCGCCCCAGCAGATTTAGGCACGGGAACAACAGGCAGCACGCCAGTAAAAAGTAATTCTGCCACCACAGAGCAACTCCAGGAATTCTTTACTTCCCGCGACGATCCCGACGCTACTGGAAAGAAAATCGAGTTTAAGGAATATACGGCAGACGATAGGAATCTGTTCCAAGGGGCAGATGAAAACTATATTGCGGCTTTCCAGATGCCCGCAAAACTCCAGGAAGGTGCCACTGTCGGTTTCACTTTGACAAATCTGTTGTCCCGACCGGGTGTGGACTTTACGGTAGCGCACCAGCTCATCGACAATGTCAGCGGTTACTACAACTTGGGCGGGAAGCTAAACGATGCTCACGCGCTTAGCTATAAACTCGCATATGAATGCCAGGATCAGTACCTGAAGGAAAAATACCAGGACGGCGGAACAGAGAAAACTCGCCCGCTTACCTATCAGGGAGAAGTTGCGCTGGGCGTGAACCGAGAGGTTCAGCTTTTCGCAGCCGCAGACCCGAATGCCGCCAGTAGTGGCACAGCGGGCTCCGGGCAGCCTAAATTTATTCCTGCCAGCTCGAGTTGCGCATTTTGGTTAAACAATGCGGGGAACGATCCAATAGCCGGATATCCGGCAGTGCAGCTGTTGACCAGCAGCATGGTGCAGGGCGATGCCAAGTTGGCAGGTCGTTTCCGTAACCAACGTAAGTCTGCCGAGCGCGATCCCGGTCAGCTCAAAGCCAAACCGATAGTTTTTGAAAAAGATCCTAGTGCGACAGCTAACTCGGGAAATTCTGGTGCCACCGCGCCGAACGGCGTCGCTTCGGGGAATAGCAGTCAGCCGGCAAACCCTGCTAAAGCGGGAGAAAAAGCCACACCGTTGAAAGCGAAACTCACCTTTGATACTTGGTACTTTACAGAACGCCAGGAGCTGAGCCTGAGCACCTATACTTACGGGGCAAAAGCCGATGAGGCAATCGCGCCGGGCACTAAGTTTACCTACGAATACACCTGCAATTATCCCCAACTTCCGGGAATGACTTTCGATGGGGCAACGCGCAAGCTCGAAGGCATAAGTCTGGGTGACCGGGTCAGTCTGGGGCAGGATACCAGTGAGCCCTGCGATAGAGCTCCGTCCGGCGGGGGGACAGCTGTGTCTAGCCAGCCAGGAGGACCTGCCCCCGCTCCCAAACAGTGTGTTAAACGAGTAGTACCCGCGGAACCTCATGCACCGTCACCGGACACCAACCGAGTCGCCCGGCAGCACAGAACTATCTGAATGTGGTGACTAACCAGGTAACCAACCAACCGGACTTGTGGAATATAGATAAAAACGGTCAACCCAAGGGTAAACCTAGAATTACCAGCAAGACTGTAGAAAAAATTGTTAAACAAACCGGTGCCGATGGCAGCTTTACCGTCCAATTAGGTGGTCAGACCAACGGTAAAGACAATCCGTTAGACGTGATTATTGGTCATATTGTCTATATGCACGGGGCAGAAATTTATGTGCGCCGAGTTGACGACCAACACCATCCGGTAAAGGACGCGAAGTTTGACTTGTACACACAGCCAGTCAGCGCAGTCACCGCTGGCACAAGTCCCGCCGCGAAGTCTCAGGTTTCGTTTACGCCGGATTTGGACTCATCTGGACAGGCTTCGGGCTGGTACCGTGCCATCCTCGCTCCCGGAACGTATTGGGTCGGTACCACTAACACCGGGGCTAACGGAGCTGAACTGCTGTGGCAGCGCTATCAATTCGATGTCAGTATCGCCGATAAGAAAAACGGTAAAAATCTGAATCCCGAATTCGACACCGTGGTGACTCTGTCTGAAAAGAGCCAGCATAGCGGCTTGGTGACATTGAGCAAACGAGAACTGACGACGACCCCAGGCAGCACCGCCGGTAGTACGCCCAGTTCATCAAGTAACCCCACCCCGTCCAGCTCACCCAATGCCACGGAGCCATACACTTCCAGCCAAGACCTCAATTCGCTGAATGCAACAGACTTCGTGAAATGGGATTTAGAGATTGGTGACATTCGATTTGGGACCCTGCCGCTCACCGGAGGCAAGCTGCCGTGGATGCTGGGTAGCGCCGGAATGCTGATGGGGGCGGCAGTGATACTGATGTGGCGGTTACCCAGACGCGAGGACTTTACTTCAGGAAAGGAAGCCTAGGGAACCGGCATGAGGATTCAACGTAGCAAAACCGAGACAAACATAACAACATATGGATATACGGGAGGGATTGACATGCGAAACGCAAAAGAAGGTGTTTCACGAATAATGGGTCTGGGGATAGCCCTGGTGTTGGCAGCCGTGTTTTCAATGCTCATATGGGTGCCGCAGGGACACGCAGACGGCACCACGGTAGATATGAACAAAACGGGGTCTATCACGGTGCACTCAGTGGAGGGTGATACCGGTGTCCCCGCTACTGGCGCGGAAGTCAACAATCTTACTAACCAAATAATTAATGGTTCGGAATTCAAGCTGACCAAGGACTCTACAGACGTCAGCACCTTAGCTGGTATGCAGGCAGCCGCTGGGGTGACAACTAAGAATTTCACCGCTGACACCCACTTTAGAGCGAAAAACTGCACCACCCAGACCAACGGCTCATGCAAATTTGAACCTTTGACCCCCGGTGTGTACAAGTTGGAACAGATCAAGGCGCCGACAGGTAAACAGACTGCCGCTCCGGCTATCGTAGTGCTACCACTGACCAACCCCACAGGCACTGGCTTCATGTATGACATTCACGTCTATCCAAAGAACGCCACCATCGGCAGCATCAAAAAAGTAAACGCCACGCCCGCCGACACCCTGCTGAAAGAGGGCGCGGAAATGACCTTTAAGATTACCGTCCCGATTCCCAAACATAACGCCGATACAAAGAAATTCACTGCATTTACCGTTACGGATGAACCCGATTCCGGTTTGACGGTAGCGGAAAGCGGCATTACGTCCGTAGTCCTGGGGACTGAAACCCTGACTTTAGGCACTCACTACACGGTATCGAAAACGAATAAGAATGTTAAGGTAACGTTTGTTGGTGACGGGTTGACTAAGCTCAGTGGGAGCACGGAAAGTGAGCTGATTGTAAATGTGAAAGGCACAGTCACTAACATAGCCAATGATAAGGTCGTTAAAAACAAGGCTGCCTACGCTTACAAACTCGCAGACGGCACGAATAACACTGGTGGGAAAGACCCCAACGGCAACGATCCCGGTTCAGAGGGTGTGGAAACTAAGGACGATGATTCCTCCCAGACCACCTTTGGATATGTACAGATTAAGAACACCGACGGAACCACCAACGCACTGACGGGTGGCAAGTTTAAGGTTGGCAAGTGTGCTGCGGATGGTAAGTCCGTGGTAGCCGGTCAGGAAGTTGCTACGGATGCCACCACAGCTGCTCAGGTTGGTCCGATTGGCCCGCTAGCTAAACTGTGCGTCGAGCAAACCACGGCACCTACTGGCTATGCCTTGAACCCCGAAGCCACTGCCATCGAATTCACCGCTGAGAAAATCAAGAGCGCTAACAATAAACCGCTGGAAGCCCTGGTTAAAAACACCAGTAATAACGACTTCCTTAGCAAGCTCCCTCTGACAGGTGGTCCGGGCGTAATTGCTCTGCTGAGCGCAGGAGCAGTGTTGATGTTGGTTGCCGTAGCGCTGATGTCGCGTAAACGTCACCAGGATTAAGGCACATTTAGTCAGGAGAACGTGATGAAACTGATGGGACGGTGGCTCGCAGCTTTGGCGCTATGCCTGGTGGTTACCATAGTGAACCCCGCGGGAGCGTTAGGGGTCACGCGTGCCACCGCCCCAATTCACCCCTTCACAGGGGATGGCGACCCTGCCAGTTTATTTAACGCGCACGTTGCCGCCCCCACAGGTACCGGCACCCTGACACTCGTCCGAGAGGCAGGTAACCCCTATAACGATGAGACACCGCCCAGCGTGCAAGGAGTGGCATTCAAGGTCGCGAAAGTCACAGGCGTTACTTTGGCTACGGCTCAATCCTGGCAAGACATTAAGAGTCTCACCCCAGAAAAAGTCGCCGATAAATTAGACTCGCCGGTCACGCAGTCAACTGACTCTAACGGCAGGGCGGTCTTTGACCACCTCAGCGTGGGACTGTACTTGATTAGCCAAGAACAGGAACATGCTTCTGGAAAAATCGCGCCTTTCCTAATCACCGTGCCGGTAGCGGATAAAACCCGACACTCGTGGAACTATCGACTGGTGATTAACCCGAAACCGCAACCTCGTACCCCAACCGGTTCGACATCCGGTTCGGGAACCGGTCCATACGTTTCGGGAGAAGTCTCAAAAGATACAACGCCGACCCCCACCCCTAGTGAATCTAAATCCCCGACTCCGACAGCGAATCCAAATCCTGGTGGCGGAAATAAAACCTATTCCGCAAATAAAGACCATAACAAACAGGAACCGCCGGTAAAATCCGTGTGGTTGCGTGCCCCGAATGGTGACCTGATTTTAGTTGCGCCCGATGGGACGATAATGGCGAGACTGCCCGCAACCGGGGTGATTGTCGCACAGGTTGGCGGAATGGCCCTGTTTCTCATAGGTGTCGGGATGTGGATTTTGCTGCGGACGAAACGCCGCCAAGAGAGCCAGGATGCTGCCAGTGCCGAGGCATTACACAAGTAAAAAATCGAATCGTCAGATTTCCCGCCTGGTGCCGCTATTGTTTGCCCTGGCGGGAATCGCCTTGTTTATGTACCCCGTAGTGGCAACACAGTGGAACAACTACCGGCAAAACCAGATTACGACTTATTATGCCCGGCAAGTCCAGGAACCACAGCGTTTGGAAGCTCTGGAGGCATCCGTGGCGGCAGCTCGGCGCTACAACGAGGAAACCCCCGGCGCGCCGATTCTGGATCCCTGGCTTTCCCGCGTGTCACAAACCAATAATCCCTACCAGGAGTATTTGGAACAACTGAACGTGATGGAACAAATGGGGCAGCTAATTATTCCGAAAATTCGTGTGAATTTGCCGATTTATCACGGCACCGAACCAAAAACTCTGGAACGGGGGATTGGACATCTTTACGGCTCATCACTGCCGGTAGGAGGGGCGGGGACGCACGCCGTGTTGACCGGACACACCGGTCTGACCAACGCCACTTTGCTCGATCACCTGGAACAAATGCGAGTCGGAGACGCTTTTTATCTGAATGTGGCAGGGCTGCACATGAAATATCGTGTGGTATCCGTAGTCGTGGTGGAGCCAACCGAGATAGGAACCCTGAAAAGGCAAGACGGACGGGACTTGGTGACACTGATTACCTGTACTCCTTATGGGATTAATTCCCACCGTCTGTTGGTGACAGGGGAACGCACCGCGCTGGACAAAAATGAAGAGAATGCTTTTAACAGCGGCTTTATGCTGACCTGGTCGTGGTGGATGGTGGCTGCCTTAGTTGCATCGACGCTGATGGCATTGCTGACCCTGTGGTGGTGGCGGCGCGGCAAAGGGCGACGCCGCAAAGAAAAACACCCGCGAAAGCAGGGAATAAAGCACGCGAAAGCACGGTAATGCGATGCTCCATTCAATCGATGCGACTATTTCCCGATTGAGAATTCACCGTGGCCAGGGCAGATTGACACCGCGGGCACTAATCAGCGAGTCTGTAATCGGTGAGTGTGAGCCGGGGCGTCACTCGTGGGGTAACCACGCACGGTGTGGTTTACCTGGGGTGAAAATGATTTTCCGCTAGGGTGTAACCATGACTGTGAAAATTGTTCCTAAACTGTTTCTGCTCACTGGCGCGGCGGCGTTGACCCTGAGCTTGAGCGCGTGCTCCACCCAGGCCAAAGAACAGGCCGCTAGCCAAAGCCCGACCGCGTCCAACTCTGCCACCCCCACTCCCGAAGAACCCAAGTCCACCCCGGCTGCTGTCGTCGAGGGCGACCGTCCCCAGGTGGTCGGTTCCGGAGCTGACACCGCGGTAGGATTCCCCAAGGATATGCCCGCCCCGGAACAGAACACCGCGTGGGTCGTCCAGGAGGGGACAGGCGCGGTGGTCAGTGAGACTGATACCGTCACCGCTAACTATGTGGGACAAGTGTGGGGCCAGGGTAATATCTTCGATTCTTCCTTTGCCCGCGGAAAAGCCACATCGTTTAGCTTGCAGCAGGTGATTCCTGGTTGGACCAAGGGTTTGGCAGGGCAAAAGGTCGGGGCAAAAGTTATCCTCGGGATTCCTTCTGAAATGGCTTACGGTCAACAGGGGAACCCGCCCGTCATTCCGCCAAACTCGCCTTTGGCTTTTTACGTGGAAATCGTTGATTCTAAGCCTGCTTCCTAGAGACGATAGCTCAGTGCCATGTTGATTTCTGACCGTGATATACGAGCCCTAGTAGCTCAAGGCAAAGTCGTGCTGGATCCCTGGGACCCGGACGCGGTGCAGCCCGCCTCCGTGGACATTCGCCTAGATCGGTACTTTCGCCTGTTCGATAACCACAAATACGGCTTGATTGATCCCTCAAAGGAGCAAGCTGAGCTGACTCGCCTGGTGGATTCTGGCGACAAACCGCTCATCTTACATCCCGGCGAATTCGTGTTGGGTTCTACTTTTGAACACGTGACCCTGCCCGATGACATCGCGGCGCGTCTGGAAGGGAAATCCTCGCTGGGGCGGCTGGGGCTGCTGACCCACTCGACTGCGGGATTCATCGATCCGGGCTTTACCGGGCATATCACCCTGGAGCTGTCCAACACAGCGACCATGCCGATTGCGCTGTACCCAGGCATGAAAATCGGTCAGCTGTGCTTCTTCCAAATGTCCTCTCCCGCCGAGGCCCCCTATGGCTCAGGGGCGAAAGGCTCCCGCTACCAGGGGCAGCGCGGTCCGACTGCCTCGCGTTCTTACCTGAACTTCACGCAGGTAGAGGTCCCGGAAGGACGCGGGATTGTAGCTGAAGCTCATTGCGACCCAGAACTGTGAACTGCTTTTCCTCGGTCACCAGGGACGGCGCGGAAACGCTGCCAGATGCCACGACACGTCGTCGAGCCTACCCCCGCGACTGAATAACGTCCCTGCAGCGTCACCTCGGTAACGGTCGGGCAGATTTAGGAAGGAAAAAATCATGTTGTCACCTGCCAATCGCCACGATTCTTTGGATTTGTCAGCTGCGCAGCCGTTTCACTTGCTCGCGGTTGCCGATGACGTGCAGCCTGAAGAAATCGACATTCTGGCAGGGCAAATTTGGACCGAGTGTTCCCGCTTGGGACCGGGACTTTTAGAGCTCAAAAAAGAGGCATATCTGACCGGTCCTTGGGATTTGACGCCGGAAGCGATTGTGGGGTTGGGGCTGCCCAGCCGCCTGAAGTTCGCGTATTTGGCAGGCGTTCCTGCCCTGCGCGGGAAACCCGTGCCGCAGTGGTTGCAGGGGCGGGACCCCTTGTGGGACGCGTTTCGAGAAGGCGGTCCGGAAGGGCTGGAACTCGAAGTTTTACAGGGGCTGCGGCGCATGGCACGGCGGTTGGCTGGCGCCTTGCGGTTCTCGACCGGTCCGATTATCGTCCCGGATCCAGACTCCGCGGTGAGCTTGCGTGTACTGTCCGAAATTTGGTTGGAACCAGCGGCCTGTCTCCAGGTGGTGCAGCGAGCCTTGCCTATCGCCGCCCTGCTGATGGGAAACGAAACTGAACAGACCCAGCGCCGCTCGGGACCTAAACCCCCTCGCCTGACCACCCCCGAGGAACGCGCCAACTATGACCCCGACGGCTTGCGCTCGCGCATTCAAGCCGGGGTCAGCCCGGACGAGCGGGCGTGGCTACATGCGGAAGCAGAAGCCTATGACGAAGCTGCCATGTCTATGCCCCTGATGGTTGACGCCTACGCGATTGCCGCTGACGTAACCCAAAAATCGTCCGTTCACGTGGTGGTGCAGGGAGAAACTGCTATCCCCCCGGCCTTGGGACATGCTGAAGACGGCTGCGTGAGCTACGCCATTTCTTGGATAGCCCCAGAAATCACCATCACGGAGGAAAGCAGGCTGAAACGGGCGATGCGTCTGGATCGGCTGACCGTAATTGACACCATCGAAGCTGTCGCCAGACAACTGGCAGAAGCAACCAATGGGGTCATTATTGACGAGGACGATTTCGTCGTTACTCTCTAAGTCCGGAACCAGATGGAACGCGCCCTTGCCTAGGCGCTTTCGATGCCGATGCCGGCTTCGCTGTGCTTGTTTACCCACCACTGACTAGCGGTACGCACGGTGAAACGCTTGATAATGGCGAGCAATACCCCGGACAGGACCGCGAAAACGATGGCTTGTGCCAACCCGACTTCCACGTCATCGTCCTGCGGAGGATTAGCTCCGGTGGCCATCCTCCATCCCAATTTGACGATGTTGTCGCTGACCAGGCCCGCCAGGCCCACAGCCGCTACATTTACAACTTTTTCTCCGATGTCCACGTTTTCTCCTTAAATCCTTGTCAGGTTTACACCAAACAACAGCGTCCCCTCCATGTTATCGGGTCAAGACTCGGTTCGGTCGAGAGTACCGTCGCGGGTTTTGTCGGTGTAGTCGCGCGTGCGGGACGGGCTATTCTCCCAAGGAATCTTTCGGCAAACGGTATTCGTTGCCCAGCCGCAGCGAGGGTGCTATCAGACCTTGTTCGCGCTTTTTCTCCAATAGCGTCACCATTTCGTCGCGCAGCGTCCACGGGTCGACCGAGTTGAGGTAAATCCGGGTGGAGCCTTCGAAACCTGCCAGGGTCGAAGTGCGCTGTTTTAGCAGGATACGGAACCGCAGTGGGACATCGAGGTCAACAGGTCGGTGGTACCATTCCTCGTTGGTGGGGACGGCGGGTCCTACCGCACAGTGCAGTGCGTGTAACACGTCAGAAATCCCGTCGACCTGTTCCCGAGTGTATTCCCACGGCAACAGTGCCGGTCCCAGGGGCCAGACTGCGATGGTTTGGTAGCGGTGTCCAAAGTCAGCGAACCCTACTGCGTAGTCGTTACCCAGAATCATCATTTGTCGGTGCGTCACATAATGCAGGATTCGGCGGTAAATCGCTGGGTCTGCCGCCACACGCGCAGCTTCAGCTTCAATCTGGACCCCGTATTCATCCACGGCTACCAGCTGTTTATGCAGGTGGTCAAAGGATGCTCCGGCTGGTCGCAACCAATTTTGGAAAGCGGTGACGTATTTCACGGCAGGATTCAATTTGTACAGGTCTTGCAGGGTGGCGATGGTGTAGCCGATGTAGGCGCGGTGTTCAGCCACGCTCAAAGTCCCTGCCGAAGCGTTTTGATCCGCCCTGGTCGCTCCGTCCACGTAGTGACGCCGTGCCACGATTACGTCGTGTCCTCCGGCGAACAGACCGGTGGCGTACTGCAGCAAAGCGTCATCGGGGATAGTTTCCAGGTGGTCCTCACCGGACGCCTCCAGGCGCATTTTCACTACGTGCAAGACGTGATCATATCCCGCTGCGGAGGCCAGGTAATCTGCCATGCGCCGGTTTTGGGCCTCAGTGGGGTAGTGGTTGTGGTTTTCGTGCCAATAATCATAGGAAACAATCTCAAAAAGGTTGGGAATACGCCGAAACTCCGCGACCATGTCTTGCATGGAGGCGGCGGGCAGGCCCTCGATTTTGTGGAACTTTGCGTCCAAACCTTTGACCAGCCGGGATTTTTCCGGCGGGGTGTCAAAGTAGCGGTCCGTGCAAAAGGCGCAGGTGTTGGTGAAGTCGGAGGGCTGCAGCAGCGGTGCCGGTTCCGTGACTGCTTCGCGATGGAAGTGGGGGCGATTCCCGCGACTTGTTACTGTCCATACTTGGGTTCCGGTCAGGGGATTGCGCTGTTTGATGGTGCCGTCTGCCATTCGGTCCATCGGGTCGGGGGTCAGCTGGAGAGGGTTCTTATCCTTCATGATGAACAGTAATCCTTTGGGGTTGGACCTCGGCTCACATATCGAGCCAGGCTTTCGCTTGGCCGGACACATCTTCGAGTACGGCTTTGGCATCATTCGCCAGTTTGGAAGGCACAAAAATATGGGTGTGATAGATTCCGGAAAAAATGTTTGCCGGGATGGAGCGGGAGGACAGCACTTGGGCAATCCCAGAATTTAATCCGACCACGTCCAGGGATCCGGGCGCTGACAAGGTGATAATCGTGTAGGGGTCGGCAGTGCTCAGACCGGCACGAGCAGCTTCTTCCAAAGTCACCCCGATGGTAATGCCTTCCGGTTCACGGATTAACGCCACCGGTTCCACGTCTGGAGGTAGCTGGGTAACACTGGCAAACACGTACTCCACCCCGATGCGGGGGTTAATCTGAGCCAGCATTTGTTCGTATGTGGCGTTCTCGCTCATAAAATCCTATTCAATCGTTTCTCGGGGTCTTTCCCGGTGACGTAACCTTTTCATTCTAACCGTCCTGGGGCACTATTGTCCGGAGCCTCGGGAACAGTATGTCAGTTAGTGAAAAGGAAGTCGTGTGTCCCCTGGAGAATTGGTGCGAAACAGACTAATAGTTATTAAAATATTTAACTAATTTCTGAGGGTGGCAAGTCACTATGGAGAGCCTCCGGAGGGGCGCATACTATCAGTCGTGTCACGTCCAATTTAAGCCCGGCTGAGTCGCTGGTTTTGCCGGGCGCAAGCGTTGCTAAATCCCCCTCGCGAGTCAACGACCAGTGTTGACCGCGGCGCTGGAACGCCCCGGTGTCACATCCCTAGCCTCAGCCACCAGCGATTCCGCTGGTGAAGCGTACTCCATGCCAATCAAAGTGGCATTATCGAAATAAAACGAGGTCACGGAGGCCAGGGCGCACTCGCGTTTCCGCGGATCGTGAACCAAAGATTTGCCCTCCACAAAACGTCGCAGCGTCCAAATCGGCAGCTGGTGAGAAACCACCAAAGATTCCCTACCGGGGGGAGTCAAGGCCCTCGCGTGAGCCACCGCGCGAAACATCCGCTGAACGATGTCCCGGTAATGCTCCCCCCAAGACGGCAACCAAGGTGCCACGTACAGCGGCCAGTATTGCGGGTGCGCCAAAGTCAGCGAGGAACGGTGAATCTTTTGACCGCGCAATTTATTGCCCGCTTCGGTCAGACGCGAATCGAGGTGAACAGGCAGCTGGAAAATTTCGGCCGCGGGCGCGGCGCTTTCCTGGGCGCGCTGCAGAGGAGAGGACATAATCATGGCAATATCGCGGTTTTCCGCTGCCAGCCAGCGAGCTGTTAGCGTCGTCATTTCCCGCCCGCGCTCGGTCAGCCCAAAGCCGTCGAGCCGCTCGTAGAGCACCCCTTCCGGATTATCAACTTCGCCGTGTCGCATCAGGTGGACGGTGGTCAGAGCCATGGTTCCTCTCTTCAGGGTTGATGGTCAGTGGTGGTGATGGGTGTGGGACAGTTATCGGCGACGGGGAAACCGGGAACGCCAAATCCGTCCGGGGACGTGTAGAATCCGGCGAATCACGTATCTCCAGAGGACTCGCAGCGTCCACAGGAAACCTATCGTGATGGCGGGCAGGTAGCGACTGCGCACCTTAATGGCAATATCCAGACGGCGGTGCGCGAAATCATAAATCGGCCAGTGGCGACGTTTGGCAATCCGGCGCAACTTTGGTTCGGGATTGACCACACAAGGGTGTCCGACCAGGTTAAAAAGCTTTTCATCAGACATGGAATCGGAATAGGCATAGCACTGTTTCAGGTCGTAGTCGTGTTCCCAAGACAGTTCCAGCACCGCTTTGGCTTTCATGGTGCCGTGCATCAGAGACTGCGGCATCTTTCCGGTGTAGCGTCCCCGCTCATCGACTTCCACCACCGTGCCCAGAGCCCCGGTCAACCCCAAACGATGCGCCATAGATTGCGCAATTTCCCTTGGGGTAGCGGAAACCAGCCAGACATCGTGCCCAGCATCGAGGTGTTTTTGGATGATCTTTAATGCTCCTGGAAACAAGCGTTCCTGCAGGAAACGGTCATAGAGTTCCTCTCCGACCAGCACCAAATCCGATTCCAGTTTGCCTTCGATAATCTGCAGGGACCGTTTTTTTACCTGCTCCACGCGATGGATGCTTTCTCCGAAAATGACGTAAAGCAGGGCTTGGCGAGCCGCAAAAACAAAGAAATCCAGCCCAAAGTAGCCGCGGGAATACAAATCCCGTGCCAGATACCAGGTCGAGGCACCACGGATTAAGGTGCCGTCGACATCAAAGAAAGCTGCGATTTTCGCCACGTATTAATCTTACTGAAGTGTTTTTTGAGACGCTCAAAAACGTGCGCGGGCTCGGAAAAATCCGAGCCCGCCGACGTCTACTTCTTATTACGACGCTGATGACGCGTCTTCCGAAGCAACTTGCGATGCTTCTTTTTCGCCATCCGCTTGCGACGCTTCTTAATGACGGAACCCACGCCGACCTCCTAAAATAACTGCTGCCACCGAACACGCGGCAAATAACCACACAAGTTTACCTTTTTCAGACACCCTAGCCAAAATGAGAGAACCTGCGCGCGCGCGACGACACCCCAAACTATTGCGCGACGGCTTCGTCATCGTTGCCAATCATCCAGTTGTCTAGGTTTGACGCAGAGAGCTCCTCGACAGCTTTCAACGGTACTCGAAACGAACGCTTGACACGAACAGCGGGAAGATCGCCAGCATGAACCATACGATAAACGGTCATCTTCGAGACCCTCAACAAGTCCGCAACTTCCGCTACGGTGAGGAACCGTGGTGCCTGGCTCTGAGTCATTCCCGTCATCCTAAATTTGCCTAGACGCGCGACCGGAGCCACTTTAGTCTCACACTCAACACGCGCTACATACAAAAATATATCGGTAATTTACCTAAAAGTGTTAGTTCTTCACCCCCGATTTTCTCTAAACCTCCGATTTTTGCCGAAATTCCTCCCTTTTGACGGACGGGTATTCCAGTTTTGGTCTGGCAAAGGGTAACGTTGTAACCGAGTTTTCCGCACGGGGGCTTCTCAGGGCTCCGTTGGGACAGCGAAAGCTTACCCGAAAAATCAACCGGAAAATCCCTGTCAGGAAAAGGAACGGGCGAACTTGAAGTTTTTTGCGAACCTGCGCGAAAAAAGCGGGAAGTGGTTTGATGAACTGGCCCGTCGAGCCCCCGCTCGCCTGACGCTCGCGGTGTTCCTCTCTATCATTGTCGTCCAAACTGTTCTCCTGTCCCTGCCGATTGCTACTCGCGATCCAGGTCATGCTCGCTTTATTGATGCGCTGTTTACCAGTACTTCCGCAGTGTGTGTGACCGGTTTGACGGTGGTGCCTACCGATACCTACTGGTCGCCGTTTGGGCTAGTAGTCATCATGCTCGGCGTGGAAATCGGGGGACTTGGTGTCATGACCCTGGCATCGATGCTGTCCTTGGCAGTATCGCGCCATATCGGTCTGACTGCTCGCATCTTGGCTGCCGGGGAAAAGAAATCTTCCCTCGGGGAAGTCGGCTCGCTGGGGAAAATGGCGCTGCTGGTGTCAGTTTCGGTCGAATCAGTCATTGCCCTGATGCTTTTCCCGGAGTTTATCCGGCAAGATTACGGCATCGGCTTGTCAGCTTGGTATGCCTTGTTCATGGCGGTCAGCGTGTTTAACAATGCTGGTTTCGTCATCGTGCCGGGCGGGGTGGAACAGTTCGTGGCTGATTTCGGCATTATTGGTCCCATGTGCCTGGGAGTTTTCATCGGCGCTATCGGTTTCCCGGTTTCCCTCGATTTGGCACGCAATTGGCGGCGGCCTAAACACTTGAGTTTGCACTCGAAACTGACCATCACGACCTACCTAGCGCTGTCGGTAGTGGGCGGCGGAATCAACGGGATTATCGAGTGGGATAATCCGCGAACTTTGGGGGCTTTGGATTTGCCGGGGAAGCTCCTGGCAGCTTTATTGGGGGCGTTTAACGCCAGGTCACTGGGGGTTTCCACGATTGATGTGGGTTCTATGCACGAGGCGTCTTGGTTCGTTTCTTCCATCATGATGTTTATCGGGGGTGGTTCGGCGTCCACCGCCGGGGGTATCAAGGTCACGACTTTCGCGGTGATGGTCCTGGCAATCGTGGCAGAAGTGCGTGGTAATCGTGACATTGAAGCGTTCGGGAGGCGTATTGGTCCGTCAACGGTGCGCCTAGCGGTGGCGGTTGTCGCGATGAGCGCCCTGGTCATAGGGTTGTCTACCGCCACGTTGCTGCTGTTGACGAATTTGCCGTTGTCAGAAGCTCTTTTTGAGGTCAATAGTGCGTTCGGGACTGTCGGTCTGTCTACCGGCGTCACCGGTTCCCTCCCGGATTCAGGAAAAATTTTGCTGTCCCTGCTGATGTTTACCGGTCGGGTGGGAACCATGACCTTCGGGGCTGCCCTCGCCATGCGGAACCGCCGTCGGGTGATACGATTTCCTGAAGAAGCCCCCAGTATCGGATAGGCATGCAGCGGGAGTAAAAAACAATGGCGATGACGAATTGGGCGTTCCCCAGTCTGGAGACGAAGCCGGGGGCGTGGCGTCGCTACTGGGTGGTGCTGGTGGCTTTCCCGGACCTGTTTCGGGAAGTTTTTGCAGATTCGACCCTGGAGGCCTTTTGCCTGGGAATGGTAGATGACCCTTTGAGTCGGAAGTTGTTTGTCTCGTATATGCGCTCCCATGCCCGCAAGGAACGTCATGCTCTCAAGGCTTTGCAAAACGGCACTGATGTGCGTGATATTCCTGGTGCCACCCCGGTAATTCAGCAGTTTAAAACTCGCTTTGAGGAGCTTCGCCGCGAGAACGTTCAGGGGGTTCCAGAACAGAAACTGCCCCTGCTGGTGGAGCGGCTATCTACGGCTGCGTGTGATTACACGTTTTGTGAAAATCTGCAACCGCGAATTGCGGATCGGGTCATCGGTCCGAGTGGTCGAAAAATCGCGGACGCCTTAGCGCAGCAATGGCTGGATTATCCCCAATTAAAGTACCTCAACCAGCGTTTTCACCCGCGGGCGCAACACCTGAGGTTTGATTCTCTGGATGCCGTGACTTTCCGTCAGTCCTCCGTCCCCAGCGCTGTGCAGCGGACTGCTGGGCAGTTGCCGCGTTATGTGGAAGCTCATGGGGGGACGAATCCGCAAACTTTCCCTTATATATCGAGTTTCATTGGTCCGGTGCCGCCCATCCCCGATCCAACTTCCGGTTTGCGCTTCCCGCAAGCGCCGTTGCGGCAGTTTGCCTGTACACGCGACCTGTTTGATCCGACGTGGGCTGGCAGTCCGGAACAAGCGCGGGAGCTGCCTTTCCGTTTTGAGGAGATTCCTCCGCTCAGCTTTGACCGGGTCTATCAAGTGAATACCCTGCAAGACTGGCGTGAACTGGTTAGGCGCTATCCGCTAGAGTTTACCAACCCGGATGTGCGGCAAGAATTCCAACGCTTGAGCGGTAAAGACGCACTCTTTCTGGGGGTTGATTGGGACCGAGTCCGTCGCGACTATGACGTGGTGTTTTTCGGTTTCAGAGCAGTTTTGGATGGCGCCGATGTGGGTGTGGACCTCGAAGCGAGTGAATTGGGTGAAGTGGCGCAATCCTGCACTGGAACCCGTCTCACTGCGCTTATGTATCGAGTGGTGCCGGGCTCGACTTATTGGTTGAATCTCTAAGCTTTCACTCAGGGGCGATTAGCAAAATCTTCGAGCAGCTTTCCGTCTCCCGACACGATAATCAGGTCATTAGCTGCCACCACGGTGTCAGGTCCGGCGTATTCAAAGTGCTGTCCGGGTGAGATAACACCTAGGATGTTAACCCCGTAGCGACGGCGCACATCGGATTCCAACAGGGTGAATCCTTGAATTTCTGCCGGGGGGCGCATCTTTACGATCGAGAAGCCTTCGCGGTCCATCTCTACGTAGTCCAGCATTCTGCCGTCAACCAGGTGCGCGGTGCGCCTTCCGGCATCAAATTCTGGGTAAATGACGTGGTGGGCACCAATACGACGCAGGATTTTGCCCTGTTCTCGACTGATGGCTTTGGCCCAAATCTGTTCCATCCCCAAGTCGACCAAGTTAGCGGTAATCAGCACCGACGCTTCCAGAGCGCCCACACCCACCACGGTGGATGAAAAATCTTTGGCACCCAACTGTTCCATCGCGTCCAGCCGGGTTGCGTCGGCTTCTACCACGGGAAAGAGCGGGGAAAAACGCTCGACTTGTGCCGGGTCATTTTCAACAGCCAGAATTTCGCGGTCCAAAGAATTCAGCGTCATCGCGACCGCGGATCCGAAACGACCCAAGCCGATTACCAATGTTCCCGAGGACTTTTCCTTTTCAGCCACCCTCAAAGTTTACCTGTTTCATGCCTTGCGGTTGGCTTTCTGGCGGGATTGTGGCGGTTTTCGAGGGATTTTTGACATCGCGCGGCTGCGGCGGGGAATCACCCCAAAACAATCTTTTGTCCTGACAAATACCCCTTTTGAACACTAAATGCCAGCTCAAACCCAACTCTGGACGAAAAAATCTGGAAAGAACCTAATGAAGTCGAAAACCAACCGATAGTTACGGTTGTCGCCAAGGTAACCGGCAACGGTGTCTTGGGGTCAGAGATTATGGCAATCCAAGGATGGGATGAAAATGAGTGAGCAACTCGGTGGCACAGATAAGCTGCAGACGCCTCAGATGTTTGCAGTGGCGGTGGCTTCCACGGCTGGTCGCAGTGCCTACGATAATGTTCCCGCTTTTCCCAAGATTGTCGCCCCCAGCAATGTGAATCGGGCAGACGCCAATGCGCGGGCGTTTAACTCCGGAACGTTGGCTGACGCGGTAAACAGGCTGGTAGGGTTCCCTCCCTTTAATGTTCCCGCTTCGGGTATTGTGGGGATTCTTAGTTCTCGCACGGTGGCTAACCAGGGTTTCGTCGCCTAGCGAGGCGGGGTTGGGTCAGATTCTTTTTTCTTCATGATGTTCTCCTTTCGGGGCAAGGCGTCCGGGTTACTTTCCGGGCGCTTTGCCCTTTCTGGGTTTGATTTCACGAGTCCGCTGCGCCAGTTTTCGTTTTGGTTTTCTTTTTCGGGAATAAATCCGCACCTAGATAAGTTGAGTTAGATAGACTCAAGTTTTACAGCCTCGGGTAGACAAGGAAAATTGGCTGAGATAAACTTGAGTCGTTAGAACTCAAGATTGCTGTTCTTGGGTTTGAAATTTAAAGAATACGAACACACAAAGAAAAAGGGGAGAAACACAATGGCAAAAGCAGTAGGCATCGACTTGGGAACCACAAACTCGGCTCTGGCAGTTTTGGAAGGTGGTGAACCTACGATTATCGCTAACGCGGAGGGAATGCGTACCACACCTTCCGTGGTGGCGTTCTCAAAGACAGGCGAAGTCTTGGTAGGTGAAGTTGCCAAGCGCCAGGCGGTCACGAACGTGGACCGCACCATTTCATCGGTAAAGCGCCACATGGGCACCGACTGGAAGATTGACATCGACGACAAGCAATACACTCCGCAGGAAATCTCGGCTCGCATCCTGGGCAAACTCAAGCAGGACGCCGAAGCCTACCTGGGTGAAAGCGTGGAATCTGCCGTCATTACAGTTCCGGCATATTTCAACGATTCGCAGCGTACCGCGACTCAGGAAGCGGGCAAGATTGCGGGTTTGAAGGTACTGCGTATCATCAACGAGCCGACCGCTGCGGCGCTGGCTTACGGGCTGGAAAAAGGTAAAGAGGACGAGCTGATTCTGGTCTTTGACCTGGGCGGCGGTACGTTCGACGTGTCCCTGCTGGAAGTTGGTAAGGACGACGACGGATTTTCCACCATTCAGGTGCGCGCCACCAATGGCGACAACAAACTGGGCGGTGACGACTGGGATCAGCGCATCGTTGATTGGTTGGTTGACCAGGTAAAGACGAAGGACGGCGTGGATTTGTCCAAGGACAAAATCGCACTGCAGCGTCTGCGCGATGCTGCTGAGCAGGCCAAGAAGGAACTGTCCAGCGCAATGAGCACGAACATTAACCTGCAGTACCTGTCCATGAGCGAAAATGGACCGATTCACCTGGACGAGAAGCTCACGCGCGCAAAGTTTGAAGAAATGACCGCAGACCTGCTCAACCGCTGCAAGACTCCGTTCAACGCGGTTATCAAGGACGCCGGCATTAAACTCAGCGAAATTGACCACGTGGTGTTGGTCGGTGGTTCCACCCGGATGCCTGCCGTAACCGAGCTGGTCAAGGAGCTGACTGGCGGTCGCGAGCCGAATAAGGGCGTGAATCCCGATGAGGTCGTGGCAGTGGGGGCAGCTCTCCAGGCGGGCGTCATTGAAGGCGACCGCAAGGACGTTCTGCTCATTGACGTGACCCCTTTGAGCTTGGGTATTGAAACCAAGGGTGGCATTATGACCCCGCTGATTGAGCGCAACACGGCTATCCCGACGAAGCACTCCGAGGTCTTTTCGACCGCCGAGGACAATCAGCCTTCCGTGCTGATTCAGGTCTACCAAGGGGAACGTCAGTTCGCTCGCGACAACAAGCCGCTGGGCACTTTCGAACTGACCGGAATCGCTCCTGCGCCACGCGGACTGCCGCAAATCGAAGTCACTTTTGACATCGACGCTAACGGTATCGTGCACGTTTCGGCAAAGGACCGCGGCACTGGTCAGGAGCAGTCCATGACCATCACCGGCGGATCTTCCCTTCCGAAGGACGAAATTGACCGCATGATTAAGGAAGCCGAGGCGCACTCTGCGGAAGACAAGCAGCGTCGTGACGAAGCTGAGGTGCGTAATGGTGCTGAACAGGCCGTTTACCGTATCGAGAAACTGCTGAAGGACAACGCTGAAAAGCTGCCTGAGGACGTGGTGGCTCCGGTGAAGGAATCTTTGGAACACCTTAAGAAGGCTAACGAAGGTGAAGACATCGAAGCTATCAAGACTGCGATGAGCGAACTGGAGGAAAAGGCCCAAGCCATTGGACAGGCTCTGTACGCCCACGCGCAGGAAAACGAGTCGGCGCCGGCGGACGGTGCTGCTGCGGAACCTAACACCGCCTCCACCGATGATGACGACGTTATCGACGCCGAAGTCATTGATGAAGACGATGAGGGTGATAACAAGTGAGCGAGGACAAACTTAGTCAAGAGGCCCGCAAGGCGTACGCCGAAGCTCAGAAAGAATTCGATGAAGCCGCTGCCCATGAAGCCGAAAAGGCCAGCGCGACACAGAATTCCGCAGAGACTGAGGTCAAAGCCAAGTCTGGCTCCAAGAACGGCAAAAATGCCGACTCCGCGGCGGAGCATTCCTCACACAGCCATGTTTCCCCCGGTGACTCTGCTGGTCACGAAAACGGGGGCGCGGCTCAGGCGGGTGGACAGCCCGCCGCGGATGAAGCGGATGAGCTGACCGGCGAGTTGGCTCATGCCCAAGAGGACCGTATCGCGACGCTAAACCAAGACCTCGATCGCGCCAAGGATGACTTGGCGCGGGCGCGGGCGGATTTGTATAACCTCCAACAGGAGTACAGCAACTACGCCAAACGCACCAAGGCGGAAATCCCCCAGCAGCAAGAAGCGGGGGTCGCCTCGGTGGTTGATGCCCTGATGGGAGTGTTGGACGACATTGATTTGGCTCGTCAGCACGGAGACTTGGAGGGTCCGTTTGGCGCGGTGGCTACCAAATTGGAGTCCACTTTGCAGACGCGGTTTAAAGTCAAGCGTTACGGAAAGGTCGGCGACACCTTCGATCCGAATCTGCACCAGGCCATTCAAATGGCTCCGGGTGCAGATGACGGTGGCGAACATATCATCGACGCGGTGGCGCAGCCGGGCTACCTGATGGGAGAACGGGTTCTGCGCGCTGCCATGGTGGTGGTGGGAGTTGAGAAAAGTCCCTCTGCCGACCAAACTTCAGAGGCATGAATCGTGAATCAAGAAATGGAAAGGGGGTAAGCGATGGGCACCAATGATTGGATTGATAAGGATTATTACGCCGTCCTGGGAGTCTCAAAGGACGTGACGGATAAAGACCTGAAAAAGGCCTATCGCAAGTTAGCGCGTCAGTATCACCCGGACCAGAATCCCGGCGATAAAGCGGCTGAGGAAAAGTTTAAAGAGATTGGCGAGGCTTACTCGGTTCTCTCCGATTCCGAACAGCGTCAGAAGTACGATGCCTTGCGAGCGATGGTCTCTGGCGGTCCTCGGTTTCAGGCTGGGGGGTCCCGCCACGGTTCTGCCTCCGATTTTGAGGACGTGTTTTCGGCAATGTTCTCTGGCGGTTACGGCGCTGGTGGTAGCACTTACGGTGGTGCCGGTCCGGATTTGAGCGACATCCTCAACACTTTTACCCGCTATGCGGATAGTGCGGATGGAGCTGGTCCGGGTGCATCTTACGCCGGATTTGGACCAGGCTTTTCGGGTCGTTTTCCGGGAGGAGCCCGACCCACGGCTGACCCAGGTTACGGTGCCGGAGCATCCACCGCGGGGGCGCGCAAGTTCGCGTTCCGTGCCCAAGACGGTGCTGACCTCACGGCTTCCACGAAACTGACCTTTAAACAGGCGTATAACGGCGCCACCATTCGGCTCAAGCTGCACGGTGAAGTCATTAGCGTGCGGATTCCTCCGGGGGTTCGGGACGGGCAAAAGATTCGCCTGAAGGGTAAGGGTAAGCCAGGCATAAACGGTGGCGAACCGGGCAACCTGGTGGTGACCTGCAGTGTTTCTCCGCACCCCTTCCTGCAGTTGGATGGGAAGGATTTGCTGTTCACTCTGCCCATTACTTTTGCGGAAGCCGTCAACGGGGCACTTATTGAAGTACCGCTGCCGGATGGTTCGACCGTGAAAGTTAATGTACCGAGCGGTACACAATCTGGTGAGGAGATTCGGATTCCCGGATACGGCTTGCACACCAAGAAAGGACGCGGGAACTTGCGCTTAACCGTGCAGGTAGCCGTCCCGCAGAAGCTCTCGCGGGCTGCCAAGAAAGCCGTTGATGATTTCGCGGCGGCAACCAGCAGCGCTAATCCGCGCGCCGAGTTAGATCGGAAGGTTGCGCTTTAGGAGATGTCATGAGCCTAATCGATGAGATGAATGCGGCCCTGGCGCTGTTGTGTTCCAACAATCGGCGGCTGGTGGAGACCATTCTGACCAAAGAATTCGGAGGGGCTCACGGCACTGCCGGGCTCAGCGAGGTCGAAGCCCAACAGGTGTGGGTGAAGCCCCGGTTTCGGGTATCTCAGGCCGCCGAAATGATGAGCATCCACCCCCAGACCCTGCGTCAATATGATCGGCTGGGTCTGGTGGTGCCGCGACGCACCGGTGGGGGTGGACGGCGCTATTCGCTGCGGGATTTGGCGCGACTACACCAGGTTCAGAGTTTGTCCCAGGGAGAGGGCGTGAACTTAGAGGGCATTCGGCGCATCATGGATTTGCAGCGCCGCGTGGATGAACTCGAAGCAGAAAACGCGGCGCTCTCCCTGGCGGCAAACCGGCAAAATCGGGTCTTTGCCGCCTCCTCCAGCGGTGAAGTTACGAAACTTAATCGCGGGCAGCGACCCGAAAAGACACAATCAATAGGCTTCCCCCTTGGGGCATCTTCTCAGTCGAGCGCCCTGGTGGTGTGGGGTCAAGAAATCCCGTGAGCACTCTAAATCACAGCAACTGAAACCGGGTAGTTCTGTTTCCCAGGAATTACTGTCTGGTGCTGAATTGTTTCCAAATTACGCAAAGGGTGAAAATCGGTTTTTACCCTTGTGTCGCGGAATACGCCGCCCGCAAATACTGTTTATCTAAGTGCCGAAAAGGCGAAGGGAATGATATCTATGGATCAAAAATTTACGACTAAGTCTCAGGAGGCTCTGGCAACGGCACTGCGTACCGCGGGGGCGGCTGGCAATGCCATGCTTGAACCGATACACCTGCTTTCTGCGCTACTGGAAGACCGTGAAGGAATTGCCTTCGAAGTGCTCAGCAGTGTGGCTGATGCTGACGCTATTGGTCGGGAGGTACGCCGTGAACTGGCGTCTTTACCGGGGGCGACCGGTGAATCTGTGGCGGAACCGCAGCCTTCCCAAGCTATGCTAAACGTCATTAGTGCAGCTGGTGCGAAAGCGCAAGAGCGGGGGGATGATTATGTCTCTACCGAACACTTACTGTTGGGGTTGGCTGAAAATGAGGGCAGAGTCGGCAAGATTCTGCGCGATGCGGGAGCTAACGACAAAAAACTGCGCCAAGCTATTAAAAAGATTCGCGGAGACGCCAAAGTGACCTCCCCGAACCCCGAAGCTACGTTTAAAGCCCTGGAAAAATACGGCGATGACCTGACCCAGCGGGCTATGGATGGCAAACTTGACCCGGTAATTGGGCGCGACAGCGAAATCCGGCGGGTCATTCAGGTGCTGAGTCGCCGCACCAAGAATAACCCGGTGTTGATTGGGGAGCCCGGCGTGGGCAAGACCGCCGTGGTAGAAGGTCTAGCCCAACGTATCGTAGCGGGAGACGTGCCCGATTCCCTCAAGCACAAGCATCTCATTGCTCTTGATTTGGCAGCGATGGTAGCGGGGGCGCAATATCGCGGTCAGTTCGAGGAACGGCTGAAGGCAGTGCTGGAAGAAATCAAGAACGCTGAAGGTGAAGTGGTGACCTTCATTGACGAGCTTCACACCGTGGTCGGGGCGGGAGCCAGTGGCGGGTCGATGGACGCCTCAAACATGCTGAAGCCCATGCTGGCGCGCGGAGAGCTGCGTCTAGTGGGGGCGACGACTTTGGACGAGTACCGCGAGCACATTGAAAAGGATCCGGCTTTGGAACGGAGGTTCCAAACTGTATTCGTGGGGGAGCCCAGCGTGGAGGACACCGTCGCCATCTTGCGTGGCATAGCTCCGAAATATGAGGCTCATCACAAGGTGACTATTGCGGACGGGGCTTTAGTGGCTGCCGCACAGCTTTCTAACCGTTATATTTCCGGTCGTCAGCTGCCAGATAAGGCTATCGATTTGATTGACGAAGCGGCGTCTAGGCTGCGGATGGAGCTGGATTCCTCGCCGGAGGAGATTGACTCTCTGCGCCGAGAAGTGGAGCGGGTCAATATGGAGTTGTCCTATTTGAACGCCTCCGACCCGAACCGGGAGGATCCGGCGACCGAGGGGCGCGTGGCGCAACTGCAAGCCAGTTTGGATGAAAAGCAGGCGCAGCTAGATCGGCTAAACCTGCGGTGGGAAGCCGAAAAGGCGGGTCATAACCGAGTCGGCGAACTGCGCGTAAAGCTGGACGAACTGAATACGGCTCTGGAGCAAGCCATGCGCGAGGGGCGTTGGGAAGACGCAGGACGTCTGCAAAATGGCGAAATTCCAGCGATTCAAGCCCAGATTACGGCAGCGGAAGGCGAGTCCTCGAACCAGTCGAGTGCGGCGGGGCACGCTCCCACCGATTCCGCCATTTCTGGAACAAACAGTACAAAACCTGGTCATCCGGATGCTGGCGACTCGCAAGACGGTCCCATGATTGCTGAGAAAGTCGATGCTGCCGAGATTGCGGAAGTAGTCGCCTCTTGGACTGGAATCCCGGTGGGCAAGCTGCTCCGGGGCGAATCTGAAAAGCTGCTGCACATGGAGGAATACCTGGGGCAACGCTTGATTGGGCAAAAGGATGCCGTGCGCGCGGTGTCGAATGCGGTGCGTCGGGCGCGTGCAGGAGTCTCCGACCCGAATCGTCCGACAGGCTCTTTCCTGTTCCTGGGACCGACTGGGGTAGGCAAGACCGAGCTGGCGAAGGCTCTGGCTGATTTCCTGTTTGATGATGAAAAGGCTTTGACCCGTATTGATATGAGTGAATATGGTGAGAAGCACTCGGTCGCGCGCCTGATTGGTGCCCCTCCGGGTTATGTCGGATACGAAGAAGGCGGTCAGCTGACCGAAGCGGTGCGGCGGCGCCCTTATGGGGTGGTGTTGCTCGATGAGGTCGAAAAGGCGCATCCGGATGTTTACGACATTTTGCTGCAGGTGCTTGATGACGGTCGATTGACTGACGGTCAAGGGCGTACGGTTGATTTCCGCAACGTCATTCTGGTGCTGACCTCGAACCTGGGGTCTCAGTTCCTGATTGATCGTGAGGCTGATCCGGCAGAGGCGCATCGCCAAGTTTTGGATTTAGTGCGTGCCGCATTCAAACCGGAGTTCTTAAACCGTTTGGACGAAACCATCATGTTTGAGGCTCTGTCTACCGAGGATTTGGAACAGATTGTCGACATCCAGATTCACCAGTTGACCACGCGCTTGGCGGAATCTCAGTTGACCCTCGAAGTCACCGAGTCGGCGCGATCTTGGCTGGCGGTCACGGGCTACGATCCGACTTACGGAGCGCGCCCGCTACGTCGCTTGATTCAACGCGAGATTGGCGACCAGCTGGCAGAAAAGCTGCTGGCGGGGGACATTACGCCCGGTTCGACCGTGGTCGTGGACATGCCCAATTTCAGTCCCACAGATTTAATAAAATCTGGAGACTTGAGTGAATTGACAGGACCAATGTCAGACCAATATCGACTGGAGCTAAGGGTAAAAAACGCCCAATAATCCAGTAAATTGCCTGTTCAAGGCGGCGCGGAGACAATTCCGTGCCGCCTTGAGTGGTTTTATGTTCCTGAGAACGCTTCTCAAAACGTGGAAGTTTACCGAGTGGTAAGTTATGATTAGGTGTGAGTTTCCTGGCTTTTTGCTGGGAATAGGTTTTTAGGTGTTGGTCTACCAGCGAGAGAGGTCACAGTGGCGCAAAAGCGGGAGCGTGGTCCCTATCAATCGGGGTTAGCGAGGCGGGAAGCAATTCTGGACGCAGCTGTCGATTTACTCGCTGAAGTCGGCTATCACGGTATGTCTTTGCGCGACGTAGCTCGTCATGTGGGAATTTCGCATCCGGGGGTTATCTATCACTTTCCCTCCAAAGAGGTGCTCCTAATGAGCGTCGTGCAGCGCTACGAAAAACAGCTCGGTTTTGACCTGGATAACCTCGAGAAGCTAGATGCGTTGCCGGTATTAGATACCCTGTTAGAGGTCACTTCTCGGCTGAATGAAAATCCCATGATTATCGAAGTGGAATGCATGATGATGGTTGAAGCCTGCTCGGAAATCCATCCTGCGCACGATCATTACATGCGCCGTTCCGCGCGTTTGCTCAGCATTTTAAGGCGGGCTTGGTCCCGCCTGCAGCAGGATGGAAAAGTTAGCGCCACGGAAGATCCGCTGCGTTTGGCAGAGATTCAGGCTGCAGTCTTTAACGGCATCTTGATTCATTGGCTTTATGACCGCGATTTTGATGCTTCTGAGGAACTGGCACGTTATTTCATCTCGGTGTTCTTGCCACAGCACCAAGAGGGGCTGTTACTGCACTACCGGGAGTCCGGCTGGATTCATTAAACTGTACCGATTGGTAAAGACCTATGAGTGTCGCATTCGGTTCCCTCACTCTGGCGCACCTGCCGGCGCGCCAGGGCTTTGACTTTCCCTATGCTTTAGCGGTCTTATCGCGTCAGGCTAACGGGGATGTATATGTTTGGACCACTGGATCCACGCCCGCCGCGGTGGAGCGGTCATTTCCCTGGATGTCAGTCACCAAATTCTTGGTGGCGTTGGCATTTTGGCGGCAATCTCAGCGCGCCCCCGTGTTGTCTCTAAACACCCCGGTCGGCTCCCCTGTAGCGCCGGGGGTGAATCTGGTGGACTTACTTTCGCACTGTTCAGGACTGCCTTTTGACGCTCCAGAAACTGCTCCAGACCGACCTCGTCTGGGGGTGCAGCTCGGGATTTCTCGTCCCGATGCGCGCGCAATCGCGCCGTTTACTAAGCGAATCTACTCGAACTACAACTTCGAGCTGGCTGGGGCGATAGCGGAAAAGGTCGTGGGGAAATCGTGGACGGACTGGGTGCGGGAAGCAGTTTTAGAGCCTCTTGGAATGAGCGGTACAATTTTGTCGCATTCTCCGGCGTGGGGTGCGGTCGGTCCTGTGACTGACTTGGCTCGTCTGGCAGGGGAGCTGCTTTGCCCCGAAGCGGGAGTGCTGGGATTTACCGAGCAGGACCTCGATAGATTTTGCGCACCGCAGCATCCGGGATTGCGCGGATTGCTTCCGGGCTATGGGCCGCAAAAGGACAATCTCTGGGCGATGGGCGTGGAACTGCACGGCGTGAAGTCGCCCCACTATCTGCCGGCGTCATTTCCTCCGGAGGTCGTCGGGCACTTTGGTCAGTCGGGGTCGTTTATCTGGGTGGACCGCGCTGCCGGCGTGGCGGGGGCATTCTTGGGAGCACAAAAATTTGGTCCGGTGCATCGGGCACTGTGGTCCGACCTTAACGCTCAGATTCGTGAACTTGCTCTCTTGGCGCAACATTGAAACTCGACGGTACGGACATTTGGTTCTGACTTCTCTGGTTAAGAGTTTGTGGGGCGTGGCGGATAAGCTCGCCGCCACGCCCAGATACTGATGGCGGCAGCGTGCCCCACGTTCAGCGACCGTGTCGAACCGTACTGTGTAATCTGTACTAATCGTTCCAATGCGTTCTGCATAGCGGGGGTCAGACCCTGCGATTCTTCGCCGAAAACCATTAGGGTGCGCGAGGGCAGTGTCACGGTTTCCAACGGTTCCGCACCGGGAAAATTATCCATTCCCACTATCGTGAGTTCCTGTTGGGCAGCATACGACACCAGGTCCTGTACCTCCGGGTGGTGGTGCAGGTGCAGATAACGGTCGGTGACCATGGCGCCGCGGCGGTTAAAGCGCCGCCTGCCCACGATGTGTACGTGACGCACACCCAGACCGTTCGCGGTACGGATGATGGAGCCGGTATTGAAATCGTGTCCCACATTTTCAATTGCGACTTCCAACGTAGGCTCCCCCGGTCCAGATTGTAATAATCGGTCCAGTTCGTCGCGGATGGCTTCTTGCCGCCAATAGCGGTAGCGGTCAGGTACATTGCGAGTATCACCGTCCCGCAACAATTCCGGGTCATAGTGGGGGTCGGTTGGCATGGGCTGATTCGCCGGCCAAGGTCCCACCCCTACCGCTCCCGCTGCATAATCTGCCAGTGCTGGAGGAGCATCTACCGGTTTATTGTTCTCTTCCACGCTTTACACTTTATGCTTAAAGCGTGAAAAAGAATGATCCACAGCTGATGAAACTCGCTGAACTTGTGAAAACCCTCTCCGTTGTCCACGGGAAAGTCACTCTCGCATCGGGGAAAGAATCCGACTTTTATGTCGATATGCGTCGCGCCACCCTGCATCACGAGGCTGCCCCGTTGATTGGTCATGTCATGCTGGATTTACTGGAAGAAAATGGGTTCCCAGTCTCGGAAATCGACGCCGTCGGCGGGCTGACAATGGGGGCTGACCCGGTCGCGACGGCGATGCTGCACGCGGCGGCGGCCCGAGGCTTAAGCTTAGATGCTTTCGTGGTACGTAAGGAAGCAAAAGACCACGGCATGAAACGCCAGATTGAAGGCCCGGACGTGGCGGGCAAGCGGGTAGTCGTCCTGGAAGATACCTCGACTACCGGTGGCTCCCCCCTCCAAGCTGCGCAAGCGCTGAAAGCTGCGGGAGCCGAAATCCTCGCAGTCGCCGTGGTGGTCGACCGTGCCACCGGGGCGAAAGAAAAGATTGAAGCCGCTGGCTACCCCTATTTTGCGGCGCTGGGTTTATCTGACCTGGGGCTGTCCTGACAATTTAGAGTCAACTCCACAGACGGCGTTACCGACACCCCTTGTGCCGGGCTCGCAGCGACAGCACGGTATCGCCCTTTGGTTAGGTCAGACTGGGAAATCCGCAATAGACGCGAAAAATGTGTGCAAAAGTGCAAGAATAGAACACGTCAACATGACAATTCGATGCTACATAAAAGGAGATAATCGTGGCCATTGCAACCCCCGAAGTTTATAAGGAAATGCTGAAGCGCGCCAAGGAAAACAAGTTTGCCTACCCGGCAATCAACGTGACTTCCTCGCAGACTGTGACTGCTGCCCTGCGTGGTTTTGCTGAAGCCGAATCTGACGGCATCATTCAGGTGTCCGTGGGCGGTGCGGAATACTGGTCTGGCTCGACGATTAAGGATCGCGTGGCAGGTTCGCTGGCAATGGCCGCTTACATCCGTGAAGTTGCTCAGAATTACCCGGTCAACGTGGCTATCCACACCGACCACTGCACTGAAGACAAGCTCTCGTCTTGGACTGAGGCCCTCATCGACTTGGAAATTGAGGAAGTTAAAGCTGGTCGTCTACCGTTCTATCAGTCCCACATGTTTGATGGGTCTTCCATTCCTCTGGAAAAGAACCTCGAAGTGGCAAAGCGTCTGCTGCCGAAGGCTGCCGCAGCCAAGACCATCCTGGAGGTAGAAATCGGCGTCGTTGGTGGCGAAGAAGATGGCGTTGTTGGGGAAATCAACGAAAAGCTCTACACCACCACCGAGGATGGCATTAAGACTGTTGAGGCGCTGGGCTTGGGTGAAAATGGTCAATACCTGACCGCTTTGACCTTCGGCAACGTCCACGGCGTGTACAAGCCGGGTCACGTCAAGCTGCGTCCTGAACTCTTGGGCACCATTCAGGAAGAAGTCGGCGCTCACTTTAACGCCGGAAACCGTCCGTTCGACTTGGTGATGCACGGTGGCTCCGGCTCCACGGCTGAAGAAATCGCCACCGCGGTAGCCAACGGCGTCATTAAGATGAACGTTGACACCGATACCCAGTACGCCTTCACCCGTCCGGTCGCGGATTTCATGCTGAAGAACTACGAGGGTGTGCTGAAGGTAGACGGTGAAGTCGGCATTAAGAAGCAGTACGACCCGCGTTCTTGGGGCAAGGCTGCAGAAGCCGGAATGGCGGCGCGCGTCGTCGAGGCTTGCGAACGTCTGGGGTCTGTCGGCACCAAGATGAAGTAAATTCACTTCTGTTTCCGGAGGGGAGCCTGTCCAGGTTCCCCTCCGTTTTTATCCAGATGATAATTAGTGACAAAGATATTTATACAATCAATTTTGAGGTAACTTTTCCTCAGTCGATGAAAGTTGTCGGTGTTTCATCAACCGGGAAATAAGACAGGGCAATATCAGTAGGACGTTGCCACGATTCTGGGGCACTGAGGAAGCGCAACAAAGAATTCCAAGCAGCACCCTGCAAAGAAGAACCTTCTTTAACAATTGATTCTTGTAAGTCGATTTCCATCCAGTTAGAGCACAGCGCGCGACGGGTAAGTTCATCGCGAAGTGCGTCTTCGTAATAGGGAAGTAATTTTTTCAGTACTCCGCCCAAGACTATGGTGGTGACATCAACCAGGTTTATGTAGGTGGACAGAGCTCGTCCCAGATATCTCCCACAAAGCCTTACTGTTTCGGTCACTTGGGCGTTGCCCTTGTGTAAGCTCGCAAATAGTTGTTCCCACGGAGCATTTGCGGGTAAGCCTGCTCGTTCCAGAAGGTTCGCTTTATCAATATACGCGTCCAAACATCCCACTGCTCCACAATCGCAGGGCTTATCTTCATCGCTGACTGCGATGTGTGCAATTTCACCAGCCCATCCATGCAAGCCGGAGGAAACTTTTCCATCTAGTACTAGAGCAGAACCGATTGCGCTATTTTGTGAAATGAAAATAAAGTCGCTGAGCTCATGACCGGTTTTTTGTCGGGCGATACTTTCTGCTAACGCAGAAAGATTCGCTGTGTTCTGGTAATCAACCGGTACTTCGATATGGAGCTTCGAGCGGAAGTGTTTCTCCAAATCAATGTTTCTCCATCCCAAATGAGGTGACATGTGCAAGTTACTGGTTGAGGACGAAATAATTCCCGAAAATCCACAAGTAATCCCGCACAGAGACAAACCCGAGTGTTGTATTTGGGAAGTTAACTCGTTCACCATGGTTGCAAGTTTCCCAAGGGTACTTTGAGGCGAGTAGGCGGGTACGTCAACTTGGTCAAATTGTTCGGCAATGATGTTTCCGCGCAAATCCATCACGCAGGCGCTGATGTAATCTCGACCGACTTCGGCACCTATGCCCCCGTGAGTACGTCTGGCTGGAGTCAACATGATGGAAGGTCTGCCGGAAGGTCCGACACGGGTAGAGCCTTCCCTAATGATGCCGAAGTCCAGTAGATGTTCTATGAGCCTGGTTACTGTTGAGCGGTTTAGTCCTGTTTCGTGTGCCAGGTCGGCTCTTGACATGACTTCAGATCCGGTAATGATTCGGTAGGTCAGCAGTTGCAGATTGTGATTACGTAAGGACTCTGCTCGCATGCCGGGGACTTCGTGATCCGCGGACTGCAAGGATGTGTTTTTTGATTTGGCTGTTCGACTCAAGTTGACTCCCTCGTCATCTGGAACAATCATAACCCAAATTAGTCTTTCGTTAGCCTGTTTTGAAAGTATTAGTTGCCAGAAGCAACTTAACGCTCTTGATGGATAGAGAATTTTTGCAGTATCCATGAACGAAACAAACCCTTTCCCGGGTAGTTGCCCATGAATCAGAGGAAAGTTGAATGAATGCCTCGCATAGAAAAATGTTAAAAAAATGCTTGACAGGATTTATTCGATGGTGCTAATGTGCATAGTGCAACAAAGGTGACTCTAAACGGAGAGGTTCAGAGTCTAGTGACACGATGAGGTGGAACGTGAGTAACCGGTTGGTAGCAGGGATAGATTCCTCGACACAGTCATGCAAAATCATGATTCGTGATGCCGACACGGGTGCGCTGGTGCGTTCTGGAATGGCATTTCATCGTACAGGAACCACAGTTAATCCTGCGGTTTGGGTGCGAGCCTTCGACGAAGCGGCACAGCAAGCAGGAGGCTTGGAAGACATCTGCGCTATTTCTGTAGCGGGTCAGCAGCACGGGCTGGTTACTTTGGACGAGGACGGGGAAGTCGTTCGTGATGCCGTGCTCTGGAACGATACCAGCGCGGGAGCTGATGCCAAGGACTTAATTACAGAGCTAGGGCAGGGAGACGCTATTGCAGGACGGAAAGCCTGGGTAGCAAAGACGGGTTCGGTACCGGTTTCGTCACTCACCGTCAGTAAGTTGCGTCATCTCGCGGTGAACGAACCCGAGAATCTCTCCCGAACCCGTGCAATCGCCCTTCCGCATGACTACCTGACCTGGAAAATCACCAAGAGGAACAAAATCACGGATTTAGTGACAGATAGGTCAGATGCATCTGGCACCGGTTATTTTGATCCCGTGGAAAACGTCTACCTACCAGACATTTTGGAGTTAGCCGCAGGCAAAACGGGCACGGACCTGATTCTTCCGAAAGTTCTCGGTCCCCATACTCCTGTAGGCGAATTTAGCGTGCAGGGTAAAGAAATGCTTGTAGGTCCCGGAGCTGGGGACAACGCCGGAGCTGCCCTGGGTCTTGACCAGAAACCTGGTCATGTCATTATTTCTCTGGGGACCTCAGGTGTCGTCTCCCTAGTTTCGAAAAAACCCACCTGTGATGAAAACGGTGAAGTTACTGGTTTCGCAGATGCGACCGGAAATTACCTCCCGTTAGTGTGCACGCTCAACGCGTCTCGAGTGCTTGATACTACGGCGGCAGCCTTAGGTGTCAATTATGAGAGATTTTCCGAATTTGCACTGAGTGCGCCTCCAGGGTCTGAAGGTTTGGTGATGGTTCCTTATCTCACCGGCGAACGCACTCCGAATGCGCCGTTAGCTACCGGCTCTCTCTTGGGCATTCGAGGGGATAACTTGACCGCGTCGAATATAGCTCGAGCTGCAGTTGAAGGGATGCTGTGTCTAGTGGGATACGGTCTCGAAATCTTCAAGAGATTAGGCGTGGAAGTCAACGCAGTTTCCCTCATTGGAGGCGGGGCAAAGTCCGAGGCAGTGAGACGTATTGCTCCGTCTGTCTTAGGGGTGAAGGTGACTATACCGGAGATTGGAGAATATGTGGCCGATGGCGCCGCGCGCCAGGCTGCATGGGTTCTAAACGGAGGAACTCGTCCGCCTGTCTGGTCACCCCGGCTGACCTCCTCATACACCGCGCAATCGCAACCTTTTATTATGGAACGCTATCAAGAAGTTAATGGCCTTTTTGCCGATACGACACAGTTAGAATTGGAGTAAGCGAGATGAAAGATTTTCGTCTACCGCAAGAGCTGGGAGTTGCCGGAGTGGTCCTGGCTGTAGGTATCATCATGGGTGTTATCTCCCCAGCTTTTCGCACCTTAGATAACCTTGAAGTACTATTTCTCAATGGCTCTGTGGTGTTGTTTTTGGCCTTGGGTCAGACTTTTGTACTGCTAACAGGTGGTATCGACCTATCTGTGGGGTCCAACATCGCTTTGACCGGAGTGATTGCTGCATTAACGATGCAATCCGGTGTTCCTTGGTGGGCAGCAGCCCTCATCGCCTTACTTGTGGGTGTTGTCGTGGGACTGTTCAACGGGGCAATGGTGTATTGGGGCAAGATGCCGCCTTTTATCGTCACTTTCGCGACTTTTGGCATTTCGGCATCGATTCCAAAGATTCTCACGGATGCGAAATCTGTTACTGTTTCGGATCCCATGTTTGCGATTTTCGGTCGCGGGAGTCTATTCGGAATCCCGATACCTGTAGTTATGGTCTTAATTGCAGCTGTCCTTTGTGCATTATTCCTTCGACACAGCGCCACTGGGGTACACATCTATGCAGTTGGCGGTAATCCGGCAACATCTCGATTGGCTGGTATCAACGTTGCCAAGATTACAGTCCTGGTTTACGTAATTTCCGGTGTGACCGCAGCCTGTGGTGGCATTATCACCGCTTCGCGGCTGATGGTGGGATATCCCACAGCAGGTTCTGGAACTGAACAGTTCTATTCAATCGCATCAGCTGTGGTTGGCGGGGTTTCACTATTTGGTGGGATTGGCTCAATTCCTGGCGCTTTTCTGGGGGCGCTGCTCATTGCCGAAGTCTCAAACGGTATGAATGTCATTGGCGTATCTTCCTATTGGCAACCTCTGGTCATTGGCGTAATTATCTTGATTGGTGTGCTCATTGATACAAATCGCAAGGGCTTTTCGATGCGCCGTTTGCTTCAGCATTTTACGAAAACTACTGACTCTGCAATTGATTCAGATTCTCCTACGCAAGGAGACGAAACGCTTGGACACTCAACGAGTGTAAAAGATGATCAAAAAATACAACCCTCACTGAAAGAAGGATAGAAATGAAAAAAATTCTTGCAACCATAGGCGCGGGTGCGCTTGCTGCCTTCGCCCTATCCGCCTGCGGCAATGCGCTGGATACCGGGACTTCCGGAAGTCCTGGAAAGGATAATGGAGCAGCATCCATTCCGGAAGCCTGTAAGGGAGACAATCCCTATTTGGCTGTACTATTGCCCAACCAGACGAATCCCTACTATGTAGCCATGAAGGAAGGCTTTGAAGACGAAGGCTCCAAGAATGGATTCAAAGTCGAAGTTCAAATTGCTAATGATGACGATGCCAATCAGCTGGCTCAAGCCCAGGCTATGCTGGGTAAGAATCCCTGTGCCTTGGCGTTGAACCCGGTTAAATCTGAACCTGCAGCTGCTATTGTCAAGGCCGCAAACGACAAGGGTGTCCCGGTGTTTACCGTCAATATCTCGGCTGATCCCGATGCTTTGAAAGCACAAGGTGCATCGGTAGTTCAATACCTAGGAGCTGATAACGCGGCTGGTGGGGCTCAGATGGCTGAGCAGATTATGAAAGACCTGGGTGCTGACACTGCAATGGAAATTGGTTTTGTCACCGAACCTGATGAGGTTGTAGTGGTAGAACGTGACGAAGGTTTCAAGAAGGCTATTGCAAAGAATCCCAATGCCAAGGTGGTAGCTGAAGTCGATGGCAATGTTAAGCTCACAGACGCGTTAAATGTGACTTCTGAGATGTTGCAGGGGCACCCTGGAATCAGCGTAATCTTTGCATCTACTGGTCCCGCTGCACAAGGTGCCGTGGAGGCGGTTAAAGCCTCGGGGAAGGATATTAAGGTTTACGGTTTTTGCGCCTCGGAAATGCAGACAAACGACGCCTATCCCGCCTGTGTAGCACAGGAACCAGAAGACTATGGTCGTCGTACCGTACAGCAGATTAAGACTTATATAGGTGGAGATAAGGTGGAAGATAACATTCTTCGACCCCTGAAACTGTTCACTAAGGGTCAAACACCCGCTCCCGGGGAAGTCGGCTAATTAATAACCAATCAGTAAACCTTCATCGAGAAGGAAGGAGACGCCTGCGATGATGGAAGTATTTGAAGCAAGAAATATTGCGAAATATTATTCTTCGGTGCCTGCTCTCGCAGGCGTCTCTATCAAAATTCACCCCGGTGAAATTGTCGGCTTAGTGGGTCACAATGGCGCCGGCAAATCTACCCTGTTGAAAGTCCTTTCGGGGGCTCACGGTGCAGATGGCGGGGAAGTGCTGATTGACGGTACAGAAGTTAACTTTGCTTCACCAGCAGATGCCCTAGCTAAGGGCGTGGGAACCGTCTACCAAGAGCTGTCACTGTTGCCGAATCTGACGGTTGCGCAAAATGTGTTTTTGGGAAGAGAAAAGTCTGATTGGAAAGGACTAAAAAAGGAGGAAATGCGCAACCAGGCAAAAGAGCTGGTAAAGAGTTTCGGCATCGACGTAAACGTTGATGCGCCCCTGGGGCATTATGCTGTGGCAACTCGCCAGCTTTTGGAGATTGCTGTTGCTACGTCTAAAAATATCAAATACTTACTTTTAGACGAGCCAACGACCTCTCTGGAAGGCGAACAGGTTGATTCGCTTTTGAAATACATTAAAAACCTGGCAGAAACGTCCAATATCGGTGTACTAATCGTCGACCATAAGCTTGATGAGTTATATCGGATTTGTGACAGAATTGTTGCTTTAGTTGACGGAAAAGTTCGCATTGATGGTAATGTAAATGAAGTTTCTCATGAAGACGTGGTGGTGGCTATTGCCGGGGAAGACGTATCGAGTCTTCTTGATTCAGAGCCAAAGAGAGATGCTGTATCTGTGCCCACTTCAGAAACGTCGAAAGTACAGGGGCGCGGTGAGCCGTTAGTACAGGTGAGGAATCTTCGTTCTGCAGCATTAAAAGGCGTTAATCTTGATATCTATCCTGGAGAAGTGCTTGGTATTTATGGTCTAATTGGTTCGGGGAGAACAGAATTCCTCCGCGCGCTGGGCACATTGCATCCAATCGAAAGCGGAAGTATTTCTGTTCAAGGTAAATCTTTTAAAGGATATAAACCTGTTGACTCATTAAAAGCAGGTTTGGTCTATGTTACTGAAGAAAGAAAAATGGACGGTATAGTTCCGCAACTATCACCAATAGTAAATACCTCATTACCTGTTACGAAAAAATTTAGCAAACTTACTTGGTTAAGTTTGAAAAAAATGGATTCTACGATGCAGAAGATACTCGCTAGGCTCCAAATTCGAGGTAATCTTCAGGGGCCTGTGGTCAGCCTCTCGGGCGGAAACCAACAGAAAGTTTTGTTGGGACGAGCTATTGCGTTAAATCCGAAGCTACTGATGCTTGATGAGCCCACTAAAGGTGTAGACATTGGCGCCAAAGGAGAGATCCACCGCATATTTAAGGATATGGCGCATCAAGAGCAGGTAGCCGTGGTTGTAGTTTCTTCGGAAGAAGAAGAAATCCTTGAAGTCTCTGACCGCGTATGTGTCTTTGCGCAAGGACGCAATATCTGTGAACCAGAGGACGTCGCGAATTTCAGCGTACAAAGGTTGCGTAAGCTGGCTTGGTCAAAAGACTAAACACTCTAAAATTGCGGCACTCAGAGTGCCCGGGAGAACAGGCGGGAGTTGAACAGGGTACGTATCAGCCAGCGGGGAGCTAGGCGTGCGCCTGCCATCGCAATTTTGTACCGAACGGTCGGGGTGACCAGGACGCGGCGACGGCGGGCTGCTTCGATGGCAGCGGTGATGACCGCTTCGGGACTGATGAATCCGTATTCAGGCCAGACTGAGGCGTTCATCTGGGCTGATTGGTGAAACTCAGTTTTCATTAGACCAGGTGCCAGGGCGGTAACGGATACGCCGGTGCCGCGCAGTTCAGTGGAAACTGACTCGCTAAAGAAACGCACCCACGTCTTTATCGCCGCGTAGGTGCCCATAGCGGTGTATGCCGTGGCGGACGAGACGTTGATAATTGCTCCGCCTCCAGAGACTTTTCCAATCGCGGGTCGCCCGATTAGCATTTGTAACAGACGTTCCACTTTTCCAGGTTTGTGGCGATGAGTTCGCAACCTCATTGCTCGGGCGCCCTCAAACGTCAGTCGACACAATGCCCGCACCATTACCTCTAGAGCATTGTCCTCGCGTTCCCACTGACCGCCCACAAAGTTTTGTCCCAGGCCAAAACCCGCGTTGTTGACCAGCACCGCAATCGGGCGGGAATCATCACGGAGACGACGAATGACCGCGTCCTGACCGGTCTTGGTGGACAAATCTTGAGCCAAGACCTCCGTTTCAACGCCCAAAGTGGCGTGAATCCGCTGCGCCAAAGCCTGCAAACGTTCTTGACGTCTGGCGACCAGCACGACGTTGAGCGGTTCGGCAGCCAACTGCCAAGCAAACTCTTCGCCTAAACCGCTGGAAGCTCCCGTAATCAGCGCCCATTTCACCACAAAAAATCACCCAATCATTGCAATAAATTCATCTATTGCATAACCTTATTAGTGAACGTTTGAGTTGCCAAAGCCGGTGCGTCCGGTAGTCTTTGCCGGTGTTGCGGCGTTTGGATTCTGTCGTCACCCCAGATTCTGGGGACCGAAGGAATATGAGGGAAACACATTGAAAAGCCACACAGCTGACAAACTTGAAGCGATGATGGACGCGACTTTCGGCACGAAAGAGGAACGGGAAAAGGAAATCACTCCAGTTATGAAACCTATCAAGTACTGGCTCACCGACATGGACGGCGTATTGGTACACGAAACTAAAGCGATTCCGGGGGCAGCGGAGTTCCTGCAAGCCCTGCGGGACAAGGGTAGGGAATACCTGGTGTTGACCAATAACTCCGTCTTTACCCCTCGTGACCTCTCCGCGCGCTTAGAGGCCTCCGGGCTGGAGGTTCCCGAAGAACGTATCTGGACTTCCGCGTTGGCGACCGCCTCTTTCCTGAAAACCCAGTCCCCGAAATCTAGCGCCTATGTGGTGGGCGAAGCCGGTTTAACCACCGCCCTGTACCAGGCTGGCTATGTCATGACCTCCACAAATCCGGAATATGTGGTGTTGGGTGAGACGCGTTCCTACTCTTTTGATCAGATTGCAACCGCGGTGCAGCTCATCAGCAAGGGCGCCAAGTTTATCGCCACAAATCCTGACAAGACCGGTCCCACCAAGGACGGTCCCATTCCTGCCACCGGCGCAGTTGCCGCCATGATTACGGCTGCCACCGGCAAGAATCCGTACTTCATTGGCAAACCCAACCCGGTTATGTTCCGCACCGGCTTAAACAAGATTGGCGCGCACTCCGAAGAAACCGCCATGATTGGTGATCGGATGGAGACGGATATGCTGGCAGGGGTAGAGTCTGGCTTGCATACGTTCCTGGTGCTGACCGGCTCCACGCATCGTGAACACATCACTGATTTTTCATATCGACCTAACGAAGTCGTGGACTCGATTGCTGACATCATCGCGCGAGTGTAGCCTCACGGGGCGAGTCGTCCACGATTGATAGTTGGCGCGCGTTTAAGCTCTCGCAAAGGCTGCCCGAATTCAGTTATCCTTGCCCAGGAAAAACGGGAATTCGATAGACTGGGAAACGCTGATTTGTAGGGAGGTTACGGTGCGTATTGCGACTTGGAACGTGAATTCGATTCGCACTCGAGTGAATCGAGTGACGGCGTTCCTGGAACGTGAAAACATTGACGTTCTGGCGATGCAAGAAATCAAGTGCCGTAACGATCAGTTCCCCACCCTGGCTTTTGAAACTGCTGGCTACCAGGTGTTTGTCAACGGTCTGAATCAGTGGAACGGGGTAGCAGTGGCGGCACGCCAAGGGATTAGCGCCCACCTGCTGGGCACTGAGTTTTACGGCGCTATCGACCAACCGTACTTTTCCGTCCCGCCCAAACCGCCCCAGCTGGAACCACGAGTGTTGGGGGTACGTGTGGCCGGGGTGGAGTGCTGGTCCCTCTATGTCCCCAATGGCCGCGAAGTCGGTCATCTTCACTACCAATACAAGCTGAAATGGCTCGATTCTCTGCGTTCCCACGTGATTCGTACTCTGGATACAGATCCGGAAAGTTTGGGTCTATACCTGGGAGACTTCAACGTGGCTCCCCGTGACGAGGACGTGTGGGACATGGCGGACTTTGCCGGGGCGACCCATGTTTCCGAACCGGAACGGCAAGTGTTCGCCAAGCTCCTAGACCCCGACACGGTCGCCGATGCGGTCACCCTCCACGATGACCTTATCGAGGGTCTACCGGGAAACTTGACTGAAATCACGCGGAAATTTGCCCCCGGTTGGACCTATTGGGATTACCAACGCGCCCGTTGGCGGCGTAACCAGGGCATGAAAATCGACTTTGCCCTGGCTACCCCCCGTCTGGTTTCTCGAGTGACGGGCGCATATATTGACACAGCCGAACGTGATGGGGAACAACCCTCCGACCATGCTCCGGTAATAGTCGATTTTGAATAGATTCCGTCAGCCTCCTGATGTTCGGGTTTTCCCTCAGAAATTGCTCCACCCTGCCGATATTAATCGGATAGTGTGGATACTGCATCGTTAATTAAGTTAAGAGGGAGCAAGAGATTTGGGTATTCTACGTCGTATGACCGTGGCGGGGACAGCGCTGGCTTTGACCCTGATGGGACTGGCTTTGCCTACCACGGCTATAGCGGAGGACCGTGCCGCTTATCCCGGTGCTATTGACCTACCAGCTTGGATTACCGACGGAAAACGTGAACCGATTAAATCCGATGCCTCCCCTCAAGATAACTGGGTGGTGACCGGGAAAGTCGTCACCTATCGCTCCGGGGAGCGCGCCGGTGCGAATGATGACCCGGGTGAGAAACTCGTTGCCGGAATCAATGTGTATGCTCGCTACCAGGCTAATAACGGAGCTTGGTCACCTGTTTTTAAAGCCACTACCAAAGATGCCTCCACAGATTCCAAGACTGGCAGACCCTCGAACTACGCCATCAAAATGCGCGACTTTGTTGATTACAACGGAGAATTGGGGCAATTCCGTCCCGGTGAGGGCAAAGCTCAGCGCCTACAGGTGTGGATTAACCCCGAACAGGTTCCAGGGTATCGACTGACTTTCTCGGAGCGTACCGGCGGGGTCGTACAAGGCTACTCCACTCCCAAAGATTTCAACTACCAGTTCAACCAAATGATGCAGTGGGGATATACTCCATTCGGTAAGTCCACCCAAGTGTCCCAGATGAATATCGGTCTCATTAGAGTCGCAAACTCTGCGGATGAGCTGGACCTTGGTAACGGGGTAAATATTGAGCCTTCTTTGCCTAGCGCTTCCGCGAAAAAAACTTTGAAAGGTTACGTGCGCTGGGAGAACCAAACCCTGAACCGGGGAGGTGGCAACGCCTATGTCGGGCGTCCCAACATCGAGGATTATCCGGTTAATACTCCAGTCGTAGATTACGTAGTGGTCGCAGCCGTAAAAGATAAAAACGGTGCTGTTGAAGCCCGCTGCACCACCACTACGGAGGTGCCAAACGACGATGGGAAATCCCCCAACTGGCAAATTAATTTTCGCCAAGACGTCGATGTTAAGAACATGAAGTTCCAGGTATTCAAAGGGGACTGTCGGCCGGGAAACGTCAGACTCGAAAGATTGCCGATGCGCATGGGTTATTGGAGCCCGTTCCCCACCACGGTAGATAGCTGGGGAACCCCGTTGGAGTCCACCCTCGGCAGTGCAAATCGTGGTTGGACCGGACTGCCGGGGACGTGGGCAAATAACGTCCGGGTATTGTTGCGTCCCCTGCAAATGGAGTTGACCCCCCACGGCACCAATTCGGGTCCGGATGCGGGCACTCAATCTTTCTATGGGGATACAGTCACAGTGGATTACAGCCGGTTGCCGCTGAACACGCCACTGGTGGCGCGTCTGTACACCGGAAAGTTGAACGATGACGGATCGGGACGTCCTATCGATTCCATAAATTTTAAAGCAACAGGTGAAAAAGGCACCGGGTCGCTGACTTTTAACACGCCACTGAAGGGCGACACATTTCAGGAATACTGGGTCGACGTGGTTCCCCAGAAGATTGATAAAAATCCGGAACTGCAGGTGTTGGCATCCCAAAGTTTCCTGTATAAGCCTATTCGGCTGGGAATTAATAGCGGAAAGGTGAACGAAACTGGAGCTTACACGATTTATCAGAAAGCTCCGGATGCCACTTCCAGCGGAGTCAAGCTCACTGAGTGTCAGGTGATTTCAAAGGAACCTATCGATGCCACCACGCGGCAAGATTCCCTGCCTTCCAACTTAAAACGGGACACTTCCGCAGGCAGTAACGGATGTACGTTACAAGGCGTACCGGAGAAATCTGGGACTTACTCGCTGTGGGTCAGGTTCAACTTTACCGACGGCTCCGGCAAGAATCATACCATCGTGCAATATCTTCCTTGGAAAGTCGCTCCACGTCTAAAGCCGCAGATAGAATCGGGAACTCCGGATTCGGAAATGAATAAATTCTCTCCGCTGGAAAAATTCCCTGCCATTGGAGTGCCATATTCCGGTTTGGTTTCTCCCTATGCGGATTGGCAAGGTCGGCACTTCACCTATCAGGTATTTGATTCTGAACCGGGTGCCAGCAGTGTCGCTCTGGAGCCTGCAGCGGATGGAATGGTTAGTCTGCGGGATGGAAGTGTTGATAGTGGGTTAAGGTTTGACCCGGCTACCGGTCAAGTCACCGGCACGACTCAAGCGGGCAAATCCGCCGTTTTTTGGGTGAAAGCTACCGACGAGGATGGTGGAGTCACCCCTGCTGAAAAGTTTGAGATTCACCCCGGCTCGCCCTTGATTTTGCAGCGCGCCCAGTTGCCCACCGGCTCTAGTGGTAGCGAGTACCAGAACGCGAACGGAACCCCGATTGTGATTTGGGTTTCCGGTGGGCAGCCCACGACCGATAAATTGACGGTCAGTGGTGGTCCTGAGCTGTCCCGCAATACCTACTCTAATGTTGAAATTCTGGGGATCTATGATGGTGAGAATCACAAGGTAAACACCACCGATATTGGCGGAATAAACTGTTCTACCCAAACTTCGGGCAACGGTAAATATATTCTCTGTTCGGGCCAGCCCAAGGTGTCTCAAGTCACCACCTATTACCTGCAGGTGAAATACACAGATAGTGCTGGTCGTACCCTCGACGGATCCAAATACAACCTGCCCCAGATCAAAGGCCTGTCGACCCTGTCCGGGGCAGAGGGCTGGCTAAAGATGACGCTGCTGCCAAAAATCACAGTTGATACTAGCTCTGACCCCAACGTAACCAGTATGGAACTGCCCGATGGTACGAAAGGATTGAGTTACGGACCGCAGGACGTTAAGAAATATCTGTCGGGCGGTACCGGGAACTTCGCGAATTATACTTTCAGCGCAGCCGGTTTACCGGCTGGTTTAACCATGGACGCCAATGGTGTAATCACTGGTAAGCCTGTGGAAACTACCACGCTAAACGGGGCGGCGGTTACGGTTTACCTGCGGGGCAAGGACGGCACCGCGGCGGAACGCTCCTCGACGTCCGTCAACTTCACGCTGCGAATCAAGACTGATTTCAAGGCGGTAAAGGATGTTCTGTCCGCGACAGCACGGGGAGGAAATACCTACACTTCCAGAGAGCCGCTGCTTGACATGAGTTCTGCCGGAATTACTGGTGGGGTATCTCCCTACAGTTACAAACTGCAATACAAGTACAGCGAAAACGATGATTGGCAGAATGCCGCCCTTTCCGGGGGGCGCTACCAGGTTCCCAATGCGGATGGTAACCCTTCCGGTCTGTTGCTGGATAGCAACGGCAAACTGGTGGGGGCAACTATGGGCAAAGACTCTTTCCCTCAGCTGCGGGTGGTGGTGACCGATGCTGATACAGTTTCTTGCCAACAGGGATGTCCGGTAAACGTCGGCTTAAACCTGAAACGAGTCGATGACCGACGCCCCAGCGTGGTCGAGGGGGCTTCTCTCACCGTAAACGTAGGGGAAACTGCTACGGGGGCTTTACCGGTAAATGATCCCTCAGGCACGCCCCAAAAATATACAGTCACAGACGCGGTACTGCCGAGGGGAGTCGCTCTCACAGTTGATGAAGACACTGGAGCCTACACCTTAACTGCAACCCATGAGACGAAAGCAGACAATAGCGGTTCCGTCACCCTGTCTGTCACTGGCGCTAACGGCGCGAAAGCTGAGGTAATTTTGCGGGTTCACGTGATGGACCAACGCATCCCGCAGACAAATAATAACGTCGCGATCAGTCTGGAACAGGGCATTCCAGTTCCTGCTACAGCGAAGGTGTCCGGGGCGGTTGACGCGGCGCATTCTCCCGAAATCAAGTGCTTTGTGCCCGCAAACTACGCCTCTGGTGATTGCCCCACTACGGCACAAAAACTGCCCGGACTGGTTGGGGTCACCCTGAAACCGAACGGGACGCTCACCGGCACCCCGGTTAAGGGCGATGTTGGGGAACACCAGGTTCCATTGAAAGCGTTGGGGGTGAATGGCAAATGGTCGGCTGAGTTTAGCACGACAATGACCGTCTCGCCCTCCACCCTGGTATTCGAGCCAGGATTGGCGCCGGGTGGTACCACCGGACAGCCTTATGAGTGGACCTTTAGTCCCGCCACCGGCGCCGAGGGTCTCACCAAGCAATACCTAGTTCTAGATCCGAACGGTCATCCTGTTGACGGTTGTACCGTGAACAACCACGGGAGCAAACCGAAACTCCAGTGTGATGCGAACGCGCTACAGAACAAGGTAACTTACACTTTGCGAGTGAGTGCTGGAACTGGCGACGTTGCAGTCAACATTGACCGGGCATTTACCCCAGCGATTTATCCACCGCTGAAATTTGGAAGCTACACCTTGCCCAGTGCCGCCGTTAAAGCGGTATATCGCCGGAATGACGGCAGTACATTCAGTTTCACCGCTGCGGGGGGTAGTGGCAGCTACGGATTTAGTTTCCAAGCTGGCTCTAAACACCGGAAAGCTACACCTCCGTCCAGCTGTACCGGATGGGCCTTGTATACCACAAACGATGAGTACTCGGGGCTGTGTCTGGAATCTGACGGGCGTATCACCGGAACCCCAACTGTGGCTGGAGTTATTGATTTCTCCAAACTGGAGGTCCTTGATAGCGCGCAGCATCGCGCCGGACTGCCCACAGATGTAGAGAAAATGCTGGTTATAAACCCGCCACTAGAATTCACTACGCCGTGTGTAAAGCCGACGTCCGGCACCGATTACCCGTGCCAGGGCGAAAGGAATCAACCGGTCGCAGCGAACGGAAAACTTAAGATTGCCACCGTGTCCGGCGGTGCTACGCCTTACCGCAATCTGCGGGTGGAAGGTCTGGAGACCTATAACGCCGGAGCCGCTAGCTCAACCCCGAAGTTACGTGCTGAATGGTGTGATGGCAACCAGACATCCAACACCGTCGGAGACATCTGTTTGACTGGGACGTGGTCCAAGACGATGTCGCCCGGATCCTCCCTGAACATTTCCGTGACCGGGGCGGCAGGACGGACCGTCACGGTGGAAGTATTTATCCCGGTATCCACCGACCTGAAATTCACCGATAAGCCGTCCGGTGCTTTGCCCAGGGGAGTGACCCTGGAACAAGCCACCAATGGTGGTAAACCTGGCAATATCAGCGATACCGCCTGGGACAGTGTGAAAGATAACGTTAAATCGGGTCTGCCCACTGTGGGTATTAGCTTGGACAAGGACGCCGTAAAGGACGGTAATAGTGGAGGCGTTCCAGCTTTGGTTAAGGGTGGGGTCGGTCCTTACACTTATCTGACCGTGCCCTGCGACAACACCGATGCATCCGGTAACTGTGCCCTAGGGGACACGGGTTTGTTCTTGGACAAGTCCACGGGTCAGCTCGTGGGCACTCCGAAACCCGGTACCAGCGCTGCTGTAGTGGTGAGCGTTACCGATTCGGATTCCCCGGCGCAAACCAAGAAATCCAACCTGGTGTTTTCTATCGCGGATACCCGAAAGCCAGTGGTGCGCGCGACCAAGATAAACGCCGAGGTTGACACCGCTGTGCACCAGGTCATACCGGTTAATGACGGCTCCGGGCAATACCGGAGCATCTCAGATTCGGGCAAACCTAGGTGGATGAGTCTCACGCTGACCAATAATGTACTGACCGTTACAGGAACGCCCGAGTCAGGCGACGTCACAAGGGCAGATGGCACGTTTAGTGTGCAGGTGACGGATGCGAACGGTAATGTCAGCGAGTCGGCCACCATTACTTACACCGTTGAGGATAACCGTGTCCCGGACTTGAGCAGTCTGACGAACGGCTCCAGCAGGGACTTGACTGGAACGGAAGGTCAAGGTATCCAAGGTTGGACACCCCTGCCTAAAGATGCAGCCGGTTACGGTCCAAAGATTACAAAATGGAAGGTTGAGGGGCTGCCTCAGGGGGTAACCTTCAACCCCGCCACCGGCACGCTTTCGCCCAATAAGATTGCTTCTGGTGAATCGGGGACCTACCCCATCACCATTACTGCCACGACCGAAAACGGTAAGACCGCCACCATTGTGAAGACACTGGAAGTACGGGCTTCTGACCTGACAGTCACGGAAAGTAAAGTCCAGAATCTGACCGGGGGACAACTGACCAGCCCCGTCACGGTAGCGACCGTGAGTGGCGGAGCTGGCAACTACGGCTTAGACGTGCAGGGGTTGCCGAATGGCGTTACCGCGGAACTTGATAACAGTGGCAACATTGTACTGAAAGGTACAATACCTGCGGGGAATAACGACTTCCCCGTGACGTTTACTGTAAGGGATGCGGACGGGGTGGAGCGGACTCTCACCCGCACCTTGCACATCGGCGCGGGATTGTCTGTCGCCAAGACCACCATGCCCACTGCCACCATTGGTAAGGCATATGAGCAGCGCTGCTTGGGAGTTTCTGGGGGAACCGAGCCTTATGGAATTAGTGGAACTCTGAACGGCTTGCCCGAGGGTATGGCACTGGCGGCAAATGCTGGCGGCAAGGACATTTGCTTGACAGGCACGCCCTCCGGCAACGCAGGAGCGTTTACGGTTACTTTCACCTTGCAAGATTCTGCCACCAATCCGCCAGCAACCAAAGAGGTGACACTTACCATTCCGGTGAACGACGAGTTCACCGCAAACAGACCAACACCGCCTATGGGCAACTTGTATGTGGGCAGTAAAACTACTGACTTTACTCCCACGGAGGGTAAGGGTGACACCTGTTATGGACTGGACGCGTCTGGAGCGTGCCAGAAAGCCAAGTTTACCTATTCGGCGTCTGGCTTGCCCGCGGGGCTGTCCATTAATCCTCAGACTGGGGTGATTTCCGGTACGCCGACGGAGCCGGTAAAGAACCGGGAGATTAGCGTGACGGTAGCTTCCAACGCGCCTGGTGGCGATGCGGTAACCCAAACATTCATGATTACGGTGGCTTCGGCATTTTCCAACCCGGAAAATCAGTTCCACATGCCATCTGCAGCCAGCTCAACTAGTCTGGACGGAAACGGCACGGTTAAGAACGACAGCAACCAGGTACTGTCCGCTCCGGAGATTAAGAAAAACGGACAAGTTATTGCGACAGGAAAGTACTCCATCCATGGCGGTACCCCTGACTCGCAGGGGAACTATCCACTGGGCGATACCGGTCTGGCTTTGACTCCGGACGGGAAACTTGTCGGCACTCTCAAACCCGGACAGCCCCTGGCAGCTGGCAACGACGGCACTTTTGGCCTTGGGTCATACGCTGTGGTTCTTCAGGATGACGCTGGCGGTGACCAGATTGGTCCTCAGACGATTGCATTTACCGTGACCGATACGCGCAAGCCTGCTATTACGGTAACCAGCGCCACTGTTGAGGTCGGGCAAGCAGCCGATATCAGCATTGGGGTGACCGGTGGATCTGGAAAGATTGACACGGTCGAACTAATGAGTTGTAACCCAGGCAACAACAACGTGAGAGTGGATGGAGCCACAATCAAGGTGTTGGCAGCTGCTTTTACCAAAGGTGGAACTACGGCCTGCCAGGTTAAAATCACGGACCACAACGGTCTAGCCAAGACTGAACCGTTCACTATTAAGGTCAACGATAGCCGTCTGCCGAAGTTTAACGCGAGCAATCGGGAACGCTACGCTTGGCAAGGTCTGGATTTCGCCAAAGTCACTTTGGGGAGTAATACTAAACCGGGCATTCCGGTGATGACGTGGCTGGTCGACCCTGCCACCGACGCTTCGGCAGCGCCGCTAAAGACAGTAACAATTGCTGGCTTGCCCGAAAATTTCAAAGTTACCTCCCAAAATGGAACAGTTACTGAGAACTCCGGAGCTTACACGTGCAGCAACCCAGCAGATTGCACCATTGTGGGTTATGCTGCCAAAAATGTCATCGGGATACCGTTCTTTACCCTCACGATTACGGCAAACACCCAGAACTCGGAGCGGCAACCGACCAACCTCACCGCCAGAAAGTCGATACCGCTGCGCGTGTTTGCCTCCCCACTCCAGCTAAACACCAAAACTCCTGTCGGTATGATTCGCGGCGCAGCCAACTATAACTCCCCGATCGGCACAGTCGACTATCTGGGCGGAACCATTACTCCGACTACATCGGCGGGACAGGCTTTTCTCAACAGCCCTAGCGCCTGGGACGGCACTTACGCCTTAGACAACGCCAACTACGATATTGTGAAGGTCACGGCGTACAACCGCAACGGAACAAGTTCAGAAGTGTCGGGACACGGTCTGACCATAACCGCCGCAAACTCTGTTGCTGCAGCGATGCCAACGGGAAGCCAGAAGGCGCAAACCTTGACGCTAAGCTCCGCAGGCACTGATGCTATCCCGCGGGGAACCACGTCCCTGGCGGTCGAACTGAAAGTCACAGATGGACACGGAATTGTGCGTAGCGCCACCGTGAACATTCCGGTGGTGCAAAAGCTGGAATGGGCTGGTCCGCCGTTTAATCGTGCCGACTCCACGGTGAAACTGGATACCATCGGGGTGCAAGGCGCACCCTATCCGGCGTATTACGCCCAAGCCAAGGGTGGGGACGGCAGCTTCAGTACCTCTCTCGCTGAGGAAACTGTTGCCATTCGGACTGCTGTGGATGCTGACGCGAAAGCCAAGTTCAATGGCGGAACCAGCTATACCGGGTACAAGGGTATTACCCCGGTGTATTGCAAAGCGCAGGGCAAGATTCAATCTGATACTCGCCCGAAGTGCTTCCCCATTCCCGGCTTGGGCGGGACTATTCCTGCAGATAATGCCTGGAACAATCCGCTGACGGCTGACCATCAGGGTCTGTTTATGCTCTCTAACGGGAAACTCTCCGGGTCTATCCCCGTAGATGCCGCCACCGGCGTCCATACCGCTCAGGTCTTGGTCATTGACGGCTCCGACCAGCTGATCAAAAAGACTTTCTCTATTAAGGTTGAAAAGAAACTGACCCTGACCATAGATAATAATAATGAGTTGCCAAAAGGTAAGAAGGGTGTCTGTTACGGCTCCACCACGGTGAAACCTGATGGCGACGGAAAATGCCCCACCACGGGAGACGGTTCCGGGGTTCAGGTTGGCACCTATGGCGGTACCAATGGTATTACCGCGAAGTGTGAACTTATCCCGCAGGTAGCCGGACTTAAGGTCACCTGTACCGGAGGCAAAGTCACGATTTCTGGTGCCCCGACCCAAACTTATGACGGCAACGCCACTGTCAAAGTCGCCTTGACCGGTGGCGCGGGTCAGAGTGTGGAAAAGACTGTGCCGTTGTTGATTGAAACTGACATGATTTTCAAAGACCACTCCGCCATTGGCGCCGACGTCAAAGTGGAAACCCAACTGGATGGCACGCAAAAAATCGAGGTCAACACCACTGCTGACGGAAACAAATTCCCCAAGGTGAAGCTGGACATTGAGGGAGGGGTGCCACCATACACCTACCACGTAGAAAACAGTGATGGTTCAGCGGTTTCACCCGTACCTTGCCCCGCAGGTGTAACAAGCACGACTAGCAAGCCGATAATGTGCTACCCCATCGGCACCACCGGTCTGGTTCTAGACTCAGAGGGTAACGTCCACGGCACTCCCATTCCTGGTGGCAATGCGGACGGAAAGCTCGTCGTCGCGGACTCCGACACAACCTCGCGCACTAAGAAAGCCGCTATCACGGTGAATATTGCCGACCAGCGTCCTCCACAGGTCTACGACCTCACTATTAACACGACTGTAGGTGCAACCTCCTTGAGTGGTTCTACCCAACTGGTAGCAGAGGATCCGCAAAACCCGACGGTTGACCCCAGCAGCTCGAATTGGACCCCCGAACAAGTCAGAGCTGCGAGTCAAAAAGGCTTCCACGCCAAAGAACCGGTCAATACGCTGGGAACGGTAAAAGGTTGCTCGGCGAGTTCTCTGCCGAACTGGTTGACGCTCGGATCTAACGGGGCGATTTCCCTGGTCAATGGCGAGCAAGTTCCGATTGCGGCGGCGGGGCAAACGCTGCGGTTCTGTGTGTGGTACGTAGGTCCCAACGGAGTCAACGCTCCGAAACCCGCTGTGGTTAGCGTGAACGTCACCGACCAACGCCGCGTAACTATCGACAGTGGAAACGGTGGCACCAAGGAGGTCAAGATTGGTAAGCCGGTGAACCCGGACCCAACTACGCTGGTGGAGGCTAAAATCCCAGCTGACATGGTAGGTAACACCAGTAAACCTATCACGGTTAAGAAACTCAACCCCAACGGAACCGCTTGTGCCGGCAACGATTGCAAGTTCACCTCTGACAGTGCCGGCTTTACCGACAAGAGTATCGATGGTCTCACCGTCACCGGATTGAACTGCACAGGGAGCGCCGATCCGCGCAGCTGCTCGGTTACCGTCACAGGCACCCCGACCCCTCAGGCAGCCGGGAATCATCAGCTGTCCTACCAGGTCATCCTGCCTAACGGGCAGACCCAGATTATTTCCCACACAATTTACATCCCGCCCTACGACCTGGCGTTGAGTGTGGAACCGATGAGCCCGGCGGTCGGGGGACTGGAATATCTCCAAACGTCCAAGCCCGTTCTGGCTGTGGGAGGTTCAGGCAAATACTGGTTCCAGCTCTGGGATCCGAATTACCCGGTAGCTGACGCTTCTGACCCGAGCAATAAAGCGAAGGTTGGGAACATGGACTTGGTGACTACTGACAACCAGGTGAAACTGAAGTGGATTCCCACTACGGTCGACCTTGCACAAGCGCAACAGGGTAACGTTCCGGTCACCATCACCGTGTGGGATAAGGATGCCTGTCACATGCGACCAGCAGACCTGGTTGAGAACAAACCGGGACCGGCTAGTTGCCCCTACCAGGTCACCAAGACGGTTAAAATCCCCGTACATGCTGCCCCTGAAACTGCGGAAATTAACGTCCCGGATGTCACGGAAGGCACCCGCACCCCCGCCCCGTCGGTTTACACCGGCAGCGGCAGACCGGAACTGACACTGCTTAACACTGTGCCGACTGGCAACGAGGACTTATTTGAGTTCGACGCGAACTCGGGTGTCGTCACCTTGAAAGCGAGCGCGCGTCCCGGCACTTATACCGCTGTGATTCGTCTTACTTTGCCGGGTGTTGCCATCCCGTTTTACCGTAACGTGACCTTTACGGTAAAAGAGAAAACCGTCACCGGTCCCACCCCCACCCCAAACCCACAACCCGGCTACGGCTCGAGCGCTGCAGGTAATTCTGGTGCGGTCTATGACGATTTAGTGTTACGTCATGGGGGACGTGACCGGATTGGTACGTCTCTGGAAGTGCTGGATTACTTTAGCGAGAGATTCGCTACGCCCAGCTTATCGAAACAGAACGCTGTGCCGGCTTACAGCGAGTATGCTGGCAAGGTGAATCGTCCGTGGTCAGATACGGCGGTTTTGGTGCGCGACGATGACTATCCTGACGCTTTGGTCGCGGGTCCCTTGGCGGCTAACTACAACGCGCCAATTCTGATGACCCCGTCTAAACGGGTCCCGCAGCGAGTTGTGGAGACTTTGCGCAGACACGGATTTACGAAAGTTATCCTGGTGGGCAATTCCAGTGCTATCAGTGCCGGGGCGGTATCCCAATTGCAAAATGCTGGCTTCCAGGTGCAGCGCCTGGGCGGTCAGGACCGTTACCGAACCGCGGGAGTCGTCGCTGATCACCTGTTGGCGTCACGCGGTCGGGATAAATCCGACGTGTACCTGGCGACCGGTGTCGACTTCCCGGATGCTTTGAGCGCATCCTCTGCCGCTATCAAGAATGCCGGTGTGGTGCTGCTGACTCCTCGCCGGACTGTGGATGGAACCAGTCAAGGGTGGATGAACTCAGCCAAGACTGCGAAGGTAGTCGCAGTAGGTGGACCGGCGGTAACAGCCGCCGAACGGTCGGTGCATCTCGATGAGAAGCAGGTGGGTGCCGACAGGTACGAAACTGCGCAAAAGGTCGCTTCGGCTTACTTCCCGCCGAATCCGGGACGCATCGCTGTCGCTACCGGCAAGGACTTCCCCGACGCGACCCTGGCAGCGTCTCTGACTGCCCGTACCGGCGCGCCTTTGGTGTTGACCAGGGTGAACACCTTAACTAAACCTACTACCCAATTCCTTACCCGGAATCGCGCCAGTGTCCGCAAGGTTGACCTGGTCGGGGGGACCAGAGCGGTTTCTGAGAAAGTGCGTGGTGAAATCTATCACGCCCTGCGTTAATTTCCTGGATGTAGCGTGAAATAGCAAAGAGCAGGTTTTGTACTGTTTAGTACAAAACCTGCTCTTTGTGTCCGGGAAGCGTGCTGGATTCGTTTGGTTTCTGAGACGGGGTCAGTTTTTTGACCCGGTGTTGAATATAGCTAGCGATGATTTTCTCGGGGCGCATCAGGTTTCGCCGCGGTCAGTGGGGTAAGCGTTGGCGGTAAAAAACTGGGCGATTCTGGCATCCAGAATCGCCCAGTTTCAACCGGCGGGTGGTTGGGTTTTGGTGGTGTTGATTACCTGCCGGTTGAGGGGGTTTATTCAAATAGCTTTCACAGTTGGGATGGAGCGGCATTGCGAACTGCCAACGCCATCGGAACCGTTTTCAAATTTACCCGTTTCACTCATAAACAGCAACTAAACTCGTCCGACCTGGCTGTTGCGTAAATGACTGAAAGCTCTCGAATTGAGCGGGGTCTTCCACGAAAAATGCGTGTCAAAATTACATGGGTGGTTCCCGCCTATGCGACGGGAACCACCCAGATTAGTTTGCGTAATTCGCCGAAATGCGACCCGACCTCGTGCACTGACCGGCGCGCATCCGGGGCGTGATTTAGTCGGGCAGGCGCTTGCCGGTGGCGGCGCTAAATACATGCTGATGACCGGGGGTAATCCGCACATTCATGACGCTGCCAGGCTTCGGAGCGGTACGTGGAGGTACCCGCACGACCAGGTGATCTTCTGTGACCGAACCCGAAGTCCCCTGTTCTGCACCGTCGAGGTGACCGTAGACGTAGCCGTCCGAACCGAGTTCCTCGATGATGTCCACCACGATGGGCATCACGCCATCGCCGGTGTCGGTGGTGATTTCCAAGTCCTCGGGACGGAACCCAATCGTGACCTCGCCACCGTCAGCGTCGGTTAGGGCGCTGCGCTGCGCGGCGGAAATCGGCAGGGAGGCGCCGTAGAGAACCGCTTCTTCGCCTTCCACCTTGAACTTGCGCAGGTTCATGGAGGGAGATCCGATGAAACCTGCCACAAAGTCGTTTTCGGGGTGCTGGTAAAGCTCATCCGGGGACCCGACCTGTTGCAAAATGCCGTCCTTAAGCACGGCAATCCGGTCGCCCATGGTCAAGGCTTCGGTTTGATCGTGGGTCACGTACAGAGTGGTCACTCCCAGTTTGCGTTGCAAGGACGCAATCTGGGTACGGGTCTGCACGCGCAGTTTTGCGTCCAAGTTCGACAGTGGTTCGTCCATCAGGAACACTTGGGGCTTACGCACGATGGCACGACCCATGGCCACGCGCTGACGCTGACCACCGGACAGGGCTTTCGGCTTGCGATCCAGGTATTCGGTCAAGTCCAAGACCTTGGCGGCTTCCTCGACGCGCTTAGTAATTTCGTCTTTCGGAGTGCCCGCAATCTTCAGCGCAAAGCCCATATTGTCTCGCACTGTCATATGCGGGTACAGGGCGTAGTTTTGGAATACCATCGCAATATCGCGATCTTTGGGCTGCACATCGGTAACGTCCTTGTCGCCAATCAGAATGCGTCCAGAGTTGACTTCTTCCAAACCTGCCAGCATTCGCAGCGAAGTAGATTTACCGCAGCCGGAGGGACCGACCAAGACCAGGAATTCGCCGTCTGCAATTTCCAAATTAAGCTCATCCACCGAAGGGGTGGTGTTGCCCGGATAGATACGTGTTGCTTTGTCGAAAGTAACAGTTGCCATAATAATTTAATCCCTTCACCGGCGGGTACGCGCCGGACGATCCGTTGTAAAGGCTGGATATGAAAATTTGTCGGCAACGGCGCCGACTTGACCATTATTCCAGATTCGCGCGTTCTTTTTCAGGTTTTTATGCAAAAGATTTTTGGGGGTGGGTTGACGGGCACAGGTTCGTTCCGATTAGTGGTGTAGGGAAGCTGAGGCGGGGGTTGGTTATACTCGATTACATGAGCGCAAACGCCGAGTTATTGGGTGCCGAGATAGGCGGGTATGTCTTGGAGCGCCGGCTCGGGACAGGTGCCTCCGCCACGGTCTATCTGGCCCGTGACGGTGCCGGTAATCCGGTGGCGTTTAAACTGTTGGCTCCCGACGCTGATTTGGGGCAGCGTGATGGCGATGCCCGGGAGCGGCTTCGTTCCGAGGCGTTAAGCTTGAAACGGGTCAAAGTTCCTGGGGTAGCTGCTGTGATGGACCTGGAAGTCGACGGGATAGATGCTTTTATTGTTACGGAATACGTCCCCGGTCCGACCCTGGCGGAGGATGTGCGGGTTGCCGGCGCTTGGCAGCGCGAGGACGCTTTGGAACTGGGGAACCTGCTGGCTGACACTCTGCGCGCAGTGCATGAATCCGGGATTTGCCATCGTGACATCAAACCTGCCAACGTGATTCTTGGACCGAACGGTCCAGTGCTCATTGACTTTGGGATTTCTTCCGTTCTGGAAAATACCAGCGGGCTGACACGAACCGGTTTGGTGGTAGGAACTCCCGGATTTATATCACCGGAGATTATCGAGGGACAAAAGGCGGGTTTTGCTGATGACTGGTGGGCGTTAGCGGCATTGCTGCTGTTTACTCTGACTGGGCGACCTCCCTTTGGAACCGGCTCGCCGACGGTGATTATCTCGCGGGTGCTGGCTGGGAACCCCGACGTGGAAGGGTTGGAAGTGCCCGTGGCGGAGGGTTTTCGCCGTGCTTTTGCTCCCCAGGCTCGGCGTAGCGTGGATTTCGCTGAGCTGCTCCGAGTCGTCGAGTTTGGCGCGAACAGTGCGGAAACCGCTACGACCGCGCTTTTGACCCCGGCGGTTCCGAGCGAACCGGGATACACGGTGGTGATACCCCAAGAATTGAATGGTCGGTACAATCTTGCGGGGGTGGAGAGTCTCTCTGCCGGGATGGAATCCGCTCCGGAATGGTCTGTGGATGAAACTGGCGAAGTGGCTGTCACCTGGGGGAATGTGGATTTGCCAAATCCCTCGACGAGCGTAGATTCCGAGTCTTTCGCCAGTGTTGCTACGGGTGAACCCGGCGTCAAGCAAACCCCCGGTATGCTGCCTTTCCTGGGACTGGTTGGCGCGCTCGCTTGGACCGTGTGGGTTCCGTGGCAACCGGCAGTGTCCGGAATTATCGCGGTGCTCGGCTTTTGGGTGGCGGCAGTGGCGGGCTGGCATTGGCGTTCGACCCGGAAAATTCTTTCGTTGCCCGGAGCTTGTATCAAAGGCTTGGTTAGCACCATACCCGCTGCTGTTATTTTGGCGGTGGCGCTGCTTACAGTGGAGGAAATCCTTTACGGTCATAGAATCATGCTGCCCTCCGCGCTGCCCGACACCGTCACACTTTTTAGAACAAGCGTTCCAAAAAGTGTTTATGTCGCACAGGGTCTGTCCGGGGTGGCGCTGCTGACGGCGTGGTGGATTCCGCTCAGCGTCCCGCTGCGGATTGGTGCCAGGCGAGTGCTGCGGGCAGTTTTACCCACTCCGATGCGGCGTCTCATCTTGGGGTTGGCACTAGCGGGATTGGTCGCCGTTGTTTTCGTTCTGGCTTGAGATGGAGACGGAAGGGCGTACGGAAAGTATTGCCAGGGGATACCCCACAGAGTGGAGCCACTTAACAGACTCGAACTGTTGACCGTCCGCTTACAAGGCGGGTGCTCTACCAACTGAGCTAAAGTGGCGATGTTCTGATTTTCCCATAAATTTCCCCGCGCGACAAAGCCAGTATTTTTGGTGCCCACGTTCCGGGGGAAAAGCCGTTGATAAAGGGTTCTATAATCGAAGCAATGTCAAAACGAAAGTGACTCGAATCTTCGCGAGCTGTGTCAGGCGCGCTGTCCGGGAAACTTGAGGAAGGAAAGCCACCATCATGACTCGCAGCGCCACGGAAACTCAAGCCCTTCAAAAACGTATCCGCCAGCTGGCTCAGGAAAAAGACGCCGTTATCCTGGCACATAATTATCAATCCAGTGAAGTTCAAGATGTGGCGGATTTCACGGGAGATTCCTTGGCGCTGTCCCGTTTGGCTGCCGATGCTCCGCAGCATACCATCGTGTTTGCTGGCGTTCACTTTATGGCGGAGACTGCCAAAATTCTTTCCCCGCAAAAGCGCGTTTTGATTCCCGACGCCACCGCGGGTTGTTCACTGGCGGATTGTATTACTGCCGAACAGCTGCGAGATTGGAAAGCCGCACACCCCGGCGCGATAGTGGTCAGTTATGTCAACACCACTGCCGCGGTGAAAGCAGAAACCGATATTTGCTGCACTTCTGCCAACGCTATTGACGTGGTGAAATCCATCCCGACGCAAACTGAGATTTTGTTCTGCCCTGACCGTAATCTGGGGGCGCATGTGCGGCGCGTCACCGGGCGGAAGAACCTGGTGACCTGGGATGGTGCCTGCCATGTACACGCCGCGATGACTCCCGACATTTTGCTGCAAGGAATCCTCGCCGCCGGGGACGCAGACGTCTACATTCACCCCGAATGCGGGGGTACGCAGGCAGCTGTGGATCTCATCGGGGCGGGTAAGCTCAGTGAGGAACGCGTGAAAGTGCTTTCGACCGGCGGAATGCTCTCGGAAGCGAAAAAAGCTCCGAAAGGTTCGCGAGTGTTGGTCGCCACCGAGGTGGGGATGCTGCATCCCCTGCGCAAAGCCAATCCGGAAGTCACTTTTGAGCCGCTCATGCCCCAGGCGGCTTGCCCGTATATGAACCAAACCACTTTGGAAAACTTGGTCAGTTGCTTGGAAAACGGTCGCGACGAAGTTTTTGTGGACGAAGACATTGCGGTGCGTGCCCGAGCCAGTGTGCAGCGCATGATTGCCATCGGTCACACGGCCTCGCCCCAGCAGCACTAGGTGTGGGGATGCACTCTCATGGATGTTAATTGGACAATGACGACCCCGGTCCTGGTGGTTGGTTCTGGGGCGGCGGGTTTGAGCGCCGTAATCAACCTGGTTTTTGCCGGGGTCGATTGCGTACTGGTGACGAAAAGTGACCTCACCGCCAGTTCTACCGACTGGGCACAAGGGGGGTTGGCTGCGGTTTGGGACCAGCGAGACACTCCTGCAGCCCACTATGAAGACACCATTGTGGCGGGGGCGGGCTTGTGCAGCCAGACGGCAGTGCGCACCTTGGTCCAGGAAGCCCCGCGCGCCCTGCAATGGATGATGCGGATTGGAGCGCGTTTTGACCGTAACGCAGCCGGGGAAATCGACCTCCACCTGGAAGGAGGGCATTCCGCGCGGCGTATCCTGCACTCCAATGGGGATGCTTCGGGTCATGAAATCGAGATTACGCTGGCGAAAAATGTTGCCGCTATGGACGGTGCGACCTGGGACACCGGCGGACAAGGTGAACTGAAAGTCCTGGAAGACTGCGAGTTGTGTGATGTCCTGGTCGATGAGAAGGGTCGAGCCTGCGGCGCTACAGTGCGGGATTCTCGGCGCGGATTCGGGGTAGTTTCAGCTTTTGCGGTGATTCTCGCTACCGGCGGAATCGGTCAGTTGTGGAATGCGACGACGAACCCCGAAGTCGTTAACGGGGCGGGTTTAGCAGCGGCGTTGCGTGCCGGAGCGATTGGACGCGACCTTGAATTCATGCAGTTCCATCCCACCATTTTTGTACCGCCCGTTAAAGTTAAGGGCGACCGAGGGGTACTTGTGTCCGAAGCAGTACGCGGGGAAGGTGCTGTTCTGGTGGACGGGCAGGGAAATCGGATTATGCGCGGGGTTCACCCACAAGAGGACCTAGCGCCGCGGGACATAGTCTCGGCAGCAGAACAGGAATATATGGTGGCTCACGGCTTGGATCACCTGTACCTGGATGCCACCAGTTTCGGGACTCAGAAATGGAAAGAAATGTTCCCCACCATCTATGAGCTGGTTTCCAGTCGCGGGGTGGACCCCATTACTGAGCCTATCCCGGTTCGCCCCGGAGCTCACTACTATTGCGGCGGAATCGCGGCCACCATGAGCGGTCAAACGAACGTGGCAGGACTCTATGCCATTGGGGAAGTGGCGTGTACCGGAGTGCAGGGTGCGAACCGCTTGGCGTCGAACTCCCTGACAGAGGCCCTGGTGATGGGCAGTTTAGTCGCCCAGCAGCTGGCGGAAGTGGACTTGCCGCAGCTGCGTCGGTGCCCGGTGGCGAAACCGGCAGCGATTCCTCAGCCGGTAGAAATTGCGCCCCCGATACTGGAACAGATCCAGGAAATCATGAGTCGCGACGTCTATGTGCTGCGCGACCGCGCTGGTTTGCAGCGGGCGCAGCATGAGCTGGAGAAACTGTCTCCCCATGCTACGCTGGTAGCCCGTGCCCTGGTAGCATCGGCCTGGGCACGAGAAGAATCCCGCGGTACCCATCGGCGGACGGATTTCCCGCACCGTCGCGAGGAATGGCGCCGACACCTGGATGTGCAGCTGGGTCCGGACGGAACTTCCCTGGAAGTCAGTGTGACTCCAGTTTGAGCCCCAGGCGTGAGCCAGACATAGAAGGAAAGAGGGAACGATGTTACCGCCAGAAATCGCCAGCGCTTTAGCGGCAGCGAAGTTGGATTCGCGCCAGGTCGCAGACTTTATCGAGGCAACTCTAGATGAAGATTTGGCGTATGGACCGGACGTCACCACGGATGCCATTTTTGATGACACACTCACCCTCCAAGCTCGGATGGTGGCTCGTGCGTCGGGGTGCCTGGCTGGGGTTCCGGTTGCTGCCGCGGTACCTTTCGTGTTGGCGCAAAAGACCGGTGCCTCGACTCCGCAGGTCGCGATGCGCCGTCAGGACGGGGAACGGGTCGAGCCAGGCGATGTCATTTTAGAGATAACTGCTGGTGCCAGGACTATGCTGACCGCCGAAAGAACCCTGTTGAACCTAGCCAGTCAGCTCAGCGGTGTGGCGACCGCGGTGGCAGCTTATGTCGATGCGATTGCTGCTGCCTCCGACGAGAGTGGAACGACAGGTACAAAAGCGCGGGTGCGTGATACCCGAAAGACGATTCCTGGAATGCGCGTGCTGCAAAAGTACGCGGTGCGCTGTGGTGGCGGAGAAAATCATCGGATGGGGCTGGGGGATGCGGCACTCATCAAAGACAACCACATTGCCGCAGCCGGTTCGCTGACGGCGGCAGTGCGGGCAGTACGGGCATATGCTCCCCAGATACCTTTGGAAGTCGAATGTGACACTTTGGAACAGGTTCGGGAGGCGACGAATCTGGGGGTAGGGCTGATTCTGCTGGATAATATGAACCCGGAAACCATGACTAAAGCGGTGGCGATTGCCGCCCCGCACGGAGTGAAAACCGAGGCTAGCGGGGGCTTGACACTGCGTGATGCGGCAGCGACGGTCGCCAGCGGAGTGGACTTTATCTCCGTGGGAGCCCTCACGCATAGTGCCCCCATTCTCGATTTAGCCTTGGATATGTAGGGAGCAGGCGATGCAAACAGGAGAGGAACGGAGTGGATTGGAGCGGATTATGTCCCCGGACTGGGCGCAAGTTATGGCTCCTGTGGAGGGGCAGATTCACGCCATGGGAGATTTCCTACGCGCTGAGCTGGCGGCGGGGCGGGGGTACTTTCCGGCTGGAGAAAATGTATTTCATGCCTTTCAGTACCCCTTGGAGCGGGTAAAAGTCCTGATTGTGGGGCAAGATCCCTATCCCACCCCCGGTCATGCCATGGGACTGTCGTTTTCTGTAATGCCCGGTACAGAAATTCCCCGTTCACTGGTAAATATTTTTAAAGAACTGCACCAAGATTTAGGTTTGCCCTTACCGACTTCGGGAGACTTGCGACCTTGGGCTGAACAGGGAGTAATGCTGCTAAACCGGGCTTTGACCGTACAGCCGGGGAAACCTGCCTCTCACCGGGGTCGGGGCTGGGAAGCCATTACTGAGTTCGCCATCCGGGAACTTGCTAACCATCACGCCGCGCAAGGGCTGCCACTGGTCGCGATTCTGTGGGGTGCCGATGCACGTAGGACCAAAGAGTTCATGCCCCATGTGCCCTGTCTGGAATCTGTCCACCCCTCCCCGCTCTCAGCGTCACGAGGGTTCTTTGGTTCCCGTCCCTTTTCTCGAGCCAACGAACTGCTGGTGGCGCAGAGTGGTCAGCCGGTGGATTGGCGCCTGCCCTGAGTCCGCCGGTCTGGAATCCATTTTTCGTTACTTTCCGTAGGGTTAACGGCGTGGGAACAGCCTGAAAACTACGGTAATCCATAAGCTAGACACGTGGACGAAGCACGATACCCCGAGGATGAATTCGACCGTATTGGCAAAAACTTACCCCAGGGCGCTCACCGGCCTGGTCAGCCCTGGTGGCACGGTTTCTTGCCTTTTGTCATCGTGATTATTGCTGCGCCCTTGCTGGCTTGGGCCATGCTGCTCCTAATTGGGTCGCATCCCTCAACTGCTAATGATGCGGCGGGTAAGCCGCCAACGAGTCAAACCCCAAACGCTGTGGCGACGCCAAGCCCTTCTGAAACCGAGAAACCTAGCAAAAAGCCCGCGGAAAGTGCCGCACCCAGCGAGGAGCCGACTCAAACCACCCCGCCCACCGCCGAAACAAAGACCGAGCCTCGTGCGGCTGATAAAACTATCACCGTGAGCGTCTTGAACGCTTCGGGAATCAACGGTCTGGCAGCAAAAGTTAAAGACAAAGTAGCCGCGGATGGCTTCACAAAAGTATCCGCAGAGAACTTCCAAGGCACTAAGCCCTCGGCAAACACCATCTATTACCCCGCTGACCACGAAGCGGAAGCACGCGAGATGCAACGGATTTTGAATATCGACATGATTGTGCCTAAAGACGGTGCGCAGACGGTGCAAATCGTGCTGGTGAGTAGGCTCAAAGGGTAGCCTGACGGAGCATTTTGCGCAGCCTCACGGTGTGAACTCAGAAATTTAAAACTTGCACTCTCGGTGTGAGAGTGCCAAGATTGAGTTAGCACTCTCAATGTTAGAGTGACAAGTTGGTGAATGAGGCTGCAGGTCGCGCGGAGACGTGAACCGCCACAACCCCAGCCGTCCGTCGCGGGCATTCGCCGCACATGAACCTTATAAAAGCGGAGGTTGTAATAAATGGCAAAGATGATTGCCTTTGCAGAAGAAGCCCGTCGCGGCATGGAACGCGGCTTGGACCTGTTGGCCGACACCGTCAAGGTGACCTTGGGACCCAAGGGTCGCAACGTGGTGTTGGAAAAGAAGTGGGGCGCCCCGACCATTACTAACGACGGCGTGTCTATCGCTAAGGAAATTGACCTGGCTGACCCCTACGAAAAGATTGGCGCCGAATTGGTTAAGGAAGTCGCCAAGAAGACTGACGACGTGGCTGGAGACGGTACCACTACGGCGACCGTTTTGGCACAGGCTATCGTCAAGGAAGGTCTGCGCAACGTGGCTGCGGGCGCGAACCCGATTGCACTACGTCACGGTATCGAAAAGGCTGTAGACGCGGTAGTGTCTCGGTTGCTCGCCGACGCAGTGGAAGTTAAGACCAAGGAACAGATTGCCGCTACCGCTTCGATTTCGGCTGCTGATGAAACCATCGGTGGAATGATCGCTGAAGCCATGGAAAAGGTGGGTCAAGAGGGCGTCATCACCGTGGAAGAATCCAACACTTTCGGCTTGAGCCTCGAAGTCACCGAAGGTATGCGTTTCAGCCGCGGCTACATTTCTCCCTACTTCGTGACCGACGCGGATCGTCAGGAAGCCGCTTTGGAGGACACCTACGTCCTGTTGGTGGACACCAAGATTTCCTCTATCAAGGACTTGGTGCCGCTGTTGGAAAAGGTCATGCAGGCTGGTAAGCCGATTGCTATCGTGGCAGAAGACATCGAAGGCGAAGCTCTGGCGACCCTGGTGCTCAACCGCATTCGTGGCGCACTGAAGGTCGTCGCAGTGAAGGCTCCCGGTTTCGGCGATCGCCGCAAGGCTATGCTTCAGGACATGGCTATCCTGACCGGCGCCCAGGTCGTCAGCGAGGATCTCGGTCTGAAGCTGGAGAACGTGGGTCTGGAAGTGCTGGGCACTGCCCGCAAGGTCGTTGTCACCAAGGATGACACCACCATCGTGGACGGCGCTGGCGACAAGGATGCTCTGGAAGCTCGTATTCGTCAGATTCGTCAGGAAATCGAAAAGAGCGATTCCGACTACGACCGTGAGAAGCTCCAGGAGCGCTTGGCGAAGCTGGCTGGCGGCGTAGCAGTCATCAAGTCCGGTGCCGCTACCGAGGTAGAGCTGAAGGAACGCAAGCACCGCATCGAGGATGCTGTGCGCAACGCGAAGGCTGCCAAGGAAGAAGGCTTGGTTCCTGGCGGTGGCGTGGCTCTGATTCAGGCTGCCGCGGAGGCTTTCAAGGATTTGCAGCTGAAAGGCGACGAAGCGACCGGTGCCGCCATCGTGCAGGTAGCGGTGGAATCCCCGCTGAAGCAGATTGCGGACAACGCTGGTCTGGAAGGCGGGGTCGTGGCTGAGAAGGTCCGCCACCTGCCCAAGGGCGAGGGTCTGAATGCTGCTACCGGCGAGTACGAGAATCTGTTGGAAGCCAAGGTGGCTGACCCGGTGAAGGTGACTCGTTCCGCTCTGCAGAACGCTGCCTCTATCGCAGGTCTGTTCCTGACCACCGAAGCCGTGGTGGCTGACAAGCCTGAGCCTCCGGCTCCGGCAGCAGCTCCGGCTGGCGACGACAACATGGGTGGTATGTACTAAGCCAGTAGGCAACTGCTCGAGTTTTCATAACTTTCATCGGGGCGATTCCTGCTTTTGCGGGAGTCGCCCCGATGGATTTTATGAGTCCGTCATCCGTAAAACCACGGCGGTGGGGGGACAGCTTCGGGTTGCTACCGAGAAAATATAGGTGAGTATGTCATTACAAAGATTTGAACAATACCCGGAAAAAACCTTGAAATATACGCAAAAACTCCGAAAAAAGTCCTAATGAAAACTGAGGGGTTCCCGATAAATCAATTAGAGGTTACAATGTTAAGTAACAGCCGCAAGGATTTCTCGGTTTGGAACCTGGGAAAATCGTGTGGTGAGGGGCTGGGAAAACCCTGGAAATAGGAATTCGAAACTGAGGCAGGACGCGATGAAAAAGTTTTTGGTTACAGCAACGGCGCTGATGCTGGGATTGGCTTTTGCCCCGGCTGCATACGCTGAGAATTTGTCTACCCCGAGCGCATCCGGAGACTCCGCTGGCACGGTTATGCAGCACGTGAATCTGGATTCAATGCCCTCTGGTGCTTCCAATGTAGTGGTCAATCCCTCATCCCCCGCACCCACCGCTCCCTCCACTGCCGAACTGAACACAGGCGGCAGTGATGTAGATGTCCCGGCTGGACCTGAGGTCATGTACCCACAGGCTCCTGCCTCCGTTGCTAACGCGGAACCTCAGATTCACGCTAATGTGGCTCCCCAGGCTCCTGCCAATGCCAACGGACAAGCCAAGACCTCCATCTCGGCAATCAACGCGAATGCGCCACAAGCCTTTGTGTCCTCCCCGATTAAATCGGTTCCTGGTGTGGTTTCTTTCGTCTTTATCATGCTGCTGTGTGTGGGAGCTGGAGTGGCGGCTGCGGTCGTAATCTCGTTTGTCACCGGCAAGAAAATCAACTTGGGTCTGAACCGCTAAACACAAACAGCGTCCGACCTTACGAACTTCATAAAATGTTGAGAACTGAGAGACTTTGCGAGTCTCTCAGTTCTCAGTTTTGGGTATTTTGGTTTGTTCCAAAGATTTTTAGGCTCCGGCAAACAGCGCGGTAGCATTCGATTCCGCTTCAGCATAGTTCGCGGAGGCAGTATCTAGCTGTATACCAATCTGGCGAAGGTTATCCTCCACGGTAGCTTGGGTGGCGCGCCATTGAGCTGCTAGTGCCGCAAAAGCGCCGGACGCGGCACCGGTCCACGACTCTTGCAGAGTAGTCAGATTTGCCATCATCGCAGAAACCTGGGCGCTAACTTCCTCAGCGCAGGCACGGGTTTGGGCGCCGGCGGCAGCTACAGCATCGCTATCGACTTGAAATTGCATGGTGATTCCTTTCGTTTGAAACACTTAAAGCGCGGGAAAACCAAACTTTGGTTTTCGCACTCTCAAACTAAGGCAAGAGAAGTCAGCAGCCCAGATACAAAAAAATTACCTGTGGAAAACTCCGAAATCGTACTCCCTGTGGAAAACCCTATTCCTCCACGTCAGAAAGGGGTTTCAGACCGACTTCAGCGGGTTTAAGTGCTTTCATGACCATCGTGTCCATAGCTTCAGCGACGTTTTCGAGGGTCGATCCCAAATCTGCTTCGTCCGGAGGTGCATAAGGATTGACTTCGTCCGGTTCATCCGTATCTTCCGAATCCTGGTCCCGCGGAGCTGCTTCGGGCAACTCTCCGGTTTCGGGTTTGGTGGCAGTTTTCACCGGAGTGCCCTCCCTTGGGGTAGGCAGCATATCCGAAGTAGGTGCTGTTTCAGGAATCGCGCCGGTTTGAATAGCTGGCTCAGCCCCAGTACCAGCAATGTCCAATCCAGTAGTGCCGGTCTTTTCCAGACGTTCCAATTCTGCTCTCAGATTTTCGCGAGCCTGTTCTTCCCAACCCGCAGCGCCGTGAGTCCAAAAAAGTTGTGGGCGGCTCAGCAGGTTGCCGATGATTGTGGATCTGGCAGAAATAAAGCGAGCTTCATCGTAGGCAGCGTACTCACGGCGAATGTCCCGCAGGTATTCCAGATACTCTTGAGGATCCGCTGCTAAAACGCATAAATCCGCGTCTGAGAGCACTTGGGCATCAATGTCTTCAACTGCTTGATGGCGATATAAACCTCGGATGAGGTCCGTAATTTTTTCAATCCGGGCTTCACCAACGCCCAACTCAGCCAAAGAATCGGCAGCATAATCAGCTGAACCCAGCACATCCAGTCCCGCTTCACCGCGCTCTACTGCTGCTTCGGAAACATCAAAAATCGCACCGTGATACCACACTGCCAAACGGATAGCTTCCACGTCACGAGCCTGTTCGCTGAGAATATCGACGTTTTCCAGTGTGGTTTTGAGATATTCAAGATTATGAAAATGGCGCTCCGGAGCCATCCACCGCTGCGCCAACTCAGTGCCTACGGATTCGGCTACATCTCGTGGCGCCGTACCGCCTTCTGCGGCAACAGAACGGGCAAAACCCGTCAATAACCAAGCCGGTATTTTCTCGGCCATACACATCATCCTCTGTCCGCTTGGGGAAACCCAAAGCAACCTACAAAGTATATCTGTTTCTTTCGGTACTAACGACTTTCCTTAAAAAACCAAAGCTCCAGACAATAACTCCCGCGCTCTCAATGGCATCGGCGGGGAAAAACCCTCACTTAAGCGGAGCGCGGCGGGGGCGGGGGTGGGGGTGCAACTGTTGGTTTGGGAACGGGCTTAGCCACAGGTCGCGAGGGCGGTGCCACGGGGGGAGTTGGTGGCACAACGGGACTCGGCACGGTGGGTCGAGCCACTGGGGGAGTCGGTCTTGCGGCAGGAACAGCCTTCGTGTTTACTCCGGGCACACCCCGCGATCGGGATGCACTAGCGGTAGATTGCGCCGCGGAGAGCTGACGGGAGTTTTCCTTGGAGCTGGAGACCTTATTGATTGCGGCAGCAGCGGCAGCGAATTTCGCGGCTGGGGTATTCTTGTTTTCTCCTTCAGCATCCACGTGTGAGGCTTGGCAGGGCAGCTTAATCCTCACCGTGGCACCACCGCCGGGAGTCTGGAGCATCGCCACCGTACCGTTATGAGCCGAAACGATACCGGAAACGATAGCCAAACCCAGACCGGTTCCGCCGGTGGTCCGCACTCGTGACGTGTCAGAACGATAGAAACGTTCAAAGACCTTTTTGGCGTCTTCTGGGGCCACGCCCGGACCGTGGTCACGAATCTCTAAGACGGCGCATCGTTGGAAAGCTGGAATCTTTGAAGCCACGGCATTCTTAATAGGAGCTCCCGTTTCGTCGGGCCACATGTGGTATCCCACCACCACCTCGACGGGAGTGTTTGCCGGAGTATGCTGGCGCACGTTAGTTAACAAATTGGTGATGACCTGGGAAATCTTTTCCGCATCCACGGTTGCGTAGACACTGTAAACTTCCTCCAGCGTCTCATCTTCCATGTTCAGCAGCTGCAAATCGCGTTCCGGATCCAGCACCGCCATATCCGACAGAGAGTTCCGCGCCAAAGCTGTAATATCGGTGCGCTCGAACGTCATCGGACGATGTTCATCCAACCTCGCCAAAGTCAGCAAGTCTTGCACCATGTTGCCCATGCGGGTGGCCTCAGACTCGATGCGTGCCATGACTTCTGCCTGACGCTCCGGACCCACACCGCCCATCCGCGACAGCTCCGCGTAACCGCGAATTGCAGCGGTGGGGGTACGCAACTCGTGGGATGCATCAGAGACAAAACGCCGCATCTTACGTTCGGACAATTCCACGGCAGAGAACGCTTGTTCCAGGTTGGAAAGCATCACGTTCAAAGAATTCGCCAGGGATCCCACTTCGGTGGTGTTGGGAGCTTTCTTAACACGTTGCGTCAAATCTCCAGCCGCAATCTTGTTCGCAACTCCTTCAATCTCATGCAGAGGTCGGAAAGCTCTTCCTACCAGGTAGTTTGTCATCAAAGTGCCGACAATGGCGATGATCAATGTCGAGATTGTGATGGTAAACATAATGGCTTGCAGCATATTACTCTGCGGAGTCATAGACAGACCAACAGTCGCGGCTCCCGCGACCTTCCCCTGTGAAGTCAGCAAAATCGACAACACCCGCCACTTTTGACCGGATTTGGTCGACGGAACCGTCGTTCCGGGCATGACCAGGGAAGATGAGTTACTTATTGTGGGAATATCAGCTTTTTTCGGCAAGTATTGACGCTGTGGAATGCCCGACTTACTCTTCGTAGACGGGGTGATAAATTCACGATCCGGACGGTGCATCGAGCCCACAAACTGCACGTATATGTAGTAATCGCTGGGCATATTGTTGGAAAACACCGTAGTGTCCGAAAGGTTCGCGGCGTTGGGACCCATCACTCTAGCTGCCGCGGAAAGCTGGGCGTCCTGCTGGCTGGTCAGATACGACGAAAGTGACAGCACCGTTACGGTGCCAGCTAAGGACAGCGCCGCGACCAAGGCGACTGCAAAAATTATGGTCAGTCGCGTGGCCAAGGCCAGGGAGATCCACAGTTTCCCTATTCCACGCACTTGCCACTCCTCATCTGACTTGGGTGCCTCCTTGAAAACCCGACTCATTCCACCAGACGGCAGAGAAATGATTTACCCCGCCTCGTATTCTCATATCGCAACGGCGGCAGTAAACCGCTGATAATTACTCGTTGGGATCGCGTAACAGGTAACCGACACCACGACGGGTTTGGATGAGCGAAGGCGGAATACTGCCAGTCTCGTCAGGGGCATCAAGTTTGCGTCGCAGGTAGGAAATGTAAGATTCAACGATGGCAGCGTCACCCTCCCAATCGTATTCCCACACGTGATCGAGGATTTGGGTCTTTGAAACCACACGACCTTCGTTCACCATTAGGTAACGCAACAGTTTGAACTCGGTGGGGGAGAGGTCGATGAGACGCCCGCCCCGATGCACCTCGTAGAGGTTGTCATCCAGCTCCAGGTCAGCCACGCGCAGCAGGGGTTGTTCCACCGCGGACCGCTTCGTGCGACGCAAGATAGCGTTGATACGCGCCACGACTTCCTCTAGACCGAAAGGCTTGGTGACGTAGTCGTCTCCGCCAGCCTGCAGACCTTCGACCTTATCGCGCATGTCATCCTTGGCGGTCAGGAACAAAATTGGCATATCAATTCCGGAAGCACGCAGCTTTCGAGTCACGGTAAAGCCGTCCATATCGGGCAACATGACATCCAAAATGACCAAATCGGGTTTCTCCGTTGTGGCCAGGCGCAAAGCCTCGGTGCCATCCCCGGCGCTTAAGACATCGTATCCCGCAAAACGCAGGGAGGATGCCAAAAGATCGCGAATATTAGGTTCGTCATCCACGACCAAAAGTCGTGCTTCGCTCACTGCAGGTTCCATAACCATCCTCGTTAAACAAAACGTTCAATATGTCGTGCGAGTTAGGAGGCACAACACTCCTCACATACATCTTAACTGCAAAAAATAGTGCTTGGGTACAGCTTGACGGGGGATTTTGCGTTGAGAAATCCCGAGATTCCCTTATGGTGAGCAATTTTCAGTGGTTGATGGGTTCACAAGGGTAGAGCCTGGCGCTCCTCGAAAGTGCTGAGTTTTCGTGTGGCTGGCGTAGTTTACGATAGTGACATGTCTGAAATTGGTGGGAATCCCAGTCCGTCGCTGCGGGTCGGAGTCATCGGTATGGGGGCGGTCGGTCCTATCTTGGCTGCTGCGTTTAGGCAGGCAGGTCATACGTTAGCGGGAGTTTCGGCGCGCTCGGAGACTTCCCGAGAAAGAGTGGATGCCATCCTCCCCGGTGTTGCGGTGGTGCCGCCGGCACAGCTGGTGCCTGATTGCGACCTGGTGGTGTTGAGCGTGCGAGATCAAGAAATTGCCCCCCTCGTTGCTGAATTAGCGCAGACTCAGGCGTTTCAACCGGGTCAGCTGGTGGCTCACGTTTCCGGGGCTCACGGATTGGATGTTTTACAGCCTGCCGTCTGCACAGGAGCCATTCCCCTGGCTTTGCATCCGGCACAGACTTTTTCCGGCACTTCCTTGGATTTGCAAGGTTTACCAGGAACTCATTGGGCGGTTAATGCTCCGCAATCCCTGTTGGCAGTGGCGCAAGCTCTGGTTTTGGACTTGGGCGGGGTGCCTCACGTACTTCCGGATTCGGCGCGTCCCCTATACCACGCGGCTTTGGCGCATGGGGCAAATCACCTGGTAATCGTGCTGACCCAGGCAATCCGGGCGTTGCAGATGGCAGGGCTGGACGACCCGGCTGTTTTTGCTGAGCCTCTGTTTAAAGCGGCTTTTGACCGGGCTTTGCGCGAAGGAGAAACCGGGCTGTCTGGACCGGTAGCACGTGCTGATTTTCCAACCGTGGCGATGCACCTAGAGGCGCTGCGGAGCGGACCCGTGCTGCATAAAGATGATTTGGATCCCGCACTACCTTTTGATGATTTGGCTGACGTGCCCGATTCCTATCGGGCATTGGCGCGAGCTGCGACCCAGCGGTTGTGGCAACGTGGAGGTTTAAGCTCTCACCAGCGCGAGCAGCTTCGTAAAATTTTAGGCTGAATGCACATTCCGCCATGATTAATTTCGTGGCGCTTAGGTAGGATGTCACCATGACCGATGAATTATTTAACCCTGCAGGCGTGACGTTTAAACCGATTTCCATGAAACTCATCACGGTGCGGATTCTGGGACTGTTGGCGGGGATTGCGGTGTTCGCGCTGGCTCTTGGGGGATTCGCAGGGGCAATGATGTGCACACAAGGTATTCCGTGGTTTTGGTTCCTAGAGATTGTACCGATTGGTCTGTTGGTGTGGCAGTTGTGGTTAATTCCACGCCAGGTCAAGGCATGGGGTTACGCTGAGTCCGAGCGGGATTTGTTTTTACGTCGGGGCATCATGTTTAAGAAAATGTGGGCGATTCCCTACGGGCGGATGCAGTTTGTGGATGTGCAGCAAGGACCTATCGACAGGATTTTCGGCATTGCCCAGGTCAGCATGAAGACCGCTTCGACGGAATCGGCGGCGAGCATCCCCGGATTGGACCATGCCGAGGCAGATCGCTTACGTCAGATCCTCACCGCGCGCGGTGAATCTTTGAGAGCAGGATTGTGAACACGGCGAGGAAAGACAGATGACACAACCAATTGACCCGGGCTGGGAACCCTCGGAAGGAACCCCCAAAGAGTCTTCGGCGCCTATGCCCTCGCAGGGCTCGTCGGAGGGGATTCCAGCCAGTTCTGACCTCTCCAGCGTTACTGCGCAACCTCCGGTTTGGCGCAAAGTACACCCCTTGACGCCACTGACCCAGATGTGGGGGGTTCTGGTGGCGCTGGTGGCAATCATTTATTCGCAGCTCGACTTGATACGTGACATTTCTAAGGCGATGGCTGCGATACGGTCGACAGGAAAGGTCTTGCCGGTGCTGCTTTTTTCCCTGCTGGGAATCGTGGTGCTTCTGCTGTTGCTGGTTCTTTTTGCCTATCTGAGCTGGAGGTTTACCGCTTACGCGCTGACTGATGAAGCGGTTTTGTTTCGTCACGGCATCATTTTTAAAAAAGAACGTCACATGCGGTTGAACCGAATTCAAGCGGTAGACGTTATCGCCCCGTTGGTGCCGCGTCTGCTCGGTTTAGCAAAGCTGCATGTGGATTCTGCAGGAGCCAGCGGTTCCCAGATTGACATTATGTATCTGAAGGCTTCTCAGGCGCAGGAGCTACGGGCTGAAGTTTTAACCAAAGCATCAGGTCAAAAAACTGTTGCCAACCGTGCTGTAGATACCACTAATTCTTTAACGAATAGTACAAAAATCATCGGGATAGGCGAAGCTGGATTAGTGGGAGACCTGCCCGCCGCCAGCGGGGAAGCGCCGGAGACAAAACTATACGAAATCCCCACCGAGATGCTGGTGGGATCAATCTTGCGTTCAGTTTCTACCTGGTTCGCGGTGCTGCTGATTCCGCTGCTGTTGGTGCTGGGGCTGATTCCCGCGATAGCCATCTTCATGAGCGGTGATGCGGACAGTTTCTGGGCAGCGCTGTTAGTGGCACCCCAAGCCCTGCTCGGTGTGCTTGCCGGTATTTTTGCTACTATCACGGCGATAGGTCAAAAAGTCAACGAAGGGTGGAACTTTACCGCGGCGGCTTCTGCCGATGGAATCCGTCTGCGCCACGGATTGACGACCCATGATTCCCAGACCATTCCTCCGGGGCGAGTCCACGCTGTAGTTTTAAAGCAGCCCTTCCTGTGGCGGAGTAAGGACTGGTGGCGGGTCGAGTTAACTATGGCTGGCTACCAGGGAACCTCTGAAGGAAACGGCGGTAATAAGAGCAAGACCAGCTCTCACGTGATGCTGCCGGTAGGAACCCGCGCTCAGGCATTGCAAGCATTGTGGATGATGGAACACGACCTCGGTGCGGTCACCGACCTCAACGGCGCCGAAATTGGAACAGCCGGTACAAATCTCTTGAAAGTCATGATGTACGGATCCGGTCCGGCACCGGGAATCTTTACGGCTTCACCGAAAGCTCGCTGGTTTGATTGGATTACTTGGAATCGCAAAGCTGCGGTGCTGACCACGACGATGGTGATGATTCGCGACGGCAGGATTACCCGGCGCGTGTCTTTTGTACCGCATTGCCGGATGCAATCCGTGGCCCTGCGGCAAGGACCGGCGCAACGGGCTTTAGGGATGGCAAATGTCAAACTGCACTTGGTGCCGGGCGTGGTGCCAACCACGGTGTACCATCTGCCTACCAGCTCTGCGCAAAGTCTGTGGGAACTGCAAGTTTCGCATGCTGATATGGCGCGGGACAAAGAACCCCCCGCGGCTTGGCTGGAACGCGTCATCTCGAACACGCAGCCTTGTGCCGACTCTAACGAGGAACAGACAGATATTTTCAGAGAGGAATAAGACCATGGAATTACTGAAAACCCGAGAAGAATTGGCGATCTGGCGCAAAGGTATTCAGGGCAAACTTGGTCTGGTCATGACGATGGGAGCCCTGCACGAAGGGCATTTGGATTTAGTACGTGCCGCGAAAGCCCAGGCAGATACCGTGCTGGTGACGGTGTTCGTCAACCCCACGCAGTTCGCGCCCGGTGAGGACTACGACACTTACCCTCGTGACCTGGCAGGGGACGCCGCCAAGCTTCAAGAAGTCGGGGCAGACGCCCTGTTTGCGCCTACCCCTGAGGTCATGTATCCATCCGGTGAGGCACTGGTCCGCTTTGATCCCGGACACGCCGCCACAATCCTAGAAGGCAAGACTCGCCCTACCCATTTTGCTGGAGTGCTGCTGGTGGTGGGCAAGATGTTCCACCTGACTCGTCCCGATGTGGCGGCTTTTGGTAAGAAAGACGCCCAACAACTCGCCATTATCTCGCAGATGGTTACCGACCTGGACTTCCCTTTGACTATCTTGCCGGTGGAAATCCGCCGGGAACCCGACGGTCTGGCCTTGAGCTCGCGCAACCGCTACTTGTCCCCGCAGGAACGCGACACTGCTCTAAACCTTTCCCAGGCTCTGCAGTGGGGGAGAGAAAACGCCTCTCGTCTTGGTGCGAGCGATTTGGCAGCTAAGGTGCGGGAACGTCTCACAGCGGTGCCCGGCATAGACGTGGATTATGTCGCCTTGGTGAACCCGACAGGGTTCGTGCCGATTACCGGCGAATTTCACGGTGCGGCAATCTTGGCACTGGCGGCGAAGGTTGGTTCTACTCGGCTGATTGACAACATGGACGTGCAACTTTAGAGGCCACAAGGGTCCTGCCGCGCCTTTCTGGGGAAGTAAACGTCTATGGTGGTTGCGGGAGAAATCGCTCGAAGCGGACTCCTCGCGGGGTGCACGTGGACAGGGAACTCATCCTGTTTGATTAATTCCGGGTGCGCCTGCGTTTTCCAGTCGCACCCGCTTACTCAATGTGCAAGAACAGCTGTTCCAGGTGTTTGATATTTTCTACTCGCTCCGGTTCACTGGCCTCGGCGGTACCCTGCAAACTGGAAACCATCAGGGCGAAAGAAGCCCTGTCTAAGCGGCGTGAGGACTCGTTCAGCTTGGAAATCAATACGCTCGCGTCTGCATCAGTGTCGAGGAGGCTGATAACCTCATCTAAGGACTGTTTAGCTTCGTTCAGCCGGGTGGAAACAGTCATTTTGTCAGCGGCGGAAAGTTGCATCGCATCCCCTAAACATCTTGATTGACTTCTTGGGGCAATTTTACCCGGCGCAAACCCGCCGAGGAACCGGTTGAAAAGGGTAAAAACCCTTACTGAACAACGCGACCGGGGAATGGTCTAGACTAGAACGGTGGCTGAAAAAGAAAACAAAACTGAGAATGTAAACCCAGCGCCTGTGGCGAGCGACGAGGAAACGTATGCTGCCGAGGCTCCTGAACAGATCCGAATCCGCGCGGAGAAACGCGCCAAGATGCTGGCAGAAGGCAAAAATCCCTATCCGGTTCACGTGGATATAACCACCACCATTTCTGAAGTTCGTGAAAAATACTCGGATTTGCAGGCAGGGGAAGAAACCGCAGAATTTGTCGGCTTGGCAGGGCGGGTTCGTCTGATGCGCTCCAGTGGCAAGTTAGCTTTCGCCACCCTGCAAGAGGGCAATGGTTCCACCATTCAAATCATGATTAGCGAACGGGAAGTCGGTCCGGAATCAATGTCCGCTTACAAAGCGGAGGTTGATTTGGGCGACCACCTGTTTGTCCACGGTCGGGTCATCAGCTCCAAACGTGGAGAGCTGTCCATTTTTGTGGATTCTTGGCAGCTGACCTGTAAAGCCTTGCGCCCCCTGCCGAAATCGTACATAAACGAGGCTGGTGAAGAAGTTTCCCTGAGTGAGGATATGCGGGTTCGCCGGCGTGACCTGGATATGATTATGCGTCCCGCTGCCCGCGACATGGTACGTAACCGGTCTCGCGTGGTACAGACACTGCGTCGCTACCTGGATGAACACGACTACATCGAAGTCGAAACCCCGATGCTGCAAACCCTGCACGGCGGGGCTGCCGCCCGTCCTTTTGTGACCCATATGAACGCCTACGATACGGAGCTCTATCTGCGTATCGCCCCGGAACTGTTCCTCAAGCGTTGCCTGATTGGCGGAATAGACAAGGTCTTTGAAATCAACCGGAACTTCCGCAACGAAGGTGCGGATTCTTCGCACTCTCCTGAATTTACGATGCTGGAAGTGTATTGCGCTTACGGAGACTACCACCAGATTGCTCGCCTGACTCAGGAAATGATTCAGCGCTGCGCACGGGACGTGTTCGGCACCGAAGTCGTAACTTTGAGCGATGGAACCGAATTCGATTTATCCGGGGAATGGAAGTGGATTGACCTCTATGGTTCCCTGTCTGAAGCGCTGGGGCAGGAAGTCACGGTGCGGACTCCGAAAGATGCCTTGGTCGCTTTGGCGGAACGGCTCGGCATTGAGCTGGAACCCTACTATCTCTCCGGGAAAATCGTCGAAGTTCTGTGGGAAGAACTGGTTGGCGATAAATTGTGGGAACCGACTTTTGTGTGCGATTTCCCCGAAGACACTTCGCCCTTGGTAAAGACACACCCCGATAAGCCCGGTCAGGTACAAAAGTGGGATTTGATTATACGTGGCTTTGAAGTTGCCACTGGATATTCCGAGTTGAATGACCCGGTGGTACAGCGAGCGCGCTTTGAACAGCAGGCTTTGGATGCTGCCAATGGAGATCCGGAGGCCATGGAAGTGGATGAAGACTTCCTCATCTCTATGGAACAGGGGATGCCTCCCGCAGGTGGTATGGGAATGGGTCTCGATCGTCTGCTGATGACCTTGACCGGGTCGGGAATCCGCGAAACTATTACATTCCCGCTGGTTAAGCGGGTTTAATGTGAGTCGCGGTGGCTTCGGTCGGTTTGCTCCTAGCCCTTCAGGAGTCATGCATTTCGGGAATCTGCGCACCGCGGTAGCAGCGTATCTGTTCGCTAAATCCAGTGGGCGCGAATTCCTGGTGCGAATAGAGGACATTGACACCGGACGCTCCCGTCCCAGTTTTGCTGCACAATCCTTGGCAGATTTGGCGGCATTGGGCATAGTGAGCGACAGGAGGGTTGTCTACCAATCACAGCGCCACCAGTTGTACCAAGCCGCCTTGGAACAACTGGTACAAAAAGGTCTGGTTTATGAATGCTACTGTTCGCGGGCAGACATCGCGGCAGCTGCCAGTGCGCCGCACGGGAAACCAGGAATTTATCCGGGAATCTGCCGGGACCTGAGTGATTCTGAGCGGGAGGCTAAACGGACCGCACTGGCAGCGCAAGGTCGCCAACCGGCATTGCGTTTGCGGGCGCCACAAGGAGTGGAATATACGGTAAAAGATTCTCTGTTGGGGCCACTGACTGGTCTGCTTCACGATTTCGTATTGCGACGCACCGATGGGGATTGGGCTTATCAGCTGGTCGTGGTGGTGGACGACATCAATCAGGGTGTGGATCAAATCGTGCGAGGGGCTGACTTGGCCTCCAGCGCTCCGGTGCAGGCCTGGCTGACCGAAATTTTGGGTGGCTATACTGCCGCCTATGCTCATGTGCCACTGGTCATGAATGCGCAAGGGCAGCGTTTGGCAAAGCGAGATAAATCCGTGACCCGCCCGGAACTGAACGCGCTGGGGTGGTCTGATCAAAAGATTCTCTTGAAGGTTTTAGAAACATTGGGCTGGTCGGCAGCGAAAACTGACGCAACCGCACTGCTGACCCTTCCTACAGAGGAAATCCTGAACCACGCTCTCACGAATTGGAGACCGGAAAATCTACCCGCGGAACCGGTCATTTTTCACCCCTAAGCGGCGGCAGCAACAGCGCTCGATTCGGGACTGGGTCAGCGCTCAAGAGGGCGAGGGGAGTAAACCAGGAGATTAGATAAAAATAATCTGTGCGTCTTCCGATTTCTTAATAAAATCAGGGGCGGTGATAATCCCAGAAACCCCCTTGAACATCATGTTCTGGCGCAGCTCCATGAGATCAACGGTCATTTTGCATCCCCACAGATGACCGCCCATTTCGACAATCTGTTCTAACAAGTCGCGCACGGGAGGGATACCGTTCTTTTCAAGCATTTTGTTCATGTACCAGGTGGCGAGATGCGTGGCACCCGGCAGATTTCCAAAGCTCGGGGGCAGGTAGCGTTTCCCCCAACCGGGACGAAATTTTTCCAAAAGGGGAAGGTGCAGAGCTGTATTTCCTTGCATAGTGAATTTTAGGGAGTCCATGGTGCGTTTCGTGATAATGTCCAAACCCCAGAAAGTAAAGAAAATATTGACGTCCACTTTTTCGGTAAGCGCTGCGATGGACATAATTAGCGCCGGGTAAGCCATGTCGAGGTTTCCTTTGGAACAGATAAATGCCATCTTGCGTTTTTCCATGTGCAACAATGGCTCAGATACGCGCCAGAAATCCTGGTCAAAAAAATCAGGTGCAGATTTTTCCATAGATCAATATCCTTCCGGTACTTAGATACAGCCTAGGGGCTTCGGAATACCAGCTACGTAGCAGATGAGTTTATTTGGCTTGGATGGGAACAGCTCGAACAGTTCTGCAATTGGGAAGTGTCCCGTCATTTCCATACGCTGCAGAGAGGGACTGACGTGGTATTTGACAAAACTCTGTCGGGCAAATTCGATGACTTCCCAATGTCGGGGGGTCATTTCCAAGTTAATCGCTCGCGCCAAATCAGTCCCGACCGCGCGGGTCCATTGACATGGATTCGTCATAAAGCCCTCCGCGTCCACGTCAATACTTCTCCCTCCGGCTTCGTGGAGGACGGGTATTTTCAGAACTTTTGTGGAAAATGCCGCGGCAAGACAGGCGTTAGGGCGACGTTTCCAGGTGGGGGCGATTAAACTGTCGGCGTCTGGGGTCGTGTCTGGAGCAGACAGCGGAGTAGTGCCGTCGGGGCGTAAGCCCCAGCGCCTAAATTCCTTACCAAAAAGCTGTATATGAGAGAATCTGTCAAAAACACGCAGACCTGCCATGAACGCGCTATAGAACACGAACAGGAGCCGTTTTGCGAGGTGGTTTCTCCGTGTCTGTTTCAGCAACGACAGGGGGCCCAGGCGAGGAAAAAACCAGTTTCCAGTTACTGCCGGTACGGTGTAGGAACGATCAATTACGGTAGCCTGATTGTAACCGGTGTCGATAATGCACATCGCGTGACCATCGTAACGGCGCATCATTGACCTACCAGCCATGTAGTCAAGTAAATTAGAAACTAATACCCTAGATTGATATACGCACGCAGATCCAGATTTGGAAGTTGGCAAATCGGCAGTGTCACCAATGACAAAAATATCGGGGTATTCACGATGCTGCAGGGTTTCCAAATCTGGATGCACAAATCCCATTTCATCGCCCAGCTCGGAATCCACGATGAATTGCTGACCTCGCATGGGAGGAACGGTCACCAGCATGTCGTAATCAATAGCCTTGCCGTCGTAGGCATACATCCGTTTTTCCGTTGCATCAATGTGGCGGACTACGAAGTCAGGCTGCACCTCGATGTCGCGCAGGCGCAACAGGTTAGAAAGATTCCGAGCAGCGATAGATTGCTCGAAAACCTGGGATTGCGGGGTAACTATCGTAATTTCGATGTCATCTCGGACCCGGTGGGTAAAGAAATAGTGATCGGCTTTCAGGGCGAACTCAATTGGGGCGACCGGGCAACGGATGGGGAATTCGGAGATATGCACGACGAGGTGACCGTGGGTAAAGGTCTGCAGCGCCCGGCGTAAGCGTCGCGCCCAAGCCAGGGTATAGAAAGAATAGATCCCTGTGTTCAGGAGGGTTCCCTTCGCCATTCCCTCGACCAACTCAGGACGACACTCGCATCCTGTTGCCAAGACCAGGTAATCATAGGAAATTTGTTTGGCCTGGGTGATGACCATTTTTGCGACCGGATCCACCGCGGTTACTTTATCCTGCAGGAAACGGATTCCAGGATGGAGGGTCTGCCGGCGCCGCCGCCACAGCAGAGGATTCGGAATTTTCCCAAAAGGTAATGCGACAAAACCCGGTTGATAATAATGCCGAGTGGAATAGTCGATGACGGTGATTTGGAACTCTTTACAATCTAACCGGCGCGCCAGCGAATTTGCGGTGACGGTGCCACTGGTACCTCCACCAATAATCACCACGTTTTTCATTCCAAGCCTCATTGCTTCGTGATTTCGCCATCGAATCCGTTCAGAATTCTAACGAAAATAATAGCGTGGCGGGAACTGTTGAGAGACCGACCCCTCGGTTTAATTTATTTTTTGAACCGTCTGACCAGCTTCTTCAGTCTCCACGAGAGACCAGATGCAGCGGGAGACCAATCCGAGTTCCACTTACCTTGCTGCGAGGCAGCAAAATTATCCGCGGGATAGGCGGGCAGGGCTGCCGAAACCAGAGTCTTGCGAATATCCACTTCTCCGCTAATGGCTTCGTCCACGGCGCGCAGCAGAGGCAGTTCGTCCAAAAGCTGCGGGCAGCGCTGCTCGATGAGTGTCATTGCCAAGGGGGTGGAGTGTACCCCCTCGACCGTGTGCCCTGCCGCTTTCATTTCGGTTTCGGCTTCGTCCGGGTGCTCACCGCGCCCGAGACGCATCCCGAAAAACTTATTGCGGCCCGAAATACCGGTAACTTCCAGGTCGCCTACTCCCGCCAGACCAATGGCAGATTCCGGGCGACCGCCCAAAGCTTCGCAAACCAGAGACATCTCGCGAATTGCCTGGGCAAACACGGCGGCGCGCAAGTTAGATTGTGGAGATCCGGTTGATTCCTGAATGCCCTCGGTCACTCCCAGGGCGATGGCGTAGCTGTTTTTCAAAGGAGCCAAGACCTCCACCCCGGTAGTATCTTCAGCTGGAAAAGCGCGGTAATAATCAGTGCGTACTGTCCGGGCATAGTGAATTGCAGCTCCGAAATCCTGGCAGGCGTACACCGTCGCGGTGGGTTCACTCAACGCGCATTGGCGGGCGATGACGGGACCTCCGATGGACACCAGAGTCGGTAGTTCGGCGCCATTTGCCACCGCAATCTGTTCCATTGCTTCTGCCAGCAAATGAACTTGACCCGCTTCATCCTTGACAAAGCCCTTCGTCAGTACCCAGACTGCCCGCACACGGTCGAAGTATGGCGCCAGACGTCTGGTGATATCGGGTAGACCTACTGCGGCAACACATATCGCCAGCACTTCCGCGCCTCTCACTGCCGCATCAAGGTGTTTGGCGCGGTAGGTCTTAACCTGGGGTGCCAAGGGCACGTGAATCGCGGGGTGGGGTTGACCCTGAGCATAGGCATCCAAAACGACATCGTCGTATTCGGTTCCCCACATGGCTACGTCCCAACCCGTGTCAACAAGTGGTCGGCAGAGCGCCGTACCCATCGCTGACGCTCCGATTACACATATCTTTGGCATTGCCCACCTCTCAAAACAAACGGCACCAAGCCACTTTACCGCACTGGTGACGGGGCGACCTACCCGGAAAACTTAGATGAAGATAATCTGTGCTCCCTCGGACATCTCGATGAAAGTATCAGCATCGACAATTCCTCGGACGCATTTGTGTAGATGACGCGGTGTCAGCTTCATCATGTCTGCCGAAAGTTTACATGCCCACAGGTTCGCCCCCAGTTGCGCAATCTGTTCAAGCATGTCGCGTACGGGCGGAATTTCCATCCTTTGCAGCTCATTTTTCATGTACCAGGTAGAAAGTTTCGTCATTCCCGGCAGGACGCCTAACGATGGAGAAAAATGCATATCCCCTAATCCGGGATAATACTTTTCCAGTGTGGGAAAGTGCATGGCAGCGTTGCCTTGCATGGTGAACTTGAGTCGGTCCATCGTACGTTTATTGATTATGTCCAAGCCCCAGAAAGTAAAGAATATGTCCACGTGAACCCCCGCGTTGAGTGCGGAGTGAGCCATGATCAAGGCAGGGTATGCCATGTCGAGGTTGCCTTTGGAACAGATAAACGCCATCTTGCGGTCTACGTAGGTAATCTCGTCAGCTTCTCTTATTGAGTCAGCATTTGCGGGTGCGTTTGGTGGTGGAGTCATAATCCTGATCTTTGATGGTATGTTTTGTCTCTCGGAAGGTTCTGGAATCTGGTCAGTTAAGCTTGCCATTTTCACACGCATCCCACAGGTTTCGGGGCCCCCGCGAGGAAGGCTAACTTTTTCGCTGGCTTGGTTCCAAACATTTCAAAAACGGTTTTGACCTTGAATCCCCCTACCTTGGCAATCCGTCCCAAGGTTGGAGAGACGCCGTATTCTTCAAATTCGCGGCGGACAAAACGCACCACTTCCCAAGCAGCATCATCTAGCTCTATGTGCAAAGCCGCCGCTAAACCCTTGGCGACTTCGTCATTCCACTGTTCCGGATGAATCATGAAACCCTCATCGGTTACGTCAATAGGTATGCCGTTGACTTGGTGCAATACTGGAATTTGGTTACTAGCGGCAGGGGTTGGCGGTTCACAGCTGGGGGTGGGATACGGAGCCACCTGAGGAGTCGGAGGAGTCACCTTGACCACGGGAACCCGAACTTGTGGAGAGGGAGATACTGCTTGACGTGGCTTCGGAGGAAGCGCTGTGACTCCATCATCACGCAGACCCCACCGAGCAAAGTCCTTGCCAAATCTAGGCATGTTACGAGGTAGCAGCAGCGGAAGACCGCGCACCAAGAGACCCCAATATGCGAAATAGAACCCTATTTTAGCCAAGTGGTTGAAATGAGTTTCTTTCAGCAGGCTTAGCGGTCCCACCAGGGGGAGGGGAAACTTGCCCGTGACTGGCTGTACGTCATAGTTAAAGTCGAGCAACAGCGCCTTGTGAAATCCCGACTCAATAAAGCAAGTGACGTGTCCATCAAAAGATTCCGTCAAGGGTTTGCCGCGTAAGTAATTGAGGAAATTCGGCACGAAAGTCTTGGCTTGGAAATGAGTCACTGCGCCGGCCTTGGAAGTGGGAAAATCTCCCGCGTCGCCCAGCACGAAAATATCCGGGTAGGCGGTGGATTGCAAAGTGTGCTTATTCACGGAAACATAGTTGGAGTCATTTCCCAAGCCAGAATCAGCGATGTATTGCTGACCCATGGTCGGAGGGGTTGTCACCAGTAAATCAAAGGGGATTTCCCGCCCGTCGTAGCCAATCAGAACTTTGCGTTTCGGGTCGAGGTATTCAACGTTAAAGTCGGTTTCCAATTCGATGTCACGATGACGCAACAACTCTCCGAGCTGTGCTTTGGCTACGGGTCTAGTAAAAGCCCCGTCCAGCGGGGTGACGAAAGTGATATCTATGTCTAAACGGCGTCTGCGCATGAAAAAGAACCAATCCGCCAAGAGCGCGAATTCCAGCGGGGCTACGGGGCACTTGATGGGCATTTCGGAGATGTGCACGACTAGATGCCCGCGCTTGAATTGCTGCATCGCCCGGTGCAGACGGACTGCGCCACCCAAGCTGTAAAAGTCATAGACGGATTTGCGCCACACCCTGGGGTCGCTCATTCCCGGCACTTGGTCGGGGCGGATGGTGCATCCCGTGGCAATTATGAGGTAATGGTAAGGGATAATCTGACTTCCAAGTTCTATGGTTTTAGCCACCGGATCCACTCGTTTGATGGTATCCATGAGGAAACGCACTCCCCTAGGCAAGAAATGCGAACGAGGTTTCACGACGCGGCGGGGTTTATACAGACCGAAAGGTATAAAGAGGTATCCCGGCTGGTAGTGATGGTTATTGTCGCGGTCCACTACCGTGATGCGGTATTCATGGGCAGGAAGTTTTCTGTACAGGCGATTAGCTACGGTTGACCCGGCAGTGCCGCCGCCGAGGATGACGATTTCCTGCATGGTATTCTCCTTTGACTTCTTCGCCCAAAGCGTTTTGTAATAAATCGTTAGCTGTCGCAGAATTCGCTGTTATATCAATAGACTTGCATGTTACTGTTAGGTAGTATGCAGGGCTGTATGAGATTGTTTTTGATATTGCCCTTAGAATTGTTACGTGAGTTCATCCGTTTCTTCCTCAGACCTAAACAGTCTATCGGTCCTGCCTTGGAAAGGTCGACTGAATTTTCGTGATCGCCTCGCATTAGCGGCGGGCAGAGGTGCGGCGTGGCTGTCCCGAGTCACCCGGCGAGGCAGCGGTGGCATGATTGGCGGTCGGGTAGCGTTGCGGCTGCAGCCTAAGATTCTGGAGCATTTGGCGGCAGATCGGCTTGTTGCTTTGGTCACGGGTACTAATGGGAAAACAACAACTACGCGAATGCTCAGCGAAGCAGTCCGGGCGGGAGGCGTAGCTGTAGCTTCAAACCGTGGCGGAGATAACATGACTCCCGGAGTTGTCGCGGCTTTGATGTCGAATCCGCGCGCTGGCGTGGCGATTCTGGAAATTGATGAAATGCACCTGGAGCTGATTGCGAAAGCAACTCGCCCGCGGGTTATCGTGTTGTTGAACCTCTCACGTGATCAGCTGGATCGAGTGGGGGAAATCGCAGTTATTGAAAAACGCATCCGTCGCGCTGTCGATGAAAATCCACAAGCCTACGTGGTCGCCAATGTGGATGATCCTCTGATGACCTCGGCAGCTTGGGATAGCGCGCATCCCGTCTGGGTCGCGGCAGGCAAAGGCTGGAATGGAGACTCCTTGACAGCGCCTCGAACCGGCGGAGCTATTATTTATTCTCCGGATGAATCGGACGCGACCACTGGAAAACCACCTGAACTCGCTTCCGGTCTCGACCGGGATGTGTCGTGGCGCTCGATTCCAGTCGAGGAACTGCTGGCTCATGAGGTGCCTTGGGACAAGCCCCCGACCCAGTCTGAGTTTGCTCGGCCTCACCCGAAGTGGATTTGGAAAGCCGAGAGCTACCAGCCCGGTGTTCCTGTGCAGCTAATCGATACCGGCAGTGGGCAGGAAACAACCGCGACGATACAGCTCCCCGGTCGAGCAAATCGTGGCAATGCCCTGCAGGCTTTCGTGGCAGCGAGATTACTGGGCGTGGAGGTCTCCGCTGCTGCTACCGGTATCGCTCAAGTGAAAGATGTGGCAGGGCGTTACGCTAGTTTCAGCGTGGATGGGCGCCATGTGCGGATGCTGTTAGCAAAGAATCCGGCAGGATGGATGGAATCTCTGACGATGCTGAACCCGCAGGCTGAAATCATCGTGGGAGTCAACGGTCAAATTCCCGATGGAACCGATTTGAGCTGGCTGTGGGATGTGAATTTTGAATCTTTAAGCGGAAAAACCGTGGTCGCTACCGGCGAACGTGGCGCTGATTTACAGGTGCGTTTGAACTACGCCGACATTGAGACACGTTGGGCATCGACAGTTTTGGATGCTATCGAGATGGTTGCGCCCGGTGAAGTTGATTTATTGTTGAACTACACAAGTTTCCGTGATGCACGGGCTGAATTTGTAGCACGAGGGTGGTTGCAGTGAACGAATCGACGTTGCGTATCGGGATCTTAATGCCCGAAGTATTGGGTACTTACGGAGACGGCGGTAACGCGGTGGTGCTGGCGCATCGAGCCAAATTGTTGGGCTATCAATCTGAGATTGTTCACGTGAGCTGCACTGAGGCAATCCCGGAGAGCCTGGATATCTACACTTTGGGCGGTGGGGAAGACGTTGCGCAAACCATTGCCTCTCGCCGCCTCTTAACCGACCGCGGATTGGAACGAGCGGTACAAAAACAAAAACCCGTTCTCGCGATATGTGCAGCATTCCAGGTTCTAGGAACTTGGTACACGGACGCGGAAGGCAGACGCACCGAAGGGGCAGGATTGCTGGACGTGGTGACTCTGCCGCAAGGAGCGCGAGCTATCGGAGAATTAATCAATTCCCCGAGCGGTTTACCGTTGGAACGAGAACTGAGTGAACCCCTGACTGGTTTTGAGAATCACGGGGGCGCAACCCTCTTGGGTCGGGACGCATCCCCATTGGGATTCGTGACCTCTGGCATCGGTAACGGTCAGCCGGGGGTAGCTCCGGGACTGGCAGACGGTGCTAGTGCAGCAGCCGGTGTACAGCAGGGGCGTGAAGTCAGCCGGGAGATTCCGGAGGGCTATCGTGTCGCAGAGGACGGAAAACCAATGGAAGGTTGCGTGCAGGGTTCTATCATTGCGACCTATCTGCACGGTCCGTGTTTGGCTCGAAATCCGCAGCTGGCTGACTTGCTGTTAGCCCGCGCCTTGGGAATTCCCCTGCCCCTGGCGGTACCGGAAATTCCTGGATTGCAACGTTTGCGTCAGGAACGTTTAGCCGCGATTAAATAAAATCTTCCGGGACAAATTCGCTCAGCTGGATAGCTCCGATACGGGGCAGTGGTGCATTGAAAGCGTGAATCTCCCGTTCTAAATCCACGATTTTTAGACCGCTTTCCTCGAGAGTGCGCAACTCGCCGGAGAGGAATTCTTCAAACCCGACCACCGTAACGTCGTGGTCGTTGCGCAGCAGACTGCGCAATTGAGGTTCAAAATCACCATCGTGAGAAACTAATACCACATTTCCGTATTCTTGTTTGTCGATAGCTTCTAAAGTGCGCTGAATCCCCACGTCAACAACCTTTTCATCCCTTTCAGAAGCAAGCGGAATCGGTTGGTAATTCATCGCCAGTAGGGCTTGGACAAACGTCATGGGCATGTGCGCGGACGCATTTAGAAAGAACAGCCCTTTGGTTTGACCCGGAAAGGTTTCCGAGACATAGTCGCGGACACGATCCCAGCGGGGGCGTTCGTCAGGGTCGGGACGACGTCCCAAGACGCTCAGCCCTAAGGTTGCGTCGATGTTTTCTCCATCGACTAAAAGGTAAGTCGTTTCTTCTTCAGGAATTTGCAGCTTCATTGAGTTTTTCTTTACTTACAGTATTTATCTTTAAATTTTCAAAATTTGAATAGCCGGGACTTCCAAAAGGTATCCCGATATTTTCAGACTTCTCAGCATCCTATAACTTTTTTAACTATGTCGTTGGGCGGATAACTGCCCTAAAAAACAGTTTTGACCCGGAAACCGGGTCAAAACAATTATCAGAGGACTATTTAGCCGGCGTGGGGAAAGCCTCCGGTATCCCACTGCCCAACTGAATCAACATCTCCGCGCTTGTAGAAAGCATCGTCATCCCGATGAGCGGTCCTTGTGGGAGCTTCTCTCGCGCCTGGGCGATAAGTTGCTCGCAGCGAGCCAATTCCAGTTCAATCTGCGGGTCAATGCTATTGCGACGCAGCATTATATCTGTGCGCAGCAGCTCCAGATGCTGCTGCTCCCACTCTAAACGCAGCGGGAATTGTCCTTGTAACTGAGCCAAATCTTGCGCCAAAACCGAAGTGCCATAGATATTGAACAGGTTGGCTTGCAGACCACAGAGCTTGCTCAAAGCCTCGATGGGATCCCCTTCCCCGACCAGAGCCTTCTGGGCTTTTTCCATAGTTCGCAACGTAATGGCGATTTCCTGACCACTTGCTTCGGGATCATAGGTCCGGACGGTTTGCACATTCGCGTTCAATGTTTCCAACATGTTGGAGAGGTGCTCTTTGGTTTCAGATAGAAATGCACCGAGCTTGGTGATGTGTTCGAGGGCGAATTCGGTCTGAGTGATTGCTCGCTCAGAACCGCGCGCATAACGAATTGCAGTTTTGGCGTCCCCTTCTTGCAAACACTTTTGCCCGGAAAAAATTCCTTTGTAGGCAGCTTTTAGTAGCCGTTTCGATTGACTTAGATTGGCGCTGGCATGACCCAGATTCGCCTGGGGATAGTCGGCTTCTAGCTGTTTTTCCACGATTTCAACCTGTGCCAAAGATTTCCGAGCTCGGTTCCAGGCAGCTGCCAACCGGTTGAGGGAAACCTCGACCTGGTCAGGATTGTAGCGACGCTTCGTGAATTCGAGTACCTCAGCGGACAGAGTCTGTTTAACCTGTTGAGCCGAATCCTCAACTTGCCCGGCCTCCTCGGAGCTGACTAAATCTGCTCCTGCAAGCCAGTTCATCAGGGCATTGGCTTGCTCTCGAGAGAAATCCAAGGTGGCGGCGAAGTTAGTGGTTTCCGCCGGTCCAAAGGCTTCCACGGAAGCGTGCAAGTCCTCTGCCGCCGCAAAAATCGCCTTGTTCAAATCGTGTACAGCGTTGAGACCCCGTTCGTAGCTGACCTCGCTTTCAGCGGCTGCTGCTTCATCGAAGAGCATCTCTGGCTCTGGATAGGTCGGGGCTTCCGGCTGAATCTGTTCCGGTGGTGCGGCTGTCGGCGCAGCTGCAACGTAGGTATCTGTCGGCGTTGTCTCGGGGGTATCTCCAACCGCAGCAGGGGTGTCAAAAGTTGTGACGGGCTGAGTAGCGTTTTCCGGAGGCACTGTATCTGTGGCAGTTGCGGGGGTAAATGTCGCGTTGCCTTCAACCGAGCTGTCTTGATTGACTTTCTCAACCCCGTCAAACTTCGCGCTGTCCTGAGTTTTCGCTGCTGTACTGTAGGAATTCCGCCGATAAATCGCGATAGCCAAAGCCACTGCCACCAACATTGCCAAAATCAGCATGAGGATGAACCAGTTGTTGGTGGAACTTCCTGAAACGTCGGCGTTATCCGCGGGAGCTGCCGGACCAGATTTCGCCGACATGGCGAGATCCATCAACTGTTGGACGAAAGAACTCACTCCTGACGCGTAATCGCCGTTACTCAACTGATAAGGCAAAACCTGCATAGCCCGGTCGCCAGCTTGGGCACTATTGATAGCTGAACCAGCGGTAGAAGAAGCCGCAATCTCTCCGGCACCGTCGGCATTGGGATTATAGGCAATGGAGAGGAGATAAGAATTAGCTTGTAAATGCGAAAGTTGCATCGTTTTTTCGTTCCATTCGCGGGGAGAGAGCTCACCGAAATCAGGGACGATAGCGATATAGACCGACATGTTAAAATTCTTGGCGGCTTCAAGAGAACTCTTCACCTGGTAGATACCATCGTCGCCCAGCTTGTTATCGGGGTCGTAAATCTGACTGCTCGAAACATCCAGGGGATCAGCGGCGGGTTGGACAGCAGGAGAAGCCTGCGCGAAGTCCGCCGGAACGAACCCCGCCATCACTAAAATAAAACTCACCGCGATGAAACGAATTCTTGAGAACACAGTAACTTTGCTACTTTCTTCCAAACAGAACAAACGTCACCTACAACTTTATCTCAGCTGTGGCTTACAGTTAGACTGGTTGGGTTGAGAACTTTGCCGAAATCGTTAGATTTACGCGGTAAGTGAACCAAGATTTACAGAGGAGGACAAGTGCCGAGCGGGAAAGTGAAATGGTACGACGCTGTCAAAGGCTTTGGTTTTGTAGCTGGAGCCGACGGTGAAGAGGTATTTCTCCATGCCTCGGCTCTGCCTGAGAACGTGGTGGACCTGCACCCCGGTACCAAGGTTGAATACTCGGTAGTTGACGGCAAACGTGGTCGTCAAGCCATGAACGTAACCGTAGTTGAAAAACTTCCCTCCGTAGCGAAAGCACAACGTAAAAAAGCTGCTGATATGGTGCCTATTGTGGAGGATCTCATCCGGATTCTCGACGATGCCTCCGGAAATCTGCGACGGGGGAAATATCCCGAGAACGGGAAACAAATTGCCAAGATGCTGAAAATCGTGGCGCAGTCTTTCGAAGCATGAGCACCTCCAGAATGAATGAACTAAACCAAGAAGTGACACGAAGGAACTTTTGATGGCTCAAAAACAAACCCAGGCTACCAAGCCTGCGGAGACTTTGGAGCTTGACTCCGTACTAGCAAAACAGTCTGACCTGGCTCGTAACGCCCTAAAATCCATCACGAAAGACACCGAAGTGGGGGAGCACCTGCGGGTGGAAGCCACTGGTCAACGGTTGGTGACGCATTTTTTCCAGTGTCTGAAACCGGGATATAAGGGTTGGGTCTGGGCTGTCAGCCTGACCCGAGTTCCACACGGACGGATTGGGACAGTGTGCGAAACGGACCTGTTGCCGGCTGAAGGTGCCTTGCTGGCACCCCCGTGGATACCCTGGTCAGAGCGGTTGGAGCCCGGTGACTTGGGGCGAAAAGACCGCACTCCCTACAATCCCGACGATCCGAACCTTGACCAAGGATACGAAGCCACCGGGCAAGACGCTGACCAGCTGGCTCTGTGGGAATTGGGACTGGGACGCAAGCGGGTCCTGAACCGTGAGGGGCGCAATGCGGCGGTAAAACGCTGGCTGCGTGATGTACATTCGCGTACCGAGCTGGATCGTCACGGTAACCCGCCGGAAGACCCGTGCTCTACCTGCGGTTACCTTTGGAAAATCAGCGGTTCGCTCCGGCTGGAATTTGGTTTGTGCACCAATGCGTGGAGCCCTGACGACGGACATGTAGTGGCGATGGACCACACTTGTGGGGCACACTCCGAAACTGATGCGGATTTGACCCCCAGTACGTTACCGGTAGGACGGACCTTCCTGGATGACAAATCTTTGCAGGAACTCGATCCGGATGAGATTACCCTTTCGGGACAAACCGCGGATGCCTAAGCCTGTGACGTTGCGTTTTGGTTTATCCTCATGGAAACAGCTAGCGTTAAGCGGTGAGCAACAATACAATAAAAACTGCAAACAAATCCGCAAAGAAAACCGCTAAGAGTTCCGCCCGCACCAGCGGCGGAATCGCAGGTTTTTTTGAACTCTCCGAGCGTAAATCTTCCGTAAGGCAAGAAATCCGCGGCGGTCTGGTGACCTTCTTTGCGATGGCTTACATCCTGGTCGTCAACCCCTCCATCCTGATTGCCGCAGCTGGCGCAGGTGGAGCTGAAAATGTCACCCCTGCCTCTATCGCGGCTGGAACTGCCCTGGTCGGTGGCTTGATGACCATTCTGATGGGGTTGGTAGCAAACTTCCCCCTGGCTTTGGCGGCTGGCATGGGACTGAATGCGATGGTGTCATTTACCCTGGTGCTTGGTCCTTTCGGGCTGTCCTTTGGCGAAGCGATGGGGCTTATCTTTTGGGAGGGCGTTGTCATCACGCTGCTGGTGGTCACCGGTTTCCGTGAAGCTGTCTTTAATGCCGTTCCCAGCCAGCTGAAAGTCGCCATCTCGGTCGGTATTGGTCTGTTTATCGCGCTGGTTGGTCTCATCAACGCGGGAGTCGTGCGTCCCGGCGGGACTCCGGTTCAGCTTGGCATCGGGGGATCCTTTGCCGGTTGGCCGATGGTGGTATTCCTAGTCGGTTTCGTGGTGATTTTGGTCCTCTACATTCGCAAGGTTCAGGCTGCCATCCTCATTGGGATTGTGGTGTCCTCCGTTTTGGCGGTCATTCTCCAAGCAATTTTGAAAATCCCGCTGATGACTGACCAGACCGGCAAGGTCGTCAACGAAACTGGCTGGACCAAGAACGTCCCTGCTTTGCAGGGCTCGCCCGTGCAGCTTCCTGATTTTGCCACTTTCGGTCAGATTGACTTTTTCGGGGCGTTCACGAAGCTTCCGGTTATCTCAGTGCTACTGCTGATTTTCTCCCTGATGCTGGCAGACTTCTTTGACACGATGGGCACTATGGTCGGTGTCGGCGCAGCCGGCGGTTTGCTTGATGAGAAAGGCAACCCGCCGCGTACCTTCCAAATCCTGCTGATTGATTCTCTGGCGGCTATGGCTGGCGGTTTGGGCGGTGTGTCTTCGAACACGTCCTATGTGGAGTCAACCTCCGGCGTCGGTGCTGGAGCCCGTACCGGTTTGTCCTCCGTCGTAGTGGGGCTGTGTTTCTTGCTGTCCATGTTCTTTGCCCCGCTGGTAGAGCTGGTGCCGGCAGAAGCCTCGTCGACCGCCTTGGTCTTTGTGGGATTCTTAATGATGACTCAGGTGGCAGACATTGATTGGAAGAATGCTGAAAATGCAATTCCGGCATTCTTGACTATTGCCATGATGCCTTTCTCATACTCGATTACTGCCGGTATCGGGTTTGGCTGCGTCGCTTTCATCATCATGAAGTTGGCGCGCGGTAAGTTGAAAGAGATTCACCCCTTGATGTGGGTCGTGGGTCTCTTGTTCGTTGTCTACTTTGCCCTGGGACCCATTCAGGCGTTGATTTCCTAACGAAGTTTCCCAGCAAAAGACCCGGTCAAGACATTGACCGGGTCTTTTGAGATTTCGGATTGTTTAGAGGCGCTCGATGACGTAGTCGAGACAAGCTAGCAGTGCTGCCGTGTCGGCAGGGTCAGTAGAGGGGAAAGTACCGATGCGAAGTTGGTTGCGTCCCACGGCACGGTAGGGGCTGAGGTCAACAATACCGTTGGCGCGCAAAACCTGGAGCAGGACTGCGGTATCCACAGAAGCATCGAATTCGATGGTGGAAACAACCGGGGAGCGTTTTACCGGGTCGGCAACGAAGGGAGCGGCGAAAGGCTTCGCTTGCGCCCAGGCATAAATCGCTTCTGAGCTGGCGCAAACCCGCTGGTGTGCGTCCCGGAGCCCGCCGAGACTAGCTAACCATTGCAGTTGAGAATGTAGCAGCTCTAAAGTGGCAATGGCGGGCGTATTCAAAGTCTGATTCTTGACAGAATTTGCCACCGCAGTTTTCAAATTCAAAATCGCGGGAATCCAGCGGTCCGCAGACGGCGCGTCGGCGATTTCACTGGCGCGTTCTACCGCTTGTGGTGAAAGGAAAGCGAACCACAGCCCGCCATCTGACCCCAGAGCCTTTTGCAGAGAAAAGTAGTAGGCGTCAGTCTGAGTTAAATCGACGGGCACAGCGCCGGAAATGGAAGTCGCGTCAATCAACACCAACTGATCCGCGTGACCCACGCGTTTCACGGGAGCTATCGCCCCGGTTGAGGTTTCTTGCTGCGGCCAGGCGTAAACGTCTGCCTGTTCGGAAAGCTGCGGGAGGGTGGAGTCCCCTAACTCGGCTTTGGTGATTAGTGATTCCTGCAAGAAAGGTGCGCCAGAAGTCTCTTTGGCGAACTTTTCCCCAAAAGAACCAAAGACGGCATGAGAGGCGCGGTGTCTCACTAAAGATGCGGTGGCAACGGCCCAGAAAGTGGTGGCTCCGCCATTGCCGAGGGCTACCGTGTAATCGGTGGGAACCTCAAAAAGTTCACGCATCCGCGAGATACAGTCGGCTACCAGATTCTTTACCGGGGGCTGCCGATGAGAAGTTCCCATGAGAGTCGAACGCCCCAAGCAATCTAACTGCTCACGACGAATCAGGGTGGGACCACAGCCAAAACGACCGTCCTTAGGTAAAAGTTCGGTAGGAATCTTTAGGTTCGCATATTCACTCACATTTCGATTATGCCATCACCCCCAACTGGTCGAACAATCTGCATCAGCCCGCCCCAGGACCCTTGTGCAGAAAATATGTGGAAACCCGGAAACTGACTGAGAAAGGAACCCGACTGGAGAGATGCCCGAAAGTTGAGATTTTTGATAAGTTAGAGAGTGTTCTCGGCGGTGTAGAACCTGACTGTTGCTGAGAAGTCACGATGCAGAAAGAATCACGCGAATGAGCGAAATGGTCGATACCACGGAAATGTATCTGAAAGTCATCTACGAGATGATGGAAGACGGAGTGGCTCCGCTGCGAGCGCGAATCGTGGAGAGATTAGGGCATTCCGGACCGACGGTCAGCCAGACCATCTCCCGTATGGAGCGCGATGAGCTGTTGAGTCTGGAAGACGACCGAAAAATTTCGTTGACTGAACAGGGGATGCGTGCAGCCACTGAGGTCATTCGCAAACATCGGCTAGCGGAACGTCTCTTGACTGACATTATCGGTTTGCCTTGGTATGAGGTTCACGATGAAGCCTGCCGGTGGGAACACGTCATGAGTGAAAAGGTCGAGTCTCTACTGTTGACACTGCTGAAAATGCCGGAATGCGATCCCTACGGTAATCCGATACCCCGCCGAGTGAAGAACTACAAGATCTTTGACCCTACTGTTGAAGGATCTACTCTGGATTCTTTCTGGCGTCGCCACCCTGACGGAGGAACGGTACAGATTGGGAGAATCGGAGAGCCGGTCCAGGCTTGCGAGGGCGTTCTTAAGAAATTAAGTGAAGCCAAATTGTTACCTGGTTCTAAGGCTACACTCAGGTTTGATGACAACGCTGAAGTTGCCGCGCTTTTCCCTGAAAATGCAGGCAAAAGTGGAGAAAAAGACGTGCCGGTCGTGGCGATTCCGCGTGACCTCTTCAAGCATTTTTTCATAAAGCTATAGGCAAAAAGTGCCCAATTCTTGTCAAAAGAGCCGGGAATTGTTATCCAAATGTGACATTTGAATTTCTTTGGTGTAGTGTTAGGAACACGTTCTGGGGACGGGTTGTGCCGTTCGGAATCTGAACTTGAAATCAGGCCTTCAAGGAAAGGGACAAGGTTGGCTAACACCACTTCTCGGGCTCGGCATCGTGCTGCCACTAAGCCCGTTACACCTTTGGATTCTCTGAAAACCATTGACGCAAAGAAGGGCTTCGTAGCCGCAGCCTCCGCCGGTTTGGCGTTGGGCACCGTTTGGGCAGGTTCAGCTATCGCTGCTCCCGAGGGCACAGATGCCCCTTCACAGGCTAAAGTACCGGTCTCTGCCCAGGTCGGCGACGCCGTTGCGCAGGCACACCTCGCGGTTGCTGCCAACCCGGTAGTCACCGCCCCGGAGAACGTGGCGTGGACCGAGGGTCAAGTTGAGGTGCCGGCGCAGCAGCAACAGGAGCAAGCGCAGAGCACTAACAATCAGGGGACCGCTGCTCGCAGCACCCACCGCGCCGCAGTTTCTGCCGCTCCGATTTCCATTCCCGCTAATATTGCCGGCGGTTCTATCGCGGACATTGCCCTGCGTTACCAGGGCGTGCCCTACGTTTATGGCGGAACTACTCCTAACGGCTTTGATTGCTCCGGTTTCGTTGGTTACGTATACAACCAAGCAGGGATTGCCCTGCCGCGTACTTCGTGGGCACAAGGTGCTTCCGGCAAGCATGTTTCCGCCGGGGAAGCCCAAGCAGGCGATATCGTTTACTACGGCGGTCACGTTGGTGTCTACCTCGGTGAAGGCAAGATGGTGCACTCCCCACGACCTGGTGAGTCCGTGAGGGTTCAACAGGTTTACGGCAACCCTGAATACGTGCGCATCGGACAGTAACTTTCAGACTTGGGCGAGTGGAGTCGGGAATTCGGCTCCACTCGCTTTTTATTGCTGCCAGTCTGCTGTGGAGAGAGTTTTAAAAACGCACTGAAAAAACAGTAGACTTGATGACGTTGCCCTCGTAGCTCAGTGGATAGAGCAACCGCCTCCTAAGCGGTAGGTCGGCCGTTCGAATCGGCTCGGGGGCACTTCGTTTAATCTTGGTCGGGCAGAGTCGGCATTCCCAGCAGCAATGGCTGGTTTGGGTTAGAACAACAGCTAGTGGGGGAGTCGGCCACCGAGATTTCGGGTAGATCCGCGCCTAGCTTACTAAAGTCCAAATCACGCCCAGCGTTGATTTTTGCAGTCGAAATCATGAGTTTAATCCGATTCAGCTGGTTCACTGCCGAAGCTCCAGGGTCGTAATCAATTCCGACGATATTTGCCTGGGGATAACGGTTGCGCAACGGTCGAAACATGCCCTTGCCGACGATGTGGTTAGGCAGGCAGGCGAAGGGCTGCACACAAATGATATTCGGGCAGCCACTTTCAATCATGTCCACCATCTCAGAAACTAAATACCAACCTTCTCCTGCCTGGTTGCCCATGGACGCGATGTCTTGGGAACGCTCATACATATCCATAATGTTGTGGGAAGGCAGGAATTTGCCGTTGGTGGCTGACATCGCCTTGTTCACCGTTGCGGTGTATCGGCGCAAAAGCCACAGTGCCAGTGGTTTCGTGAACCGGGCGAGGGGGTTTATCCCCAGGTGCTCCCAGTCCCATTTACCGTCTGCAAGCGTGTATTCAAAGAATTGCAGCAGACCGGGCAAGACCGCTTCGCAGCCTTCGTCTTCGATGGTTTGTACCGCATGGTTATTGGCGTAGGGATGGAATTTGACCAGTATTTCTCCGACGATTCCGACCCGCGGCTTGCGGGCAATGTTCAGCAGGGGAAGGGCATCAAATTCACTTACGCATATCTTCGTGAGCTTGGCATAGCTGACATGCCCGAAACCGTCGACTCGTTTTCCGCTCGAGGCAAACCAGTCGCGCCACAACGCGTTCCAGCGCTCATAAAGAGCCAGCGCCGAGCCTGGATCCGCCTCGTAGGGTCGGACTCGCAGCAGCATCTTTTGAATAGCGTCGCCGATGACCAAGGCTTGAATAATTCGATGATAAATCGGAATCGTGAACTTAAATCCGGGGTTTTCTTCCAGTCCTTGCAGGGACATGGCAATGACCGGGACCTGCGGGTATCCGGCATCTCGCAATCCCTTACGCAGCAGCGAAGCGTAGTTTGTCGCCCGACACATCCCGCCGGTCTGGCTCATGGCTACGGCAGTTTGATCCGGGTTGGCTCGTCCGGAAACAAATTCGTCGATGAGCTGCCCCAGCACCACCAGTGAGGGGTAGCAGGCATCGTTATTGATGTACTTGAGCCCAGTTTCCATGGTTTGCGCGTCGACAGTCTCCAGCAGCCGAATGTTGTACCCTTTGCGTTTCAGGATCGGCTCTGCCAAACGAAATTGGATGGTCGCCATCTGCGGCACCAGAATGGTATAGCCGGCATCTCGCATCTCTTTCGTGAACGGGGGTGCCTCGTAGACATGACCCGCAGGATTCTTGCCGGCACTATGGAGTACAGATAGGGGACTGGGCACCCCCTCCGGGCGGGTAGAGCTGGCAGGGAAGGTAGCCACGGTCGCTGAGGTGAGAGCTTCACCAGCGACCTGATGATGGTTCTCAGCAGTCTCGGGGGAGGGGTTGGGTAGAAAACTCACGTTGACACTGCCGGTACTGTCTACGTTCGCGCTGCCGGTCAGACCGGCGACACTGATGTTGCCGTCCGGGCGTTTAGAGCGTCCTGTGCGCTCGATAGCGGCCGCGGCCAGGGAACGTAGACGAATGGTTGCTGCTCCTAGGTTTGAGACCTCGTCAATCTTGAGTTGGGTATAGATGTCGTTTTGGCCTTCCAGAATTTCTTGGACCTGTTCTGCGGTGACGGCATCGAGACCACAACCAAACGAGGTCAGCTGCACCAGCTCTAAATCTGGTTCCGAGGCAACTCGGGCGGCAGCCTCGTACAAGCGAGAGTGATAAGTCCACTGGTCGCGCACCCGCAGCGGGCGTTCCAGACGTCCGTCAGCGATAGAGTCCTCCGTCAGCACCGCCATGCCCAAGCTGACAATTGCCTCGGGAATTCCGTGATTGATTTCCGGATCCAAGTGGTAGGGATGACCCGCTAGGACCACACCGCGTTTGCCATGCGCGCGCATCCATTCCAGGGCCAGACGACCCTGCTGACGAATCTCGTCTTTGACTCTCGCGCCCTCGGCGTAGCCGGCGTGAACCGCGGCGGTGACCTCCTCAATAGTGGCATTCCAGTCAGCAAATACTTCAGTCAGACGTTTTGCCACGAATTCTGGATTCGCCAGGTTTAAGAACGGTGAGATGAAACGAACTCCGGGGGCATCAAGACCTTCCACGTTGTGACGTAGCGCTTCGGGATAGGTGGCGACGACCGGACAATTGAAATGATTGTCTGCCTGGAAATTACGGGGTATGTTGTAGCTCACGCAGGGGTAGAAAATTGTTTGTATCCCTTTTTCTAGTAGCTGCTCAATATGCCCGTGGGCCAGTTTTGCCGGATAGCAGGTATTTTCCGAGGGAATTGATTCCATTCCCTGTTCAAACAGATCGTGGGAGGACCGTCCCGAAATCATGACGCGAAAACCCAGCTGGCTCAAAATTGTGAACCATAGCGGATAATCCTCATACATTCCCAAAACGCGAGGAATGCCGATATCCCCGCGAGTGGCTTTGTCTTCGGTCAGCCGGCGATAGGCGAACAGCCGGCGATATTTCCAGTCATAGAGGTTTGGAACCTCGGACTTTTGAGGTCGTTTTTCCAAGCTAGCGCCGCGTTCGCAACGGTTGCCGGTGACATGGCGGGATCCGTTAGCGAAGGTAGAAATCGTCACCTGGCAGTGGTTTTGGCAAAAGTTGCAGGTTTTATGGGTGGTTTCAACATCGAAGGCATCCAAATCCGCCAAGCTTGCCAGAGTGGATTGTGCGGTGGGGTCATCGTGCATTTTGGCGCTCAAGGCCGCCCCGTAGGCTCCCATCAGACCGGCGATATTGGGTCTAATCACCTCACGTTTCGTCAGTAACTCGAACGCCCGCAATACGGCATCGTTCAGGAAAGTACCTCCCTGCACCACGACCTTGTCACCCAAATCTGAAGGGTCTTTTAGCTTGATGACTTTATACAGAGCGTTACGTACTACCGAATACGACAGCCCCGCGGCGATAGCCCCGGTATCGGCGCCTTCTTTTTGGGCTTGTTTGACCGAAGAATTCATAAACACGGTACACCGGGTCCCTAAATCTATCGGATTGGGGCTCTGCACCGCGGCGGCAGCAAACTCCTGTACCGTGGTACTCATTGTGGCGGCAAACGTTTGCAAGAACGAACCGCAGCCGGAAGAACACGCTTCGTTGACTGAAATCGAGTCGACACTGCCGTCCTTAATCTTGATGAATTTCATGTCCTGGCCGCCGATGTCCACCACCGAAGTTACCCCCGGAGCGATACGGTTTGCCGCCCGATAGTGAGCCATAGTTTCCACGACTCCTTCGTCCAGACTCAGCCCGGTCTTTATCAGGCCTTCACCGTAACCGGTAGCGCAAGCGCGTCCGATAGTGGTGTCTGCTGGAAGTTCCTGGTGAATTTGGCGGATAATCTCGATGGCCGCTCGGAGGGGATTCCCTTCATTTGAGGCGTAATGAGAGAAAACTATGCGGTCTGTCTCGTCGATAACTACCGCTTTGATGGTGGTGGAACCGGCGTCAATCCCCAGCCAACAACGACCTTGCGCTTCATTCGGGTCTAGGGACTGGATGCAATCGCGCCGGTGGCGCTGACGAAACTCCGCCAGCTCGGCATCGTTTTTGAATAGGGGGCGCATCCGGGTCGATTCATGGATGACTTTAGCCTGCTTCAGGCAGTCAATCAGGACTTTCAGGCTTTCCGGGGTGGCAGCTGGACCACCCGCGCCTCCTCCGTCTGCCAACAAAGCACTGCCTAAGGCTACAAAGAGTTGCGCGTCGGGGGGCGTGTAAAAGTTTTCGACTTTTGGTAGCAGCTTTTGGTAAGCCTGGCGCAGCTCCGGCAGGAAATGGAGCGGTCCGCCGAGGAACATGACCTGACCACGAAGAGGGCGACCGTTAGCGAGACCCGCAATGGTTTGCGTGGCTACCGCTATGAACACAGAGGCCGCAATGTCTGCGTGGGCGGCGCCCTGGTTCAACAACGGTTGAATGTCGGATTTTGCAAAAACGCCGCAGCGTGAAGCGATGGGGTAAATGGTCTGGGATTGTGCCGCAAGTCTGTTCATTCCCTCGGCATCGGTGTCCAGCAGGGTCGCCATTTGGTCGATGAATGCCCCGGTTCCTCCCGCACAAGACCCGTTCATTCGCTGTTCGGGAGTCGGATGCAGATAGGTCAGTTTCGCGTCTTCCCCGCCCAGTTCGATGATGACGTCAGTTTGCGGGCTGTGTTGACGCACAGCTTCGGTTTCTGCAATGACTTCCTGGACAAAGGGAACCCGCATAGAGTTCGCGATTTGCAGACCGCCCGAGCCGGTGACTGCGGTTTGGACGGTAACGTCACCCAAATCGATGAGGACATCTTCCAAAAGCTGGGTTAGCTCACGGCGAACATCTGCTTTGTGTCGGCGGTAGTCGGCAAAGACTTTTTGTCCTTGAGCGTTGAGGGCTACCGCCTTTACCGTGGTGGAACCCACATCGACTCCGAGGCGGATGATGTTCGCGGCACTAACACTCATACGATGGGCCTCAATTCATTTCCTTGCCGTGCTTGGTAGGAACCTATCGAGACAACCGAGAAATTTTAACGTGTTGAAATTAGAATAATATAAAATGCGAAATCCTTGAGTTCACCTCGAAAACAGGTGGAGAGTTGGCGGAATCGTTATTGAAACTTGAACAAATAATTAAGTAACGTGAGGTTTGTTAAATTGGTCAAGAGTGTGAATTTAGTCCGGAGAGGTCCTTCGGGACCGCGAGGAGAAACGCGAGAAAGAATCCTGACAGCAGCCCATGCGGCATTTACCGAACTGGACTATAAACACGCTACCTACCGCGAAATTGCTCGTCGTGCCGGAGTGGATCCGGCGCTCATCGCGTATTACTTTCGTTCCAAGGCTCATCTGTTGCGAGAATCGCTGGCTTTGCCGGGAGATCCCAAGCAATTGATGACAGCGGCGTTGGTGGAGGGTCCTCCAGAAGAAACCGGACACCGTTTGGCTGCCACCATTTTGAATACTTGGGAACAAGCCGCTACGGCGGGAACTCTGGAGACGTTGTTTAACCTGCTGCTGCAAGATTCGGCAACCCAGCAGACCTTTGCGAACTATGTGGAAAATCAAATTATGGCCAGCATTAAGGAACAAGTCGGGACAGATTTGGATTTGGCCATAGAGCTGATGTTGAGTGCAATTCTGGGGGTTTTGCTATCTCGCTATGTGGTAAAGCTGGAGCCTCTCGCCTCTATGAGTCGTGAAGACCTGATTGCAGTGCTGGGAACGGTGATTCAGCGCCTGCTGGGGCAGCTGGAAACTGTGGGGTAATCCGGGTTGTGAGTTCCCATTTCCTCCGCTAGATTCACCCACTTTTGGCGCGCCATCGCTGAATTGTGCCATATTTCACCTATCGTGGATATGTGGAAGAAGATTTGGAACAGCCGGTACAAAACCCCGGAGAAAGTGCGGCAAATTCCGAGCCCGCTTCCTCTGCGCGCGATGATGCTGCCACCGAAGTCCTACAGTCTGTAGCAGTCGATTCGGTTCAGGAGCGTCTGACGCGGTGGGCTGAAGAAGCCTCGGCTTCGCCGGGAGCTCAGGGGCTACGTGACCTCGATACTCTGCAGAACCTTCTTGATTTGACGGGGGCGCATCCGGCGGGAATAGCTCAGTTGTATGGTGGTCGACTGACAAAATTATCTTCATTACTGCGTGACAACGCTGTCTTGGGAGCCGCTCGGGCAGTGATGAGGAAACTAGACGCCGAAAAGAAATCCTCAGTAGCGCGCAGCGGGCTGTACCCCACCAATCTGGTGATTGGGGTAGCTAATTGGACACAATTGCCCCCTTTTAAAGAATCTGAACGAGGCACTCGCCCCGAACTCAGTCATTTCAAACTGGAAAAATTTAATCTGCCGGTTCTGATGCGTCCGCTGGAGCTGGAGGCGATTGACGGAGACTACACCTTAAAAATGGGCGGGTCCGTCGTGATAAATCCGGTTCTGGTGAAAGCATTTCGTGACCGTCATATCGATTGCAATCCCGAAGCCATAATCGCCGCGAGCTTAGAAGACGGTCGCCTGAACGTGACCCCAGCTCTGGAAGCGATTCGCCGAGCGGGACAAGACTTTATACCAGGATTTGATCTCAAAGAAAATTTGCTGGTTGCCAATCTGGGAGTCTCCAGTGCGGTACTCAGCTCAGATTGGGATGCTATCCTCCCGATGGCTGGCAAGAATCCACTGGTCAGAGCCTTCGCCGGAGATAAATCGGCAGCTGCTGAGCTCTTGGAACCATTGCCGGAGACCAGCCCGGCAGACCGGGATCCGGATTTGGAACGCGGCATCGGAGACTTGGACGTGAGCCAAGCCCGAGTTGTGGAATTGATTGCCAGCGGACGTTCTATTTTCGTCGATGTTCCTCCGGGAGCGCCCGGTGCCTCTACCGTACAAGCAATCCTGGCAGATTGCGGGGCCAGCGGGAAACACGTTTGCTACGTACCGGGAGGGCGCCGAATTGGTAGAGTCACAGTGGACGGTATGCAAAAGACCGGATTGGGCAGTTTCGTATTGGACCTAACCGGGGCTAGTGAGTGGCTCAGCGGGCTCCGCGACCAACTGTTGAACGAAGACACCGCTTATCCACAGCCGCCAGTACCGGTGACCGAATTGGGTGACGCTCACGAAAGGCTGCGGCAAACCCGAGACAAACTGAGCGCTTACACCCAGCGTTTACATGTGGTACGTGAACCGTGGGGAGTTTCCGCCTATGCGGCGTTGCAAGCCCTTGCGGATTTAACCAGTGCGCAGCCGGGGCCGCGCACGAAAGTGAAACTGGAACTTGCCGATGACGAGCATTCCAGCAAAGAGGGACGCGAACGGGCTCGGGAGCTGCTGACCCGAGCTCAGGATGCCGGTCTCCTTGAGCTGGAATTGCAGGAATCCCCCTGGAAAGGCGTGGTTCTTTCGACCGAATCAGATGCCCAGGATGCCATCGAAAAGATTCATGCGCTGGCAGACGGTCGTCTGGAAACTCTGCATCAGGAACTGGAACGAGTCAGTGAAGAAACTGGATTGGTTCTCCCCTCAACCCTGAACGCCTGGAAAGAACAACTGGGAATGCTGGAGGGAGTGGCGCGCTCCTTAGATATTTTCCAACCCGAGATATTTGCGCATTCAGCAGCGGATATGGTCATCGCTACTGCCAGCCGCAAATGGCGGCAAGAGCGCTCCTTACCGATGAAAGGCAAGGACAAGCGAACCCTGATAAAGCAAGCTAAAGATGCGTTGCGTCCGGGGGTTGCACCTCAAGATTTGCACGCTGAACTGGTACGAGTCCAAAGTTTTCGTGACCTGTGGCGTCGTCACGCGCTGCCGGGCGCTTGGCCACGAATTCCACAAGAATTTGAGGCGGTACGGGAACTGTCGGCGCAGGTGTTCGCCGAAGTCGCGGCGCTAGCCCCCATTCTCAGCCAAGTCACCTCCCCCGAAGGGACGAAACCTGAGGAGGTGCCGCTGTCCGACCTTTTGAATTTAGTAAAATCCTTGGACAAAACGACTGACCAGGCATTGCGACTGCCCCGGCAAGTGCAGCTGCTAAAGGAACTGAAAGAGTCCGGTTTGGGACCGCTTCTCGATGATTTACGTGCGCGGCGAGTTCCTGCTGATTTAGCTTTAGCAGAACTTGATTTGGCATGGTGGTCAGCCATCTTGCTAAAGATTCTGCAGAGCGATTCGGTCCTGGCAGGTATCGATGGGGCAGCTATGCACGAATTGGCAGATACCCTGCGTTCCTTGGATTTGGCGCAAATTGAATCGCTACCGTACCCCGTGTCCCGAGCCATGCACGAACTTGCCAATCAAGCACGTCAAGCCCAGGCTTCGACCGCTGAGGTCTTGCAATCCGTGCTCGAATGCGGGGATACGGCGGCGCTGTCTGATTTTCAAAGTTTTGCTCCCCTAATTCGCCAACTGCGTCCCGTCTGGGCACTTTCGCCGTACCTGCTGGCTCAGATTTATGGAAGTTCCACAATCGAAGTTTTAGTGTTGGATCATCTGGATTTTATGAGCTTATCTCAGGTGATTCCGCTCATCGCGCGGGCAAAGCAGCTGGTAGTGCTCGGCGATTCACGGCGTGGCTGGACTGGATTCACTCAGCTTGCCGCAAAAGTCCTGCCGGTAGTTTCGCTGCGCTGCGATTTGGGCGAGCTTTCTGAGCAGGTTGCCTTGTTCCTGGCGAGTCACGGTTACGGTGCGGCCGTGGCGCCCGTACCGTCTCCGCGTCCGGCTTCGCTGGTGAAACTTCACGTGATAAGCGATTCAGAATCTCATCTGGCGCGGGATGGCTCACCGGTAATTTCACGAGGCGAAATTTCACGCGTGGTGGAGTTGATTTTGGATCATGCTCTGAACCGTGCCTCGCAATCCCTGGCGGTAGTCTGTTTGAACCCCAGGGGAGTGACGCGAATTCGTTCTGCCTTGAACGATGCTTTGGTAAAAGTACCGCAGGCGCAGGATTTTTTTCACAAGGGGAGTGGACGGGAGCCTTTCGTCATCGTCGATTCCGCAGCGGCGACCGGGCTGCGCCGAGACGTAGTGATTATGAGTTTGGGTATGTCCAAGACTCCGCACGGGCGCGTGCAGTTGAATTTTGGTCCAGTTTCTGGTCCTTCCGGAGTTGCCCACGTGGTCGGTTGCCTGGAAGTGGTGCGTCAACGACTCGAAATCGTCAGTGCGTTTAGAGCCAATGAGGTTGACGTGTCCAAGATTAGTGAGCCGGGGGCTCGGATGCTGGTGGATTTGTTGGATTCCGCCGATAACCCAGAAGGCATGGAACGGGCTCTCACGACCCCGGAATCTTTTGAATCCGAACCGGACCGCCTGCTGGTGGATTTAGCGGAGCGTCTGTGGCGGGCAGGTCTGACAGTAGTGCCTCGCTTCGGATTCAAAGACGGAATTCAGATTCCCCTGGCGATTGGTTCTGCTGAACTGCCCAGTGAGCTGCTGGTAGCAGTTTTGACCGACGACGACACTTACGTGAGAGAACCTTCCTTGCGCAGACGGGAGAGGCTCTGGCCCGCCCGATTAGAAGCGGCTGGTTGGAAAGTCATCACCTGTTACACCATGGAAGTTTTTGCGAACCCTGCCGCGCAGGCGGCAAAGGTCCGACACGCGGTGGAAACGGCTTTGACTAGCCGAAAAGATGCGCTTTCGGTTCCCCTCATCGCGGCTCCGCAAATCGAAGTTCCTGAAGAATCAAGTCGTCCTAAAACTGTACTGAATAGTACAGAATCGCCCGCAGCGGAATCTGTTGCGCCCCGAAACTCCGAGGAGACCCCTGCTGAGGATAACGCCAACACTAACCCCGAGGACCGGGAGTCAGAAGAAAAAAATCCCGCTGCCCCGAATTTGCGCGTGGTTGGAGCTGCCCGTGGTCCGCGACCTCCGGTCGCAAAAGGACTGCCTTTGGCGGCTTATGGGGATGACCAGCTAGATGAACTGTTGGAATGGATTCAATCCGACGGGGTGGAACGTAGCGAGGATCAGCAGGTGAACGAATTGCGGGAAACCTTAGAACTTTCGCGTCGCGGCGCTCAAGTCGACGCCGTGCTACGTCATGTAGTCCGTAGGCGTAACGCGGCCTTGTGAGGAAAATGATGGAACAGAACAAACCTACGCCACGAGACATTTTTGCTGTCCAAAAGGTCGAGCCTGAACCGAAAAAGGAACGTCAGCGGATTCGCCGTCACCGTCGTGCCACCTATATCTCCCGGCAAGACGAAGGCAAGGACAACCCCTTTGCGATTCCTGGCGGTGGAAGTGTGGAGATGCCCCCGGAAACGCCGGACGAAATCGACGAATCCAACGACAAGCGACTGCAAAATGACATTCCCCCGCATTTTGGAAAGTTGTAGCCGCGGAATTCGCTACCTGCGCACTACGAAGCTAAGGTCATGGTCGGTCTTGGCAGCGATGACTCGACGGGCTTCGTCCTCTGGTGCTGCCAAGTAAGCGATAGAGGCAGAGTTTCCGGTCCCCAAAAAATTCTCCGAGACAGCCTTTACGCCGACCACTCTGGCGTTGGAAGCTAACAGTTGCCCATCCACGTTTCCCCCGGAACACCAAATTTCTACCGACTGCCCGGTCTTGGAAAATCCTGCCACCGCGGGATCGCTAACTTCGATAGCGAAGGCAACTTCTCCGGTTCGCAGATCCTCCACCGCGTTTTCTACCAGCAATGCTGGTTGCAGTACCGTTCCCGAAGTCAGACTCACCGCAGCAGTCTTCCCGATGACACGGTCAGCTTTTTGAAAGTGATCCTGGGGAACAGCGGAGGGGGCGAGGGCGGAAAGCCTCACGTCCTGGGCAGTGATTTCGCAGCCTGCACACACTTCGTGTTTGACTACCACCACGGTGGCGGCTGCTTTTTCAGGTAAAAAGAGCGTCACCGCAACGAACACTGCCAAGATAGCCAGTCCTGCGGCGAGGGGATAACGCCAATTCCAAAAACGATTTATGGTCATGAGCCCACGCTAGGAAGAACGCAGACATTACGCCACTACCGTGGCTACCTACCTGTGGAAAACCCAATCTTCACCACCCTTGTGGAAAACTCTCAGAATTTCAGTAAAAGAGCAGTTCAAGGGAGTAATATGGGGGAATTAAGCGGGCAAAATTCCGGACTTTTGAAACTCAGAATCTTTCAATTTGAAACAGCAGGAGGGCGTTAACACGCCGGTTACCGGAATGTCGTATTGGTCCGTGGGGAGGATTAGTTCCCGCTGCAATTCATGGGTGTAGCACATCGCGTAGATAGGGGTTTGTTTCTTAACATAAGGTAGAGCTCGGTCATACCAGCCACCGCCTTGACCCAAGCGATTTCCTTGTCTATCTACTGCCAGAGCAGGGGTGATGACCAAATCCACTGCGGCTAGGGCGGAGGAGTCTAAAGCGTCCCCGCTAGGTTCCATCGGTCGGTTTGGCGATCGGTTGGCTAAATCGTCGCGACCGGCATAAAAAGCCCAGTCACGGTTTAGCTTGGAACCAAGCTTTGGCACCAACAGCCGCTTTCCTTGTTGATAAAGCGCCTCAATCAAATCCAAGGTGGGAGGCTCTTTCTTAACTGAGACGTAGCAGGCGATGGTGTGAAAATCGGCGGCGAACTCCAGCACTCGATCCCTTATATCCTGACCAGCTTTTGAAACCTGGCTGTCACTGAGTCGGTCTCTGGCTCCGCGAATGAGTTGCCTTAACTGTTGCTTAGCGTCTTCGGGTTCCTGCCCACGCAAATCAGGTAGGTTTAGCTCCATCTCATGCACCTTAACATTGTGCCTTATTTACGTTGATTTATCTTGTTATTGCACCAAGATAGATTAGGCTTGATTTATGAGTTTAGAAGTTAGGTGCTCCGTCATCCCTGCTGCCGGGAAGGGAACCCGGATGTATCCTCTGACCAAATCGGTCCCCAAAGAGCTGTTTCCCCTAGTGGATCGACCGGTAATTATGACCGTGATTGATGAGGCTCTCCAGTGTGGGATTGAGCAGTTTCACGTGGTGACCAGTCCACGAAAGGCAACTCTGGGAGATTTTTTTACCGATACCGGCGACGAGTCTGATTCGCAGGATTTGCCCTTGCCCCAGGTTGATTTGGTGATGCAGGAACAGGCTAAGGGGCTTGGTCATGCCGTTCTGCAGGCTCGTGATTCTGTCGGGGAACAGCCTTTTGTGGTGCAGCTTCCGGATGATTTGTACCACCCGGAAGATCCCTTGCTGCAAACGATGCTGGATGTGCACGCGATAACCGGAGGGTGTGTGGTAGCCCTGATGAAGGTTAGTGTGGCGGAAGCGAAACTTTACAGCTCCGCACGGGTCGAGTCGGTTGACTTGGGAGCGGCAGCAGCGGGACACGAAGTGTTCAAATTGGCTGACATTATTGAGAAACCGGATGCGAATCAGGTTCGTTCGCCTTACGCCTTGATGGGACGTTACGTGTTGAGTCCTGGCATTTTTGAAATTTTGGAACGTACTGCTCCGGGGCGCAATAACGAGATTCAGCTTACTGATGCGCTCGCGACTTTTGCTGAAATTCCTGCTCATGAGGGAGGCGGAGTGTGGGGAGTTGTCTCCCAGGGACGCCACTTCGACACCGGCAATTTGACGGGATACTTGCAGGCGCAAATGGAGCTTTCCCTGGAGAACCCCGATTTCGGTGCTGAGCTTCGGAAATTTATGCGGGGCTTAGTTGGCACTGATGAATCAACAGTGGTCAAAACTCCTCCGGGAAAATGTCGCGAATCAGGTCAGAAAGGCAGGCGCTGACTGATGCGTTCTGTGGGAGAACATCTGAATCTGTGCCTGCTGGCAGCTGAGCCGTTGCCGGAACTGGCGGTACCCCTGGAAGATGCTGTGGGTTGTGTGTTAGCGGCGGACATTATTGCCGATTCCAGCCTGCCTGCAACTGACTTGGCTGGGGGGGACGGCTACGCGGTCCGTGCTCAGGATGTGGTCCACAGTCCCGCAATCTTGCCTGTTACCGCGGATATTCAAGCGGGAGATACCGTGTGGACCCGATTGGTGCCAGGCAGCGCAATTCGGATTGCTTCGGGGGCTCCGCTGCCCCCTGGAGCTGATGCGGTTGTCCCGGTGGAATCAACAGACATGGGGATTTCCCAGGTGACAGTCAACCAGCCGGCGTCCCCAGGGTCCGATGCAATGGTTATTCCCAGCGGTATTGATGTCCCTAGCGGTGCGACGGTACTGCGTGCCGGTCAGCGTTTAGACGCGCAAAAAATCGCTTTATTAGCGGCTTTGGGCAAGGGGCGAGTGCGGGTGCATCCGCGAGTTCGCGTCGTGATTTTGAGTATTGGTGATGAACTTGTTGAGCCGGGAGCCCATCGTGAACCGGGTCAGGTTAATGACGCGAATGGTCATAGCTTGGCGGCGGCTGCCGAGGAAGTTGACGCGAAAACTTTTCGGGTGATGGTCACCGATGAGCGGGCGCGATTGCGCGAAACTATTGAAGACCAACTGGTGCGTGCTGACGTGATTGTCACTACCGGAGGTCTGTCCTATGGTCCGGCAGATACTGTGAAGGACGTACTCACTCCTTTAGGCGCCGTGCGCTTTGACAATGTGGCGATTGCACCGGGGCGTCAGTTGGGTGTCGGCAAGCTGGGGGAGGTTCCGATTTATTGCTTGCCAGGTAATCCGGTGGCTGCCCAAGTTGCCTTTGAAACTTTTGTGCGTCCAGCGTTACGAAAGATGGCAGGTTGGTCGAACTTGTACCGTACTTCGGTGTCGGCAAAAATGTCACGAGGTTGGGTTTCTCCCGCAGAACGCCGCGAGTTCGTCCCGGTGATTCTGACCGGAAAGCCGGGAGAATATCGCGGGGAAGTGTTGGGTTCGCATCCGCAGGCTCGCCTCGCAGCTTTGGCTTTAGCCAATGCATTTGCGGTGGTGCCGGAGGATGTTACTGAGGTCAAACCGCAGCAAACTTTACACTGCATGGTTTTGGAATGAGCGTTACAAAATGCGTAATTTGCGAGGTGAAACGGTTTACCCCGGCTCGTTTCGGCGAGTCATCATCCGGGAGGAAGACCTGAAACAACGGGGTCTACAGACAGATTTCGATTGGCTGGAAGTACGCCAGTTGAAAGGGCGAGATTTCTTAGCCATCGAAAAGCTGCGAATGGCGGACCGGTCTTGGTTGGCACCCTGGGAAGCTGGAGCGCCACCAGGGCTGGGACATCCGGTCAGCATCGACGAATTCGTGAAAGATGCCGCGCGCACCGCACGTCTGGGACAGGGATTGTATTTCGGTATCGTTGCAGAAGGGCGTCTGGCTGGTCAGATTTCGCTTAGTTCCGTACATCGGGGGGCAGAGATGAGCGCTGCCCTGGGCTATTGGATTAATTCCCGCTTTGCCGGTCGGGGGCTGACTCCACTGGCTCTAGCTATGGTCATCGATTGGGGTTTTGCGTCCTACGGTCTGCACCGGTTAGAAGTGAACATTCGACCGGAAAACCGTCCTTCGCTGCGTGTTGTGGAAAAACTCGGGCTGCGCTATGAGGGATTGCGCCAGCGTTTTCTCTACATTGATGGGGCGTGGCGAGATCATAGTTCCTTCGCGATTACCACGGAAGAATGGCGTCCTGGTGACATGGTGGCGAGGCTGGAGACGACGCTCGAGACAACGCGTCAGCACGATAATTCGCCGTCAAAATAATTAGCGAGGTACTGTTAAAACAGTTATTGGTGTGACAACTGTTAACTGCTGAGAATTCTGCTGTTGGTCAAAATGTCCCATTCCGAGAGGCATCCGGAGTGGCGCAACCCTTTTGTACCAGCCGGTCGTTATTTTGGTTTTGTGGGTATCTCTGCATGGATTCTGTTAGGTCTGACATTGGTGGTCACCGTGGTACTTTTACCGCAGGTGGCAAAATCGCGACGGCTGATGGGACAAGCCCGAAACGATGATCGTTTTTCGGATGGAGTGCGGCTCTTGGACCTGGACCAACAGGCGCAGCGACCGCATTCTGTAGAGGTTGCGCTGCATAAAAACCAAGGTAAGCTCGGACTCGCAGCGACCCGTCCCATTAAAATGGCTCAGGATTTGAGAACCTACACAGAGATAAAAGCCAACCGCGCAGCGGCAGCTTCCAATCGGGTTACTTCTGCTCGTCGTCGTGCCGGACTGCTGGGAGCTATGGTGCTTGCCTTGATTATAGTTGGTGCGTTTGCAGCCACCGGTTTCCTCGCTTGGTGGGTGATGGTAGCTCCTGTGATGGGTATAGGGGCAACCATTTCGTGGGGAGTTATTGCGGCGAAGCGCGGTCGCGAACAAGATCGTCAATTCCAGCAGTCCATTCGGGCTTTGGAAAAGCGTTTGGCGCAAAGCCCTGCGGGAAGAGCTGCATTGCAGTCCGTCGGAATGCGCGGAGCTAAGCAGTGGGCTAAAGTTGCGGCGACTTCGCTAGCGGGAGGAAAACAAATGCCTGGCACTCTGGCGCAAGCCGTGCGGATAGCTAATGAAGCAGCGCCTACCGCGGCAGTGAGCATAACTGCGGAAACAGACCGGCCGGCAGATATGAAACGTTCGGTACAGAAATCTGCTGACGTCGAAGTGCCGGAAAAGGTAGCAAAGGTAAACTCCCGCGGCGACAAACAGATTACCTCTGAGAAAGCTCCAAACTCTGAACTCGTAGAAAAACCCACTAAAACCGCGTCTGAACCCGCTGTGAAAAAGTGGAATCCTGCAGACTTGCCGACTCCGTCTTACACGCTTAAGACCGGAGCGATACGCCAGGTGGTTGTGGAACAAGACTTCCGAGCTGATTGGCAATATGCACCAGTACCGATGCGTCCGCAAACTGCTCAGATTCTGCCCGCCGGTGAGGCTCTGAGCGCTGAAGATATTAGCGTTGCACCGGTGGATTTGGAAAGCATTCTCGAGCGACGCCGCGCCAGTGGAGATTGAGGCGAATTCCCGGTTTAGTTCCCGGCATTCCGACACGACGTCGTCAGGGCAACGAGGAAAATTGGAAGTTAGCTACTTCAACCGCTACAATCTATACGAACCGGGGCATTGGCGCAGTTGGTAGCGCGCAACGTTCGCAATGTTGAGGTCAGGGGTTCGAATCCCCTATGCTCCACCGGAAAAGTATAACCGCAGGTTCCAGAGATTTTAGGGCTGAGAAATAGACTAAAAACCACCCATTTTGCGGTTTGGTGACCTGCGAAAGCCGTACTATCCGTGGATATATCTGAAAGGACTCGACACCCCTAGTTTTACGACTGGAAGTTCAGAATTGAGCGAAGCCGGTTCCGATTCTAGTGTCGTAGACAATAGTCGAATGTATGGAAATGACCCCGTCACCCCAATCGCATTGTCTTCGGAAGAAACTCTGGCATCTGTGCAGACAAATCATCGGTTTCGGAATTGTGGGATTGCTGGCATTTTTTATCGACTACGCGCTTTTTGCCTTGCTGTATAAAATAGTCGGGATTCATTACCTCATTGCGGCAGTGATTTCTTTTTGTGTTTCCCTAGCCTTTAACTATGCGGCATCTATGCGCTATGTGTTTCGGCACAAGAGTGACATGACGCGCCGACGTGAGGTGGTACTGTTCTTCGTGGGTGCTGTCATTGGATTGGGCATCAACGAAATCATGCTCTACGTCGGCGACGTCGTGTTCTGTATTGAGCCGCTCATCACAAAAATCCTTGCCACCGTGGTGGTGGCAGCGTGGAACTTTGTGACGCGGAAAATCTTTTTGGACTCTCGTGAATCAGAAAGTTGACGTGTCGATCACGTAGCGATAGCGCACCTTGGAATTCACCACGTTATTCCAGGCTTCGTTAATTTTATTGCCACTGATGATTTCAATCTGGGGTGCAATGTCATGTTCTGCGCAGAAATTCAGGACTTCTTGAGTCTTGGCGATGCCTCCGATACTGGAACCAGCGATAATCTTTTGATCGTTGACGACACTGCGCATCAAGAATTGTTGCCTGTGCTCGGGCAGCCCGACTACAGCCACGACGCCTTCAGGCTTCACGCAACCAACTAGGTCATCAAGTTCTACCCCATCGCTCAGTGTGGAGACGACCAGGTCGAATTGTCCAGCCATAGACTCCCAAGTGCCATCTTCACTGGTGGGGTGTAACTGTACTGCCCCGAAACGCATGGCGTCAGCCTCTTTGGCGCGAGTACGTGAAATGACGTGTGTCTCGGCTCCTAGAGCGGCAGAAATTTGGACCCCCATGTGCCCCAGACCGCCCATTCCCACAATGGCGACTTTCTTGCCGGGACCGGCGCCCCAGCGTGTTAAGGGTGAGTACAAGGTGATCCCTGCGCACAAAATTGGTGCTGCCTTGTCCAACGGAATGGAATCCGGAATGTGGCAAATGTAGTCTTGTTCAACAGTGATTCCCTGTGAGTAGCCCCCGGCGGTAGGCAGTCCATCACGTCCCACACAGTTGTAAGTCCAGATAGTGCCTCCGTCGCTGCGGCAGAACTGTTCGCTGCCTGCTCGGCAAGTCTCACAATGCCCGCAGGAATCGACGAAGCAGCCCACTCCCACGCGGTCCCCGACCTTAAATTTTGTAACGTCTGTTCCAACCTTTGTCACAATCCCTGCAATTTCATGACCGGGTGTCAGCGGGTAGGTGACGGAACCCCATTCGCCACGACCGGTGTGAATGTCAGAGTGACAGACTCCGGCATATTTCACTTCAAAATAAACCTCGGTGGGGCCGGGCTCCCGGCGTTCCAAGACTGTGGGGTGAAAAGGCTGATCGGGTCCATCCATTGCGTAGGCTTTTACTTGTGTCATTATGCTCCTCCTCAAATTCGGGCAAAGCCGCGAGAGTAGGGGACGCGCAGCCTTACCCAGATGTGTCGCTGCTTTCAGCTTAATCCAATTTCATTTTGCTGGGAAGGGGGCAGCTGAAACCAGGAAAAATTGTGAGAAAGAATATATACAAGACCTAGGTATAAATTGCTTGGATAACGCCTTAGAGAGTCTTGGCGACATCTTGGACCACCGAGATTACACCGCTAATCATCAGCTCCACCGCGATGGCTGCGAGCAGCATTCCAGCTAGTCGGGTCATTACCGCGACGCCCGAATTCCCCAAGAAATGAATAATCGGAGTTGCAAAATGCATAGCCAGCCAGGAGGCGAACATGACTGCGAAAGCTCCACTTGCCACCGCTATTACAGACAGAGGATGATGACCCGCATTTCCCATCGCAACCATCAGCGCCACTATCGACCCCGGTCCTGCTAACAGGGGAGTGCCCAGTGGGACAGCTGCAATGTTTAGGGAGCCTCCTTCTTCGCCGACAGTTCCTTCCGCTCCGGTCAGAAGCTGAAGAGCCACAATCAACAGCAGCAACCCGCCGGAAATCTGTAGAGCTGCGGGACTGATTCCCAACAGCCCGAACAGCTGAAAGCCAAAGAACCCGAATACGAACAGAATGACGATCGCCAACAAGTTAGCCTGCAAAGCCACAGTTTGACGCTGCTTCTTAGGGAGGTCTTTTGTCAGAGACATGAATACGGGGAGGTTCCCAAAAGGGTCGATGATTACAAACAAGGTCGTGAAAGTGGAGATAAACAACCCAAGTTCTGCGTTTAGCGATTCCACGGTACCTGCTTTCAATTCGCTGGAATAACGCCAGCAATCAGCAGCACCGCAATTAGCCCGCCGATGCACAGACGATAGATGATGAAAGAATTAAAGCTATGTTTCGAGACAAACTTCAACAGCCAAGCAATAGAAACATAGCCGATTACAAATGACATGACCAGCCCTAAAAGGGTGGGTGCCCAGCCTACGGTTTCCCCGATAGTGTCGAAATTGCTGATGCCCTCGAGAGTCCCCGCGGCGACCAAAGCCGGAATTCCCAGGAAAAAGGACAACCGGGTCGCTAGCACCCGGTCAAAGCCGAGGAACAGCCCTGCAGAAATTGTCGCCCCGGATCTCGAAACCCCAGGAATCAGCGATACACACTGCATTAAACCAATGAGTAACGCCTGAATTATGGTGGTTTGATTATCAGAATTGGTGTTTTGCCAGCTATGAGCGGGCTTACTCGCCATTCGGCGAGCTGCATACTGGTCGGCAGCGAACAGTACTGCTGACCAGACTACCAATCCTGCCGCTACGAACCACATGGAGCGCAAGCCTGTCTCTATAAAATCTTTAAACAGCAAGCCCACCACAGCAATCGGCACCGACCCAATGATGATGGCCCAGCCGAAACGGTAATCGGGATGGCGGCGGGCGGACTTGTGAAATACCCCCGTCACCCAAGCCTTAATGATGCGCCAAATATCGCTCCAAAAATAAAGTACTGCCGCCGCGATGGCGCCGATTTGAATGACCGCTGTGAAAGCGACCATCCCTACGTCATCGATTTGTTTACCCATCAGGTATTCAGCGATTGTGAGGTGTCCCGTTGAAGAGACCGGTAAGTATTCTGTAATGCCCTCGACGATACCGAGGATTAGCGCTTCCCACCATGACATGGGTTTTATCCTATACGCCACACCGGGAGACCTTGGCAAACGGAACCGGATGCGTGGGGGCGGGTTCTTTCGACAGGGCAGCAGAAAATTTAACGGAATTGGATGCGAGGGAGTGAGAGAATGTGTATTCTGACAATAACGTAACAAAAATTGAGGGGGAAACTCTTGGTGCAAAACAGTAAGACTCTGTGTATTGAGGGCTTGCACAAATCTTTTGGAACGCGTGAAGTTTTACGAGGGGTTTCTATGAATGTGCAGCCTGGTCAGATTTTGGGTTTTGTGGGAGCCAACGGAGCCGGGAAAACCACAACCATGCGTATCGTGATGGGCATTACTAATCCGAATCAAGGACGGGTGACTTTCGGGGGCGAACCTATAGATGCCACGGTGCGGGCCTCAATCGGCTATATGCCGGAGGAACGCGGTCTGTATCCAAAGATGAAAGTTGGCGAGCAGCTGGAATATTTTGCCAGATTGCACGGTCAGAATCGAAGCATTGCACGCGAATCAACCCAGCGCTGGGTACAGCGTTTAGGAGTGTCCGAGCGGCTGAAAGATAATGTGGAAAAACTTTCCCTCGGCAACCAACAGCGCGTGCAGCTAGCGGCGGCGTTGGTTCACAATCCGGTGCTGCTGATTCTCGACGAACCGTTTTCGGGCTTGGATCCGCTGGCAGTAGATGTCATGAGTGGAGTTTTGCAGGAGTATGCGGCACAAGGGGTGCCGGTCATTTTCTCGTCTCATCAGCTGTCCCTGGTGGAGTCGCTGTGTACGCACGTGTCGATTCTTTCAGGCGGCTCCATAGTTGCCTCGGGGGAGGTTGAAAAGTTGCGGAGAGAAGTGGGGACTCCGATGGTTCGGTTGTGCGGCGATGCAGCTGCCGTTGCGGCAGGGGCGGATGCTGCCCGAAAATTAAATCAATCGGTACAGTTTATTTCCGGCGGTTTGCTGGTGCCGGTTCTCTCAGACAGCCCTACGGCTCACGCCATACTGCAGGCCGCCGTTGAGACGGGGAGTGTCACCGAATTTGTCCCGGTAATCCCCTCTCTGGCGGAAATCTTCCGCAGCGCCGTGGAAGAAAGCGAACCAAAATCCGGGGTAACCGAGACGGTCAGCACCGAGATTGAGGATGTGAAAGGTGGTCAGCAATGAAACAAATCATGATTATTGCCGGGCGCGAGTTCTCGGTGCGAATGAAATCCAAATCCACCATTATCTCTACCATTGTGGTGGTGCTGGTGGTGTTAATAGCAGGGGGATTGGCAAATTTCTTTCACCTCTCCGAAGCGGACACCGAGAAAATCGGCGTAACCACCCAAACCCAAAGTTACGCACCGGCCTTTGAACCCGAGGCGAATCCCTTTCTGAATACAGCTTCCCCGATGGGACCAGCGTATGAGGTAAAGGGATACGCCGACGACCAGGAATTGGAACAGGCGGTACAAAACAAGGAGATTAGCCTGGGGATTGGCGGTACTGCGGATAAGCCAGTGGTGTTTAGCGATGGACCGGCTTCTCCTACGGCGATGTTGATGATTAATGTCACCGCGCAAAGCGTCATGTTGAGCTCGTATATTGGGAATCTGGGTGGAAGTTTCCAGGAAATCGCTCAGAAAATGCAACAGGTGCAGGTCGAGGTGAAAGACGTCTCAGAGTCCGAGGCTAGCGGGGATGACTTTAACTTCGCGGCTTACCTGGTGGTAATGGTGCTCATTACTCTGCTATTTGGCCTCGTCATGGCGTCGGGACAACTGGTGGCTAACGGTGTCGTGGAAGAAAAATCCTCACGAATAGTGGAAATTCTGGTTTCGACAGTGACGCCTATGCAGCTCCTCATCGGCAAGATTCTGGGCATCACACTATTAGGAGCCCTGCAAATCGTAATCATGGGCTCAGCTGGACTGGTGGCCTTGTTAATTTCCGGCCTGGCCAGCGGAATCCGGATTGACCTGGCCAGTTTCTCTGGCTGGTACATAGTGTGGTTTATCTTGGGCTTAGCGACCTATATGGTGCTATTCGCCGGGGCGGGGGCACTGGCATCGCGTCAAGAAGATGTTGGCCAGTCCACCCTTCCGCTCATTTTGCTGCAGATGGGCGGGTTCTACGCCGCCATTTTCTCGCTCCTTACGCCCGGAAGCGTCTTCATCAAAGTGGTCTCGTTAATCCCGTTCCTCAACTGCTACGCGATGCCGGCACGTCAGCTTGCCTCCTCCACCGTGGAGTGGTGGGAGCCTTGGCTTTCTGTGCTGATAAACCTGGCGATTCTCCCCTTCTTGCTATGGCTGGGGGCGCGACTGTATCGAGGAGGAATCCTGGCTACAGGCGCACGAATGAAACTGACGGATGCTTTGCGCCAAAAAGCCGCTTTGTAAAACCGTTGGAAACACAGGGAAAATAGCGCATGTGCAACTTCGATTTGACACTGTGTAGAAAACCTACTAAGTTATATATCCGTTGCGCTTGAGACTGATAAAGTCGAAAGGGCAGCAACTCGGGTCTGATGGCAAAGTTACGGAATGAACCGCGAGAGGATTTCTGTGCTCTAAAATCGGGTTCCCCGGTGCGAGGGTGACTTCGCGC
>NZ_GL385912.1:1619250-2137068 GCF_000146285.1 Mobiluncus curtisii subsp. curtisii ATCC 35241
ACCGATCCACCCCAGTTTTCACCAGGATATCAACAATCGGGGCGTTGCTCACCTCAAAAGTGGGCAACAGATAAAACTATACACGCGGGTTTTTGCAGATGCAAATCGAGGGTCCTTTTTCGTACATTTCGGGCGTGTCGCGAAATAACATACCATTAGAATCGTCAGGTATAGCAATAATTTTGCCTTGATACCCGACTTGCCGAACAGATAGATTTGCAAAAGCCGTTGCAGCCTACCGGAGGGAATGACGCCGCCAAAAGTGCAATTGATTCCCGATTTTCAGCCTACTTTGTCTTTTTCAATGCCGCAGCAAATCCCGGTTGCACCGGTAAGTTCACCAAAAACATAGCCTGTCCGGCGTGATAAATATCCGGTTTACCCGACCAAGTCAGCGCCGCGGGCCGGTTATGTCCGTCTAGTTCGTGGCACCACCGACCGGGGGATTCAATCAGGCTACTTTGGGCGTATTCGCTGAAACGTTCCACCCATTTGTCAGCGGTAATCACCAAATCCGCACTGCCCTGCCCCGCCCACCGGGTGAAGCACTTCGCTGTCACCAGGCTGGCCCCAAGCGCTTCACATATGACCCAGTGCATCCGCTGGGATGAGACGGTACGACCCTCGAAATCCGTCGTATAGGGAATTCCCGCAGCGTCGTCGGTCCCCCACGCAGCCAGAGCACTACGGTAAAGTCCCGCAGCGGCCTCGTGAACCCATTCCAATTTCAAATCTAATCCAGCAGCCTCGACCGCACCTTGGAGCTGCAAAATCAGACGTGCCCATTCAAAACCATGCCCCGGCGTAGCTCCCCACGGGCGGAAGGGATCAGTCGGTCTGTCACGGTTGTAATCGAGGTCTATACGCCAGCTACCGGTGTAATGCTCGGGAATTTTCCAGCCATATTCCCTCGCTGACCCGTTGATAATTTTCGTGGCGATAGATACACCCCGGCGCAGGTATTCGGTGTCTGCAGTGGCATCAAAAGCTGCCAAGCACGACTCCAAAGTGTGCATATTCGCGTTTGCGCCGCGGTAGTTCTCCAAATCTGTCCAGTCTCGAGCGTAGGATTCTCGGACCCTCCCCGCTGCTTTGTCCCACCAGTAGGCATCCTGGATACGTCTGGCTTCGTCTAAAAGTTCGCGCGCCCCTGGAATTTCCGCAACGGTAGCAGAGCTGGCAGCAAGAATTACGAACGCATGAGCGTAAGCCTCTTTACGGGGACCTTTTTCAAGATTGGGACGAGACTGCCCAGACGCATCAAGTTCAGTCTCAATCCACGAAAACCAACCGCCGTATTCATGGTCCACAAAGTGAGTGCGCAGGGAGTGAATGCCATGAATCGCTAGTTCGCGGGATCGTTCAGGATGGATTCCTGCGAGGGCAAAAAGCGAAAACATATGCGTCATGCGGCAATTAATCCATAGCTGGGCACCCATCTCGGGCATGACTGCCCCTTCGGGACCAAGGTAACCAAATCCGGCAGGCACTTGTGACCTCATGCCGAACTCACACAAAGAAAGAAGCTCACGCGCAGCTAAAGAAGGCAAATCAAGGATTTTGCACATGACTGAAATTCTAATGGAGCCTCGCCTGCCTTACGGGGAATACCGGAGATTGAAAATAATCAGACTAAATACAGCTGTGTGTGCGAACCAAAGTCTGTTCGCACACACAGGTTTATGGAATTATCCGGGATGAATCTAGGCAGCCTGGTGATAGGTGAGGCACTCGCCGGTCTTTCCGCCAACTTTGACGGCAGACGCCTGGCATTCCAGGTGCTCGTTAAAGCTGCAATCGGATTTTTGGCAAGCACCGACTGCCGCTTGCTTTCCGAGACCGCCGACCTCAGGCAAGGCAATAAAGGTTGAGCAGCCCTTGGTGCCCATAGTCATGGCGGTGGCTTGGCAGCCATCGTGGTTGTATGAGCAATCGGATACGGCGCAATCGCTAACTACTGGTTGAGTACTCATGGCTTCTTTCCTTTCGAGATAAGTATCTGTAAACGAATAAGTTCTTAATTACGACTGTCAACTATTTTTTCACCCCTGTAAACCCTGACTCTAAAATCTCACGTTTCCCCAGGTCAGAGGCTTGAAAATATAAAGAAACGCGCTAATTGCGTATATCAAAAAGCATATAGAGATATTTTTAAATAACATTGGCGATTCTAATTCGAGTCGATTACGCAAAGCAGGTGTAGCCTAAAGCCGGCTCCCGTCAGCAAACGACCTAGCTCAACAAATCACACTTGACCAGCACTAACAGACACTACTTCAGTATTTGAGACGAATCTGCTCGAATAGTGAACACGCCTGTACTTTGGGAGAAAATCTGCGTAACTTAACTGGTGAACGGTTCGGACTCGAACCAAATCGGCATCAGTACGAAATTGCGAAAACATAGGAGGAAAAAATGAACAAATATCGCGATTTTGACAACTATCTCAAAGAATACCCCGACGAAAAGGGATACTTCGGCAAATACGGTGGCAACTACCTGCAGGACCCCGAGCTGGTCAAAGCCTTTGACCAGTACGCCGAGGCCTACCAGACAATTGCACAGTCTGCTCAGTTTATTGCCGAACTGCGCCGCATCCGCAAGGACTTCCAAGGTCGCCCCACTCCGGTGTACCACTGCCAGCGTCTGAGCCAGAAACTGGGTCGCACCCAGATTTATTTGAAGCGCGAGGACTTGAACCATACCGGAGCGCACAAGCTCAATCACTGCATGGGTGAAGGTCTGTTGGCGAAATACATGGGTAAAAAGAAGCTCATCGCGGAAACTGGAGCAGGTCAGCACGGTGTAGCTCTCGCCACCGCCGCCGCCTATTTCGGCCTGGAGTGCGACATCTATATGGGCGAAGTCGACATCGCCAAGGAGGCCCCGAACGTGGCGCGCATGAAGGTGCTGGGGGCGCGTGTTATCCCCGTTAGCTTCGGCCTGAAAACGCTCAAAGAGGCCGTGGATGCCGCCTTCATGGCGTATTCCGAGGAATATCACGACGCCATCTATTGCATCGGCACGGCTGCTGGTCCGCATCCGTTCCCGGTCATGGTCAGAGATTTCCAAGAGGTTGTCGGCGTGGAGGCACGTGCCCAATTCTTGGAGCAGACCGGTCACCTGCCGGACAAAATCATGGCTTGCGTAGGGGGCGGCTCCAACGCGATTGGTTTGTTTGTGCCTTTCCTGGCTGACCCGGTCGAGATTTATGGGGTCGAGCCACAAGGACGGGGCACAGCTTTGGGCGATCACGCGGCCACCCTTACCTACGGCGGTGAAGGTGTGATGCACGGCTTCAACTCGATTATGCTCTCGGACGAAAAGGGCAATCCCGCCCCGGTCTATTCCAATGCGTCCGGTCTGGACTACCCCTCGGTCGGTCCTGAGCATTCCCTGCTGCACGACATGGAACGCGTCAATTACGTAACCATTCGCGATGAAGAAGCAATTGAAGCCCTGTTCTTGCTCTCGCGCTTAGAAGGCATCATCCCCGCCATCGAAAGCTCTCACGCTTTGGCTTACGCCATCAAGGAAGCCCGCAAAGGCAAGCCCGGATCCATCCTGGTCAACCTGTCGGGTCGCGGTGATAAGGACTTGGATTTCGTTATTGAACACTACGGAACAGGCGAAGACTACGTCAAATAGACTCAAAAGTAGGCTTTAAATGTTTTGTTCCCGGACCATTTGGTTCGGGAACAAAACATTTAAGAGGGAGCTCAGGGAATCCTATAGCCCAAGTTCCTTCATGATCAGGGACTTAACTGTGCCCGCATCAGCTTGACCACGGGTAGCTTTCATGATTGGCCCCATCAAGGCGCCGATAGCCGCCATCTTGCCGCCTTTAATCTTGGCGACGACATCTGGGTTATCCGCGATTGCCTGCTTTACAGCCGTTTCCAGCGCACCCGTGTCAGAAACGACCTCCAAGCCACGCGCCTTCACGACCTCTCCAGGATTACCCTCACCAGCCAGAACTCCGGCGATAACCTGTTTCGCCAACTTGTCATTAATCTTGCCGTCTTCAACCAAGTGCTGCAGTTCAGCCACCTGGGCGGGAGTAATCGCCATTTCTTCCAGGTCTTTTTCCTCGCCCTTCGCTAAGCGCGCGATTTCACCCATCCACCACTTGCGAGCCCCGCCCGCATCGGTTCCAGCTGAAACTGTCTCCTCAATGAGGTCCACCGCCCCGGCGTTGACGATGTCGCGCATTTCGATGTCGGTGAATCCCCATACGCCCTGCAGACGCTTGCGTCTCACGGCAGGAAGTTCGGGCAGACTCTTGCGGATTTCCTCCACCCATTCCCGACTCGGCGCTACAGGCACCAGGTCTGGTTCAGGGAAGTAACGGTAATCCTCAGCGTCGGATTTCTCGCGCCCCGAAGAAGTTGTCCCGTCCGCCGCATGATAGTGGCGAGTTTCCTGGACAATTTTGCCGCCTTCCGCGAGGATTGCCGCCTGGCGACGCATCTCGTAACGCACGGTTTTCTCGATGCCCCTAAAGGAGTTGACATTCTTGGTTTCCGTGCGAGTCCCCATCGGGTCCTCTGGATTGTCCCGCAAGGACACGTTCACGTCAGCGCGCACATTGCCACGCTCCATCCGAGCTTCACTAACCCCGATAGCGCGGAAAATGTCCCGCAAGGTACGCACATAGGCGGCAGCAACCTCAGGGGCGCGGTCGCCAGTCCCGGTGATGGGTTTGGTGACAATTTCCACCAGCGGCACTCCCGCGCGGTTGTAATCCACCAAGGAGTGATCTGCCCCTTGGATACGACCGTCTTCACCGCCGATATGCGTGTTCTTGCCCGCGTCCTCCTCCATGTGAGCACGCTCAATCTCCACGCGGTACACGGTACCGTCCTCCAACTCGACATCGAGCCAGCCGTCATAACAGATTGGCTCATCGTACTGAGAGGTCTGGAATGCCTTGGTCAGGTCGGGATAGAAATAGTTTTTCCGGGCAAACCGGCAGTACTCAGCAATTTGGCAATTCAGCGCCAAGCCAATCCGAATCGCGTACTCTACGGCTCGCTTATTTACCACCGGCAGACATCCCGGCAATCCCAGGGAAACCGGAGTGATATACGTGTTTGGTTCGCCCCCGAAAGCGTTGGGAGCCGCGTCGAACATCTTGGTCTTCGTACCCAGCTCAACGTGAACCTCCAGTCCCAAAACGGGATCGAAACGTTCGGTAGCCTTTTCGTAACTCATCAATTTGTCGCTCATTTTGCGCCCTCCTTCCACGCCGCTGCCGGGCAGGGCGGCATTGGCTCACTCGACTTTGCCAGCTGAGCTTCCATACGGGCTGCCACCTCATACATGGTGACGTCTCCACGAGCGGGGGCCAGAATCTGCACACCTACGGGCAAGCCATCTTCCGGAGCCACCCCGGCAGGAACCGAAATCCCGGGAATCCCAGCCATATTGGCAGGAATTGTCGCTACATCGTTGAGGTACATACTCATCGGGTCATCGAGCTTGTCGCCAAACTTGAAAGCGGTAGTCGGAGCGGTGGGGGTGAGCAGCACATCGCACTGTTCAAAGGCTGCTGCCAAATCCCGTTGCAGGAGGGTTCGCACCTTTTGCGCCGAACCGTAGTAGGCATCGTAATAGCCCGCCGACAACACGTGGGTTCCCAAGATAATGCGGCGTTTCACTTCGTCTCCAAAGCCCGCCTCACGAGTCGCTGCCATCATCCGTTCCGTGGTGACCTCGCCTTCCTGCGGCAACACTCGCAGACCGTAGCGCACCCCATCGAATCGAGCCAGGTTGGACGAAACTTCTGCCGGCATAATCAGGTAGTAAGCTGCCAAAGCGTACTCGAAGGATGGGCAATCCACTTCGACAACGTTCGCCCCCGCCTCTTGCAGACGCTCCACAGCCTGCTGGAAACGCTGCAACACCCCAGCCTGATAGCCCTCGCCTTGCAGCTGCTTGACGACCCCGACGCGCAGCCCCGTAGCGTCCGTGCCGATTTTCGCCAATGCCCCGGTAATATCCGGCACCGGTTCATCCAAAGAAGTGGAATCCAGCGGATCATGCCCCCCGATAATCATCTGTAACGCCGCCGCGTCGCGAACATCACGGGTGACCGGACCAATCTGATCCAGGGAGGATCCCATCGCAATCAGCCCGTAGCGAGACACTGCCCCGTAAGTCGGTTTCGCGCCTACAGTTCCGGTAACAGCTCCGGGCTGGCGGATGGAACCGCCCGTGTCTGACCCCAGCGCCCACGGCACCATGAATGCTGCCACTGCCGCCGCCGAACCACCGCCAGATCCACCGGGAATCCGTTCCAAATCCCACGGGTTGCGGGTCGGACCGAAAGCCGAGTGCTCAGTAGAGGAACCCATAGCGAACTCATCCATGTTGGTTTTGCCCAGGATGGGCAGTCCTGCCTCCTGGAGCTTGAGCACGATGGTGGCGTCATAAGGTGGCAGCCAGCCTTCCAGGATTTTTGACGCGCAGGTGGTGGGTTTACCCCGCTGCACCATATTGTCTTTAATCGCGATTGGCACGCCCGCAAAAGGATGCAGTTTCTTGCCAGCAGCACGGTCTGCGTCAACCTGTTTAGCGGTTTGTAACGCCCCTTCCACGTCGACAAACAGGAAAGCGTGGACATCTTTCTCGAGGTGTTCAATACGTTCCGCAAATATGCGCACCAGTTCTTCGCTGGTGACTTCTTTAGCCACCAGCTTCGCGGCCAGCTCATGGGCAGACAACAGGTAAAGTTCTGCGTTACTCATAGTTACTCCTCCCCGATAATCTTGGGCACGCCAAACATGCCACGGTCTGGCTGCGGGGCGGCCTGGAGCACCTCATCATGATCGAGGCATTCTCCCACTACATCCTCACGCCACACGTTTGTGAGCGGAATCGGGTGCGAAGTCGCCGGAATATCCGGTTTCGCCACCTCATTTACTTTCGCTACTGCCTGGGTAATTACATCCAATTCAGCGGCGAATTTTTGGATTTCTTCGTCAGTCAGCGCAATTCGGGCCAAGCCAGCGACGCGCCTCACTTCATCAGCATCAATAGTCGACATATTACTGAGTCTAGCGAAAATCCGGGCGTGGCGGTTAACCCTTGCGGTCTATGGTCGCAACGCTTCATTTCGCCCTACCCGAGACGACGAAACTGGACATGGAAATCGGGTGCGCTACCAGGGAACCGGGAAAGCTACCGTGGTTTTAACCGTGTACGCTTCTGCGCTGGGAACACTGGGATTCTGTCCATTACACTGGTAACAGGAAAGGAATACAAACATGGGCAAAAGAGTAGGGGACCCGCATAGCAATCTGCGTAATCATTACAGCCCTGAACCCCGCGGTGAAGTGTTCCGCCAAATCGCCCGTTTCTTTACCCGGCTATCGGAACTAGCGGTGCAGACACCGCAGCAGCTCCCCAGGGTAATGGCACGAATTTTTGGTGGATTCCTGCTGTTTGAATTCGTTGCCGGGGTGATTACAGTCGCCATTGATACCCTGCGAACCTGGCGTCAGTCCCCGGTCAAGCCGTTCCCGGTAACCCAGTTGCCTGAAATTCGCTTTGCTGCAGACAAAATGCAGGTGTACACCTCCGGGATTGAGGTGTACACCGCGATGCTAGAAGCTATCCGTTCGGCGCAATCTCACGTGTTCTTTGAAACTTTCATCTGGAAAAATGATGAAATCGGACATTTGTTCAAAGAAGCTTTGATTGCCGCGGCAAAGCGCGGGGTTGAGGTCTTCATTATTTGGGATGCTTTCGGCAATATCAATGTGCCCCCCGCTATGACTCGCTTCCCTCACCTGCACCACCTGCACGTGTTACGTTTTGGATTGTTCCGTTCGTTCTTTCTCTCTCTGCGTTCCACCGGGCGTGACCACCGTAAAATCCTCACCGTTGACAACAAGATTGGCTTCATTGGCGGATACAACATTGGTTCACTCTATGCGACCCAATGGCGTGATACGCACCTGCGCCTGACCGGTCCGTCAGTATGGGAGCTGACCGACGCTTTCACCGACTTTTGGAATGCTCACAAAACCCGGAATCTGCCCCAGTTGCCTCAATTTCTTCCCCGGCAGTGGAGCCCTGAAATCGAAGTGGCTCGTAACGAACCAAACCGCCTGTTGTTTCCGGTCCGCGGTCTGTACATCAAAGCGTTAAACAAGGCTCGAAAGCGATTTTGGATTACTCAGGCTTATTTCATTCCCGACCAGGATATTTTGGACGAGCTCATCGCGGCGGCGTGGCGCGGTGTGGATATTAAAGTGCTGATGCCGGAAACTTCAAACCATATCGCGGCTGACTGGGTGGCACGCTCATACTATTCCCCGATGCTGGAGGCCGGGATTGAAATCTGGCTTTACAAAGAGGCTATGGTTCACGCCAAGACCGCCACCGCCGACGGATGCTGGACCACGATTGGAACGGCAAACATCGACCGTTTGTCCATGACCGGAAACTACGAAATTAATATGGAGATTTTTTCCACCGACCTGGCCAATCAAATGGAACAAGTGTTTCTCAACGACCTGACCAACGCTCGACAGCTCACCCTGGATCAGTGGGAGGAGCGCCCCGTAGTTAATCGAGTCATTGAGCGTCTGTTGCGCCCGCTAGGTTCAGTTTTGTAGAGCTAAGTTTCGGAATCTCGGACCGTGCAACTGCGCCTTCAGGAGCTGCCTCCGGTTTGTCTCTGCCCCCAGGAGTAGTCTGTCCGCAGTACAGCCCGGACTGCCGCCATGTGACGCACCGGATTAGGCTCCGGAGATGCCCTTTTCCAGCAGGGCTTCGAAGCCAGCAGATTCAATAACCGGGATGCCTAACGCTTGGGCTTTGGATAGCTTTGACCCCGCGCCGGCGCCAGCCACAACCAAGTCGGTTTTTTTCGATACTGAACCGGTCGCTTTCCCCCCGCGGGCTTCTACCGCCAACTGAGCTGATTCACGAGTGTAGCCGGGAATGTTCCCGGTAATGACCACGGTCAGACCTTCTAGGGTGGGCGCTAGGTTGGTGTCTCCAGCCAGAGATGCTTCGCTCGCCCCCTCCGCTTTACTGACGGCTCCGACTCCCGCAGCTTCCCAAGCATCCACGATTTCTTGATGCCACGGGACTGTGAACCAGTCCCGAATGGAGGCAGCTATGACTTCCCCGATTCCTTCAGCCTCGCCCAATTGTTCGGCACTAGCGACTCGCAAAGCAGACATCGTGACAAACTGGCGGGCTATGGTCCGTGCCGCGACCGGACCCAGATGTCGAATGGATAGCGCCACCAAAACCCGCCACAGCTCTTTGGACTTCGCGGCTTGCAGCTGTTCAAAAAATGTCTGCACGACTTTCCCCGCCACAGGAGGTCCGAAACGTTGCCCGGTGGCTTCCTGAGCAGCTTTCGGCAAGGGTCGCGGCTTCGCCCAAAAGAACCTAACCTGTTGCCAATCTCGACCGCCAGTACCCGGAATCTCACGCCATACCATCACGTCGCGCAAGTCCTCAGGTTGCAAGGCAAACAAGCCTGCCTCCGAAGTCAGGACCGGGGACTGAGGGGGCGGTAAGAGGTCTTCGATGGCCTCTAGGCTGCGCGGTTCCCCGGAGGGAACGGCGACAATGGTTCCGTCCTCTAACTCACAGTGCCCTCCCGCCGCGAGAGCAGCTGCCACGTCACCGCGCCCGAACTCTGGCTGAGTCAGCGCCAAGGCGCCTTCCTCTCCCAGACCTTCAATATCCAAGGCGTTGCGTGAGCCTACGTGTATGAGTCTCTCGGTGATTTGCGCCGGACATCCCGACTGATTAGGGCAGCGTAAGTCAATGTCACCTTCCTTTTGCGCCCCGAGTTCGGTTCCGCAAGAAGGGCAGGTGTCTGGCATCACCCACTCGGGCAAACCCGCTGGTCGAAGGGACATTACTGGTCCTAAAATTTCGGGAATGATGTCTCCTGCTTTGCGCAGCACGACAGTGTCACCGGGACGCACGTCTTTCCGGGCGACTTCTTTGGCGTTATGCAGCGTGGCACGCGAAACGTAGGAACCATCGACCAGGACCCGCTCCATCACCCCGAAAGGCGTTACTCGCCCGGTGCGTCCCACCTGCACCTCGATACCGAGCAGGCGGGTGTGAACTTCCTCAGGCGGAAACTTGTAGGCACACGCCCAGCGCGGTGCTCGTGCTGTCGAACCCAGGGCGTCACGTTGCGCAAAACTGTCAACTTTTAGCACCACGCCGTCAATCTGATGGGCGAAATCGTGGCGATGCGCCGTCATCTGGTCTAAGACCGTGTGTATCTCAGCCAGGGAATGTATTCCCGCTAGGGACATCCCCAGGCTGGCGGGGGTTTCCCGCACGGAATGCAAACCCCATGATTCCAACAGCTCATAAAAGTCCTCTTGGGTCTCCAGGTGTGCCGCCGCACCGGGGTCAGCCCAACGCACTTCCCCGACCCCGTGGGCTAAAAATGCGAGGGGACGTTTTGCCGCCTGGACGGGATCTTTTTGTTTCAAAGAGCCGGTGGCTGCGTTACGCGGATTAGCAAACAACTTTTCCCCGTCACGTTCGCGGGCCGCATTCATAGCGGCGAAATCCGCCAGCGGCAGATACACTTCCCCGCGAATTTCCACCAGTTCCGGCACGTTTTCACCGCTCAGGCGCACCGGCACAGTCGCGATGGTCTTCACGTTTTCAGTTACGTCCTCACCGGTAAAGCCATCCCCGCGTGTAGCCCCGACCGCGAGCGTGCCGTGAAGGTAGGTCAAACTCATAGCCAGCCCGTCTACCTTTACCTCTGCAGAAACAGAAAAATCCTGACCTTCCAGGCTTTTTTCCACTCGCGCCCACCACGCATCAACTTCCGCGTAAGAAAACACATCGTCGATGGAACCCATCTGGCACAGGTGGTGATGTGGGGGGAACCCTTCCGTGTTCGCGGTCTCTCCGCTCCCCCCGACCGTTTGTGTCGGCGAGTCCGGGGTCACCAAATCAGGATAAGCCGCTTCCAGCAACTGCAGCTGCACGAACAAGGCGTCGTATTCCGCGTCACTCAACCGAGTCACCCCAGTCTCGGGAGTTTGGTCATAGTAATCCGTGCGTGCCGCTTCGATTTGGTCGACCAGGTCAGCGTGCTGGGCTAAAGCAGACTCAGGGATGGAGGTTTTTTTCTTCACCATTCCATCTTAAGACCAACCCGGAAACACAAAATCTGAACCTTGGAGTACCCGGAACTTTCCGGTAAATACTCCGTTCTCTGGCAACTTGCGGTGGAACTTATGGGTCTCCTGGTGTCTCAAATTAACGCGCCCCCTTGTAAACTGGGAACGAAATTGAATCAAATGATTAAGGAGACGAGATGGAAGCCAGTATTTTTATTGCTAATGGTGTTGAAGAATGCGAAGCTCTGTTGGTCGTAGATTTGTTGCGCCGCGGGGGAATCGAGATTCAAACGGTGGCAGTGAACGACGCCACCGGAACTGATGAGAAGGCGCGAACCATCGTGAGCTCACACCAGGTTCCTTTGATTTGCGATGTACACCTCAATAGCTACGCTCCCAGCGACGAAAAAGTCCTGGTTATCCCCGGAGGCAAGCTCGGGGTAGATAACCTCAAAGCGTCAAACAAACTGTCCCAGATTTTGCGTTCTCATCAGGAAAATCTGGCAGCAGTATGCGCCGGACCTACGGTATTGGGGGCACTGGGACTGCTCGATGAACATAAAGCTACGGTTTATCCCGGTTTCCAAGACGGCTTGGGGTCTGCCGATTATACCGATACCGGCTTGATTCACGATGGTCGGGTCATCACCGCGCGGGCACTCGGGGCTTCCATTGACTTTGCCTTGGAAATTATTGCTTTGCTCCGTGATGAGTCGCAGGCTCAACAGGTCGCTGCCCAGATCTGCTACCAAACTCACTAATTTTCTTGGTATTGATTCCTCCGGCAGGAGGTTTGTCCTAATTTTCCAGGCTAAACTTGTGCCCTGGAGCGGTTTGACGTGGCTTGATGCAGCTTGATGGGAGTTATCAACAAGTTCTCCTCCTAGGTTATCAACAGGCTGTGGATAACCGTTTGCGAAAATTGGCTGAACTCTCTAGCTTGAGGGTATGGAACATTTTTTGCAGCCCCGGGCAGCTCTAGCTTCTCCGCTGCTCTGGGTCGTCACTAAAGGACCCGACACAGGTCAAGCTTTACCCGCGATTCCAGGGATATTTGGCAGATTGAGCGGATTGAGCGATCCGCAAATCTCGCGTCAAAATCTGCATCTGGAAACTTCAAAAAACTCTTTGCGCGCCTTGCCGTTCCCCGGTTCTACCCCTGTGTACAAGGTGTGGAAAACTCGTCCCTGGTCGCATCAGATACGTCGCGTCTGCCATCTCAAGCCCGGCACACAACTCAAACTCGGTACCACCACACTGCGCCTGAGTCGCCGTCCGTCGGACCTTCGGTTGGTTCCACCCCCAGCTCCACGACAGTTTGCAGGACGAGCTGCTTTATTCATGTTCCTACCGCTGCTACTCATGCTGGGATTAGCGGCTTTCCTAGGATGGCGCCTGCTGGTGATTGTGGGTATTGCCGGCACGATAGCCCTGGTGGTGTTCATCCGGCGAGCACTGGCGGTACCGACTCCGGACAAGCTCTGGCTCGCCGCCGCCACTCCCCTGGCGGTGCCTTCGCAAAAAGTCAGTGAGATTCGTGTGTTTACGGGTCGGAAACTCCACCGCAGAATCCTGCAGATTCAACCGGGAGAAACACTGTGTTTCACCGGAACACAAGGCGCCGATCAGGCCCGGTGGGTCATCGCCCAAGCTATCCTGTTTGGGCAAGCTCGGCTCAGCGCAAATAATCCCGACCCGTGGCGAGGACTCAAACCGCGTGAAGAATCAGAAAAATCCGCACCCCGAACCCTGACGATTCGCGTATTTGACCCCAGCGAGACCCCACATTTGGAGAGGGACGAAGTCGGGATAACCATCTGTGCCGAGATGCCTCCACCGTGGGCGCAACGTATCCTCGCCACGCACCCGCACCGCCTCGCTATCACCGCCACCTGGTTTAGCTCTCTTATGGACGCACTGGGAGAAAATCCGCAGCGTCTTAGCCTGACTGCCATGCCTCCCACCGAGACATTGCCCGACCTGGTAGATGTCACCCAGTGGGGACACACCAGTCCCGAGACTATTGCCCGTAACTGGCAGGCGCCTCCCCCAGGCTTGTGCGCCCAGCTCGGGGTGAGCACCGCAGAACGTCCCTGGGCGGTTGATTTGGTAAAAGAAGGACCACACGCACTGGTGGCGGGCACGACAGGGGCAGGAAAGTCCGAGCTGTTGACCACCTGGTTGCTGGCATTGGCTTTGCACTATTCTCCTCGCGACTTACGGTTTATTTTGCTTGATTACAAGGGCGGGGCGGCTTTTGCGGCGTTGGGCGCCCTGCCCCACACTCACGGTGTGCTGACCGACTTGACGCCCCAGCTCACTTCTCGTGCCCTAGCTTCCCTGGAGGCATTCCTGAAACAGCGCGAGACGGTTCTATCTCAGGTCAAAGCCCGCGACCTAGAGCACTATCATCAGCTCACGGGACAACGGCTGCCCAGGGTGCTCATCGTAGTGGACGAATTTCGCGCCCTAGCCACGGATCATCCCGAGACTTTGGAAAACTTAATTCGCCTGGCGACGCATGGGCGTTCGTTGGGGCTGCACTTGATTTTGGCCACGCAAAAGCCCGGTGGAGTAGTTAACGGTCAAATTTTGGCTAATACCAATCTGCGAATAGCTTTGCGGGTTCGTTCACCCCAAGACTCCACCGAGATACTCAGCGATACGCGGGCGGCGAGTCTCCCGCACATTCCGGGTCGTCTGTATTGGGAAGGACTCACTTCCGGTGTGGCGCAAGCCGCCTGGTGCGGGAAAGCCGACTGGGTACGCCATTGCGTGGAACAGGTTTGCCAGGCATGGGAGAAATGCCACGAAAACGCACCTTTGCCAGAAATCTGGTGCCCCGATTTACCCCTAGCGGCGCCGTGCCCCCCGCAGAGTTTCGCCCTGTTGGACTTTCCCCACCAGGCTCGACAAACCTGGCGTTTTCCGCAATCTAGCCTGGGTATTTTTGGGAATCCCGGCAGCGGACGAACCACTGCCCTGACCACTCTAACCACAATGTGGCTCTGTCAAAGTCGCTCGACTATAGTCATCACTCCCGACCCGTCAACGTTTTGGAACCAGTGGCGTGGGCACAGTAGCGACCCGTCGCCAGGTTCTTTCCAACGTTTTCTCACCGTGTTTGCTCCGCAGGACTTGTGGAAACTCGAACAATTCATGTCCTTAGCAGCTAACCGTGGTTTAGAAGGAGCCGCGGTGGCGATTGACCGGGCGGATTTGCTGGCTGATGAACTGGAACGGCTCTATCCGGGACAGGGGGTAAAGCGCTTGGAAACATTGCTGAGCGAAACCGGATCGGGCAGCTATGCACTGGCGTTCACGGCTCCTTTGAGTGCGGGGCATAGCGGTTGGGGAGCCTTAGCGGGCGAAAAATTCGTGTTATGTCCACGAGATACGGTGGATTTGCATTCTGCCGGCATTGAGTCAAACGGAGTACACGGGCGTTTGCGTGAGTCTTTGCCTGCGGTAATCACACCAGGTCGCGGAGTGTGGCAAATCGGCAACGCGTGCATCACCGCACAAATTGGTATCTCCACGTGCGAAAGTCTGGTCGAAATATCTGACCCAGAGTCGAGCGCGAGTTCTCCTGAGAATACGCCAAACGCCCCAGGCAGTAAAGAAATTGTTTTAGTGGACCTTCCGAAAGCATTTTCCCATCGAGAAATGCCCCACAACGCGCTGCAAGTTACGTTAGGCTGGTCCTCATCACGCCGTGATTGGCTGAGTCTTTCTGCCGCGCAGCGTCACTGGGTGGTGGACGATTTGCCCGAGTTACGTCCCCTGGTTGCCCAGTTGAAACGCGAATATCGTCGTCTTGGTTACCAGCTAATCGAGGCAGAAGATTTAGAACCTGAACGCATAAATCGGGATAGTTTCATCATTGTCTCCAAATCTGAACGTAACATATCAAAGCTGAATGTTTTATGGGAGACTATTGAGAGTAGCCTGAAGCTTGACCTAACATTCTTAGAATTGCGCTCACCTGGAATTATGTCCGAAAATTTAGCCCTCTCGTTACCAAATTCTGCCAATCGGAAAGTTACGATTACCCAATTAGGCAACACCATCGAGGCTAGACACCGGGTGGCAAATTACCTTAACGTCGAGATGGATCACGTTAGAAAACTCCAGACTATCGGCGGATTCCCAGCCTTTTATCGGCATGGTCCCGAAGTGGGAGCTTTGGTCACTCCAGATGGTAGTGTGACACATATCACATGATATTTGGAAGATTCTTGATTTACATCTCTTGAAAATGCATTGGAATGATGTCACCCTTGTTAAGTCGAATTTATTCCACGCAAAAGTTTTACAAATCCCTAACCTAATCTTTTGCACCGAACTCTAAGGAGTAATTATGGACTGGCGCGATCAAGCAGCTTGCCTTACCGTAGATCCTGAGCTCTTCTTCCCGGTAGGGAACACCGGCCCAGCACTGGCTCAGATTGAGGAAGCCAAGGCCGTGTGCGCGACCTGCCAGGTTGTAGACATTTGCCTGAAGTGGGCTCTGGATAACAACCAGGATGCCGGCGTCTGGGGTGGCACCAGTGAGGACGAGCGTCGTTCTCTGAAGCGTCGCAACGCTCGTAATGCCCGCGCGCGTCGCGCTTCGAGCCTTTAATTCCTAACCGTTCTGGGGTGTCAAGCCCAGAAAGACCCCGCTGGTGGTGAGCGCATTAGGTTGCTCACCACCACGGTTTTTTACCCGTCTCAACGCACGAACAAAAACTGCCAGTTCACAGCTTGGTAGCGGTAAGGCGCACAATCGTGCCAGTCGCGGGCGGCTCTCGGTTCTCCCATTGCACGGTTCCGACCAGCTCAGTTTTCACTAAGGTTTGGACGATTTGGGTACCCAAGCCCGAACCTACCGAATTGCCTGTCAGACCGTGCCCGTCGTCGGTGACTGTCACCACTAAAGTTTCGTTCGTGTCGTCCCGGTGCGCCTCGACCTCAACCACCCCATCGCGATCTTCCAAACCGTGTTCAATCGCATTGGTTACCAGCTCGGTAAGCACCAGCCCCAAGGCGGAGGCCGCATCCGCACCCAGCGTCCCAAAGCTACCCACGAAACGTGTCTCCACAAAGTGGTCAGATGATGCTGCCGTCGCTACCAGAGCTAACAGCCTGCGGAACGTGTCATCAAACGACACAGTCTCATCAACTGTATGCGACAGCGCCTCGTGAACCATTGCAATAATCGAAATTCGCCGTTCCGCCTGCGATAGCGCCTCTTGAACTACCGAGTTATCCGAACGGCGAGCTTGCAGACGCAGCAGAGCACTGACCGTTTGGAGATTATTTTTGACCCGGTGATGCACTTCACGGATGGTAGCGTCTTTGCTCAGCAGTTCCTTTTCCCGATGACGTTTTTCCGTCACATCGCGGCACAGCAGCAGGGCTCCAATCCGCTCCCCCTCCTCGACCAGTGGCAGCGAACGAACGGTCAAATCCACTCCACGCACGTCAATCTCAGCTAGGGCGGAAGACCGTCCTCGCAGCACCGTTGACAAATCCTCATCGATAACGCTGCCCTTTTCCAGCAGCGGCAGGACGGAGTCGCTGAGCTTCTCGCCATAAAGCTGGTTATAAAAACCGAGCCGTTTGAAAGCAGAAATCCCGTTCGGCGAGCAATGTTCCACCACGCCCTCACCATCGAGCATCAGCGCCCCGTCAGCCACGCGGGGATTGCCGTGCTTGCCGGTGGTCGGGGTGACCTCGAAAGGAAAGTCCCCAGCTGCCACCATCTTTAAGAGGGTTCGAGAAACCGCTTTAAACCATCCCTCGCCACCAATCTCACCGACTTGGAAAGCCAGATTGGTTTCAATCGCCAGGACTCCAATGTTTCGTCCGTCAAAAGGCACGGGCACCAGCACTTCTGATACCGTGTTCATCCCGGTCCAACGGTGTACGGGGTTTTCAATAATCTCCCCTTTTATCAAGACCTGTTCCAGCAGCGAGAGACGAGTGGCAGGCAGGTTCAGCCCAATTACGTCATCCAGGTGGACGGTGGGACCGGTGGCGGGACGGCAGTGTGCCGCGCAAGACATACCATCGTAACGATTGGGCAGCCACAGCAGTAAATCTGCTTGGGAAAGGTCAGAAATAATCTGCCAATCCGACACCAAACGATAGAGCTGTTCTACTGCATCTGCGGACAATTCCTGGAATGGGGGTTCCCTCAAAGAGCGTTTAAATGTCGACACCCTCTCAGGGTATGCGTTGGGCTGTGTTTTGGGCAACCTGCATTTAGAATATAGAGGTAATTGAAACTTCAGGAGAGCCTCGACATGAAATTCACCCAGACCCTGGTTTATTCCGGATTTCGCGCCCAAGTCACCGAGATGTTAAAAAATCCGGAATACTACAAGAAACGCTGGGCAGCATTGGATGATTGCGCCCAAGTCGACTTGAGTCTGACTGAAAACCGCATCCGAGTATCTTCCACCGTGTCAGTTTCTGCTGAGAACCTCGAACAGCTGGCGAATAAGCTCAATTCCGGGCTGAACTTGAAAGTGGTGGAAGTCTGGGACTTGAATCAGTCCGGATGGGTCGAGAACGGCACCATGAGTGGCTCGATGGCGGGCGTCCCCGTAAAATTTTCCGCCACGATGGTGGCCAATTCTGGGTCGATTCCACAGTCCGACACCGAAATTACGCTGGAGGGCGAAGTGACCTGCGCGATTCCTTTCTTTGCGGCGGGGGTAGAGCGCGCCGTGATAAAGACCATTCAAAATGCTTTCACCAAAGAGACTGCCAAAGCTGACGAATTTTTGCTTTAGGGGTCCCTGATACAGTGGTTTTATACCATTTCCAGCATGTTTAAGAGGGGAAATATGACCATCACCGACCACCAATACGAGGACTTGCTAGCCGACATTATGTCTCACGGCGTGGAAAAATCCGACCGTACCGGGACGGGAACTCGCTCAATTTTTGGGCGCCAGCTACGCTATGACCTCTCGCAGGGATTTCCTGCCATCACCACCAAAAGCTTGTACTGGCACGGTGTGGTCGGCGAATTGCTGTGGTTCTTGCAGGGAGGGACCAATAACCGCTGGCTTCAGGAGAACAACATTCATATCTGGGACGAGTGGGCAGACGAATCCGGTGATTTGGGTCCAATATACGGGCATCAGTGGCGCGCCTGGCCTACCGCTGCCGGTCCGGTGGATCAGGTGAAAAAGCTGCTGGAGACCCTGCAAAATGACCCGTCATCCCGGCGCATGTTGGTGTCAGCTTGGAATGTTTCCGACTTAGACCAGATGGCACTGGCTCCCTGTCACGCTTTCTTTCAATGCTGGGTCGGACAAGGTCGTCTCTCCCTGCAGATTTACCAGCGTTCGGCAGATATGTTCCTGGGGGTGCCTTTCAATATCGCCTCCTATGCCCTACTGACCCACATGCTGGCTCAACAGTCCAATCTGCAGGTCGGTGAACTGGTGTGGACCGGCGGTGATTGCCACATCTATTCCAACCATGTGGATCAAGTCTCCCTGCAGCTGTCTCGTGAGCCGTACCCCTTCCCCATATTGGAACTAGATAAAGCCGAGTCTATCGACGGCTACACTTTTGACATGATTCGTCTGGCGAATTATCAACACCACCCCAAAATTTCCGCTCCTGTAGCGGTCTGATAAGAGAGGCAGCATGGTCGTCTTGAATCCTGATACAAATCATCCTGTCTCTAATCCCTGTGGCTGGACTCCCCCAATCTCTCCTGATTCAACACCTACTCCGGAGGATGTCTCGGCGAGTTCTCGTGCTGGACATGGTATCGGTGTGCTGGGAATGATTTGGGCAGAGGACAAAGCACAGGTCCTGGGTGCTGGTGGCAAGATGCTGTGGCACGTCCCCGCAGATTTTAAACACTTCAAAGACACGACTATGGGCAGTCCTATCATCATGGGACGAGCCTCGTTTCTCTCCCTGGGTCAGGCTCTGCCCGGTCGGCGCAATATCGTGCTTACCGGGTCACGTGAATTCACCGCTCCCGACGTCGAGATAGCGCACAGCCTCGAGGAAGCGTTGGAGCTTTGCGCCCGCACCCCCCAAGTGTGGATTACCGGAGGAGCCAAAGTTTATCGTGAAGTCATGGAGTTGGGACTGGCAGATTTGCTGGTAGTCACCCAATTGGACATGACCGCTATGGTGCCGCCAATGAGCACGGTGGCTTATGCCCCGGTGATTGACCCCGTTCGTTGGCAACTGGACCTGACCCGTTCGGATGAAAACTGGCGCCCGAAATCTGGGGATGCCGCCTGGCGAGTCCGGTATTACATACCTCGCTAGAGCTTGAGTTGTGCAAAGGACGGCGGGTCCAGTCACACCGAATGTTACTTCGGCACGATTTCAAGACCGCCGTGAAGAGGAAATGCGCCCCTAGAGATGCAGCCGCCGCATAGCTTTCAAGGCGAATTTTAAGACCTTAACGTATTGTTCCTGGCTCAGACCCATAATCGGAGCAATGGGAACCGCACGGTTTTGCACCGCGATGGTGCGTGATTCCATGTACTTTCGGATGCCCTCTATACCGTGGCGACGCCCCAAGCCAGAATCTTTCCAGCCCCCCATCGGCGCATCGGTGGAACCCCAGGCTGCGGTGAATCCTTCGTTAACATTCACTGTGCCCGCTTCAATCCGGCGCGCCACCGCCACGGCGTGAGAAGGTTGACCCCAAACCGAGGCGTTCAAGCCATAATTCGTGTCGTTAGCCAGGGCGATAGCCTGTTCATCCGTGTGGAAACGATACAGAGACACCACGGGACCAAAAGTCTCATGATTGAACAGGGTCATCCCCTCTTCGACACCCTCCAAAAGCGTGGGAGCATAGGCGGTGTAGCTGATTTCAGGCAAGGCATGACCGCCAGTCAGAGCGACCGCGCCTTTGCCCAGAGCATCTTGCACCTGAGTATCAATCGTTTCGAGATGATGCTCGGAAATCAGAACCCCCATGTCAGTCTCCCAATCGAAGGAAACCGCCACTTTCATATCATTGATACGTTTAATGAGCTTGGCTTTGAATTCATCATAAATCGAGTCTTGCACGTAGAGACGCTCAATCGAAACGCACAGCTGACCGGTGTTGGCATAAGCGGAGCGCACCAGACCCGCCACCGCATCGTCCACCCGCGCGTCCTCCAGCACTATCATCGGATTCTTGCCACCCAGCTCAGCCGAAACCCCAATCAGGTTTTCACCCGATTGCTTGGCAATAACTCGACCGGTAGCAGTAGAACCGGTAAACATCATGAAGTCGACCTGCTGGATGAGTGGAGTTCCGAGCTCAGAGCCGCGTCCGGGCACCAAGATAAACAAATCTGGATCCAGCCCAGCTTTCATCATGAGAACTTTCCCGATCACCACGGACAAAGGAGTGTTAGAGTCCGGCTTGGTGACGATGGCATTGCCAGCCGCGAGAGCCGCGATAGCATCCGTAATCCCCATCGACAGCGGGTAGTTCCAGGGTGCAATCACGCCTACGACACCCTTGGGCTCATACATCACAAAAGTGCGAGTCACGCCGGGAAAAGCCCCGCGACGCCGCTCCTCACGAACCGCGCGAGAAAGTATGCGGGCGTAGTAGCGACAATTCAGGGCAATATCTTGAATCTCGTCATAGGCATGGTAGCGAGATTTGCCGGTTTCCCACTGAATCACATCGAGAATTTCGTCAGAATACTCCCACAGCAAGTCATGAAGTTTGTACAAAAAACGAGCCCTGGTGGCAGCCGGCGCATTGCCCCAGCGTCGCCCCGCAGCGCGAGCACGCACAATGGCTTGATCCAGGTCAGCCAGAGTAGCCTGCGGAACTCCCAAAGTATCCATGCCGGTGAACGGCGATTTTACAGTCCGTAACGGACGACCTTCCGGCAGCCCCACTGCCCTTTCGAGGTCTGACACCACGTGACGAAAGGAAGCCTCACAGCGTTGCTGCATCTGACGCGCTTGAGCTTCGGCTGAAGCAGAAGGATAAATCGTTTCAGTTTCCGTATCGGACATCACAGTCTCCTTTGACAGTTCGGTATCACATCGTTGGGATATGCATCCATTTTAGGACAAAATACCTACCTACGATTGATGAACAACATTTGGGGAAATACCCCGTTGTCCTCATTCTGTAACAGCCACGCCGAGCTGCCGTTTACCCTTTCGGAACAAAACGACCCCACCCGGCAACACGTCTTCAGCAGTGATGACCCGACCTTCATCCTCAACTTTTTCGTTATTCAGGTAAGCCCCTCCGGAGGCGACAGTACGTTTTGCCGCGCCGATGCCCTTTTCCAACCCCGAGTCCACCAGGAGGTGCAAAATATTGGTCTGTCCCAGCACGACTTGGGTCCGTGGCAAATCGACGGTGGCTGCTACCAGGGTTTTCCCGTCTACCTCACGCAGGTCACCGCGACCAAACAGCGCTGTCGAAGCTGCCTTGACCCGTTCGGTCTGATCCGCCCCGTGCACCAGAGTGGTCACAGCTTCAGCCAAAGCGCGTTGCGCGGCGCGTTTCCCTGGGTTTTCCTTTGTTTCGGTTTCTAACGCTTCGATTTCCCCGCGGCTCAGGAAAGTAAAAACTTTCAGCAGGTTCACCACGTCAGCGTCCTCAGTGTTCAACCAGAACTGGTAAAAGGCGTAGGGGCTGAACATTTCTGGATCAAGCCAAATCGCCCCGCCTTCGGATTTGCCAAACTTGGTGCCATCAGATTTGGTAATCAAAGGAGTGGTCATGACGTGAACATCTTTGCCTTCAACCTTGCGAATCAGGTCCATGCCCCCGACCAGGTTGCCCCATTGGTCGTTGCCTCCGGTTTCCAAGGTGACGCCGTATTTCCGGTACAGCTGCAGGTAATCATTAGCTTGCAGAATTTGGTAAGAAAATTCTGTGAATGAGATACCTTCATCACTCTTGAGCCGCCGCGCCACCGCATCTTTAGCCAGCATCGTGCCCATCCGGAAGTTTTTACCCAAGTCCCTCAGCAAATCAATCGCGGACAGCGGCGCGGTCCACTCCAGATTATTGACCATCCGCGCCGGATTCTCGCCCTCAAAATCGAGGAAACGCTCAATTTGACACTGTAGGCGATCCGCCCAGCCCGCCACGGTTTCTTTGTCCTGCAGTTGACGCTCCGCCGTCATGCGCGGGTCACCAATCAAACCGGTCGCTCCCCCCACCAGCGCGATGGGATGATGTCCCGCCAGTTGCAGATGGCGCATCATGATGAGCTGCACCAGGTGTCCGTGATGCAACGATGCCGCAGTCGGATCAAAACCACAATAAAACGTAAGCGGACCTTCGCTCAAAGCCCGTCGCAACGCATCCATATCGGTGTGTTGCTTTATCAGACCTCGCCAAGTCAGTTCGTCAATCAAATCGCTCACGTTTACTTCCTTCAATAGTTCTTGTCGTTACGTTTTCACGCCCCTCTATGCTACCGGGTTTGCCACGCTCATACGAAAAGGTCGGGTCATTGCGTTACCTCACGGAATACACCAGGTCGGGGATAGAGTTGGTCCCAGGAACCGCAGTTCCTGGGACCAACTGGTTATTCAGATTAATCTCCGTGTTCCCAAGAAGCCGGATCACTGGAAATATTACGTCCTTGGGCGATTGCTTCTTTGGTCCAAACGTCAGTGGGTAGTTCGCCAGGGAGGAACTCATTGTCACTGGAACAGAACTGGATTTCGTCCTCGGTCTTTGTTTGGAGCTGGTGCTGGTAATCCTTGAGGGCGCCCACAGCCCACTTGAACAGCAGGGTGCAAGCCACCAAGTTCATGATGGCCAACAGGGCCGCGGTCCAGTCGCCCAAGTTCCACACCATCTCCAGGGAGAGCACTGAGCCCAGGAACACCGCGATGATAGAAATCGCCTTGACAATCCACGCGTTATTCTCAATGCCCAGCAGGTACTTAATGTTGCCTTCGGAATAGCTGAAGTTACCCAGCAAAGTCGAGTAAACGAACATAAAGATGACGATAAGGATAATCGGTTTAGTCCAGGGACCCAACGCAGCCAGCGAATCAACCGTGAGGGCCGCGCCGTCAGAAGGCTGTTCAGCCGCGTTCGGATCGTAGACTCCTCCGAGCAACACAATGAAAGCGGTCGCGCTGCAGACCAAGATGGTGTCCACGAATACGCCGAGGGACTGAATCATTCCTTGCTTAACCGGGTGAGACACGGTAGCGGTCGCAGCCGCGTTCGGGGCGGAACCCATACCGGCTTCGTTGGAGTACAGACCACGCTTCGTGCCGTTCATCAGAGCCGCAAACAAACCGCCTAAAGTTCCGCCTGCTACTGAATTCACACCGAATGCATCCTGGATAATCATGGCGAATACTGTACCGAGTTGACCTATGTTCTCGATGATAACAATCACCGCTAAGGTCATGTAAATGACTGCCATCAGCGGAGCCAGGTATTCAGCGATACGCGCTACTGAACGAATCCCGGCAATAAAGAAAGGCGCGGTGATGGCTACCAGCAACAGCCCGGTGGCGTAGGTAGGCATTCCGAAGTTCGCTTTCGCTAAGCCCGCCAGGGTATTGGCTTGAATCAGCTGGAAGGTGAAAGCGTAAGTGAAAATGAGCAATACCGCAAATACGGAACCCCAGGCACGCGAGCCCAGTCCACGTTCAATGTAGAAAGCCGGACCACCGCGGAAGGTTCCATCAGGATTACGGACCTTGAACATCTGTGCTAAGGTCGCCTCCACGAAGGCACTAGCCATCCCGACCAGAGCCACAATCCACATCCAAAAGATGGAGCCGGCACCACCCAAGGTAATCGCGATAGCTACCCCGGCAATGTTGCCGGTGCCGACACGGTCTGCCAACCCCACCGCGAAAGCCTGGAAAGAGCTGATGCCTCCATGAGAGCCTTTCCGGGAGCCCATCACGGTCTTCCACATTTTAGAAAACATGGTGATCTGGACGGCGCCGGTACGAATGGTCGCGTAGATTCCAAAACCGAGCAGGACAACAATCAATACGTATCCAATGCTCATGCCGTAGACCGTACCAAGGGCATTGGCCACAAGCTGATTAAATTTTTCGAAAGGTGAAAGCTCCTCGGGTTTCACCGGAACTATTGCTGGAAATGGCAGCATTTTTTCTCCTAACTGGTTACAGCTATATATCAATAAATTGGGTTATGCGGGGCGATAGAGTGGAAATAAAAACCTTCACGTCCCAGCTTTTCTATGCTTGACTTTCGGTTGCTTCTTCATTGGTCATGTCGGATGCGGGCATCGGCGCAGACTCGCCAGATTTCTTCATGACCCACCGATAGCTAATCGCTAACAGACCTACAAAAATAACCACTCCTACGACTTTTGCGACTGGCGCAAAAGAATCGGGGACAATCCCCAGGGCGTCCGCGTTACTGGTGGCTCCGATAATGCCGGCGTTGAGGATGCCGAACAGCGAGTCACCCACAATTAGACCGGTCGCCAGCAACACGCCCAGGCGCTTGGACTGTTCAGCCTTTTCTTGACGTTGCGCCCACCGGTTGTAAATCCAGCCCACCAGAGCACCCAACGCAATGACCAGAGTGGTCGTAATGTTGAGGTACATGCCCATGCCGACGGCGAGCGGAGCCAGGTTGAACCGGCTGACGCGACCCATGATTTCATCAACGATGACGACGCCAACACCAATCAAAGCTCCCAGACCGAACAGCTGCCAGTTCATGTCCCCACCAAAAATCCCTTTAGCGATGGTGGACAGCAGAGTCGCCTGTGGGGCTTGCAGGGCGGTAGTCTCATCTACCCCCTCCATCCCGGAGAAGCCAAAGCTGGTCATCAACAACTGCAGGACTGGAGGAATCACCAGAGAACCAAAAATAACTCCGACGATAAGGGCAACCTGCTGTTTCCAGGGGGTAGCCCCCACCAGTTGACCGGTCTTTAAGTCTTGCAGGTTATCATTCGAGATGGTAGCGATACCGAACACGATTGCAGTCGTAAACAACGCATAGGCAGTCAGTTCGGTGGGGTGAGTCTGGCTGGTGTTGCCGGTCACCAACAGAATCAGCAGCGAGGCCGCAATAATCACGATAATACCCACGCCAGAAATTGGAGAGTTAGAGGCCCCAATCAGACCTGCCATATAACCGCAAATACTGGCAATCAGCAAGCCCAAAACCAGCACAAACAGAATGCTGAGCATAATCAACGCCACGAGGTGATGCGAGATAGGCGAATTCCGGAGGAAATTCCACAGCAGCAAGCCAATGGGAATCATGGACAGCAAGGTGATGGCAGCCACGTATTTGAAAGGAATGTCCTGTTCTGTGAGCGGAACCTGACTACCGGTTTCACGCAATTTTGAAGATTTTAAGGAGTCTGCAATGCCCCTCAGGATGGGACCGATAATCTTTAGCAGCGTCCACACCGCCGCCACCGCCATGGCTCCAGCCCCAATCATGCGTACGTCATGGGCGAAAATCGTGCTGACCGCATCACCGAGATCCTGATTCGCAATCTGTCCTTGAGTCAAGACTGGCAGCAGTATCCCGTATGAAATCAGCAAACCGACCAGCATCGCGGTGCCGACTGCGGGACCGACCAGATGCCCCACCCCCATCAAAGCCAAAGACAGGGAACCGCCAATCATGGTGCCTCCGGCGCCAATCCGGAAGTTCGCGCTCAAAGATCCCGCGGTTGCTTTTAACGCCGTGAGCAGCGCCATTCCTGCAGACGCTAAGCCACCCCAGATAATCACCAGCAGACCACGACGATTTTCCTCGGCAGAGCCGTTTTCATCCCCCACTTTCAGCACTTCTGCAGCCGCAACACCTTCCGGATAGGGCAGGTCTGATCCCGTCACCAGAGCGCGACGCAGTGGAATTGAATACATTACGCCGAGAATGCCACCGACCATGCACACGGCTGTGGTCTCCCAGTAGGGAAAGCCGGACCAATATCCCACCATAACCAGACCGGGCACCACAAAGATGATGGCTGAAAGCGTGCCGGCTGCCGACGCGATGGTCTGGACGATATTGTTCTCCACGACCGTGTGGTCATGAAAATACCGCAGGATAGCCATGGAAATCACCGCAGCCGGAATGGAAGTGGCAAAGGTCAGACCAACTTTCAATCCGAGATAAGCGTTAGCAGCGGTGAATATCAGAGTGATTAACCCGCCGATGATAACGGCTCGGAAGGTTAACTCGCGATAGGGGTGAGCGGACTGGGCTTCGGCATTATTTGTCGCAGCGGCCGCAGGCTGATTGGACAAGGATTTCTCGCCTTCTTTAGTAAATCGTTTCAATTTTTGCAACCCAGCAGGGCTAACAACTTTTTATACGGATTTTAAACTACCATTAACCTAACCTGACGTACCAATATCGTGGCTTTACCTGGCAAAAGGGAAAACCTCGTTTCCCGCTAAATCACCGCAACGCCCTCGTGCAGTAAACCTCGAAACCGAGTGAGTTCGCGTCGCTCCGGCACCCTCCGAATGCGGTATACAGAGGGCAATCCCCAGGTGCTTAGTTCTGTGCGATGCCGAAATGCCGCGCAATGGCGGTCAGAATCGGATAATCAGCAGGCAGCCAGGGCAAGCTCTCGGAATGTTTGAGGTCTACCCAATGCAGGGACAAATGCGCTACTCCAACCTGGGGCGTACTGTGCGGCGCAAGGGCGCACAGGTACACGAACATCTGAAATCCTCCGTGCGCAGGCCAGGTTTCCTGCAAGCGCTCCCCCACGATAATTTCCGCTGACAGCTCTTCACGCAACTCCCGGCGCAGGGCCTGTTCGGGAGTTTCTCCGGGTTCGGTCTTACCACCGGGAAATTCATAGAAACCCCGCCATTGTTCGGGATAAGAGCGTTGCGCCCCCAGCACCTGCGTTGGTTGGCTGAGGTCATCCAGAATCGCCGCTGCGACCACTATCGGCTGAAACACACTTTCGAGTCTAATCGCTTTGCGCTGCCGAAAGAAACCCCGTTCCGGGCGTTCTGGGCTCGTAGGGTCACTCTATGATTATGGATTTTGGCGTTGTGGAGGACTCCGGGACCACCCTGACCGATATTCAACCCGTACTTCAGACCTTGTCCACCGGATTGCAGGCTTAACTGCCACGAGGTTCTTTACGCGTGGCGATGGGATTTTTTGAGGAGTGAAATGCATTCCTCGCAGATGGCGCTCACAATAAAGAGCGGATACATTCGTCCTCTATTTATTGCTATTTGTCTAGATTTGGTTCCTGTTTCGCTTAACGTGCAACCAAAATTTCGTGCACCAAATTCATCCGAGAGGCTTTTGCCATCACGGTGCTTGCTAGTACTGGAACGCCTGCAGCTGTTGGCGCGCTGCGGAAATCTGTTCCGCGACGCGCTCCGGAGCCGTGCCCCCCACTCCGCGATGACCCTGAACCGAACCGGCAGCGGTCAGGACGTCACGAACCTCTGGGGTCAGCAGCGGGTCAATCCCCGCGAAATCAGCATCGCTGAGGTCCTCCAACCCAACTCCTCGCCCTTCTGCCAAGGCAACACAGGCTCCCGAGACTTCGTGGGCATGACGGAAAGGCATACCGCGTTTCACCAACCATTCAGCCACGTCGGTCGCCAGGGAGAAACCTGCGGTAGACAGCGTTTCCATACGTTCATAGTGCAAGGTCATGGTGTCCACCATCCCGGTCATCGCCGGCAACAAAACTTCCAGAGTGTCGATGGCGTCAAACACCGGTTCTTTGTCTTCCTGCAGGTCCCGGTCGTAAGCCAGCGGCAAGCCTTTCATCGTAGTCAGCAAACCCGTCAAGTCACCGAGCAGACGCCCCGCTTTGCCGCGTGCCAGTTCAGCCACATCCGGGTTCTTCTTTTGGGGCATAATGCTGGACCCGGTCGAATAGGAATCATCCAACGTGACGTAGCCGAACTCGGCAGTATTCCAAATAATGATTTCTTCTGCCAACCGCGACATATCCACCGCCACCTGGGTGAGGACATAGAGAAACTCCACTACCCCGTCTCGTGAAGCCGTGGCATCAATCGAGTTCGGACAGACCTGAGAAAAGCCCAGCTCACGCGCAACCAATTCCGGATCCAACCCCAGCGTATTGCCTGCCAAAGCTCCGCCTCCGTAAGGAGAGGCATCGTTACGCTTTGCCCAGTCCCGCAAACGCTCCAAATTGCGCAGCTGTGGCCAAAAGTGAGCCATTAACTGATGTGCGACCAACACCGGCTGAGCGTGTTGCATATGCGTGCGACCGGGCATGATATGGGTTCCGGCACGGTCAGCTTGAGACAAAATCGCCTGGCAAAGCGCGGCAATCAGACCCTGCAGGTGGGCAGCGGCATCCCGCAGGTACATCCGCACCAGGGTGGCAATCTGGTCATTGCGGGAGCGTCCCGCCCGCAGTTTTCCGCCCAGTTCCGGTCCGGCGTAGTTTTCTTGCAGCAATCCGCGTTCCAGCGCGGTATGAACGTCCTCGTCATCGGGAGAATACGTGAAAGTTCCGTCTGCGACGTCTGCCCGCAGACGTCGCAGAGCGGCACTCAAGTCGGTGTATTCCGACTCGGTCAGCAGCCCCGCCGCCCGCAATGCTTGGGCATGAGCCAAAGAGCCCTGCAAGTCGTAGTCAGCTAAGCGCCAATCAAACTGGGTGGACACCGACAGCGCCGCTAACGCTTGGGCAGGTCCGCCCTGGAATCTGCCGCCCCACAGGGCCAACTTTTCACTCATGTGTACTCCTTTTCTCGCAACGTCACAGTACCCCCGTCAACCAGAGCTGCTGCACCTGGCTACCGGAGGAACCCTTGTGAAACCATGCGTCAACAATCCTGGGCAGTGACCTTCAGAGGCTTGAGGCCTGCAGCGTAATACCCTTGCCGTATTTTCCATCACGCGCCGCAGCTAGCTTGGACTGCAATCCGTACAGTTCAATGAAACCGCGCGCCGCGCCTTGATTAAATGAATCCCCAGAATCATAGGTAGCCAGTTTGAAATCATAGAGAGAAGCCTCAGAACGACGCCCGTTCACGACTGCCCGCCCAGCGTGCATCTCCATCCGAATATCGCCAGACACATATTCTTGCGTGTGCGCCACAAAGGCATCCAAGGATTTCTTCAGTGGCGAATTCCATTGCGCCTCGTAAACCAAATCGGACCACGCCGGCTCTACCATCTGACGTTTGTAACGCAACTGCATCCGCTCCAGAGTCACTGCTTCCAGAGCCTGATGGGCAGTAAGCAGCGCCATCGCACCGGGGGCTTCATAGATTTCACGCGATTTAATCCCAATCAGACGATCCTCGACCACATCAATACGCCCAATCCCCTGGGCGCCGGCACGCCGATTCATCTCTTGGATGACCTGCAGCGGAGTCATTTTTACGCCGTCAATCGCGACGGGAATGCCCTTTTCGAAAGTAATCACCACCTCATCGGGAATTCCCGCGAATGCCGGGTCGTCCGTGTAGTTGTACACATCCTTGGTAGGGGCGTTCCACAGATCCTCCAAAAAGCCGGTTTCAATAGCTCTGCCCCACAAGTTTTGGTCGATTGAGAAGGGGTTATGTTTCGTCGTTTCGATGGGCAAGTGGTGTTCCTCCGCGTAAGCAATCGACACGTCACGTTGCAGGGACAGATCACGAATCGGCGATACGCATTTCAAATCCGGCGCCAGAGAAGTAAACGACACCTCGAAACGGACCTGATCGTTGCCTTTTCCGGTACATCCGTGAGCCATGGTGGTGGCGCCAAACTGTTTAGCCGCCATCACCAGGTGTTTGGCGATAAGGGGGCGGGACAACGCTGAAACCAGGGGGTATTGACCTTGGTACAGTCCATTAGCTTGCAGGGAGGGCATACAGTACTCGGTGGCAAACTCGTCTTTAGCATCGGCAATATAAGCCTCCACCGCCCCGCAATCAAGAGCGCGCTGGCGGATGACATCCATGTCCTCTCCGCCTTGCCCCACGTCCACCGACACCGCAATCGTGTCCACGCCGAGTTTGTCTTTCATCCAACCAATAGCCACCGAAGTGTCCAAGCCGCCTGAATAAGCCAGCACTACCCGTTCAGTCATAGTGTTCTCTCTTTCTGAAATTTTTAAAAAAAGTCTTAGGTGAATGTTTTTGAGGTTTAAAAGAAATGTAGTGTAGGTCTAGCGCTTGGCCAGGCCTCGCAGCTTATCGCACAGCTCTGTGGCAGATTCAACACTGTCACAGATAACTAAAATCGTATTGTCCCCTGCCAGGCAGCCCAACACGTGATCCAGATTTTCCTTGTCAATGACGGACGCCAAAGTACCGGCTGTGGCTGGCGGTGTACGCAGCACCACTTGGTTCATGGCTTGAGTCGCCTGAATCAGAAGCGGAGCACACCAGCGTTCCAGAGTCCCCGGCAGCTGCAAAAGTCGTTCAGTAGTGGCTCGGGCTCCGCCCAAAACGTAGCGGAGAGAACCATTCTCATCTCGCACTTTCGTAGCTGCCAACTCTTCAAGGTCCCGCGATAGCGTGGCCTGCGTTACAGAAAACCCAGCGTTTTCCAGCAGGGTTTGCAAGACTCCCTGAGAGCGCACCACATTATCCGCCAACAGTCGCGAAATAGCGCTATGGCGGGAAATTTTGGATTGCACTACCGAGTTTTCAGGCACGGGTGCCTCCGAGGCGAATTTCTTCGTCTGCCTGACGCTGCACTCGGTCCAAGACTTCCGGCAGAGCTTGGGTAAACATGCGGGTCTGGGACGGATTAATGATGAGCGGTGGCGCCAGACGAATTGTGAACGTATCCGGGGCGTTAACGATGAATCCTGCTCTGAACAGTTCGTCTGCCAGTGGCTTCGCCAAAGGATTACGTAAACCGATTCCCAGCAGCAGCCCGCGTCCTCGGACTTCACTGATGAGGGGGTGCTCCAGCTCGAGAATTTCGCGTTTCCAAATCTCGCCTACGTTTTGCACGTTAGACAGCAAGCCTTCTTCGGTGACAGTGTTAATCATCGCCAATACGGAGGCTCCCGCCAGCGGATTGCCCGCAAAAGTCGAACCGTGCATCCCCGGTTTTAGCACGCTTGCCGCCTCGGCGTTGAGAGCCACGCAAGCCCCGACCGGGAACCCTGCACCCAGCCCTTTTGCTAACGTCACCACATCCGGAACGATTCCTGACGAATGGTGAGCCATCCAAGTCCCCGTGCGCCCCATCCCGGTTTGTACTTCATCCAAAACCAGCATGGCACCGGCGCGGGACGTCACTTCACGTGCTACCTTGAGGAAATCGTCAGAAATCGGACGCACCCCGGCTTCACCTTGAATCGGTTCGATAAACAAAGCCGCAACGGATTCTCCCCGTGCCCCCTCAAAGGCACGTTCCAAAGCCGCGATGTTGTATGGCAGGAAATCAACTTCAGCCGGCATGGGCTGGAAAGGATCGCGGAAAATCGATTTGTAGGTCAGCGACAACGCCCCCATGGTACGTCCATGAAAAGAGTTTTCCAGCGCGAGAAACCTGTTGCGATTAGCTCCTCCCCGCGCCCGCGCCAGCTTAAACGCCGCCTCCAGCGCTTCGGTACCCGAGTTGGTAAAGAACACGCGCGAGCCCTGCGGAGCGCCACCAGGCTCAACTATCGACAAAATCCGCTCTGCGGCTTCAATCTGTGGCTGGGTCGCAAAATAGTTACTGACGTGCCCTAAGGTTTCGACCTGTTCATGTAGAGCGGTGACGATATTGGGGTGTCCGTGCCCCAGGGCGTTGACTGCGATACCGCCCAACAAGTCGAGATATTGATGACCGTCCTCGTCCCATACAAAGCAGCCCGCCCCGCGAGTCAGCACAGTTTTCGGAGTCCCAAAAGTATTCATAATCGAGTTCTCGTAGCGCGTAATCCACTCTTTGACGTCCATTTTTGCTTCTTTCACTAGGCGGGTGAGGAGGTTTGGGTTTAGGCTTTCCGAAATTGCATCGTAGGCAGGGGCTCGCCGTCATGAGGGCGCAGCGGCAGGACATTGTCCGGAATGACTTCGGTACCGGTTCCTTGGTCAGTCACGATTTCGAGAAGCATGGAGTGAGCCAAGCGTCCGTCAATGATGGTCGCACGGGATACTCCGCCCTGTACCGCGTCGAGACAAGCCTGCATTTTCGGCACCATTCCGGATTTGATGGTCGGCAACATGCGTTCCAGTTCACTGGCGGTCAGGTACCTGATGAGGGATGCCGGGTTATCAATATCTTGGTAAAGCCCCTCCACGTCGGTGAGGATGATGAGCTTGCGTGCCTTTAATCCAATAGCTAGGGCTGCCGCAACCGCATCGGCGTTGACGTTGAGCACCACGTTAGGATCGTCAACTGAGGGCGCAATGGAGGAAATGACCGGAATGTTGCCCTGTTCCAGCATGTCCACTACCGCGCGGGGATGAACAGTGACGATGTCCCCGACTAGTCCCAAGTCGCTGCCCGGCTCGCAGTGGCGTTTCCGCGCGCCAAACAGACCGGCGTCCTCGCCAGTGAGCCCAATCGCCAGGGATTCTTCCACGTTTAGTAATCCCACGAGTTCACGCTGCACTTTACCGGTTAGGACCATACGCACGACTTCCATAACCTCCGGGGTCGTCACCCGGTAGCCGTTGATGAAAGGCGCTTCTAAACCCAATCGATCCAGCATCTTTGTAATTTGTGGTCCGCCACCGTGGACCACTACTGGGCGCAAACCAACCTGATGCAAGAACTGTATGTCAGCGGCGAAAGCACGGCGCAAATCCTCGTTAATCATCGCATTGCCGCCGTATTTGATGACGACAGTGGCACCGCGGTAGCTGCGCAACCACGGCATTGCTTCCAGCAACACCTCGGTCTTTTGTATCGGCGTAATCATCGTGTTCTTTCCATTTCTTTGGTTTTGCAGTGTGAATCTCCCGCGGGATTTAGTCCTCACCAGAGTCAATCACGTGGTGTAATCCCCGTTGATATGCACATACTCGTGAGTCAAATCACTGGTCCACAAGTGGGCTTCTTCCTGACCAGCGTGCAGCTCGACCAGGATATGACACTCCCGCGGACTCATGTCAGCCAAATAGGGATCCTCACCGATTCCCCCGTTTTTACAGACTTTCACACCGTTAATGGAAACATCCACCCGAGCCGGGTCGAAAGGCAAGACGTCTTCTGGAACTGTACCCAGCTGGGACAGAATGCGCCCCCAGTTCGGGTCGTTGCCATACACGGCGGTTTTTACCAGGTTAGAGCGCGAAATCGTCCGAGCTGCCTCCAAAGCGCCCGCTTCGCTGGCAGCCCCGGTCACCCGAATTTCAATATCGTGATGCGCTCCCTCAGCATCCCGTAGCAGTTGCAGGGCTAAGTCTTCACAGACTTGCAAAAGAGCGGCGGCAAACTCGTCCGGGTCAGGCTTGACTCCGGAAGCGCCAGATGCCAGTAGCAACACAGTGTCATTGGTAGACATGCAGCCATCCGAGTCAAGGCGATTGAAGGTCCGGTCTACTGCTTGGGACAGAATCGTTTGCATGGTTGCAGAATCCCCAACAGCGTCGGTGGTAAGCACCACAATCATGGTCGCCAGAGCAGGAGCCAGCATTCCGGCACCTTTTGCCATGCCACCGATCCTCCACCCGGCGGTACTTTCGTGTGTGACCGTTTTTGCCTTCGTATCGGTGGTGAGAATAGCCTCGGCAGCCTCAGCACCACCGTTCTCACTCAGCTTGGCAGCAACCGTGTCAATACCGGCGGTCATTTTGGGCATATTCAAGGCTCGCCCAATGATTCCGGTGGAACACACCAAACATTCATTTTCTGCCACACCCAGAACCTGACCCAGATGCGCCGCCATCGCGGCAGCGTCCCTATCCCCCTGTTCACCGGTACAAGCGTTAGCGATTGCCGAGTTGATAACTACGGCTTGAGCGCGACCTCCCGCTACGACTTTCCGATCCCAGCCTACCGGAGCAGCAAACACGCGATTGGATGTAAACACCCCCGCTACAGTGGAGTCAGGACCCAAATTCCTAACGATAGCCATATCCGGATGCAGCTTGCCGCGTAGACCCACATGGTCACCGGCGGCCTTAAAACCACGGGGATAAGTAACGCTCATTGCCTACCTCCTATTTTTCACACTTACAGGTAATAAATATACGCCAATATGAATAGTTTTACAAAACTGTGCAAAGATTCATAAAAACACGTTGGCTCGAATCCACGTGGACCCGAGCCGAACGTTCACGGTTTTATGCAGGGCTAGTTAACCCAAGCGCCATTTTGATAGAACTGGAAGTTGTCACCTTGATACGAACCCAGTTTGACCAAACTGATGATGAAGTCAATCAAAGTCCAAATTCCAAAACAACCAATGGTGATAATCATCAAAATACCAAGACCGACTTGACCACGCAGGAAACGGTGCACGCCCAGGTTGCCGAAAAAGAAGCACATCAAAATATAGAGAACCTTGCTGACTTCGCGAAACTGTCCCGGAGCACCAACATTAACGCCGTAAGGCATCTGCTGGTATTGCTGGAATTGGGGCTGTGGCGGCTGCGGTTGTTGTGGCTGCTGAGGCTGAGGCTGCATGCCGTATTGAGGATTGGACATAAGTAATACACCTTTGCTCTTAAATTTAGTCCGCCCGATGGCGACACAGTCTGAACGGACGCTCGACAGAATCTTAGCAGGACTAGTGCAATCTGTGGAGTGTTTTCCTCCATCCACAACCCCTCGAGGGAAATCCGAGGCATCCAACCTGGTCTAGGGTGCCGTCGAAACGGTAGGAACCCCGGTTAGCTCAGGGAACCCCAGAGCCAAATTCATACCTTGCACAGCTGCCGCCGCAGTGCCTTTGCCCAAATTATCAATGGCACATTGCGCCACCACCTTGCCGGCGCGCTTATCCACCGCCACTTGGATAGCCGCTTTGGCGCAACCACTCACCATCGACACGGTGGGCCAGATACCCTCAGGTAGAAATTCCAGCAAAGGCTCACTATCGCAAACTTCGTGATATACGCGTCGCAGTTCGCCCAGGTCGCCAGTTCCAACCAACGGCGCGGTAACCGTGGCAAGGATACCGCGGTTCATAGGAACCAACACAGGGGTGAAACTGAGGTTAACTTTCGTCGCCCCCGCAACGCGGAAGTTCTGAGCAATTTCGGGGATATGTCGGTGTACGCCAGCCATGGCATACCCTTGCGCATTGCCCAATGCCGATACCGCCAGCAAATGAGATTTCATGGCTTTCCCAGCCCCGGAATAACCCACCGCTAGGTTCGCCACGAGGTCAGACGCATCTACCAGTCCTGCCCACACCGCGGGGAGCAACGCCAACGTGACCGCAGTCACATTACACCCCGGAACCGCGATTTCAGAAGCCTGACGCAATATTTCTCGCTGTGCCCGCGCCGAGCTTTCCTTGGCGTGCAATAGTTCTGGCATCGAGTAAGCCCAAGGTTCTTCGGGTTCAGAATGGTAGTAATCCCGCCACGCTGCCGGGTCGGTCAAACGGTGATCCGCACCGCAATCTATCAACAGGGATTTCACTCCACCATCGCGCAGAGTGCGAGTTACCTGCCCGGAAGCCCCGTGGGGCAACCCCAAGAAGATAACATCATGACCCGCCAGATTCTCAACGTCTGTAGGTTGCAACACCCGTTGCGCCAAGGGAAACAGATGGGGGTGATGCTTTCCCAGGGGCTCCCCCACCGAAGATGCCGCCGTGAGGGCTCCAATTTCGACCTGAGGGTGATTCAACAACAATCGCAACAATTCACCGCCAGCAAAACCGGAAGCTCCCGCCACCGCAACTTTAACCTTTTTACCTGTTACCTCTGCCATACCCACAACTATACATGTTTATTCATATGGTTGCATATTTATGCTAAGAGTTTCGGGAAAATTACGAAGCTGGACGAATAAAACTCCCTCCAGGTTAGTGTCCAGCTATCTTTGCTCCCAGAGATTCCAGCCGATAATGCCGCCACACTTTCCCGCGATTGCCCAGGACATCAGCCTCATAGCGAGACCAAAATCCGTTGCCCTCATGATGCAATACATAAGGTAACCCCTGCGCGTTGCGCCTATCTGAAATAATCGCCACGTGTTCCTTCCACACCACGATGTCGCCCGGCTGCCAGGACGCCACGTCCGTGGTATCTGTGCTCAGGCTCTGGGCGTGACGGTCGAAATAAACAATGAGGTTACGAACGCGCCGATAGTCAATGTCCGGATTGGGAGCCTCGCCCTCAGGAGCCATCGCGGCGTAAGCCTGCGGGTCAGCTCGCCGATCCGCATCAACCAGTTCACGCAAGTCCATTCCCGCAGCTTTAGCGGCATACCACACCACGTCGGTACACACCCCGGTACCGTCGTTAGGCACCCCACCGGGATACACTTTAGAACCGTCATATTTCGGCGCGGTGTCAAGGTACGCAACCGCGCCCGACAGCATCTTTGTCCCTACCGGTCCCGGATGGTTCAGGTTTTGTCCGCCCCAAGCATCATCTAGGCGCCACGGCCCACTAGACCTCCAGTTCGACAACAGGAACACGACACCGCCTGCCAACACGACGATAACCAGCAGCAAAATCGCCAGAGTAACGTAGCATTTTCGACCTCGTGAACTGCGAGCAGTCACTCTAACTCCTTAGTTACACCACCAACCGCGTCCCGCAGCAGTCCAGTCGTGTCTGGTCCGGAGACTCTAACGCAGTGTTGCCTGACAGGTTTTCTCTACCTTCTTGATGATGCGGTTGCGAGTTTCCTTGATTTCCTGCGGGCTCAGCGTACGGTCAGCGGCACGCAGCCGCAGCGCAAACGCCAGGGATTTTCGACCCTCCCCCAGTTGTTCCACATTCTCAAACACGTCGAACAGGCGCAACTCCTCGACCAGACCTTCGCCGGCTTTGGCAATCGCGTTAGCAACCTTCAGCGCGGGAACGTCTTGCTTCACGACGAACGCCAAGTCTTCCTTAGCGGCGGGGAAAGTCGAGACGGGACGCAGCTGGAATGCGTCCTTGGGGCGGGACTTTTCAATCGCATCCAAATCCAGTTCAAATGCACAAGTCCGGGGCGGCAAGCCGAAGTTTTGGCATACCTTGGGGTGTAGCTCACCAGCGTACCCCAGTACTTTCCCACCGGTGAACGCGCCCACACGGATTTGCGCAACTCGTCCGGGATGGAAAGGCGCCGCAATCGCGGCTTGTCCCCCGACCCCCAAGGCTTCGGGGCGCACTGCCAACCCTTGCGACACGGCCACGCGAATTGCTAGCTCGATAGCATCCGCCCAATCCCAAGCGCGCGCCGCATCGTGAGGGCTGGCTTCGATGGCGTTTCCTGCCAGCACTGCCGCCACATGCCAGGGCTGCTTCGGTACTCCTGCCCGCAACGCCTGCATGGCTTCATCACTGGGCTTTTCCTCCACTCCGGGGATGGGCGCCGGAATGACCCCGTGGGCGCTAACGACCTGATCCAGTTCAAAAATTGCCACTCGCGGATTGCCACGGGACACATTTCGCGAGGCTGTGTTCAGCAAGGTATCCAGCAGGGAACTGCGCAATGCCGGGGAATCGTCTGCCAGCGGGTTCGCCAGCTTGACGGTGTCGCGCCGCGGGTCGTCGACCGGCAGCCCCATCAAATCGTGTTCATTGCCCAAGAAGGGGTAAGTCATGACTTCGGTCAAGCCGGCTTCTGCCAGAGTGTCGCTGACTTCCCGACGGGTTCGCAGCGGCGCCGGGTTACCAATCTTGGCAGGTCCGACCGGCACCACGGAAGGAATCTTTTCGTAGCCGTCCAGGCGGGCAATTTCTTCAATCAGGTGGGCAGGACCACCAGCCAAATCGGGTCGCCATGAGGGAGGTACTACCGAGAACGTATCAGCATCGGACTTGGTGACGTTACAGCCTATAGCGCGCAACAGTTCCTCCACACGCTGGGGCGAATACTCCACCCCAATGAGCCGAGTTGCGGCCGTAAAAGGTAAAGCAACGGTCGGTTGGGGTTTGACGTGGTTGACATCAGTAACCCCGGGGTCGATGGTGCCACCACCGTATTCCACCAGCAGCTCAGCGGCATACTGCGCCGCCACCGGGGGGAGTTCCGGATCACTACCGCGCTCAAAACGCTTTGAAGCCTCTGACGGCAGCTTGTGACGGCGCGCCGAGCGAGCCACGGACACCGCGTCGAAATGCGCTGCTTCCAACAGGACGTTCGTGGAAGACTCGGTCATCTCAGTGTCCGCGCCCCCCATCACTCCAGCGATGCCAAGTACGCGCGCGCCGTGACCGCCCTGGCAGTCAGTAATCAACAGATCCTCAGCGTCCAAGGTGCGTTCTACGTCGTCCAAGGTAGTGTGCTGTTCTCCTTGGCGGGCTCGGCGCACCACCAAAGGACCGGTCACCTTGTCCAGGTCATAAGCGTGCATGGGCTGCCCCAAGTCCAACATGACATAGTTCGTCACGTCGACTGGCAAGGAAATGGAACGCATTCCCGCCGATTCCAGCCGCGCCACCATCCACTGCGGAGTGGGCGCGTTCGGATTTAGTCCGCGCACTATCCGTGCCACAAACCGGTCGCACCCCACATGACCGCGAATCGGAGCCGCGTCCTCGATTTCGACGGGGAAGCCGGAATCATTGACCGCGGGCAAGCCATTTTTCAGATTTTCAGCCAAACCCCAGTCAGTGAACTTTGCGCCCGTGGAGTGGCTGTATTCACGCCCCACCCCACGCATCGAGAAACAGTAACCGCGGTCGGGAGTGATGTTGATTTCCAGCAGTTCCTGGTTCAGCCCCAGAATGGGCAGCATATCGGTGCCGGGAGCAGGGACTTCCATCCCGCGCTCACCGAGGTATTCCTCCAAGACGATGATGCCATTGGAATCCTGACCCAGCCCCAGCTCACGAGCTGAACAAATCATGCCGTCTGAAATATGACCGTAAGTCTTTCGGGTCGCGATAGCGAAATCGCCAGGCAGCACAGCTCCCGGCAGGGAGACCACCACATGATTGCCTTCCTTGAAATTATGCGCCCCACAAATGATGCTGCGGCTGGGAATATCGGAAGGCTCCTTGCCAGTGCCAGGCGCATCGTTAAATTCCTCGCCCACATCTACCCGGCAGTAGTTGACAGTTTTACCGTTAGAGGCTGTTTCGGGAACCATCGAGACTACCCGACCGCACACCAACGGACCAGTCACTCCTGAAGTGTGGATGGCTTCCTCTTCCAGACCGACCTTTACCAAGTCTTTTGCGAGTTGAGACGCGCTCGTGTCCGCGGGAACTGCCGCCCACCGACGCAACCATTCAATCGAAACAAAAGCCATTTTTAGCGCCCCTTTCCATTCACGCCGAACTGGTCTGAGAATCTCACGTCACCTTCCACGATGTCGTGCATATCCTCTATGCCGTGGCGCAGCATCAGCGTGCGCTCAATGCCCATTCCGAAAGCAAATCCTTGATAAACCTCGGTATCAATCCCACAAGCTCGCAGCACATTTGGATTCACCATGCCACAACCACCCCACTCAATCCAGCCGGGTCCACCTTTCTTTTGCGGGAACCACAGGTCGACCTCTGCGGAAGGCTCAGTGAAAGGGAAGAAAGATGGTCTGAACCGGGTTTTTGCCTCCGGACCGAACATGGCACGGGCAAAGTGATCCAAAGTCCCTTTCAAATCCGCCATCGTTAATCCCTGGTCCACTGCCAAGCCCTCTACCTGGTTAAACACTGGGGAGTGGGTGGGGTCTAGCTCGTCGGCACGAAAGACTTTACCGGGAATAGCCACGTAAATCGGCAGCTCGCGGGTGGTCAACAAACGCGCTTGCACCGGTGAAGTATGCGTGCGCAGCACCAAGTTGGCAGGGTTTTCCGCGCTGCCCCCCACGGAGGCGGAATCGATATAGAGCGTGTCTTGCATCTGGCGCGCCGGATGATCGGCGTCAAAGTTCAACGCATCAAAGTTGAACCACTCGTGTTCTACCTGAGGACCAGCAGCAATATCCCACCCTAAAGACACGAAAAAGTCCGCAACTTCCTCTTCCAGCACCATCAGCGGGTGGCGCGACCCAAGCGGGTGCCGCGCGGACAACACACTCACGTCCACAGTTTCTGCCGCCAAAGCCGCCTCTTGCGCAGCTTCCTGAAGTTCAGTCTGTTTGGCATCCAAAGCTGCTCGAACCCGACCTTGGGCAGCTCCCAAGTTCTGCCCCGCGGTGGCTTTGTCCTGAGAATCGAGCTTCCCGATAAGTTTTTTTGCCTGGGTCAAGGGTGCTTTGTCGCCGTTGTAGCGAGAACGCACCGCCTTTAGTGTATCCACGTCAGCCGCCGCTGCGATAGCTTGTAACGCCGCGGCGACTTCCCGTTCCAAACCCTCTGTATCCAGCGGACTCAACACGTTTTCGCTCATTTTTCCTCGATTTCTTTGACTCCTAGCCAGCTCAAAACCCCTTCAACTTTAGTCGAAATGCCACTCCGTCCGGTAATCAAGGTGTGCCACGATACTCGCTTGTTCCGCAACTGATCGAGGCTAATCGAATGAAAACTGCGGACAAAAAGTAGAAAACAGATGAAAGCGCTACAGAATTGCAGCGTATTGAGATAAATTAGCTATTGTTTTGAGGAAAATCTTTAGTCAAGGATAACCAAAGTGAGAAAAGCCAAGACCGCTGTAGAAACGCAACAATTACAGGCAGAGATTGAGCGTCTCCGCGCTGAACTCGCCGAGCTTCAAGCTGAGAAAGAATTTCAGGAGAAAGCTCTCAATGATTTGAACCAGAAGCAATCTTTCACCCAGAGCACTAATGACCCCCTGGCTCGTTGTTTCGGATCGGCAGAAAACGTCCGTGATTCCCTGGGCAAGATTGTGTCCGAATTGGACGCGGGATCCGCTGACACCGCCGAGACACGTCGGGTTATGGCAGAATCGACCCACGATTTGCACGACATGGCTGACGGCGCCCAAGACATTTCGAAAAAGCTGCAAGACATGGGCGGTAATATGGAGGAGCTCTCCAAGGCTTCCGAGTCCATCCATAACTTTGTACAGCAAATCGAGGGTATCGCTTCACAAACGAATTTGCTGGCTCTCAACGCCACTATTGAAGCGGCTCGCGCGGGTGAAGCTGGTCGCGGTTTCGCCGTGGTTGCAGGGGAAGTGCGCACTCTAGCGGAACGCACTGCCAGTGCCACACAAGAAATCGGCGCCTTGGTCAGTTCCATCACCGAGGGCACTTCTATGGCCTTGGAAAACATCACCCAAGCTATTGACGAGTCCAAAGAGTTCGAAGAAAAATCCAGCCAGACTGCGACCGCGGTGGGAGAAAAAGTTTCCTCTATGGCGGACTCGATTGCGCGGGTAACCACGGAATCATTCGTTTCGGTGGTGAAGCTCGATCACTTCATCTTTAAGTTGGGTATTTACCGTCAAATTACCGGAATTTCGGAGCCAAACCCCGAGGGGATTTCCTCCTCCCACACCTGTCGCTTGGGCAAGTGGTATTACGAAGGGCGCGGTCACCTCGATTATTCTGGACAGCCTTGTTTCCAGAAGCTGGAGGGCGTTCACGAAGGTACCCATGTCTCCGGCAAGGCCGCGGTCGAAGCCTACATGGCAGGCGACAGCGAACTCATGAAAAAACATCTGCAGACTATGGAGGACAACTCCGCCCAGGTTGGTGCTCTGCTCGATCAGTTGATGTCGAATTAGACAACCGGTCAGTTTTTTCGTGGTTCCTCCCAGATTAAGCCAAAATACTAGGTCATGACCCTGCCCCCCGCCCGTGAAAACCGTAAGGTCAGGTCTGTGCTGCGGAATTGGCTACCCAATCAGCATGGGGCTTGGTTCATTGTCACCGTTCCGGCGCTATTCGGAGCTACGCTGGGCGGATGGGCTTGGCAACAGGCAGTGCTGCTCTCCGCGTGGATGTTTGGTTTCTGCTTTGTGTTTTCGGCACTACGCCTGATTAAGAATCCGCGGAGAAAATCCTTGCGATACCCTGTTATGGTATACGGGATTCTGGTGGGATTACTGGGTCTAGGCGTTCTGGCAGCGCTGCCGCTGCTCTGCTGCTGGATTCCGGCTTTCGCTCTCCTCATCGGGGTGTGGGCTGGTGAAGTGTACCGCGGACGGGAACGTGATTTGGGAGCGCGCCTGACGATTATCCTGGCAGCGGGGCTGATGACCTTGGTCGCCTATCACTGCGGCTTGATGGCAACGGCTTTGCGGATGGGTCAGGACGCGATGTACGGGGTTCGCGAGGCGTCCGCTCTGGGTGGACACGCTTTATCCACTGTTTTACGGGGTTGGTCAGCTGCCGCCGCGATAGCAGTGCAACTCACAGCCTATTACGCAGCTTCGGTGCCCTACGTAAAGACGATTTTTCGGCAGCGGGGGAACCGGCGTTTCTTGGCGATTTCGGTCGTCTCGCACGCCCTGGGGTTCACCGCTGCGCTGCTTTCTGCCGCACTATCTTGGGTATCGCCTTTGGTCGCAGTCGCCTGGCTGGTGACATTAGCACGCTCGATATGGTTCCCCTGGCAGGCACACCGACGCGGCAAACCCTGGCGACCGCGAGTCATCGGACTGACCGAAGTAGCAATTTCAGTATTGATTTTTGTGGCGGCAGCGCTGTAATAGCCGCCGGAGTCCAGCGTGATGGCAGCTCTCCGCCCAATGACGAGCTTTTCCGCACCAGCCTAACGAATTCTCGACCGTATCCGCGCTAGGGGACCGGGCTCGCCGGCGACAACCGTAATGGCTTGCGGTACGACCTGGAAGACCCAGTGCCGCGCCGCGGCTTCGGGGTCGCCGTCCATCTCCCACACCGCCGGCTTGTGCAACAGGACTTCGAAGCGTTTGCCGCTGAAATACTCTAGCGTGCTGCGCCGCCCCAGTCTCAAAACCACGTTCTTAACCACGCGCCACCAGCCGCTAATCCCCTGCGGCGCTCCAATGAGCAAATCTAGGGAACCATCAAAAGGCGTGGCTTCAGGGAACAGCTGGATGCCACCGGTCAGCTGAGAAGTATTGCCGACCATGAAAATAATCACGTTGCGTTTCAATACTTGCTTGCCGTCGATGCGGAACCGACACCGCTGCACCGAATTGTTGACCTGCCTAAAAAAGGACATGACGTATGCCACGGGACCGACCACCTTTTTCAGCCCCTCATCCACGTGATGCATCACTTCGGCGTCTATCCCGATTCCTGCCATACCAGTGAAATACCAAGGTTTGCGAGATTTTTCGTTATGCACCTTGACGATGTCCATCGAGACTTGTTGCCCCGTAAACGCCAGCTCCATGGCAGCTTTCATGTCCAAAGGCACATTGAGGTTTCGCGCCAAAAGATTCGTCGTGCCCGCCGGTAGCACCGCCACCGGAATCTCGCTGTGACGCATCTCGGTGCTGACCACACGCACGGTACCGTCCCCGCCCGCGGCAATAACCAGGTCGGGCTGCAGCTTTCGAGCCTGCGCAGCCATCGCGAAGCCAGGGTCATCGACACTGGTGGTGAGGTATTTCACCACAAAACCGTGCTGTTGCGCCACGGCGCTCAAACTGGTTTTAAACTCGTCTTCGTCCCCGACTTTCACGGGGTTATAGATGGTTACGACTTGACGCAATTTCAGCTCCTGATCTGAAACTTCCTGCCGGCTCAGGCATCATCACGTGAGAACGAATTGTGCATATTGAGGCTGGCGTCAAACAGGACTTTATCCAGCAAGTCATCCGTTTCCCGTTTCAACATGTCAGCAATCTCAGCATTAGCAGCCTCTAGCAGTTCGTAGACGCGAGAGTCTTCCATGTTATTTGCCGCGTCCTCACCCAGCTCAGCCACTGCCCGGTCGGTCCGCGCCACGACCTGTAAAGCCGCCGCCACGACCTTTTGCTGGTAACGCTCGACGTGCGGAATCGTCTGATGATAGTGAGCATCCACCAGAGCCGCAATAATCCGATTCGCCCAATAGTGATTTTCAGTGGTGACTCGCTCGGTTGTCGCCTCCAGGTACTCCGGGGTGTGCCGCACGTTGGCATAGAACGGCACCAGGGCGTTGAACGGCATCGCTCCGTAGGCTATCCAGTTCAGTCCGGTGGTGGTGGCAGGTTTGTCGGGGCGAATCTGGAGTGCTGCCACGAAATTAGTGCGATTAATCCCAATCGGGCGATACATACCGCGCTGATCAGCCCCACCAATCCGAGCTTGTTCCGCCCTCGCGTAAGGATTAAACGGAGTGCCCTGATAGTGGTAGGACTGAGTGTATTTCACGTCCTCCATAGTGATGAGACGCTCTGGAATCAGGCACCAATCCAAGTCATCTGAATCTGGGCGGGAATCTCCTTGGAAACCAAACCGAGATGCGTCCGTGGGGTTGAGGAATCGTTGCAATGCCCACACTCGTGGCGTGTTATAGGTGTGATCCGAATCCGAACGTGACCCAAAAGCCAGGCGCGGATTGAACCGCTGGACCGGCTGACCGTCGGTTTGTGCAGTGTCCAGATGATTGTCTGCCACAAATTCTCGCAAATCCGGCGAGCACAGGTAATCGCGCCCCTCCCCTAGAGCATCTTCAAAGTCAAAGTCATCGAGGCTGAACTGGTTCGCGATAACCGCATAGCATTCCTCGGGCAGACGCCGCGCCAGCCAATGATGCCCCCCTACTGTCTCGAGCCACCACACGTCGTCATTATCGGCGAAACCAATGCCATTCATCTCGTAAGTGCCATATTTTTGCAGCAATTCCCCTAACCGCAGCACACCTTCACGAGCTGTCTTAATGTAGGGCAGCACCAACACCACCATGTCTTCTTCTCCGATGCCACCGGGCTGTTCCGGCACGTAGCCGTCCTGACCCTCAACCCCTTGGGATTCACGCAACTCAACCAGCGGGTCGGCACCCAACACGCGCTCATTCGAGGTCAGCGTCTCGGTGGCAGTCATCGAGACGCGAGCCGAGTTGATTCCCGCACCTGCCCACAGACCCTTATGGGGGCTAGCGTCAGGGAAACGGGTATAGCGCAAACCAGTCTCCGGTAGGGGGATTTCGACGTGGGACAGGACAGAACGGTAGGTTTTTGGCAAATCCTCCGGGGCAATGACCTCAAATCGTTTCGCTTCAAAAGACCCGTGTCCCGAGTCGTCGGTCCGCGCCATAATTGTCGAACCATCCGCCGAAGCGTGCTTTCCCACCAAAATAGTCGTGCAACCCATGTGTTTTCGCCTTTCTCAAAATTGCTGCCGGACTGTACCCAGTCTGCCAATATCTTAAAACGTTTAGGCATCTGATGCTGAGGAAAAGTCTACCTGAGGAACTATTGCCCGCGACAAAGTCATAGGATGTATAGGGACATAGGGACAGAATCAAGGAGTGACTATGCACAAACACCATCCAGACATTGGCCCCAAGCCTGGAAAACCTTTTCGCGTCCAGCACGTCCAGCAGTACTTCACAGCCGGACGTCCGCTGACGATGCTGACTGCCTATGATGCGATTACCGCGAGGATTATTGATTCGGCAGAAATTGACATGATTCTGGTCGGTGATTCCTACGGCACCACTATGTTAGGAATGTCCTCCACCGTGGGGGTGACCTTAGACGACATGGTTCGTGCCACTGCCGCGGTCGCCGCAGGGGCTTCACGAGCTCTGGTTGTGGCGGATATGCCTTTCGGGACTTACGAGTCCAGCCCTGCCCAAGCCGTGGATACCGCCGTCGTGCTGGTACGCGCCGGGGCCGCCGCGGTGAAGCTGGAAGGCGGAAGGCGCATCCTGCCCCAGGTCAAAGCCATCGTGAATGCCGGTATCAACGTGATGGGACATCTCGGTTTCACTCCCCAGTCCGAAAACCACCTGGGTGGCAAACGTCTGCAGGGGCGCTCCGATGCTGCTCCAGAGCTGATAGCGGACGCACTGGCCTTGCAAGACGCGGGAGCGTTCTCGATTGTCTTTGAGATGGTTCCCGCCGCGACCACACGCGCTGCAGTCAACCAGCTCAACATTCCCATCATCGGTATCGGCGCTGGTCCGGATGCCGCTGGGCAGGTCCTGGTGTGGACTGATATGGCAGGTATGCAAGACTGGAAGCCTTCATTCGCCCAAGTGTTTGGTCAGGTGGGGGCGGAACTGAAACACGCTGCCCAAAACTACCGTGATGCCGTGGTGAACCGGACTTTCCCGGCTCCCGAAAACTACCATGAGAATTAGGTCGTCCCGCAGAGGCGACTTCCGAACTATTGAATCGAAAGAATTACTACCGTGTTACACAAGAAAACTCGAACTGATGAACTCGCCCGCCGCGCGCCCTTGGGAAACCTGAAACCAGGACGCATTTCCGCTACGTTACCGGTTCCCTCTCACATCGACCGCCCGGAATACATGTTCCATGACGGACCGGAACGGGTCACCGCCTCCGATGTGAAAAGCGAGGAAACAATTGAAAAAATCCGCCAAGCCGGACGTATCGCCGCTGACGCCATCGTGGAAACTGCCAAGCATATCGCTCCTGGGGTGACTACCGATGCTTTGGATCGTGTGGCGCACGAGTTTATTTGTGATCACGGCGCCTACCCGTCTTGCCTGGGCTATATGGGATTCCGCAAATCTATCTGTACCTCGGTCAATGAGTGTATCTGCCACGGCATTCCGGATGACCGACCGCTTGAGGAGGGCGACATCATTAACCTGGACATTACCGCTTATAAGGACGGAGTCCACGGCGATACTTGTGCCATGTTCCCGGTCGGTGAGATTGACCCCGAGTCCCAGCAGCTCATCGACTGCACCAAAGAAGCCATGATGCGCGCCATTAAAGTCTGCAAACCGGGACGCTCCATCAACGTTATCGGGCGAATTATCGAGTCCTATGCCAGCCGTTTTGAATACGGAGTGGTGCAGGATTTCACCGGTCACGGCGTCGGCGAGGCTTTCCACAGCGGGCTGGTTATTCCGCACTACGATTCCCCCCGCTATGACACAATCATGGAAGAAGGCATGGTTTTCACCATTGAACCGATGCTAACTATGGGTTCTATCGCTTGGGAACAGTGGCGGGACGGCTGGACCGTGGTGACCCGCGACCGGGGACGCACTGCCCAGTTTGAACACACCCTCGTGGTGCGCGAGGACGGCGGAGAAATTCTCACCTGGCCCAGCAACCACCAGGATTGATAGTTTGTTATCGCCGGGGTGGATTGACCACTCCCCATGGCTCTGGATTCGGGCTGTAATTTGGTGAAATCACAGCCTTTACCATAGAGTATTTGCCAAGTTCATCCCCCACGCGAAAGGGACTTTTGTGGCAACTGGATTTGGGATTGATGTTGGTGGCTCCGGTATTAAAGGTGCCTATGTAGATTTGGAAACCGGCGATTTTATTGGCGATCGCCTGAGAATTAAAACTCCCGCACATTCGACCCCACAGGCCGTGGCGGAAGTATGCCGTCAAATCATTGAGGAAAAGGGCGTTCCTGAGGACATGCCTTTGGGGCTGACAATTCCGGCTCCGGTTAAGAATGATTTGGTTCCGTTTATTGCTAATCTCGACCAGGGATGGGCTGGCATTGATGTCCGTGTCCTGTTGCGCAAGTACACCGGTCACATGGTCAAGTGCGTGAATGACGCAGATGCTGCGGGTTACGCAGAAGTTCGTTACGGCGCGGCGCGCGATGTGCCCGGTCTGGTCATCGTCACCACCTTGGGCACTGGAATTGGCACCGCTCTCATTTATAACGGGATTCTGGTTCCTAACAGCGAACTGGGACATATCGAGATTGATGGCAAAGACGCGGAGAGTCGCGCTTCTTCCGGCGTGAAAGCAGCCAAGAAACTGTCCTTTAAGCAGTGGTCGAAGCGTCTGCAAAAATATTATTCAACGATGGAGATGCTATTCAGCCCGGACCTGTTCGTGGTTGGCGGTGGAGTCTCTCGTCAGCACAACAAGTTCTTGCCGCTGCTGGATTTGAAAACCCCGATTATCCCTGCCCAGCTACGTAACCAAGCTGGCATCGCGGGGGCTGCCGCGCTGGCGGCTGGAGTCTGAGCCGAGCTTACTAATGTTTCGCTCCGGGATGCTGCGGCGTCCCGGAGCGTTTTGCATTTGGCATTGCCGCCGAACCAGGAACTTCCGTTGCCCGGAGAGGCCGTCTCCCCCACTTGTGCCCCCGCAGTTGCGAACCGGTTGATTTGAGCGGAAAAGCCGGGCGTAAGCCGGATTCTGTAACGCGCTTTGTTGCCGCCGCGCGCCGGTAGCCATTTCTCTGGAAGGCCAGTTACCCGACCTCTCTAGCAGCCTACCCGCAGGCTTTGAACGGGCCGCCCAGCCTGCTGCTTGGCCTTGCTCCGGGTGGGGTTTACCCTGCCACGACTGTCACCAGCCGCGCGGTGAGCTCTTACCTCACCTTTTCACCCTTACCTCACCGTGCATAAGCCCGGTGGGGCGGTTTCGCTTTCTGTGGCACTGTCCCGAGGGTCGCCCCTGGTGGCCGTTAGCCATCACCCTGCCCTGTGGAGTCCGGACTTTCCTCGAGCTTATCGAATGACTCGCCCGCGACTACCTGCCCGGCTTTTCCGCCCGATTATTGTACTACTTACGCACCAAAATGACTTCGTGGTCCTCGCTGACGATGACATCATCGGGAGCGGCGACGTTTAAACGCGAAATTTCTGCCATCGAAAATTCCAAATCCATCCCGACTGACTGGTTGCCACTAACCGCTACGACCCCGATTCCGCCGGTCGCCCGCTTGCAAGTTTCGTATTCCCGCAGCAAATCCGCGGGTATCGTGGCGACCAGTTCGTCTCGCTCGGTTTGCTGTCCGACCAGTTCCTGCTGCAGTTCACCGGCAACGCTGCCCGCTTCGGTTTGCGCTTCGTCGAGCTCAACAGCCAGCTCCGCGCGACGGTTTTCCACCAGTTTTACTTTTTTGCTGGCACGTTCTAACGCATCCAATGCGTCCAGGGCACTATCTTCCAGTTCCCCCTGACGAGTCGCCAGCTGAGCGAGTTCGGCTTGGATGCGTTCCATTTCTTTGGGGCTCATCTGACCCGAATCCAAGCGTTCACGTTGAGTTTTCGCCCGCTCCTGGACCTTGCTGACCTCTCCTTCGGCTTGCTTCAAAGCCCGGTTCAAGTCGTTGCGGGCGGAAGTAGCCAAAGCCAACTTGGTACGCAGTTCATCTTGCTCAACCTTGATTTGTTCGGCGCGCACCGCTGCCGGAATGCTGGCCAGAGAGTGTTTCAAACCGGCAATCTTTCGATCCAGGACCTGCAGGTCCAAAAGTTTTTCTTGGTCTTCGGGCGCAGCTTTCATTGACTTCTTCCTTGGGTCTATGTAGTCTTTTAGTAAATCTTAACGCGATTACAGCTAATAGTTTACCGAACTGCAACCGGCATCGTCCGGCGTAGTCTCCTCGTCGGCAACGGTGGGGATATAGGCGTCCCAGGGTTCGGAAATAACCGTGCTGATTTTAGTTTCCAGGGGTTTGCCGATTTCACCTGCCCACAGGTTCAACGCTGTTTCTAAACGGGGCAGCCACATCCATTCACTGGCCCAATGCGACGGCATGATGAGGGCGGGAGCCCCGTCCATCTCCAGGAAATCCAGCGCTGGGTGGTGGCGCAAATCGGCGGTCACGAACACATCTGCGCCGGCATCTAAGGCTGCGGGCAACAGGGATTGACCCGATCCGCCGCTGACCGCCACCGTCTTGACTGGGCGGTCAGACTCCCCTGCCACCAGTAAACCTGCTGGCGAACTGGGCAATAGGTTCGCTAGGCGGCTGGCGACCTCCCCCACAGTGGTGGGCGTGACCGGACCAACTCGTCCGATGCCCAAGGACGTGTCGGCGGGGGCGGGCTGCAGCGGCCGCCAGGTCTGCGGGTCCAGCCCCGCTGCTTGAGCCAGGGCTTCCGCGACCCCATCGTGTGCCGAGTCCGCGTTGGTGTGGGCGTTAAACAGGGCAGCCCCGCCACGAATCAGGCGATGCACCACCCGACCTTTGGCAGTATCCGTGGACACGAAAGAAGTGCCACGCAGGAACAGGGGGTGGTGCGTAATGACCAGCTGGGCACCCCACTCGAGGGCCTCGTCCACGACCGGCTCGACAGGATCCACCGCGAGCAGAATTCGCGTCACCGGGTCGCCCCGATCCCCGCAAATCAGCCCGACCCGGTCCCAATCTTCCTGCAGCTCGGGCGCAAAATGCGCGTCCATCCACTCACATAGGTCACAAACAGTCAATGCCTCATTGCTCATGCGTCCATCATACCGGGTGGTGGCATTAATTACATATGAAAGTTACGAAAAGAAAAAGCTGAAACTATAATCCTGGAATTAAGAAAAAGATTCTCTGATTATCCATTTTACAGGCCTTGATAATTTCCTGCTGGGATTTCTTCATGCTCTCGCTTATATTATATAACCTCGGTTCTTTGACAAAGAAGTTATGCTGTTCAGCAGTCTCTCCAACACTCCAAGAGGCTCCGTTTTCAAAAGAGAACAGATCATTCGTAAAATTTGCTTCTTCAGGTAATACTATACCGTAATTTTGTCCACTCTGGGAATCGGTTAAGCAGATTGCATTACCTGATTCAATCATTTTTAACTCCCCATGACCAAGATCCGTAAATTGAGAGAGTTGTTTACTCCATGCGTAATAAATCATTCCGTCCGTATCGTGTTTTTCGATTCCAAAATCCATAATATGACCGGTATCGGAATTTCTATTTTCAGTTTCGGGATGAGCAGCGGTATCGTTTACCTCCACGGAACAAGCCGTCAATGACAAAAACACAACTAGAATAAAGCCAACGAATGCATAAGATGGGAGTTTTACATCAAACACTTTATCCTAGTTTCACAGTTGCGCCTGTTACCTGTTCTGCTTTAGATATCGTTGTAAAGTAAGAGTGAGAAGTTCCATCCGACATTGTAACGAGTCCTCCGTGTATACCTGCCGCCCCACCGCTGCTAAACCATGGACCACCGGAATCTCCACCCAACGTAACGCCTCTCTTCGTGTACATCATTCCACATCCTGCAGTACCTCCACAAACGTACCCTGATACAAAGTCGTAAATCCTTCGCGAGGATGTTTCTCCCTTAAAGGCAAGCTTTTGCCCTATAGAAGGTGTAAACTTCCACGTTACAGTGGTTAACCCCCCGTTGGGGAGGCTCCAGAATATAGGTGAAGTCACATATCCCGCGGCAGAGAGAAACCCGGCATCAGCTGTATGATTTTTTACTCTGGTAACCCTTTTCAAGGAAATGTTCGAATTTTCCATCCCTTAAACTATCGGTGAGGTTCCGACCAAACAATGACCAGCTGTAAGAATTCCACTAGAATATCCTGATTTTGAAGCAGTGAAACCTGTGGTGCAATATCCAATATCACTACCAGAGATACGACCGCCACCGTAAAGCGCCTGCTCTTCGCGGCTAACATTGCCTATATTCATGTCGATTTTGAGCTTTGCGAGGAGTTTAGGATTATCTGTGTTTAACAATTTTGAGCCAAGGTTTGTGGCGCTTCTATCCTGTAAATCGTCAGAAATAGACTCTAGACCAAAAATCAAATCTGATTTGAGTTTTTGCTGCACAGAGTTATCAATTTGTAAACCTATACTAGGGGTAGTCGGATCAATGGTCGTAAATACGGAATCCGAATCTATTACCCCGACAGCGCTTTCAACATGCCGAACCAGAAAGGCCGCTGCATCGAATAATTCTTTTTGTGAATAACCAGTATTCTCATCAACTTTGAAGTCAGTCGCAAACTTTTTGGCAGCGAGTTCTGCTTCTAGGGGCATCCCACCTTTCACTCCCATAACGAATTTATTCGTTTCTTGATCCCACTTACCAAAAGAAAATATTTCAGGATACTTTTGCTCGAATCTGGTCATAAAATCCTGTGAATTGATTGAATCCTTTACCAGTGAAGTATCGCCTACACCCAATGCCGGAGCATTCCCAAGACAAACCAGAGAAAATCCTATTACCAAAATAGGTATTATTTTGTAATACATCGTATCCTCCTCAGCTTTAGGAAACACATTTAAAATGTTACAGTTATGTCACACATTCCGTCAATGCTTTTATAATCCCCTAGCATTGCATTGAGCGACTTATGCTCATCTTACAAATCCAGCAATCTTGGTATGATTCAACAGTGGTCGATTATTCACCGATGAAATTCCTGCAAGCAGCCGCTTTGCGACACCCTGGGCGCACTTCGATGATTTGGATTGCCCAGGGAATCAGCGCCGAGACCATCGCTGAACCCAGTTTTGCCCCGCCGACTTGGAACGTGGCACAGACGCTGGCACGCGCCACCAGGCTGGCAGCCCAGTTTCGGTCTTGGGGCGTCGTTCCCGGCGAGCGCGTGGTTGTCATCGGGAAAAACTCCCCGTGGCATTTGCTGACTTTCGTGGCTGCCGCCGCCATTCCGGCGATTACAGTGCCCTTGGATCAAAACCTCCCCGCCCCGGAGTTAGCGAAAATCCTGGCGCATTGTGAACCGAAAATCATTATTTGTGACCCCACCCAGAACGAAAAACTGGCGGACTGCGACCCCACCGCGACTCCTCGCCCCCGCCTGGTGACGTACTCTGACCTGGAGGATTGCCTAGATCCACGCGACGACTCGACCCCACCCGTGACGTTGGCGCTCGCGGCCACCAAAATGCTGGACGACCTGCCCGAATGCGGGGACGATGTACCCGGCGCGATTATCTATACCTCCGGCACCTCCGCTCACCCGAAAGGCACCCTGCTGACGTACAAAAACCTATGGTGGGGCTGCACGAATTTCCGCGAAGTTTTCGAGTATTCTGCTGCCACCGTCGAGGCGGTCACGGCTCCCCTGTCACATATCGGCGGGTTCAACGGCACGACGACGGATATTTTTTCCCACGGCGGTACGGTCGTTATTTTTGAGAAGTTCGATGCGGCCGCTATCCTCGCCGCTATCGAGAAGTATCGGGTCCAGATGATGTTCGCGGTGCCGACCATGTACCGGATGCTGGTGCGCGAGGTCCGGCAGGCGGCGCAATCCGGGCGCCCAGTGGACACCTCTCGGTTTACAAAAGCCCTGGTGGGCGGCGCGCCGTGGGATGAGCAGCTGGCCGCTGACATGATTGGCTTAGGGTGGAACCCCATCAACATTTGGGGCATGACCGAGCAAAGCGCTTCAGGAGCCGCCTTGACCACGGATGTCATGGCGGGGCGCGAACTGGTAGTGGGTCGGGCGTTTCCGCATATTGAGCTGCGCGCTGTTGACGGTGCGGGAAATCCGGTCAAACCTGGAGTGATTGGCCAGCTGGAATGCCGCGGCCCCAGCGTGACGCGGGAATACTTCCGAAATCCGGAACTGAACGCCGCCCTGATTGACCCGCAAACGGGCTGGTTACGGACCGGGGATTTGGGATTTTTTGATGCAGACAGTTTCCTTCACCTGGTGGGACGCCTGACTGACACGATTAACTCCGGCGGGGAAAAGGTCTTTTCCCAGCGGGTCGCCGCGGTGCTCTCGCGTCATCCGGGGGTGTCAGAAGCGCGGGTCGTTGGGGTTCCCGACCCGACTTGGGGTGAAATCGTGGCAGCGGTGGTGGTACAAACCCCCGACACTCACGAAAACGCGGAACCGCTCAGTTTGGAACAACTCCAAGACTTCGCCCGCCCTTACCTGACGAAAGCGGAACTCCCCCGAGCCTTGCGCCTCGTGAGCCGCATCCCACTGAACTCAAACGGCAAACCTGACCGGCAAGGACTTTTGGCACTGTTCCAATAACCCCCAAAGCGACCGCCCGCGCACTCAAGCGCACGATTGCCGCTGTTTTTCCCGTTCCACAACCGCTTCGGCTTCCTGACGAGCCGGGGGACGGTCCTGTTCCAGATGCGCGAACTGGGGCGGAATGCAACGTTCGTAGTGCCGCATCGCCTGTGCCCACAGCTTGCCGGCACGGTACGAGGAGCGCACCAGCGGTCCTGACATGCAGGCGGCGAACCCCATGTCCAACGCCAGCTCCTTGAGTCGCACAAATTCTTCAGGCTTGACCCAGCGCACCACCGGCAGGTACCGCTCGGAGGGGCGCAGGTATTGGGTCAGGGTTAAGATGTCTACCCCCGCGTTCAGCATATCGCGCATGGTCGCTTCGATTTCCTCGGGTTCTTCGCCCAGCCCCAGCATCAGGTTCGACTTCGTGATTAGCCCGAACTGTTTGGCTTGGGTGATGACGTCCAGGGAACGCGCGTAGGTGAAGGCGGGACGCACCGTATGCATCAGGCGCGCCACCGTTTCCAAGTTATGACCAAAGACTTGGGGGTCGCTGGCAAAAATTTCCTCCAGCGCGACCGATTTACCTTGAAAATCATCGACCAGCAGTTCCACTCCGGTTTCGGGGCACAGCGCGCGAAGCTGGCGCACCGACTCTGCATAGAGCCACGACGCCCCGTTTTCCAGGTCATCACGAGACACCCCGGTGACCGTCACGTACTTCAGCCCCAGATGCTTGACAGTTTCCGCGAGACGACGCGGTTCGTCGCGGTCATACCCCTCCGGTTTACCCGAAGCCACATCGCAAAACCCGCACCGCCGGGTACACACTGCCCCGCCAATCAGGAAAGTCGCCTCCCGGTCCTCCCAGCATTCAAAAATGTTGGGGCATCCCGCCTCGGCGCAAACCGTGTGCAGTCCCGCTCCCTGCATGAGGGAACGCATTTCCTGGTATTCCGTCCCAGCTTTTGCCACCACCCGCAGCCAACGCGGATGATCTTCACGGGGTTTGCGCGCGTTCGCCACTTCCAGGCGCAGCGGTTTTCGGTGCTGCGCGGACTCCAGCGTGGACATGGCGGCTCTCTCTCAGTCGGTTTGGGGACACTCTCTGTCCATTTTACCCACGTTTTCTGCCTGCCTCACGCCCGTTCCTGCGATAGGACACACGCGACAAAAACAATCCGGGAACCTCACCACGCGGTGAAGCTCCCGGAAAGTCTGTTGACCCGATCGGGCTAGTGCGCTACGAACACCGGATTGTCAGCGAAAGCCTCGTCAGCAGCGGTGTTGGCAGCGATGTAACCAAAGACCAGCGCCGCCCCGATGGAGGTGCCTCCGGCCGTGTAGGTGTGACCGATGACCGACTTGGTCGTGTTGCCGGCCGCCATCAGACCGGGGATAACACTGCCGTCTTCACGAGTGACGCGGGCTTTGGTGTCGATGACCAGACCGCCTGCCGTGCCAATGTCGCCGGGATAGACCTGGGTGGCATAGAACGGACCCTTTTCCAAGCGTCCCAGCGAGGGGTTCGGGTGATGGTAACGATTGGCATAGAACTTGTCGTGTTCGTTTTCGCCGCGGTGGAAGTCCTCGTCGATGCCGCGGTCGGCGAAACCGTTGAACCGCTCAATCGTCTCCGCCAGGGCTGCTGATGGCACGTCGATGGCTTCAGCCAGCTCATCCAGGGTGTCGCGACGTACCAGGGCACCGGATTCGTAATAAACGTCAGGCAGCTCCACCCGTGGCATATGACCGTAGGCAAAGAAGTATTTGTCACGGAACTGCTGATCGAAAATCAGCCATGCCGGCATGTTCTCAGCGTCGCCCTCGCCTTTCCCAAAGACACCACCATACAGACCTTGACCAGCCGCGCAATAGGGCAGGGCTTCGTTCATGAACCGCTTACCCTTGCCGTTGACCATCAGGGTGTGCGGCAGGGAGCGGTCGGGAATGATGAAGCGTTCCTCGTCCTCAATCACGATGGGCTGGAACCCTTCGGTGCGCGGCAGCTTAATGACCGGCGACCAGATGGCGTCAGCCATGTTGTCGATGGCTGCGCCATGCTTCATGCCCAGTTCGATGCCGTCGCCCGTGTTGCCTTCCACGCCTACGGTCCAGGTGCCGGTGATGGGATGACGCTGGTACTTTTGCCGCATGACTTCGTTGCGTTCAAAGCCACCACAAGCCAGGATGACGCCGTGGGTCGCGTTGATTGGGTACCGGGTGCCATTGTGTTCCAGCACGACACCGGTCACGCGCTGCTCACCTTTGCCTTTCTTGCCCGCGTCGCCGTCTCCGATGAGGAAGTCGACCAGGGCGTTTTGCAGTTTCACTTCCACTCCCTCACGTAGGACGGAGTACATAATGGCAGCGGTCAAGCCCGCGCCCATAGTGAGCGGGCGGGTGCCTTTGGCGTAATGTTTCAGGTTGCGCCACAACAGTTTCATGCCACGTATCCAGGGACGGGGGTCGGTCATTGCCAGCAGCAAATCGGCCGAATCATAAGAGTTCATGTCCACCGGAGACATCGGGCGGAAGTACGCCTTGACGTGCGTTTTCTCCCACGGCCCCAACAGGCGAGAATCGAAAGCGCCTGCTTCAACGCCACGCCCGGTTTTTGCCGCGCCCGGTGCATCCAACCAATAGTCGGGGTAGCCTTCCATCCGCCTAAACTCCAGGTGGGGGCACGAAGCGGTGAGGAAGTCCATGCACTTCTTGCCTTCCTCCAGGAAGGTGTCAATCATTTCATCGCTGGTGCAGTCCCCCACGGTCGCTTTCATATACTGGCGACCCAGGTCAGTGGAATCCGAGCCCCCGAGTCGAGCGAAAACGTTATTACCGGGTACCCACACCATGCCGGCAGATTTGGAGGTCGAACCTCCCCACTGATCGCTTTTTTCGACCATCAAAACTTTCAGACCACGCCTCGCGGCAGTCAGAGAAGCGGACAGACCGGCAGCTCCGGAACCAACGACGATGACGTCATAAGTATCTTTGCTGGGACGGCCAAAGGGTTTACGAGCTGAAGACTTCTTTGTGTTCATAAGCTAAATGCTAGACCACTTCGTTGGTTCGCGTCAGGGTCTTCGGTCCCTAAATTTCTGAAAACGGAGCCAGCAAGGGGGTGAGTTTCACGGCGAGCTGGTCCACCACGACTTTTGCGGCGGTGTCGAAGTCCGTCTCGATCCCCTCCTCGAACAGGGAGGTGACCCCGGCATCGTTGAGACCGCAAGGAATAATCCCCGTAAACGCGTGGCTGAAATCCGGGTGAATGTTGAGTGCCAACCCGTGCAGGGTCGCGTTTTGCACGACTTTCAACCCGATGGCACACAGTTTGCGGTCGCGTCCCGTCCCCCGCTCAGTGGCGGTGCGCCCCGTGGCATCACGGTAACGCAGCCACACTCCCGCGCGACCCTGCACAATCTCAACGTCCAGACCCCAAGTGTCACGAACCGCGTCGATGACCGAGCCTTCCACCGCGCGAATGTAGGCAATCAGGTCCACCGGCTCGCGTAGCCTCACCACCGGATAGATCACCAGCTGACCCGGACCGTGCCAGGTGAGCGACCCGGCCCGGTCGGTGCGAATGACCGGCAAGTCTTTGTTGATGAGGTCACTGTCGTGGGTGTTGCGTCCGGCGGTATAGGTCGGTTCGAACTGTCCCAAGATTAGGGTGTGGTCCAGTTCCCCATCACGTACCCGCGCCCAAGTCTCACGCTGAATCCGATCCGCTTCCTGGTAAGACACCAGCCCTCTGGGCAGCAAATTTTCCACTCGCACGGGGTTTACTCTATCGCGTCGGGGGTGTTCGAGCGCGTACCGGACATCTGGGCAGGGTTTTGCCCGCAATCTGGCAGGAAATTACGGCTAAAAGCCATCACAAAGGGGGGTAAGACAAATCTGGAAATAACTCGCCTATAGTCAATAATTAAACTTTCATGATCAATGTATTGAATCTGCCTGGTGATTTGCCTCCTACCATTTGCAATAATTTTATTACCAATGGTATTCTGTAGATATCCTTCCAATGCCGACAGAAAAGTGAATAATAGCAAAAAAGCCAAAATAACCAATATCTGATATGCACTAATTGAGTTAATGTTATCAAAAAGAGATTTCAGAAGTAGTGGTTGAACCGTATTCACTAGAGACGTAACCACACCAATCACAAGCGTAGCTATAAACGAATACTTTATGGCAGCAACTTGTTTAGTATACAATCTGATTGAGGCTTTATTAAACATTTTATAGTACCGCACGTAGTGAATGGTGCGTTGCCAGCGTTTGTATCACTAAGGTAAAGAGCAAAATTGATACCCAACAAATAAGGATTAGCGGCATTACATACATAAAATCCGCTATAGTTGAGGTTTGCGCCGCAGAAGAGCATCGATATGCTGTAAATAGTAGACTGAGCAAAGTCAATAATAAAGAAACCAGTTGAGTAGATAAAACCGTAGCTAATCCAAAGCTAAGGATATCCTTATTATCTACTCCCAGGGCATGTAGTTGTTGACATTGCTTTCTACGAGCGATTTCCTCACTTATCGTTAATTGCAATAAGGCTATCAAAGTCATGATAAGTATGACACCGAACATGCCGACATTACCTCTGAAAGCAAGTACGTGCCGCATATTTTGCAAGTACTTAGCATAGCCATACCTAGTAAGTACTTTAACTTCAGAGTTGACAGACTTTGCAATATCTTGTGACATCTGAGGGGTAATTCCGCGGGCAAATACCATTGTTTCTGTATTCTTGGACTTCGCAAATTTCGGGAAATGAGAAAGCATCGACCAATCTATAAAGTAACCTTCATGTACGGAGTCGTGGAGAAGAGCAGTCACAGTTAATTCAAAAGATTCACCATTTTCATTATATATAGTAACCTTATCCCCAATAACACTACCAGATATACTGCTGGCCACATTTGTATTTCCAACGTTATCTAATTGTCCTTGAATAAGTTTTTGATTTAAAAGATTAAAGTTTTCCTTAAAATCAACATAGTAAAGGCTATAATATCCTCGCTTATCCGTTATTAGCCTTTCACGTATGCGTGATACATCCGCAGATTTCGCTGATACTAGATCATAGATTTTATTAGCATCCGCTGACCCTTCTGTAATGAATACCGAAGAAGCCTTTGAACTGTTGTAAAAATCTTGATACAGCATCTCTGACGTCGGAAAGTCCAGGGCCATAAAAGTGCCAACAATCCCAAGACATATAATAGGCGGTGCCGCGTAATGTGAAAACCTAAATACATTCTTTTGACTTACTTGAGATACTAATAAACCAATGCCGGGTCTCAACAGTCCAATAGCGTTACCTATCAGTTTAGATACAATCGGGATAAACAATGGTGCAACTAACAAAATAGCTATAACTATCATCAGTGGTACAAGTAATATGTACAAACCACCAAAAGCATCTAGATTCACTGCAAAAAGAAAAATCCCAATAGCTAAAGCCAGCAAAACCCTCCACACAACCGTAACCGGAGAAATCCTCTTTATAGCGCTTTTTGTTTCTTTTTCACTCCCCACCTTTATTGTCGCAAAATATCCAGCAACAGCACACTCAAATATGACTAGCCCTACCACAAATAAGACCTGCATAAAATTGAATTCATATGTTACGTGTAGGCTCTTTCCAAAAAATCCAATAGCACTTAAAAAGTGTAACTGCGGTATAGAGAAAAAGCTACCAATTACGGCGGACGGGATACCCACAAACAAGCCAAGCGCGAAAGCCTCAAAAGCAATTAGCGAGTTTAATTGCGTTTTGGAAGCTCCGGACAGCTTTAATAATTGAATTTCTTCACTACGAAGTTGTACCACCTGCACTATAGCGGAGAATATAAGAAAAGAACTCAGTACTAACAGAATAATCCCCAAGAAAAACAATACCCCTCTTAAAGGAATCAATTCCAGGCTTACTTCTTCCGAGGAGACACCATCAACATGAACTAGTGCAGGATTTGACAGATTCATACCTAAGGCAACTTGTGCTGAAGAAAGTATGGTGACGATGCTAATCGTTACGGCACAGCTGAGGTATAGGGATTTATGGCCTTTTAATAGTCTAGTGGCTAATTTTGCGAGCTCAAGCATTTGCGTTCTCCATATCTAGCAGGATATTGGATATTTCTTGCGCCGACTGATAGTTCCCTTGCTGTACTATCCTACCGTCATAGAGGAACAACACCTTCGCCGCCGCTGCCGCCACCATCGGATCATGCGTCACCATCAACACGGTCGCCCCGGTTTTATTTAGCTCCGTCAGATTCGAGATAACCTCTTTACTGGATTTACTATCCAAAGCACCCGTCGGCTCATCAGCAAACACTATCTCCCGCTTACTCGCAATCGCCCGCGCAATAGCAACACGCTGCTGCTGACCGCCTGAAAGCTCATCAGGAAAACGCGACGCAAAAGACCCCAGATTAACACTCTCCAAAGCAGTCATCACTGCGTCTTTGCTCAAACGCTGATGATTAAAATACGCCGGCAAACGCACATTATCCACCACATTAATCGCATCCACCAGATTATACTCCTGAAACACAAATCCCCAGTCCGTCCGGCGCAACCGATTAAGCACAGACTGCTTCACTCGTGTTGTATCCTTCCCCTTATAAAGAACCTCACCACCCGTCGGAGACAATAATCCCGCAATACATTTCAGCAACGTAGTCTTCCCCGACCCGGACGGCCCCATAATCGCCAAATAATCACCCGACTCCACCGTATAACTTACCCCTTTCAAAATATCACCCTGCTTAGAATGATAACGAAAAGAAATATTATTAATATCAAACAAAGCCATTTAAACCTTCCTTTCCAATTCGAGATACTCTTTTAATAGATGCTGGTCTGTGCATGTTTCCAATCTACCACCACTAGAAGCGAGTTCTAGGAGATTACTAACATTTCCTGTCCAACTTTCATCGCATAACTTCTCCTACTAAAGTAGGAGAACAACTAGCACCAAAGTCGAATATTTTTCACAATTATTTTTTAAATCACTACATTTTCTTATGACTGTATTCTTTAGAGGGAATCTGGTTTATTATAAAAAACATGGATATCCCTCGGTCTCAACTAAGCCGACTCTTACACCTCGATGTGGCCGCCAGAGCCGGACTGCAATGGCTCATGACCACTCTGACCCTGCGTGGACTGCTCTTGTCGACCATCCTTGCTGTTTTTGCCCTGTGGCAGGTCTGGACTTGGATAAAAACCCCACCGCACTCCCTTTGGTTGTGGCTGTTGATACTGCCTATAGTTACCGCCTGGATTTTGATGGTTTTCCGTCCCGTGCCGGGACGCTGGATTCTGTTAGCTGTGTGTGTCCTCTATATCTTCTTGCCAGTACAAACCCCGATATTGCTTCAAAGCATGGCTTCGCTAGTGCTATGCGCCGAGGGGACAGTGCATCGGCAACGCTGGCTAGTCATAGCCACTGTGCTCTCCAGTTTTGCATCATTCCAACATTTCGATTACCAGGTTGAGTCCCTCATCAGCCAGTTAATCCTGAGCCTAATAACTGTTGGTTTATCTTGGGCAGCACGCGTGATTGTGGAGGAACGCGAAACCGCAAAAGAAAACGTCCGACGCATCCAGGAAGAAACCGAACAACGCATCGCCGCTGCCATCCACGACACCACCGCCCGAGACCTCACCCGTCTGGTGCTGCGCCTACAACATTGGGAAGAGTCCAACACTTGCGACCGCCAAATTATTCAACAAGAACTGCAGCAAGAAGCCGCCGAGTCCCTCAGTCGGCTGCGACACCTGATTCGGGTTCTCGAGGGGGTACAACTAGGCATCGACCAGGAAGCACTCACCCTGAAAGAAACCCTAGAGCAAGCCCACAAGCACCTGACTCACGCCAATATCAGCCTCACCACAGACATTGACCCACGGCTTTACAATCTACCCGTGGAAAACACCCTGATAGTAACCGAAACCGTAGCGGAACTGCTCGCTAATGCGGAAAAATACGCCGCTCCACTAAGTGAAGTCGAGCTGAGTCTAAACCTAGAAGGACAGACGGTGATGCTTTTTCAAAGCAACCGCATCGGGCAATCCCCCAAACCCCCCGATGTTTCCGGGGGAACCGGACTGCAACGCTTGGCCTACCGGCTGGACAACCTCGGAGGAAACCTCGAGACCAGCACCATCGGCGCAATGTGGCTCACAGAGGCCCGAATCCCCCTGATTCCAGACCTGGAAAAACTATTGAAAGGATAATCATGACCGCAGACACCCACCACCACTACCAGGTCATTCTGATAGACGATGACCACGAAATCCTTGAAGATCTGCGCTTAGTCATCGAAGCAGATCCCGAAATCAGTGTGGCTGGCATCGGCTTTGATGGGAGCTACGTCCTGGACTTAGTGCAAACCCACCATCCCGACGTGGTTCTGATGGATGTAGAAATGCCCAAAGTGGACGGCATCGCCGCCACTCGACAGCTCAAATCCCGATACCCTAACCTGGGAGTAATCATGTTAACAAACTTCCGCCATGATACTTGGCTGAAAGAAGCCCTAGATGCCGGGGCGGACGGATTCCTGACCAAGGACACGCCCCGCGCCGACTTGTCCGCTGCGATTAAACGTGTCGCCCATGGTGGCAGGTTCATGTCTACCAAACCCCTCAATATGCTGATAGCCAACTACGAGGACCCCAATTTCACCCCCGACCCCAGGTTCCGTGCCGGGGAAAAAGCTCTCACCGCTACCGAGCGGCAAGTCTGGCAGGAAGCCCTGAGGGGAAAAAGCAACGCGCAAATCGCCAAAGTCATGCAAAGCAAGGAAAGCACCATTAAAACCCACATGAGCGCCATCATGCAAAAATTCTCGGTACGCTCCCGCGCTGAACTCCTGGTTTTCAGTGCCAAAAACGGAGCTATTCGCGAATAAGTCAATCCAGGTACCTCATACCCGCGCATCCTAACCTAGCCATAGTGCACGACTGCCCGCTCCCACCACGCAAAAGTGGGCGAGAAAAGTTACCTATCAACCGAAAAAATCCTCGAAAAATCGCACACTGCCAAAAAGTTTCTGTATGAAGGATAGAATTTTAGGATTAATTGTGTGTTTTTTGTTTGGGTTTTCCCATCCCTTTCCGGCTTTGTCGCCGGTGCGGTACCCCTTACGTATATCTAGCAAGTCAAGATTTACCCGGCGCTGCCCCTCACGGGTTCGAGTCCCCAACCCCTTTAAATATTTTCGGACGGGATAAACCCGCCCGACAAAAAAGTGGACCCAGAAGGACTCAGTGATTTTGCTACGCAAAATCACCACCCGCTCGAAATCTTCGATTTCTCACGCCAGCGCCTGAAAACGCTGTCGCGTTTTCGGACGGCGCTGCCCCTCACGGGTTCGAGTCCCCAACCCCTTTAAATATTTTCGGACGGGATAAACCCGCCCGAAAATATTTGTGGACCCAGAGGGACTCGAACCCCCGACATCCACGGTGTAAACGTGGCGCTCTAGCCAACTGAGCTATAGGTCCTAAGGGTTTGCGCGAAACGCAAACACGAGACTATTGAGGATAACATTTGCCACGGCAAGTTGCGAACTGACCAGCCCGAATCACTCCGCAAAAATAATCTCTCCACCACCTCTAGGCTCCCCCACCGGCAGGCTTGTATCCGAAGGCCAGCCCACGTCTCCTGCAGTTGCCGCAACAACTACTCTTTTACCGTTGTACGGAACCCACCCTGGGGTGGTATCAACGCCATCTACGCCCGCATAATATGCGCCCACACAGAGCAGCTTCGCTGAACCGGTTTGCATGCCGGTTCCATCCCCGCTCGTGCCAGCCACTGTTTGTGGTCCATCAAAGACCAGAATCGCGTACTTTTCATATTTAAAACTCCCGCTATAGTCAGGAAGACGATTTTCCGCAGCCTTAGAATCAGGTCAGCACTTTAAGACCACGGGTTTCCCAGGTCTGATTCTTTGGTCGTGAATCCCAACCTTTTGAGGCAGCCCGCATCATTAATCCCCCCCCCGCCAACCGCTCCGTGTGCGCCGCGCTTGGTGACCGGATTGCAGCGTTGTGGCAGACCGGTCGACAGAGCGGGTGTTCCCGCTCCCCCTACGGACCTGTTGCCTTCGACACTCTCAATAGGCACTGTCGCTGGGAAACCAGAACCATGCCCCATGTCAGTTTCCGCACCGAAATCATTGTAAAAGACGAGCTATTCGCCCTGCACAACCGTGACTGGCACGGATATACTTGCTGTCTGTGTCTCATTCTCACTCGATTTCTCGGATTTCTCGGACTCAAGAGGCTTCGACGACTTCGCCCGCTTCGCGCCTGGCGATGATAATTTCCTTGGGCTTGATTACGGTCTTGACCTTGGCGGGAGTGGTTTGGCTCTGGCCCGATTGGCACCATCTGCAAGAAGTCCGCCAGCTGAACTTCAGTTTCGCGACCGCACCGGGAGTTTCCTATGAACGCGCCAACATCGTGAAACTCGAGCCAAAGTGTCGAGACACCGACATTTCCTCTTCTGGCGCGCAAAGCCACCTAGACGACTGCGTCCGCCTGACCGTGCGTCTGACCAGTGGACCCGATTCCAACCAGGTCACCACCCTGGAGGCAGTCGGACCCGGCGCACATTCGGACTTGAAACCCGGTGACACTATCCAAGTCATGCGCTCACCAGGGGAAAAACCCGGCGCCGACACCTACACCTTCACCGGCGTCCCCCACGACCTGCCCATTATCCTCTTTGCCATCCTGTTCGCCGTGATAGTTTTGGCAGTCGCCCGCGTCAAAGGAGCGCTTTCGCTGGTAGGACTAGCGTTCGCGACCGTGGTGATTGTGTACTTCATGCTGCCGTCCCTGGCCAGCGGTCGACCCGGCATCTGGGTCGGAGTGGTCGGATCGTGCGCCATCATGCTCATCGTCATTCACATCGCCCACGGCATCTCCATGCGGACCGCATCTGCCCTGCTGGGCACCGTGTGCGGTTTGGGGCTTTCGGCTTTGCTGGGCGCCATCGCTGTGAAAAGCGCGCACATTTCGGGTTACATTGACGAAACCTCCTTTGACCTGTCCGCCGCTATCCCGCACCTCAACATGAGCCAACTGTTCGTTGCTGCCACTATCCTGGCGGGACTGGGGGTGCTTAACGACGTGACCATCACTCAAGCTTCGGCGGTGTGGGAGCTGCGATTGGCAGCCCCAACCTATACTCGTCGCGAAATCTATCAAAGCGCTATGCGCATCGGACGCGACCACATCGCGTCGACGATTTACACCATTGTCTTTGCCTACACCGGCGCGGCACTCTCTACGGTGATGCTGATAGTTTTGTTCTTTGAACGCTCACTCAGCGACCTCTTCACGACGGAGGCTCTCGCCGCCCAAGCCTTGCAAATATTGGCATCCGGTTCTGCCCTCATTGCCAGCGTCCCCATCACCACCGCTATCTCTACCTTGGCGGTACGCAAACCCACCCCGCCGGTGACTGAAATTTGCGATTAAATCGGGGTTGGGGTGGCCTAAGGTATAGTCCCCCGATTTCTCGCCCCCTCACCCGACAGCTCTCGACACGCCAGACAGCAGACACGCGAAAATCCCCCGTATTTGAGCCCTCGTTACAGACAAAAAGAAACCCCCTGAACCGAGCAAAGAGGCAGTTCAGGGGGTATTTATTTAGTAGCGGGGGCCGGATTTGAACCGACGACCTCCGGGTTATGAGCCCGGCGAGCTACCGAGCTGCTCCACCCCGCGTCAAGCGACCCGTACACTTTACCAGTTCTGAAGTTTTACCTCAACTTGGCAGGCGTCACGGGTCGAGCTCACAAGCCCGCTGCGGCACTTTCCGGGTCGACTGACGGTTTCTCAGCCCGGCGATTTCCACCTCGACTAGGGGACTTTCCGCAGTCGACCCTCCCGCGTCAGCTAGCGAATTTCCGAGGTTGCGGACGAGCGCTGGCTGCCGCAGAGGCTTTCACCTTGGGGCTAGCCGCCGGGGTCGCTGCGCCGCTGGGCTGAGCAGTTGGCTGGACGCTAGGGGTATCTCCGGGATTTGCCGGCTGCGTCGCGTCCGAAGGCAACGGCGCGAAGGTCAGGGCCAGCTGCAGCTGTTGCTTTAGCTCGGTTTGAGCCTTACCGTAGGCTTCCCAATCGCCTGCCTTCATAGCCGCGTCCGCATCATCCATCGCCTTGCGTGCGCCGTTCAAAGCCGCCTGGAGCTGCTGTTGCGGCGTCAAATTCGGCTTGGCAGGACTCTGCTCACCATCCGCACCGGCAGCTCCCGGCACGTCATTTTCAGAAGTCTGTACCCCGGCGTCACCACCAAATAGCTGATCCAGGGAAGCCTGCAGCGTCGGGGCGAAACCAATCTTGTCGCCGAAAGACGTCAGCACGAAACGCAGCAGCGGATAGGACGTACCCGAATTACCCTGCACATACACCGGCTGGACATACAGCAGCCCCCCGCCGACTGGCAAAGTCAGCAGGTTACCACGAACGACTTCGGTAGATTGCTGGGACAGCAGGTTCAAGGTCTGCGAGACCGTATCGGTGGTCTTGAACTTGTTGGACACCTGACCCGGACCGGGAACTGCCAGGTCCGAGGGCAAGGACAGCAGCCGTAGCTTGCCATACCCGTCACGAATCTTGCCGGGCTCTGATCCCGTTTCCGAGTCCACCGTCAAATACCCGGTCAACACGTTTCGGTCCGATTGTCCGTAAGGAATATAGGTCGAGTACAGTGAGAACTCGGTCGATTCCTGACCGGGGGCTTTCATAGTCAGATAGTAGGGAGGCTGCAGCGCTGACGAGACGGTTTGGGAACCCTCGTGAGTCGGGTCATCAGGCAGCTTCCAGAAGTCCGAACCGGAATAGAACGAACGCGGGTCGGTCGTGTGGTAGCGCGCAATGAGGTTTCGCTGCACTTTGAACAGGTCCTCAGGATACTTAAAGTGCGCCATCAAATCGCCAGAAACCGAACTCAGCGGCTCAATCTGACCGGGGAACACGTTACTCCAAGCGTTGACGATGGGGTCTTTCGCGTCCCACTGGTACAGATGGACCGAACCGTCGTAGGCATCAACCACGGCTTTCACCGAGTTGCGCATATAGTTCACGTTATTCATGACTTGGTAGCCGTAGCCAATGTTGCGCGAATCAGAGATAGAAGTGTTCAAATCCATGTGGTTTGAATACGGGTAGGAGTTCGAGGTCGTGTAACCGTCAACAATCCATACCACCCGTTTCGGGGTTTTCGGGTCGCCGTCCATGTCCACGACCGCGGGATAAGCCCGCGAATCCAATGTCAGGTATGGGGCGACTTTCGCCACGCGTTCTTCGGGAGAACGATAAAACAGGATTTGGGATGATTTATTGACCTGTTGAGAAAAGAAGATTTCAGACGAACGGAACTTGAGGGCATACATCAGCCTCTCCCACAGGTTACCCACGCTGGGTCCGCCTTTACCCGTAAAGGTGTTGTTCACGCCCTTGTCCTGAGTTACATCCGAAGGGTAATCAAACTCGCGTTTCGGCGCGCCCTTTGGCGCCCCCACGATGGAATAATCCGGCGAGAACTGACCAAAGTAAATCCGCGGTTCATACTCACCCAACTCGCCTTGGGAAGGGATACCTTTTTCCCAAAACGCCGGAGAACCGTCCCCTTCAACCTTGGAACCGTAGGCAGTAACGACCCCGAAACCGTGAGTGAACACCGTATGCTGGTTGACCCAGGACTTTTGAGAATCGCCCAGCTGGTTCGTATCCAGCTCGCGAACCGCAATCACGGTGTCTTGTGCCTTGCCGTCAATCGTGTAGCGATCTACCGCCAGGTTGGAGGCAAAACGATAGTACTGCCGGTTCTGTTCCATCTGGCCAAAAGTGCGGGACACTACCGAAGGGTCCAACAGACGAATCGAGGCGGTAGACTCGCTGTCCGACCGGAGCTGACCGGCAGTCGCCTCCGTGGTCGCTTTATAGGTTTCTTCCTTTACGTCAGCGATTCCAAAGGCGTCACGAGTCGCTTTGATGTTGTTCGAGATGTAGGGCGCTTCAAGTTCCTGCGCGGAAGGATCGACCTGGAACCGCTGCACCAGCCACGGGTATAGCCCACCCACCAGCACTGATGACAGCACCATGACACCGACCCCGGTGGCGGGAATGACCCAAGACTTCCGAAATGCACCGATGATGAACAATACCGCGATGACCAAGGAAATCCCTACCAAGATGTTCTTGGCTGGCAGGACGGCATGAATATCGGTATAGGACGCCCCGGAGAATTTGTCGTGCGTGCCCAGCAGCAGCACGAACCGATCCAGGTAGTAGCGCAGACCGATGATGGCAGCCAGGATAGCCAGCAACACCGAAATATGAATCCGGGTGCGGTTGGGGATTTCAGCAATCTTCGTGGACAAGTTACCTTGCAGATAGTAGCGACCCAGGGTAAACATTCCGGCAGCCACCACCACATAGAACAGCAGGGTGGTCAACTCGGAAAATACTGGCAGAGAGAACACAAAGAATGACGAATCGCGAGCGAAGATGGGATCCTTGACCCCAAAGTTACTCCGGTGGAACCATGCCGCGAACAACTCCCACTGCGAAATCAACGGGGTGGCGACCATCAGACCCACCACCAGCGGCAGAACCACAATCAGGAATTTACGCCACGGCTGCAGAGTATCGTGCAGGGCTGCCACCGCGGGACGCTCGGAGCGGCGGGTAGCACGCCGGAATTCCTCCTCCAAATCAGCCGTGTCAAAGACCGTTTCAAACTCAGCATCCAAGTCAATAATTTTTTCCGAGTCAGCAGGCTTGTCGGCACCTTTACGGTCCGTTGACTGTTCGCCTGGGTAGAGAGTTTCATCACTCTGCGAGTCTGGCTTTTCCTGCTTACCGGTATCTGGGTTAGTTTTTTTACCGTTACGCTGCGCTTGGCGTTTCGCCGCGTCCATCTTGCGTTCCGCGTTGCGACGTTTCTTAGCTTTGCCGCGTTGCGAAGCATCGGGACTCGCCTGTGCCGCAATCATCAAGTTCACCCATGTCACCGCGGCCGCCAACAACATTGCCACGACCACCAGACCAATGCGCCACCCCCAGGCTGTCAACACCACGGAAATGCGACCCAGCTGCTGATACCAAGCCAGTTCTGCCCAAACTTTGGACATGACACCTACCACGGCGATAAGCACCGCGATAATCGCGACGACCATGCCCAATGTCTTGTTTCCACCCTGCGGAGCGGAATTCGTTCCCCCGGCAGCGGGACGTGGCATACGGGGCGGCTGCATCCCGCCCGGACCACGCGAAACACCCCCCGGAGGACCGGCAAAAATGTTGCCAAAGAATGAACCGTTGGAGGGATGCCCTGTACTCACTTAACACCTCAGTTTCAAATCGGGTACTCAAGTGCCATCTTTCCACAAAACCTCGGTGTTCTTCCATTCGGGACATTTTTCGTCCACTGTGACCGCTCACCTGAGTGATTCCCCGAAGTTTCAACTTTTGATGGGATAATGGAAATCATGAGTGAGTCAAGCAATCCTTTAACGAATTTTCCCGGCGGGACCGTAATGGGGATGTCATTTACTCCCGATGGGGACTCCCGCCCGACCCCGACCGGAGAAGAATCCGTACCCCCCGCGTCTGAACAGGTTCCCGTCACGGCTGAGATTCCCGCTATTGTGCGGGTAGTGTGGGAGATTGACGCCCATGCCGAACCACTGACAGACCTGCAAACCGGTCAGCTCTTTACTCTGCACAAGACCGGGGATGCCGCCCAAATGCTGACCGGACATGCTCCGGATGAGCTGGTCAACGCGATGCGTGATACCGCCGAGTCAGATCCGGAATCGTTGACTGCATTGCCTTTCCAGCTGCCCAACGATGACGGTTTAGATTTCTTAAAACAGCTGGGGCGCGTGGTATGGAGCGACGAAATCGAAGGCGTGGCGGTGCTCTATGAAACGAACGCCATGTTGACCGCCGCAGACATGGCAGACGCCCCCGCTGACCCCCAGGAACGGCAAGCCTACCTGGAGAAAAAGACTGCCGGTCAAGAACGATCCCGCTTCGTTGTGGCAGCCACCCGCACTGAAGCCTGGTCGGTCGTGCACCCGCGCTTCGACACTGACCCGGAGCATATTGAACAGGGCCCGGCGTTAGTCGCGGATTTGCTGCAGCTGATTACCAACGGCATCAACGGTGGTTCAAACACCGCTTCTTGACCTGCGCTAGCGCCGACCGAACCGAGTCTAGTGCCTGCCGGAACGCCGCAGCGTGGCACTGCGGTGAGGCCAAAACGGAGCCAGGAAACGGCACGCCTCACGCTCTTGAGAGGAACCGTCACGGCGGGCTTTGGCAAAAGACACGATAAGTCGGCTGCGCGCCCGAGTCACCCCGACATAGCACAAGCGACGTTCTTCTTCGATGGTCGCAGCGGTTTGGGCGAGGCTGATGGGCAGTAGCCCTTCACTGGCTCCTGCCAGAAACACGACTTCCCACTCGAGTCCCTTTGAAGAATGCAGGGAAGCTAACGTTACGCCGCCGGGTTCGTCGTCCTCCGTGTCTGTCCCGCTGTTCGCAGTTCCTCCCGCTAGTTTCGTGACCTGGTCCTTGATTACGAAAGGAATTCGTTTCGCCCCCAACGCCACCGCGAACAGGGCAGCTTGGGCGTTGGTGCGGAATAGCACCGCAATTTGGCGGGGCGACAGACCTTCCGCCAGCAGGTCTTGAATGCGGCGGGCAATTTCCTTGGCTTCAGTTTCATCATCCGGCGCCACGAACCATGACACTTCCGGACCGGTTTCACGTTGGGATACCAAACGGACAGTACCTCCCAGAGGTCTACCGTCCGTGCCTTTTGCCTGAGCGAGAACCTGATTCGCCAAGTTTACAATCTGAGGAGTGGAGCGGTAGTCCCGGATGAGTTCCACAACCTTCGCTTCGGGATAGGTCTGGGTGAACTCGGTCAAGTATTCCGGAGTGGCGCCGGCAAAAGAGTAGATGGTTTGTGCCGCGTCCCCCACTACTGCCAGATCACGGCGGCGACCCAACCAGCTCATCAACAGGTAGTTTTGCAGGGGTGAGACGTCCTGATATTCGTCCACCACGAAGTAGCGGTACTGGTTGCGGATGGTCCGCGCCACATCCTCGCGTTCATCCATCATGCCCGCGCAGAGCAGCAAAATATCTTCAAAATCCAGCATTTCTGCCGCTATTTTCGCGTCCTCATAGGCGTCCAGCAGTTCTGCCACTCGCTCGGTGCTCAAATCGGCTACGGCTTCGCGCCCTGCCGCTCGCGCTGCCAGGGCATAATGCGACGGGTCTATTAGTGAAACTTTCGCCCACTCAATTTCCCCCGCCAGCGCGCGCACCTGCGCTTTTCCGAGGTTCAGCCCCAAACGTACTCCCGCTGCCGTCACCAGGGTCGCTTTCAGCCCGGTCACGGTGGGCACGGTCCCCCCCATAACCTGTGGCCAAAAATGCCTGACTTGCGCCAGCGCCGCGGAGTGGAATGTGCGCGCCCAGACCTGTCCCACCCCCAGACCTTCCAGGCGGGTTTTCATCTCTGCCGCGGCTTTTTGGGTGAATGTCAGCGCCAACACGTTTTCGGGATTGACCTGACCGCTGCGCACCCCGTAGGCGATGCGGTAGGTAATTGCCCTGGTTTTTCCGGTACCCGCCCCCGCTAGCACGCACAGTGCTCCGTGCTGGTGCTGGGCGACCTCGCGTTGCTGTTCATCTAGGTCATCGAGCAGTTGGACGGCGCTCACTTCCGGGCTGGGCAGCGCGTCCTGACGCTTACGGTCCACGGTTACCTCCTCTCAATCCCGCGTTTCCGGGTTTCCTCAAGTGTCCCACGCCGGTCGACACGGCACGAAACCGGGGGTCTGTCCAGCCTGGACGCTGAGTTATCCACAAGCTCTAAATTGTCATTTGAGTTTATTATATATGTTTTGAGATGCTTTGAATAGAGGTGATATATTATGAAACTAAATGAGGGTATTCACTTGGTTCGGCTACCTGATGGCTCCGTCGAGCTGTGCGCCGGGTTGGAAACCATGTTTCGCTTTCCGCAATGTTCCGAAAAAGAGTTCCAGCTACTGCAACGCCTGGTGGCAGGCTGTACCCGCCCGGATTTGTCCGATTTTGCCAAAGCCTGCCGCATCCCCTTGACCAGAGTCTCGGAAATGCTGCGGACCTTGGCTGATGCGGAACTGCTGCAACTGCGCAATCCCCGCCTGTACGGCGGTCCCGATGACGGTTTTTGGTCACGAGTGGGGGGCGCCAAGATGCGCCGCACCTATCGGCTTCGCCAAAAACTGAGCGTCTCCCTCAATCGAGCCGACCGCATGGCACAACTGCTGGCGGTGGAACTGGGCGCCGCCGGCATCGGCAAGATTCAGGTCCCCACCTCCACCCGCAGTCCCGAACCGGACTTGGAAACTGCCCCCCATCCGCGGCTCACCACGAAAGACCTGGTGGAACAGCGTCGACGGCACGCCACGGTAACGACGCAGCGAATCGCGGCGGACTTGGCGGTGCAGTTCAGCTGGGGCATCCCCGATCCGGTAGCGGCACAAAAAGCGATGCAGACCAATCAATCTTTCCTGGCAGTGGTGGCAGGCCACGATTTTGTTGAGGTCGGACCGTTGGTCGTGCCCGGACTGACACCGTGTACATCCTGTCTCGCCCTGCACCAAGCCACAGCGGTGACGCACCTGGCAGAACGCGCCGCGAACCTGCACTGGGCAGCATTTCCACGGGTAGAAACCGCGTTGGCAGGAGTGGGGGCAGCGATTGCGGCAGCGCAGGCTCTGGCGTTCCTAGATTGCCGTGCTCTGCATCCCGGCGATGTCACACGCATCTCGGTGGATGGCACCGTCACCACGCGGCACTTTGAGTCTCACCCGGAATGCGATTGCAGTTACCTCCCGATGGAACTTGACGTCCCTCCAGAACCGGCATTTGCGAAGCGGGCACGGACAGTTCCCGCTGCCTGACTAGGCGTCAGAAGCGGGATTTGGCGGGCTGTCCGGGTCCGTCCCGTCACCGGAACCATCGGGAGAATCGGTACCGAAACGGTCTTGTGACACCTCCGCGTCACCCTCCGAGTCGATACCGGGTTCCAACCCTTTGGCGTATCCCAAAGTCCCTTGCAGCATGGCCTCTAAATCGGCTTCCAGAGGGTCTTTCGGACCTTCTCCTGCCAAACGCGCCACGAACTGGTCGGGGGCGTCGAAGTCGCTTTCCTCCGGCAGCAGGTCCGGGTGGTCCCACAAGCCTTCTGCCCCGGCTTCTCCGAGCTTTGCCACCAGCTTGGACCACAAGGCGCTGGCTTCGCGCAATCGTTTGGGTCGCAGTTCCAAGCCGATGAGGGCGGCGAACGCTTTTTCTGCCGGTCCACCGGTGGCGCGGCGCCGATTCATCATCTCTCGCAAAGCGCCTATCTGGGGTAACGCCCCTGCCAAGCAGCGCGTGGTCACCATGTCGACCCAGCCCTCCATGATTGCCAGCAGGGTTTCCAGACTTTGTTTCGCCGCGGTTTGGTTGTTCGTCTGGCTGGGAGTCAGCACGCCTTGGGCAATAAGTCTATGCAGGGCATCTTGATCCATCGGGTCCAGCCCTTGCAGGGCAGACTCCATCGCCTGCAAATCGAAGTTGATGTCCCTCGCATAGTCCTCAATCGCTTTAATGACGTGCATCCGCAACCACGGCACCGCGTGATAAAGCCGCACGTAGGCAGCTTCACGAGTCGCCAGGAAGGTCAACACCGGCTCGACTTCCAGGCTGATGTCGGCAGCGAACTTTTCCACGTTTTCCAGCACTATTGCCGCTTGATTCACCTCTCCAACCGGCAGCCCGATGTCGGTCGAGCCGAAACTCTCCGCCGCTAAAGTCCCCCAGGCCTGACCAAACTGCAGCCCAAACAGATTTGAGCTCAACACCCCCAGCAGGGAATCCAGATTCAGCGACGCCGGGTCACCGTCCTTGGAAAACAGCCCCATCAGCTGATGCAGCTCGGGTGGTCCGGAAGAAATCTCAACGTGTAAATCCCCGTCCGCAATGTGCGCAGACAATGCCTGTTTCATAGAATCAGACGTCTTCGCAGCCACCGGGGTAACCAAGATTTTCCAGACTTCAGACGAGGCATCCAGCCACTTTGGTACGGACAGGGCAGCATAGCTGGCGGGGGGTGGCGTGAGCGAAGTGACCGGGTCGAGACGCAAATTCGCTTCTGACAGAGCTTGACGCACTCGGTCTGCATCCGCGGAAGTCACCACTTGGGTTGCCCCGCCCAGGCGCCCCAAGGCGGTCATGCGCGCCAAGTCCCAGTTCACCGGTTCATCGGAACTGGATAGCAGCGACTGCAACGGGAAAGCAAAAATACCTTCTCCACCAGAAAACGCCGAAAACGGGGTGCCGGAACGGAGCTTTTCTTCCATCTCGCGGGCTTTTTCCTCGCCAAAAACCTGGCGCAGCATTTGAGCCCAGTCAGGCATCTCACTTTCATCCATGAGACTATAGTATCCGTGATGAACACCGATGCGCTGGATAAGGGGGCGGACACGCCCGTACCCAAAGATTCACTGACGCTTGCATCCGGAACTGATGCGCCACCAGAAGACCCTGCTGACGCGCCTGAACCGACCCGCTCCCGCTGGTCTTTGAGTCGTTGGGTCTGGGGTCTCGTCCTCATCGTCCTGGGCGGGTATTTTCTGTTCCTCTATTCCTACCCGGTGGTCATCAACTATCCCGGACCGACTTTTGACGTACTGGGTAAGGATTCTAAGCAGACTCCCCTCATCGAGGTAAAAGGCGCGAAAACCTATCCGAATCACAACGGACAACTCCGCATGACCACGGTTTCTTCCCTGGGCGGGCCCGGTTCCATGGTCAGTGGTTGGGACCTGATTATGGCAGCATTTAACCCGAATGCCACCATCTTGCCGGTGGATGTGGTCTATCCCCGCAACGTCTCTAGCAAAGATATTAAGAAACTCGGCGTGCAACAGATGGACCAATCCCAGCTTTCTGCCGAGGCGGTGGCATTGGAAACCTTGGGATATAACGTGAAAATCACCTGGTCTGTGGCTGAAGTTGCCAAGAAATCCCCCGCGTTCGGAGTCTTGCATCGCAAAGACGTGGTACGGACCATAGCCCGACCTGGTCAAACCCCGGTGACTGTCCACACGGTCGAGGACTTGCGAAAATTCCTGGAAGGAGTGCCGGGCGGCGACACTATAGAACTCGGCATCGTCCGCGATGGACAAGCCCAGACGGTGCGTATGAAAACTGCTCCGGCAAAATTACCAAAAGGCAAAATCGGGAAAGGTTCGCAACTCAGCATCTATTTGGCTTCGGATGTAAAGATTCCCCTCGACATCACTTTCCATCTGCAAGACGTGGGCGGACCTTCCGCAGGGACCATGTTTGCCTTGGGAATAGTGGAGCAGCTCACACCCGAACACCTGACAGGGAAATCGGTGATTGCCGGAACCGGGACTATCGACCTGGCTGGAAAAGTCGGTCCTATCAGCGGAATTGCCCAAAAGATGGCGGGGGCAAAAGCTGACGGAGCTAAGTTTTTCCTGGCTCCGACCCAGAACTGTGACGAAGTCGTGGGTCATATCCCGAAAGGGCTGACGGTGACAAAAATCGGCACGTTTTCCGAAGCACTGGACGCAGTGCAAAAAATCCGCGACGGAAAGACCTCTGAACTGCCTCAATGCACGGTTCCCGCCCAGAAATAATAGACTGTGGATATGACTGAGAGAATAGAGCGCGCAGACGGTCGTCGGATGGACCAGCTCCGCGAGGTGACTTTGCACATGGATTGGGTCAGTGCCCCGGAGGGCTGTGTGTTGGTGTCTTGCGGGAACACCAGGGTGCTGTGTTCCGCCAGCTTAACGGAGGGGGTCCCCCGGTGGCGCAAAGATTCTGGCTTTGGCTGGGTCACCGCCGAGTATGCCATGCTCCCCCGTGCTACCGACACCCGTAACACCCGCGAGTCAGTCAAAGGGAAAATCAGCGGGCGCACCTCAGAGATTTCCCGACTCATCGGACGGGCGTTGCGCGCTGCGGTGGATTACGCCGCGCTGGGGGAAAACACTATTGCGATAGACTGCGACGTTTTGCAAGCCGATGGGGGTACCCGTACCGCCTCGATTACCGGGGCTTGGATTGCCCTGCAGCGCGCCATTGCCGTGGGGCGGGACAGCGGTTTTATCCCCGGCAATCCCACCCGTGACTCGGTCTGTGCTATTTCGGTGGGTATCATTGATTCCATCCCCCGCCTGGACCTGCCCTACGAGGAAGATTCTCGTGCCGAAACTGATATGAACGTGGTGATGACCGGCTCCGGATCCCTGGTGGAAGTACAGGGAACCGCAGAAGGCGCCCCGTTTAGCCGTGCCGAGCTGGACGCTTTGCTGGATTTAGCACAGGCTGGTTGCCGTGACTTAACCCGGCTGCAGCGCGCGGCAGTAGACAGCGCACCCGGAGCGGTGCTGACGCTAACAGATGGAGTAATCGCGTGAGTATTTTGACTTCTGTACCGGATTTGCGGGATAAGAACGCTCAGAAACTGAAACTGCCACCGGAGGCTCAGGTGGTGATGGCTACGGGTAATACCCACAAAGTTCGGGAAGTTGAAGAAATTTTGCGTCCTTTGGTGCCCAGTCTGCGCCCTGGGGGGATTGTCGCCGCCGGCACGTTGGGAGCGCCAGAACCGCGCGAGGACGGTACATCATTCTCTGCCAACGCTCTGATTAAGGCACGGGCCTTGGCCAGCGTGGTGGATGTGCCGATTTTGGCAGATGACTCCGGTTTGAGCGTGGATATTTTGGGTGGCTCCCCAGGAATTTTCTCCGCTCGGTGGTGCGGGCATCACGGCGACGACCGCGCCAACCTGGAACTTTTGTTGAACCAGCTGCAAGACATTGACGATGGCTATCGCACGGCAGCTTTTATCTGTGCCGCGGTGCTGCTGATTCCGGGAGGCGGAACATACCTGGGAAACGGGGTTATGGGCGGACGATTGGTGCGCGAGCCGAAGGGAAAAAATGGCTTCGGATACGACCCAATTTTCCTGGCAGACGGTCAGGAGGTCACCAATGGTGAGCTCAGCAAGGACGCCAAGAACGCTATTTCACACCGCGCCAAAGCCTTTAGCCAGATTGCTCCGCAGCTCGAGGCAATGCTGGGGGTTCGCACTCGTCTCACCCGGTAACGGCGGCGTCCCCCTCCGGACTGCCCTCATCGCGCTGGGGCGCAACCGACGCTGCCTCAATTGTCCAGACAAAATCTGTGAGTCGCCTGTAAGGAGGGAGAATTTTTCTTTGATTTTTCCCCGCAGTCTAGCCTTTCACGGGTCAAAATGGCACAATGGACGGTGAGAGCAAAGGATTGCCCTCGCGGAGTCGTTTAACTTCGCCAGAGTTTCAGGAGGAAATTATGCTTTCAACAGATGTAGTTGGGGCGATAAACCCCGCGTTGACAAATCAGGCTTTCACCCGCCCGGCTCCGGAGCCCAGTGGGAAAGCAGACAAGCCCGAGCCCATTTCGAACACCTCGAAAACCGAGGCTGCGGCTACCGGCGGTCACAGTGCCTTGAACGGTAACGTTGCTGAATTCAAGCCTGTCGTTGGTCCTTCACAACCGACCCATGCGGATTTGCCGCACACCTACAAGTCATCGAATTCGCACCTCGATGTCATGCTGTGACGGTTATCCGAGGTACTGAGGAAAGGACGGAGTCATGAACCCAATTTCTGGCGCTGCGCCGATTATGGACGCAGAAACGATGAAAGCCCTGATGGTAACGGCTGTCGCTGCACAGACAGCCACCGCGACTAAAGCTGCTACGGCAGCCGCAGCGCTAAAGGTCATGAACCCGCAAGGCGGGCTCGACGTTTACGCCTAAGGTTCAGTAATCTGATTTTCACACGCGCTCGACCGCAGTGACCTCCGGTCCCAAGAATCTGCGTGCCAGCCGTGTAAAGGTTTGCGTATCCCCCGTTGCCAAGAACTGGTAACGGGGGTTTACCGTATCTGTGCCGTCATCTGTGTTCAACCAGTCCTTGTCCAACAGTTGACGATAGACATCGTGAGCAGTCTCCTCGGCAGAAGAAACCAAAGTCACTTCCGGTCCCATAACGTAGCTGATGATACCGGAAAGCAACGGATAATGAGTGCAGCCCAACACCAGGGTGTCCACCCCGGCATCACGGATTGGTTCCAAGTATTCTCGCGCTACCGCTAGCAATTCCGGACCCGAAGTAATGCCGCGTTCCACGAAGTCCACGAATGCCGGGCAAGCTTTCGCGCTGACCTGCACTTGCTGGTAAGCGTGCAGGGCGCGTTGATAGGTTTCCGTTTCAATAGTGGTGTGGGTAGCGATGACCCCGATATGCCCATTTCGGGTAGCGGACACGGCACGATGCACGGCTGGTGAAATGACTTCCAGGACGGGAATCCCCAACTCATCATACTTTGACCGCGCCGCAAATACTGCCGTAGCCGAAGCCGTGTTACAGGCGATGACCAGCATCTTTACCCCGCGATCCACCAGCTTGTCCATGACGCTCAGGGACAGTTCTTTGACTCGTTCCACCGGTTTGGTGCCGTAGGGGCTATTGGCAGTGTCTCCGATATAAGTCACCGATTCACCCGGCAGCTGGTCGATGATAGAACGAGCCACTGTCAGCCCGCCCAGCCCGGAATCAAAAATCCCAATGGGTGCGTTATTCACTATCAAATCCTTTGCGTTCTAACCATCAACGGCATACATTAACGTTTCCAACCACCACGACAAAGCATTATAAATGCTGGCGATGGTGATTTCGTAAGCTGTGTAGACCCCGGTCTCCGGGTCGGACTCCGCCATCAGCTCGACTTCTTCCGCTCTGGTGTCGTTATCAATGCCCAAGGACCACCCCAAAGCCAACCGTGCATCGTTGATAGCGGTGACCCACACTTTCAAGGCTTCCGGCTTCACCATCACGGCACCGTTGCTGTGGGCAGCCCACCGCAGGCTTTCAGCGACCGTTCGCATGGCAGCAGTTTTTTTCGCTGCCAAATCGGGGGTGGTCAAGGCGCGCAGTTCCGCAGCTTCTTCCGGGTCCTGGCTCATGGGGCGCAAGATTGCCGCAATGTAGGGGTTCGCTGGGCATGGACGCGGACCCAGGGGGTCGAAGTCTAGCGCCGCTAAGGTTTGATCGTCGGTCATGCCCCGTGAGTTCGGTTCAAAGCCGGTGTTTCCGCGGCGTGGGGTGGCGGATTCACCAGGCTGTTCGTGGGGCTGATTGAGGTCCGTTTCCGTCTCTGTTTCCTCACTGGCGCTGTGCAGTTCGGGACGCGAGGTGATGGAAGACACCGTATCTACTCCCAACAGTTTCTCAAACATGAGAGTGTGTTCTTTCGGGGAATTCGGATCGAGGTCCACCCCCATCATGTCCAGGACGTCGCGCTGTTCTTCGGCTTCCATCGCGTCAGCCAGTTCCTCGAAAATCCCCGCCAGCAAGACCGCCTCGTGCGGCTCAACCCTGCTGAACCACCCTTCTGAAGGCGCGTTCAGCGCTGCAAATGCACGCATCGTGTCCGGTCCCCCTCAATCAGCTTCCTGTTCGAGCGTCGCCCACAGCCCGTATTCACTCATCGCCAACACGTCAGCTTCCATCTGTTCACGGGTTCCCGCACTCACCACTGCGCGACCTTTAAAATGGACTTCTTTCATCAGGTGCTCCGCGCGCTCGTGCGAGTACCCGAAATAGGTCTTAAACACCCAGGTCACATAGCTCATCAGGTTCACGGCGTCGTTCCACACCACTGTGTTCCACTGACCGGGAAGGACCCGGTCCAGCTGGGCGACCGCAGACGGAGCATATTCGGTACCGGGTTCGACAATACTCACGCTTTAAGGTTAAAGGTTTTTGACCAGGCGCGCAGGATTACCGCGCCTCGAAGCAAAAAGCTCCACCAGCATCTTAGAGCACCAGTAAACCGACCAAACCTGCCAGGAGCAGCACCACCAGGAGGGCGACGACAGCCCTGGTCACTCTGCCGCTGCCGAGCTTGTGGGCATTTGACACGTGGGGAACTAGGTTTTTACGGGAATCAGCATCATCCTTGCGCATAGCTTTATGCTACCGGCTCCCGTCACGCCACCGAGACGGGAATGAACAGATGCCGGCTTTATCCCCGTCCTGGTGACAGGTAAACGCGCGAGCGGGATGCCGGCGTCTCCAAGTTGAAACGGAAAACCCGCCGGACGCGACTATAGTTATACCTATGAACACGCGCGAATCGACTGCCTTACTGACTGATATGTACGAGCTGACCATGGTGGACTCCGCTTTGGAGCACGGGATGGGACAGCGCCAATGCGTGTTTGAGATTTTTACCCGACGATTTCCCGCTTCGCGGCGTTTCCTGGTGATGGCTGGAGTGGCGCGGATTTTGGAGGGACTCAAGCGTTTCCAGTTCGATGATTCTCAGCTGAAATACCTCTCGGATCACAAAATCGTCGGACAGAAAACGATTAAGTTTCTGGAGGATTACCAGTTTTCCGGCGACATTTTCGGCTATCCCGAAGGCGAAGTATTCATGGTGAATTCGCCAATTTTGACGGTTCGCGGGACGTTTGCCGAGACTTGCCTGTTGGAAACCTACCTGCTGTCGATTTTGAACTTCGACTGTGCGGTGGCGTCGGCGGCATCCCGGATGACCATTGCCGCTCACGGCAGACCCTGTCTGGATATGGGGGCGCGCCGGGTACATGAGCGGGCGGCTGTTTCCGCTGCTCGCGCCGCACAAATTGGCGGTTTTCAGGGTACGTCTGACTTAGAGACCGGGAAACGATACGGGATTCGCGCTATCGGCACTGCTGCCCACGCCTTTACCCTGCTGTTTGAGGATGAAGAAGCCGCTTTCACCGCTCAGATTGAGTCGATGGGTCCGGACACTACACTGCTGGTAGATACCTACGACGTGACTGCTGCCGTCGAGAAAGCGGTGCGAATTGCCAGAGCTGCCGGGGGGGAACTGGGTGCGGTTCGTTTGGATTCGGGTGACCTGGTGGCAGGCGCGTTTAAAGTTCGCCAACAGCTCGATGATTTGGGGGCGACTTCCACCAAGATTACGGTGACCAATGATCTGGATGAATACGCTATTGCCGGTTTGGGCGCCGCGCCAGTGGATTCCTACGGGGTGGGCACCCGATTGGTGACCGGTTCGGGGATTCCGACCGCTGCCCTGGTCTACAAGCTGGTCGCTCGTGAGGACGCAAACGGGAATCTGGAATCGGTGGCGAAACGCTCGGTTGAGAAGTCGACTCGGGGCGGATTGAAATGGGCGGGACGCGCTATTGAGGATCACACTGCCATGACCGAGCTGCTGGTGACTGCCCCGAACCGGGAGGCTGCTACGGAATACTTCGCGAGTCACGAGGCTCGCCCGTTGCAGCGGGATTTCGTAATCGACGGGACTATTGACAAATCTTGGATTGGTCCCGATGCCCTGCAGCGCGCTCAGCAGCACCACATCGAGGTCCGTAACGAACTGCCTTATCAGGCGTGGCGCTTGAGCGAAGGCGAAGTGGCTATCCCCACAGAATACGTGGACCTTTAGCTCTCAGAGCCACCGAAAAAGGGCCAGCCGGGTTGACCGTTATGGTCCCCGTTCATAGATTTCATGATTTCTTTGCACGCCGGGCAAATCGGAAAATTCTTAGGGTCGCGCATCGGCACCCAGACTTTGCCGCACAGGGCGATGACAGCTTGACCGGTCACAGCCGAGGCGGTAATTCGGTCTTTGCGCACGTAGTGGGCGTAACGCTCGTTGTCACCAGGATTACGTTTCAGTTCGGTTTCGGTGCGTTCCAGCACCGCCGTGCCACCTTGAGTCAGGGGCTGACCCGCAGTTGTTTCGCTCATGCCACCATTGTAACCTGTAACCGCCCGGGTCAGCCTGGGCTGTGGTGGTGGCAGACTCGGTCCGAGCGACACCCCTAAAAACAAAGCCGGTCGCCACGGGGGCGACCGCTTCGTACGAGATGCTTCGATTACTTGTTGGACACAGCCTTCTTCAGGGTGGAGCCGGCAGAAATCTTAACGCCGTAGCCAGCGGGAATCTTGATTTCTTCGCCGGTGCGGGGGTTGCGACCGGTACGAGCGGCACGAGAAACGCGCTCCACATTCATCAGACCGGTCACCTTCACGGTTTCGCCCTTTTTGAGGGAGTCAATCAAGATTTCCTGGAAAGCAGACAGAGCGCCGTCAGCTTCGGTCTTGGACAGACCGGCTTTCTTGGCGATCTCGGCAACAAGTTCAGTACGATTCACAGACATGTGATTCCTTTCGGATAGATCGTCGATTTCACTTTGGTGAAATCCTCCATTAGAGACTACGCAAATTTAGCGCATTTGTCAGCGAGTTAGCAAACAAATCTCGATTTTTCCGCGGTTTTCCACCCTCTGGATGCACTCGTTTCACAACGACCACAAAAGCCTCATATTTTAGCCTTGCTGCGGGGCATCCCGACGGGTCGGTACCGCGCACTTCCCTAGCGACATTTCGTGGCGCGGCTGGTCGGGGTCACGAACGGAACTAACCGTTGCGGGTCACGTCACTCGCCCCACCGGGCTGGTGCGCCACAAACGTTGCCCCGACCGCCCCGACTTTCCCCCAACGCATCCAAAATACGGTCTTTTTGGGTTGGGAATGTAAGATTTCTGCGGAGAGAGCCCCGGCTGGTTTCACAACCCAAAATACCGTTGGCTGTCCCCACTGCAAAATCGAAAAGACAAAGGAAGATTATTTTGGTAGATGTCAGTGTGGTCCCCGAGCAGCGAGCCTCGTGGTCAGGAAAACTCGGTTTCGTCCTCGCGGCAGCCGGTTCAGCGGTCGGATTGGGCACTATCTGGCGTTTCCCTTACCTGGCGGCGCACTACGGTGGGGGCACGTTTATCTTTGTGTTCTTTCTCTTTATGCTGACCTTGGGTGTTGCGCTGCTGGTGTTGGAAATTGCACTAGGGCGGAACACGGGCAAATCCATCATCATGGCGTTTGCATCTTTCGGTAAGCAATATCGGTTTGTGGGAATGCTCACCGCCGCGGTCCCCTTCATCATTGCTTCGTATTATGGCGTGGTGGGCGGCTGGGTGACCCGCTACATGTTCGCCTACGCCGCCGGCATGACGAAAGAACTGGCTGACGGAGGCGATAATTTCGGGGCATTCATCTCTGACGGTCCGCAATCTGTGGCGTTCATGCTGCTGTTCGGGGCGATTACGTTCATCATCGTGGCACTGGGGGTCAACGGTGGGGTGGAACGCGCTAACCTGATTATGATGCCGGCGCTGATTCTGGTTTCACTGTTGATTGGAATCTTTACTTTGACCCAGCCCGGCGCTTTGGACGGTTTGCGATATTTCTTGGTTCCCGATTTTTCCAAGTTTTCACTAGAGTTGCTCATCGCCGCTCTGGGACAGACGTTCTTTGGTCTGTCGCTGGGTGCGGCGACGATGGTCACCTACGGGTCTTACATGAAAAAGGACGTCTCGGTGACGTCCTCGGCCCTCCAAACGACCGGCACCACGCTGGGGATTAGCCTGCTGGCGGGATTGATGATTATTCCCGCCACGTTCGCGACCTTGGGTTCTGCCAACGCCGTGGCAAAGAATTCCGGACCGTCCCTGATGTTCCTGGTTATCCCGGAGGTGTTTGAAAAGTTTGGCAGAATCGCTACCGGTATCGGTTTCGTGTTTTTCCTGCTGGTCATGTTTGCCGCTCTGACCAGCATGATTTCCCTGGTGGAGGCCTGCGTGTCCATCTTGCAGGACACTCTGGCATGGAAACGACGCCAAGCCCTGTTGGTCACTGTCGTGGTGCTCAGCTCTGCGGGAATCATCGTGACCTTGGGCTACAGCTCCCTGTCGTTTATTCAGCCTCTCGGTGAGGGGTCGACCATACTTGACTTCCTGGACTTTATGACCAGCTCGGTGATGATGCCACTGGGTGGTTTGTTGATGTGTCTGTTCTTTGGGTGGCGAAAGAAGCCAGCAGTACTCATTGACGAAGTGCGTCTCTCTGGGGAGTTCAAAAGAGCCGGGCTGTGGGGTGTGATGATTAAATACGTCGCCCCCATCCTGCTGGTGGCAATCTTTATCACCAGCGTGTTGAAAACGTTCGGCATTATCAGCTTCTAAAAAGAGTTTTGCCTCCGGCGAGTAAATCGACCGGAGGCAAAACTTTACAGTTCCACAAGTTTGCGTCGCTGTAGTCGCAGGGTCACGTCGGCGTTGCGGGCGAGCTCTTTGGAGTGAGTCACCACAATGACGCATTTGCCTTCCTCGTGGGCAGCCTTTTGCAGGATTTCTGTCACTCCCGCGGCGGTCGCTTCATCCAGGTTGCCGGTCGGTTCGTCTGCCAAAATGACCGGCGCTGCGGACACCAGGGCGCGTCCGATGGCGACCCGCTGCTGTTGCCCGCCGGACAGCAACAGGACGTTGCGTTTCGCTTCTTTCGCGTCCAAGCCCAACTTTTCCAACATTTCTGTGCTGGCTTTCGCGTTGACCAAGCGCAGGTTCTCCAGTGGAGTCAGGTAGTCGATGAGGTTGTAGTTTTGAAACACCAGGGAAATTTGGTGCTTGCGATGGTAGGAATAACCCTTTTTCGCGATGTCTGCCCCGTCAAATAGGACCGTACCCGCGGTCGGGGCATCGAGTCCTGCCAGCAGACTCAGCATCGTGGATTTGCCTGCCCCGGAGGCTCCCAGAATGGCATAGAACTTACCTTTCTGAAACTCGTAGTTGACGTCGTCCAGGACTTTTGCCCCAGCACCTTTGTAGGTGTAATCGATGTGATCCAACTGTAAAATGCTCATTTTTTCTCCTTAACTCAACTTGGAAAGAATAGATTTCGGGGTTTGACGCATGATGGGGAACAGCGCCAGCCCCAGCGCGATGATGATGACCAGGAAGCCCAGTCCCAGGGACATCGCATTCCCCGCGATTCCGTTGGCAGGCTCTAGCGCCGCTAACGTCTCATTCCCGGCTTTGGACAGCACCAGCTGACCCAAGCTGTTTGACAGCAGCCGTCCCAGGATGACTGCCAGCACGGCGCCCAGCGCCCCAAATATGATTGCCTCCAGGAGGAACTGCAGCCCGACCTCCAGTTTCGTCTTGCCCAGGGACAGCAAGATACCAATCTCGGGCAATCGCGAGCGCACCCAGAATGTCGCCACCAGTGCCAATACCAGCGCTCCTGCCAGGCAGAATCCCCACAGCAGCATTCCTAGCATCTGGTCGACGCCGGAAATGGCTTGGAGCACATCGGCGAACTGCGCCGAATTGTTTTCCAGGCTCAGCTTGGGGGCCGTGGTCTGAGCGGCTTTCAGGACCTGGGGCAGTTGGTCAGCTCGCTCGGTAAAGTAACGTGCGGTACTGACCTGACCGCCGAGCTTTTGCAGGGCGTCGAGGTTCGTAAACACTTGGTTTTCGGAGTTCCCCGAGGGCAGCCCGGTACGGTTTTCGGCTTTCCCGGAATAAATCCCCCCGATTTTCAGTCGCACCACGGTGTTTTCGTGGCGCAGTTCCAGGGTGTCTCCCAAGTGCAGGGAATTTTTCCGCGCGAAGTCGCGGTGAATCATCGCCTCAACACCAGGTTTACCGATGTGAGAGCCCTGTTCCAAGGTATAAATTTTCCCCAAGAACTCTGGGTTTAGCGACGAATCGCTGGTGCCTTTGATTCCCAGCAAATCCCCGCCAAACTCGGGGTCCAGCTGGATTCCGCTGGCGGCGCTGACCAGGCTGGCATTTTCCGGTTTTGCTGCAGCTTCGCCTTCATAGGCGTGGCGTTTGACTCCCGGCAGGTCAGCGAGTTGTTTCAAGGTCTGGTCCGGGAGCTGACCGGTTTGGCTGGTGGCGGTGAACCCCGCCAAAACGTTAGAGCTGATGGCATCGCGCACACTCAACATGGTGGACTTTACCCCGGACTGGGCGACCAGGGCGGTAAACACCAGGGTAATAATCGCCACCATCAGCAGGCTGCGACGCGGTCGGCGAATGACCGAACGCCAAGAACGTGACCATACCCCGTTCATTTGTTATCCACCAACAGGGCACGCGGGCTTTTTCGCAGCATCGGCACGGAGGCAATGACCACGACTATCGCAATCAGCACCAGCACCGTGATTGCAATCTGACCAGCGGATGCCAGGCTCAGGTCGACGGTGAGTTTCTCTAGCGTCTTCATAGACGCCGAAGATTCCATATCCGCCCCAAACTGACCGGCTTTCGCCATTTCTTGAGCAGCTTGGTGATTGACCGAGGACAGCACGGAAGTGCCCATCCCCTGCGCCAGCATTCCCGCCCCGAAATAGGACAGGACGAAAGCAGGAACGGCAATAAAGATTAGCTCCAGGGCGTACTGCGCCATAATGCTCGCTTTGGTCACCCCCATCGACAGCAGGGTTCCCGTCTCTTTCTTGCGTTCGTTGAGCCACAGACACAGCACCAGCGCCAAAATGGCTCCTGCCAACACAAAGGTAGCAATCGTGGTGGTGGTCATGACACTACGAACCCCGTCAATCGCGCCGGTGATACCGGCGAGGTATTGGGTCGAGCGGCTCAACTGATAGCTGCGCCAGTCGATGTCTTTGGCAGCGGCAGCTTTCACCACATCGTCAAAGTTGGCGCCCTTTTTCACAAAGAAGTTCGCATCTTGATAGATTTCGGTGGCAGGTGTGACGTTGTACAGCGTCCGGGTGGTGTCCAAGTCGGTAAACACGGTGTTAGAAAACAGTTCGTTGCGCGATACCGCCCGGTCTGCGTTTGAGCCAGACACGAGTCCGACGATTTCGGTGGTGACTTCATTAGTCGAGTGGTTTTGGTTATCGGCGTCATAAGGGTTGCCCTTGAGTGTCAGTTTGCTGCCGATGGTCAGGTGATTGGCTTTTGCCAAGTCCTGGTTGATGATGGATTTATTTTTGTCCTGGGCATTCAGGTGGCGACCTGCCACCAGTTTTAACGCCCCGGAGCGGAAGTTATTATCCATCTTGGTGTCGTTGACTCCCCACACGTTCACGGCGTTGCCGAACTGGGCTTCTTTCGTTTCGTCATAGTCTTGACGGTCGAGCTTTTGGGCTGTGGCGTCCACCAGGTCAGCGGTGACGTTCTGGCGGGCGACGTAGTTCTGCACTCCGTCCAGCGAGGCGAGTTTTTTAATGTCGGCGGGCTTCACGTTTCCGGCGCCTCGCGGCGTGCCGGTGTTGAACTGGGGATTGTTTCCCAGCACAAATCCCTGTCCAGTTTTTGCATCGATTTCCGCCGCGGTGGCGTCAGTAGCGCGGGACACGGCATTAGCGGACATCAGCACCGTAGACATCGCCAGAAATATAGCAAAAATGATGATGGTTTTAATTCGTTTCCGGGCGACGTAACGCCAGGACCTTCCTACGAACGACAATAGATTCCCTCCTGTCGTGGTGTTTAGCGTAAGCATAGTGATTTTCTTTGCTCAGTAAGCATAAGCAACTGCGGCGGCACCCGCCCTCGTGGAGCCTCATACCAGGGTATTAACCCGTCGATTCGTCCTCAGACCAGGGCACCACTTTGCCGAGCTGAGTATCCATATTGTCTGAGGGTCGTTTTATTCCGAAACAATCATCATAACACGCAAAAAGATCTATTTTCCTGTAGATTTCCTCAAAATATCAGGGGAAATTGCCGGGAAGGCTAAAAGCCCAGGTAAATACCCGATGTATGGTGTGAATAGAGAAATAGCGCGTCCTGACGGTATGGATGAAGAATAAAGGCTTGAAAGCCGCTACGGAATCAGGGTGGGGACAATGATAAACCGGGTAATAGTGCAAAAAGCTCTGGCGATAATCGCCACTTTCGCCTTGCTGATAGGTACAGTACAGCTAGTTTCCATGATGGTGCGACCCACACCGGCCGATGCATCTACAAACACCCAGAACATTCCGCCGGACTACGGTCCCCTCGGCGACGCCGAAAATGATCCCTGGACCACGAACTTCCCACGCCCCGACAATGTCGAACATGCCCCCGAATTGACTAATAACCGCGTTGCTTTGGTGTTTAACTTCGAGCCGAGCTACGCCTGGGAAACCATGGGCGGAGCCTATTTCAGTTACAAAGACGGCAAACCCTACCGCAACTTTGATCAGTCCAATCAAATCATTCAGATGCTCAGCCACCTGCGGGGCGCTCCGGTCTCGGTCGGGGTCTACACTTTCCACCGGGCTCGTTCTGCTAACGGGGTATCCCCCAATAACACCCCGAACTTGAAAGCGACTTCCCTGGAGAACAAAGACGGTTTTGACAAGGTCGTCGCCAAGTTGCGTACCTTGGACGCCACCGATGGGGAAGGCTATCGGATGAAGGCTGAGGACGGCTCGAACTTCGAGTGGGGACTAAAGCAAATCCGCAACGATATGGATGCCTATGCGCAGGAATATCAAGCCAAGCACGGAACTGCGCCCTCCCAGCCCCTGTATAACAACATCATCGTGTTCACCACCGGACTGGGATATTGCTACGGCAATCCCAGCAATGAGAAATGCCGACCGGTGTTGGACAGGTTAAATGCCGAAAACGCCGCGTACGATGAAGCCAAAGCGATTGCCGACAAGGGCGCCCACGTGAACTTTTTAGCTATGGGACCGTCCTATTACAATGATGGCCGACGGAAAGACTTCCTCACCAAATTAGCTGGGAAAGCCGGCGGCAATATCACCGTCATCAAACATAATCTGAACGGCTACGGAACTAAAACCTCGAATACCCTGCTGAACTACGACTGGTATCACTTCCAGGACCCCCGGAATATGGACTCTGACTGGTACAACAAACCGACCAATAAGAAAGATGCTGCCCAGCGGGAAGCAATCCGAAAAGCCTGTAACCAATTTGACCCCTCTACCGGTCCGGAACCGACGGGCAATCCGTACGACTTAGCTGAACAACGCTGCAATCACGTGCGGGATGGAAAGTTTGCTGAAACCGTCGAGGACTACCTGTTTAGAGACAAAGGTCTGGAGATTACTGCGGATGCGGTGGATGAAAACTTGGTGTTCCAACACCCCATTGCGAACACCGACTTTGAAATCATCGGTGGCAGGAAACTGTCTACCGGCACGGACGGCATCGTTGAAAAACCCACCAGGGGTGAGCGCAGCCTGCAAATTGTGCCTCGACCAAATCAGGAAAAGTACGCCCTGACCCGCCTCCGGCTGCCGAATGACAAATACTCCCCGGAAAAACTGCCCCGAGAGGCTAACGCCCGGTGCGTAGGTTTCTCCAGCCGCAAAGATCCGTTTACTTTTGCCCCGGCAGATGCCACGGGTACAAATACCCGCGGCGGGATTTCCCTCGCGCAAGCCGACTTCGATAAGTACACCTATATTAAATGTGGGTTCTATCACCGCCTCCTGCAAGAATCCGTGCTGCGTAAATCCGTGAAAGTCAGCAATGAGCAAATCCGCTTTGACGTGCTGAAATCCAAGTTTAAAGTGGCGTGGAGTTGTAAGGATCCCTACACTGTTACAGACCCCCAGCAGCCCTTTGTAAAAGATTCCAGAGAATTGGTGTTGGCAAAACAAAATACCAGCGGTCCCGACGTCACCCTGAACACTGAATATACCTTCCCCGATATACCCATCGGCACTAAGGGTCGGGATGACGTGCACCGTCTGCCGGTTGGCGCCACGTGCCAGGTGGACAGCTCCGTGAAGTATCCGCATCGCTGTTACGGCAGGGATCAGTCCGCTAGTTGCCCCGAGCCGTGGAAAAAAGCCGACTGGGACAACCTGATGACCGTCCAGGATACCCTGGATCACTCGCAATACTTTGAGGTCAAAGAAACCAAACCTGTTGCCCCAGCCGCCAACGGCTACGACTACAGCTTTACCGCCTCCGGGGAGCATTTGACCAAGCCGGAGTTCGCGGCTCCTACCGAGAAATCCATCTTGGAGTCACTAACCACTTTCACCTCGAAGAAAGCCTCGGTGAAGTTAAAGGTCGAGCTCACCAACAAAAGTAACGATCCCGCATTTTCGAGCCTAACTAAGCCAGGGAAAGTGCCGGTTTACTACAACTGCCGCTATATGGGTGACCCGACTCGCCCGCCGGAGATTCCCGAATCCGGCGCTGCCGCGATGCCCGGTTATGTGGAACTCGGCGCGGTAGATGTGCCTACCAACGGTACTGATTACTACGAGCTGGGGATTAAACGTGACCCCACTACCCATGAGCCGATATTGGATAAAGCCGGTCACACCATTCCGACCTGGCCGGTCGGCACCCACTGCCTGTTCACTTCCCTGCCCCCGAAAGGCGCACCCGGAACCGCAACAACCCACCCGTGGAGCGTAGAGGGCTTTAACATCATCGACAGCTACTCCTCCAACGTGTGCGCCAGTGATTGGAAGGATAAGGGCACTGCGGAGAAAAAGTGTACCAATAACTATTTCTGGGTTCATTCCGGGGGACAGAAATCCATTACGCTCCAGCAGGACCTAGTACGGAAGAATGCGCAGATAACCTTCACCAAGACCGTGAGCGGGGACGCAGAATTGGTGGGGCGTGAACAAACATTTAAGGAAAACCTCAGCTGTACGCATAATGGCGCGAACATCCACACCGGTACCGCGAGCTTTATCGCACAAGCGGACGTGCCCGTCACGGTCACGGTTCCGGCAGCTGCCAAATGTAGCGTTACCGAAGAGAATTTGACCGGTGTGCCGAATGCCATCACCGTCACTAAACCGGGGCAAAAGACTTTCGGTCCGATTACGGATACAACCACTCCGGTTCCGGTTACGACCGATACCAAATTCACGTATAAAACTGTCAAGAAACAGATACAGCACGTTTCCAGCTTTGATACCACTGTCTCTGACCAGGACCTGCAAGATGCTTTGCAGAGTCTGACCAAGAAGGTTACTGCTACCTGCACGAAGCCGGGAGTCGCAAAGCCTGAGGTTATTGAAACGAGTATTAACGGTGACGGCACGGTCGATTTGGGAACCCTTCCCATAGGCACGACCTGTACCTATGCCACGGAGATACCGGGATTACCAGATTTGACGAAAGCGACCGGCGCAAACGGAGCCCCACGCTATCCTGACGCCAATCGGGTCATCGCCTCTACCACGGTGGAATCCCCTAACGTGACTTTGGATGGGGCTCCCGCAAAAATTACCACCACTTATAAGCTGCAAACTGCTGGCAATATCACCTTGCACACCGAATCCGGGGACACCCTGCCCTACGCCTCCCTCAAGTCCGGACTGCCCGACTATTACGACTACACCATTAGTTGTAAGGGTCAAAGTCAAAACAAAACGGTCAGATTGGACCGGGTTAATGGGGAAACGGTTCTGACCGGGAACACGCAGATTCCCGCGGACACCGAGTGTACCCTGACCCAGGTCACGAACGATGACCCGAGACTGACCCGGATTACCAAAATGACCCCCTCTAACGGCTACACCGTCAAGCATACGTCGAGCGATACTGGCAATCCCGTACTCACGTTTACTTCCCCCACTGCGAACGGTAGCTTGAGTATCAACATTGTCAACGACTATGCGGTGGCATATACACAGCTGACGCTCTCGACCACCACGGACGTGAAAACTTCTGCCGATACCGACTCAGCAGCCAACATTAACGTACCTGCGAAGTGGAAGAAAGCCCTGTTCATCCACAAAACGGATACCGGAGCCACCACGGGCGACTACAAGGCTCGTGCCAAACTGGTGTGTACCAGCGGGTCGGACAAATACACCATCGCCGGCGACTTTACGGTGAATGAGGACGGCTGGCGACTGCCCAACCCGCTGACAGTGCCGGTGGGCTGGAGCTGCCAGATTGACCTCAAACAGCCACGGTTTAAGATTCCCGGCGCTGACCTGGTGGGTGCTGACGGCAAGGCACTCAACGCCGATGCCCCCTCGGGAGCCAACTTTACGTGGAACGCCGTGGGCGGTTCCGGAACAGATGCCACCCAGAGCGGTTTAACCGGCAAGGTGGTCACCCGAGCTGGAAGTGCTGCTGATGCCAACAGCCTGACACTGCATATCCCCTACCGGATGCAGCTGGGTTCGTTTAACCTTAAGAAAAAGGTCGGCGGCGAAGGCACGTCGATGATTCCGGGAAATCACCAGTTCAAGGTCGATTATTCCTGCACGCTAAACGGGGTAAAGATTCCGATACCCGCTGCCCGCACTATCAAGGGTAAGCAGGACGTTACTGCCACGTTAGGCAACGACCTCAACGACCGACTCGCGGATTTGGCAGACCAGCAGAGCATCAAGATGGGACGGTTCGAGCAAGGTGAATGGCACCCGATTGACGCCCTGCCCGCCGGTGCCGTCTGCGCGGTATCCGAAGATTCGACCGTAGCCGAGCGTCCGCACTCCAAGTGGGACAACTATTGGGAGCTGAATGAGGGGTTCCGTTCCCGCGAACCGATTGTGTCCAACTGCGAAACGAAAGGCACTGACCTGTGCAGCTACCAGACTGCCACTTCGAAAGCCATCGCCCTGGTGAAACTGCCACGCGACGCTGGAACCAAGAAAAACGAATTCTGGTCGGATAAAGACAATCCCGCCGGTTCCACCAACCCGATCGTGCCCAAGATACTGCCGGAAAACTTTGCGGGCACGATGGTGCCGTGGAACAACTACACGTTTGAAAAGACCCGCGTAAAGGTAAATCTAAAGATAGACGGTAACGGGAAACGCCTGGGCGAGGGCAAAGCAGTCTCCTTGCGTTTGTACTGCAAACCACCCACCCTGGTGGCGAACGGAGTCACGATTCCAAACGCCGGTAACGCTGCCGCTATCTATAACACCACGCTGAAACTAACCCCCAGTAAGGCTGACCCCTACACGGCTACCGCCGTGTCGGACGTGTTCGTGCCGGTGGACTATAACTGTGTGCTGGCAGAAATCCGACCGGAGTCCTATGACGCTACGGTGGACTACCAGCTGCACCGAGTGAGTTCGGATACCTCCACCAGTTTGACCGATGATATTCCCGCTGATGCCACCGACCCCCTGGCGACCCTGAAAGATCATTTAGCGACCCTATTTGGGGACATTGATGTCAACGGTGGTACCGCAGACGGCGTAACATACGCGGCGGATGAAAACCTGGTGCCGGCACAAAACGAAGGCATTCTCAAGGGCTTCCGGGTACATCCCGACTACGTTTCGGCACAGGGAGGCGAGCAAAAGTACACGGTTTTCGACCTCACCAACACCTACATCCGTCCCGAAGCAAACCTGAGGGTCACTGCCCTGGTGGACACGACGACGCCAAGCACCACGTACCAAGAAAACGTCGGTTCGAAGCTCACCATTGCGGGATACCAGGTCAACTACACCTGCACCGATGCTTACCTGCGGAATCCGGCTCAGCCGCCCGCCACCGAGGACACCCCGGTGACATACACCGGCACCGTGAACGTGGACAGTTCCGGTCACGCTGTTCAGGTCCAGCGGAATGCTGAGACAGAGGGGATTCTGCCTGCCACGGCTACCTGCGCTTTCACGCTGAAAAACGCCGACACTACCGACCCGATAGCCAACTACCCGACTTTACGTCACCGGCTGGGCGCAGACTGGCGCGAAGACACTGTGACCAGTGACCCGACACCCAGCACGAAGAAAGTCTCGGCGGAACAATTCCAGTCCGAATACATGGACGATAAATACCCCTGCCCAACTGAAACTGACCCGGATCAGCAATGCTCGACCCAGAAATCTGATTTGACCCAGTATCAGCACGCGAAAGGCGTGACCCTCGATCCGACGGGCAAGAATCAGACCACCATCACTTTTACGAACACCTACCTGGTGCAAAAGGCCGATATTGGGGTCGTGGCGTATCCGCAAGGCGACCGCGCTGAGCTGCTGCTGGCAAAGGACACGACAAAGTACCCCTATACCTACCGCTGTACCTATCCGACGCTGCCGGTCACGTATCCAGAAACGGGAAGTCTGCAGTATGAATACACCAGCGCCTCCCCCGTCGCGGTAGGCGACGCCAAGGCTGCCCAGTTGGCTCGCGCAATCGTGCCAGTAGACACCAAATGCACCATTGTCCCCCAACCGCCCTCGGCAGATTTGAGCAGCCTGACAAATAAGGGTCTGACACACCTGACCTCGCTGATGACACCGCCACGGGAACAGCTGCTAGACCCTGCCACCGGAACGCCCCGCACCGCACCGAAGTTTAGTGACGTGCTCACCGCCGAAGGCAACGTGGAATGGTCGGCAGCTAACCGCGCGGAGGTACCCTCGGCGGGTTTCCCGATGAATGCTGGCGACGACCCGCGCGTGGTGCTGCACACGATTTATCGAGACAAGGCAAAAGTCCAGGTCCGCAAGGTGGATAAGGATTTCCAGACAGCAATCGATACCGGGGCTAAGTTCAAGATTTACCCCGTCGACACGAACGGTCAGCCAGATTTAAATCAAGGCATCGAGGTAAGCGCGCAAACGGACGTGAACGGCAACACAATACCCGGCGTATTCACGGTCACGCTGGCACCCGGCGGGTATGCGCTGGAGGAAACCAAGTCCGGGATGGGCGAAATGCTGCCGACCTATTGGAATTTCACGGTCAGTCCTCAGAATCACCTCGATAGCAACCGGAAATTCGACCCGTACACCGACTTTGGTCAGGACCTCGAGGTCAAATTGGCAGGCTATGTCTCCCACACCGGGATGGTAGCCGTGCGGACCCCCGCAAACGATACCCAGCCGTGGTCTATTGATGTGGCGGAGGTTTCCTCCGGATATTTGCCCAAGACCGGTGGGGCACGTCTCTGGATTGAGCTGACGGGACTGCTGATTCTGGCAGGTGGGCTCGCCCTGACTTACCGACGCAAGACTTTACTCAAAGAAAACCATTAATAAACACAGGAAGATGAGGTTAGTTAATATGAAATCCATAGGAATACCCATTTGGCGTCGCACTGTGGCGATTTTTGCCACCGGAGCGGTCGCCCTGCTGGGGGCTGCGGGAATGCTCAACGCGCCGGTCGCCTCCGCCGCAGCGATTAACGGTAACGCTACCGGCTCAATCACGGTGCACGCTCTGACTATGCCCACCGGCGGTCGGACGGCAACCCCCACTGGTATGGAAACGACTCCGTTACCGGCAGGTGCAACGGCAATCGAAAACGCCACCTTTAAACTCGAGAAATCCAACATTGACATCACCACCAATGCTGGATATTCGAGTGCCCTCGGATTGACAGCAAAAAATTTCGGCGCCCTGGATCCGACCTTCGCGGCACAAACCGGCAAGACTACAACAGACGGTACCCATAAATTCCAGGGTCTAAAGCCGGGCGTGTATCGACTCACGCAGACTGCTGCCCCGGAGGGGAAAACCCTGATGGCTCCGGCGGTCGTGTTTGTCCCCATGACGGATCCAGCCAACACCGCCAACTGGGTGTATGACATCCATGTCTATCCCAAGAATGGGGATGCCAGCAAGATTAAAAAGACGGACATTACTCCGGCAGGTACTCCTATCACGGTCGGTTCCACAATGACTTGGCAAATGGACGTGCCGATTCCAGATATCGACACCAACGACACCTTCGCGACGTTTAAGGTGCAGGATTTGCCGACCAATATGAAAGCTACAATCGTCTCCTCCGTTACCATCGACCCCGAACACGCGAATACCGGTTTGACTGCTGGCAATGCCAATGACTACACCGTGGCTACTGACTCACCGACCGCTAACCAGCTGGAGGTCACCTTTACTCCCAATGGTCTAACTAAAATTAACGCTGCCAAGGGCAAAACCATGCGTTTGATTGTCAAAACCGAAGTGTTGAACTCGGTCAATACTACCGACGGGGTCACCAACGCCGCGAAGGCTATCTACACCACGGCGAACGGCGGCGGCGGCGAAACGACTATTGTGTCCGATCCGGATAACCCTGCCAAGACCACTTTCGGCAAGCTAAAGATTTTGAACGAAAACGCTACCGGCACCAAACTTTCCGGAGCGAAGTTTAAAATCTACCAGTGCGCGGGCGACCCGTTGGGCACCAAAACGACAGGGAACGCGCTGACCATCGGCTCCAACAGTGAGTTCGAGATTACCGATGCCGCTAACGGTGTGATCGTCGGTCCGCTGGGCGCCACTGAGGGAGAGCTCTGCCTGGTCCAGACCAAGGCACCGGACGGTTATCAGCAGCTGGCGGGTCCGCAAAAGTTCGAATTCACTAAGACGAAGATTACCGGCGCTACTGACAAAACCGTAACGGTGACGGTGAAGAACACCTCCACCAGCTCCATTACCGGTTTGCTGCCGAATACCGGTGGCAAGGGCATCATCCTGTTCGTCATCGTCGGTTTGGTGCTGTTGGGTGGAGCTGCCGTCTATATGCGTCGCCAGCGCTCCTAAGCGCGCTCACCCGCAGTACCGGGATTGAACTCAACTAGCCGAAAGGAGGGGTAAACGTGAGTGGAAAGAACACTGTAGTGTTGGCGCCACGCTCGGTCGCGAACGCGCCGAAACATATCAACGTCGTCCACTCACGCCCCCGCCTGTGGATTCCTGTGCTGTTGACCATCATCGGGATAGGGGTACTGCTCTACCCGGTGGTGGCAACAAACTTCAACAATTACGTGCAGCACCGCCACACCCTGACCTACAGCGAACAAATCGAACAGAGCCGACCCGAGGTACTGGACGAAATGCTCGCGAAAGCCGAGGAATACAACCGAAGCATCCCCGGCACCCCCGTGCTGGACCCGTGGATGGCGCGCGTGTCCAAGAACAACTATCCCTATCAGGGGTATCTGCACCAGCTGGACCTGCTGCCCGAGATGGGACGCCTGATTATCCCCAAAGCGCGGGTCGACCTGCCGATTTATCACGGCTCCGAAGTGGAGACTCTGGAGCGCGGGATTGGTCACCTCTACGGTTCGTCCCTGCCGGTGGGTGGGAATGACACCCACGCCGTGTTGACCGGACACACCGGACTGCCCACCGCGACCCTGCTGGACCACCTGGTAGACGTGGAAAAAGGCGATTTGATGTTCCTGGACGTGATGGGACGCAAGATGGCTTACCGGGTTTACGACATCCGCGTGGTGAAACCCGACGAAATAAAGACCCTCAAAGTCCAGGGCGGACGCGACCTGCTGACGGTCTTGACCTGCACCCCTTATGGAATCAACTCCCACCGCCTGCTGGTCACCGGGGAACGCACCACCCTGCCCCCCGAGGACTTCCCCGCGGTGCAGGCTCCGCTACAGACCTTGTCTTGGTGGATGTGGGTGCTGGTCGCTATCGCCACCGCGGCAGGAGTGCTGGCAATAGTGTGGGTGTGGGGGCAACTACGTCGGCGACGAAACGAAAACTTTAAAGGTGACGCACCGCGTGAAACCGAAAAAACCAGGGAGATGAAGTCATGGAAACGAAACTGAAAATGCGCCTGACCGCGCTGGGGGCAGGATTTGCGCTGGCTCTCAGCCTGGGTGCCGTGCCCGCCCTGGCCAGCAACGAAGAGGACCACATTCATGCCGTCACCGGCACCACCACCGGGTTGAACGTAAACGCCATTGCTGGCTCCCAGACCGGCACTATTGAAGTGCATCTGACCCGCAAGAACCCCAATGATGACCCGAAAAACCCGACCGTACCCAACGGGTCCACCGCAAACTACACGGTAAAGATTTCGAAAGTAAAAGACGTCGCCACCACCGGGACAGGCGTGGATTACCGCAAGTTGGCACAGCTGACTGTCACCCAAGCGCGCAAAAAAGGCTTGGAAAGCCCCCAAACCGGCACCACGAACTACGCCGGTGCGGTGGAGTTTAAGAACTTAGCACTGGGCGTGTACCTCATCGAGTCCACCCCACCAAACACACCTAACACGAACTTCCTGAAGTTCTGCCCCTCCCTGGTGACTCTACCCTACGGCGACACGTCGTCTGGCAGCCCCAAATGGAGTTACGGACTGGGACTGGTGCCAAAACCGGTAGCGACCGCAGCGCCTCAGCCCGGAGGCGGCACTGGCGGTGGCGGAGGTACGCCTGGATTCGCTCCCACGCCCAGCCAGAGCGCCACCCCCAGTCAGAGCCCGAAACCCAGCGTTAGCCCGGTTCCCTCCCCCAGCAATACCCCGCTGCCAAAGCTGCCGAAAGGGGTCGACCCGAACCGAGTCACCGACCCTTATGACATCCCCGGCTGGATTTACGACCCAAAGACGAACACCTACATTCCCAACCCGGACGACCCGCGGGTGGCTGGCACTTGGGAAGAATGGGGTCTGACCCCGCTCAGTCAGTCGCTGCCCGGCAAAGTCGCCGGTGCGCTGGCAAAGACTGGGGTGCAGATAGCCGGAGCCATGACGCTCAGCGCCGGGCTGATTGTGGTGGGGCTGGTGCTGATGCGCCGGCGCTCTAACTCAAGCGAGCCTGCAGATTCTGATCCAGGACGTTCATGAATTCGTCGCTGGTCAACCACGGGGTATCTCCGCCGACCAGCAGCGCCAAGTCCTTGGTCATCTGACCGCCCTCGACAGTTTTTACGATGACGTCCTCGAGGGTCTCGGCGAACTCAATGACCGCCGGGGTGTTATCGAGCTTGCCGCGATGCGCCAGCCCGCGCGTCCAGGCATAGATGGAAGCAATCGGATTCGTAGAGGTCTGTTCCCCCCGCTGCCAAGCCCGATAGTGGCGCGTCACCGTGCCGTGCGCTGCCTCTGCCTCAACGGTGCGCCCATCCGGGGTCATCAGCACGGAAGTCATCAACCCTAGTGAGCCGAAGCCCTGCGCCACCGTGTCGGATTGGACGTCGCCGTCATAGTTCTTGCAAGCCCACAGGTAGCCGCCGTGCCACTTGAGGGAACTGGCGACCATGTCATCAATCAAACGATGCTCATAGAGCAACCCGGCAGCTTCAAACTTGGCTTTAAATTCGGATTCATAGACTTCGGCGAAAATGTCTTTGAACGCCCCGTCGTAGGCTTTCAAAATTGTGTTCTTGGTAGAGAGGTACACCGGGTATTTCCGCGCCAGGGCATAGTTAAAGCAGGCATGGGCGAAATCGCGGATAGAGTCGTTAAAGTTGTACATGCCCATGGCGACACCGCCCGCCTCGGGCATGTGAATAATCTCGTGCTCGATGGGTTTGCTACCGTCGTCAGGCACCCAGCTCAACATAATCTTGCCAGCACCGGGAACCTTAAAGTCCGTCGCCTTGTACTGGTCACCAAACGCGTGCCGCGCCACCACAATCGGCTTGTCCCAACCCTTGACCAAACGCGGCACGTTTTGCATGATGATTGGCTCCCGGAAGATGACCCCGCCCAGAATGTTGCGGATAGTGCCGTTGGGGGACTTCCACATTTTCTTTAGCCCGAACTCCTCTACGCGGGCTTCATCAGGGGTGATGGTCGCGCATTTCACCCCCACCCCGTACTTCTTAATGGCGTTGGCGGAATCAATCGTGACTTGATCCTCAGTCCGGTCGCGATTTTCGATACCCAAGTCGTAGTACTTCAGGTCTACATCCAGGTAAGGCAAGATGAGTTTTTCGCGAATTTGTTGCCAAATAATGCGGGTCATCTCATCGCCGTCGAGTTCGACCACCGAATTTTCCACTTTGATTTTCGCCATTTTTGCTCCTTGTAGAGGTCAATTTTCCGGGCTTAGCGCCACCACCGAAATTTTACTCGATATCGAGATAAATTTCCAGGAAATTGCCCCCCTAGGGTGGGAGCACCGGGTTCGAGCCGGCAGTCTTACTTCACCAGTTTGTCGGCGTAAAGTTCCTCGATTTCGGCAGCAAAAGCCTCGGCGACCTGCTTGCGCTTGACTTTCATCGACGGGGTCAGCAGACCGTTTTCGACGGTAAAGGCGGTCGGCAAGACCTTGAACTTACGGATGGACTCGGCGCGAGACACCCGGGCATTGACCCGTTCCACCGCTCGTGAAATTGCCTGCAACACCTGGGGATTCTTGGAAGCAGTCAGCGGGTCCATCGTAGGCATACCGTGGTTCTTTAGCCAGGTCGGCAACATATCCGCATCCAGAGTAATCAGGGCAGACACGAACGGCATTCCCTCGCCTACCACCACCACTTCGTTAATCAAAGCATACTGGCGCAGCGGGTCTTCCAACACGCAAGGCGCCACGTTCTTTCCCCCGGCGGTGACGATAATGTCCTTGGCGCGCCCGGTAATCCGGACGAAGCCATCCTGGTCGATAGTCGCCAAGTCACCGGTCTTAAACCAGCCGTTTTCAAAAGCTGCCTCGGTTTGTTCGGGATTGTTATGGTAGCGATGGAAAATCGCGGGACTCTTTGCCAGCAGCTCTCCGGTGGGAGAAATTTTCAAGTCAGTAGCTGCAACGGCAGGACCGACCGTGCCAATGCGGTTGGTCCTGAGGTTGTTAAAGCACAGGGGCGCGCAGGTCTCGGTTAAGCCGTAGCCTTCCAGCACCGGCATTCCAATACCGCGAAAGAAATGCCCCAATTCTTCGCTCAACGGCGCTCCGCCACAAATCACAAACTTGAGGTTCGGACCAAACAGAGACAAAATTCGGCGGTAAACCAGTTGGCAATAGACCAGACGTTTCGCCCGCAGCCGCCGGTTGGGTCCTTCGGGGGTGTCCAAAGCGCGCGAATACGCCTCGGCGACTTTCACCGACCGAGAGAACAAAATCCGTGAAATCCGGTGCGCTCGGGCTTGAACCTGAGCCGTGTTGTAAATCTTTTCCAGTACCCGTGGCACCACCATTGCATAAGACGGTGCGAATTCTTGCAGGTCCGTAATCAGGTTGCGGATATTGGGAGCATGACCCAGGGTGCCCGCGCCCCAAAGCTGGAGGAACTGCAGATACTGAGCCAAAACGTGCGCCAAAGGCAAGAACACCAGCAGCCGAGAGGACGGATACCCTGCGACTTCCGGCATCCACCTCATGCCGTTCGCCAGCAACTCAATCCAGTTCCCGTGCGTCAGCTCCACACCTTTGGGTTTCCCGGCAGTCCCGGACGTATAAATAATCGTGGCAACATCGTCGATAGTCACCGCGCGGGAACGCTCGTCAACCTGAAAATCGGGAACGTCCATCCCGGCTTTCTTAATCCTGACCACCGCGGAATCTTCCAGGCACAACACGTGTTTCAGGCTGCGACCGCAATCCCGTTTCGAGCTGACCAGCTCACGCATTGCGTTCGTTTCGCACACCACCAATGCCGGGTCAGCGTCCTCCAGAATCCACGCGATTTGTTCCGCGGAATCCGTCTCATAAATGGGAACCACCACCAGTCCGGCGCAAAATCCCGCGTATTCCAACAGCATCCAGTCATACGAGGTGTGCCCCATGATAGAGAACCGATCTCCGGGTTGTAACCCCATCCCAATCAAGCCACGCGCGACCGAGTGAACGTCTTCGTTAAACTCCACTGCCGTCATCGAACGCCACCCGCCGAGCTCGGTCTTTCGATCCAGCAGTTTCGCGTTGGGCAGGCGACGCACCCGGTCTGCCAGTGTCCAAGGCAAAGTTTGATGCTGTTCAGCGGTAAACAATCGGGGGCAATGCCAGAATCGCTCCCCGTCTATTTCCACCCATCCAGGCTTATCCATCGGGTTCTGTGCATGGGTGGAAATCTCGTCTCGATTGTTACGTTTTTCATCAGCCATAGGGTTAGCTTACCAACTTTCTGAAATATCCTGCCATTGAGTCATCGCAGTTCACCCTGGTAATACCAGCATCACCAAGGTAATTCCTGTTGCCGCCGCGACCAACACCGTCACATCAAAGATGGTCCCGCGCGCCCGAGTCCACGCGTGGCGGTTGGTCAGGCGAAACACTGCCAGTGCCAACAAAACCACCACTAAGCCCCAAACTGCCGCTTGCCACCATCCGACCACGGAACACACCAACAGAGCCACTACCGCTGCCCCCAACAGCAGCACCTGAACCCGGCTGGGGGCATCAAACGGATGCGGAGCCGAGTCGGGCACCAAAGTGGGCTGATCAGGCGTCACGGAGTCCAACGCCTGCCAGTCCGGCGCGGCAGGTTCGGGAGCTTGCGGGTTTGGGGTGTTCAAAAGGTTCCCTTGACGTTTTCTGAAGTCGGTTACGGTTTCGGAGTCACGGCGGGACCAGAAATCGCCAGATTACCGGTCCCGCCAGCACGTCTAGTGGAAGAAGTGACGCACCCCGGTGGTAAACATCGCGACTCCGGCCTTTTCACACACGTCGATAGTTTCCTGGTCGCGGATAGAACCGCCGGGCTGCACGATAGCTTTCACACCTGCGTTGATGAGAATCTGTGGCCCATCGGCAAACGGGAAGAACGCATCGGACGCCGCGACTGCGCCCCGAGCTCGCTCGGGCGGAGCAGCCACTGCCAAGTCCTCAGCCCGCGCTCCCCCGGCGGTATCGCTCTGGCTCGCGGCGGCGTCTCCAGTCTCGCGTCCACCCAGGGTGTTGGCGCGTTCCACCGCCAGTCTGCAAGAATCCACCCGGTTGACCTGCCCCATGCCGATACCGACCGTCGCGCCGTCACGTGCCAAGAGAATAGCGTTAGACTTCGTGGCGCGGATAGTCTGCCACGCAAACTCCAGGTCATGCAAGGTCGCTTCGTCAACATCAGGACCGCACACTTTGGTCCATCCGCTGGAGCAATCCCCTGACTCCGCCACATCATCCCGCTGCTGCGCCAGGTATCCCCCGCTGATTTGGCGCACTTCCAGTGCCCCTCGGGCTGGCGGGGTAACGCGTAACACGCGCAGATTTTTCTTGGATGCCAGGGCTTTCACCGCTCCTGGCTCATAGGCGGGAGCCAGCACCACTTCGGTGAAAATCGGGGCAATCTGTTTCGCCAGTTCCACCGTCACCGGACGGTTTACCGCAATCACCCCACCGAAAGCACTGACCGGATCGCAGGCGTGAGCTTTACGATGCGCGGTCGCGACGTCAGCGGCTACGGCAATCCCGCACGGATTGGCGTGTTTGATAATCGCCACGCAAGGCTCAGCGTGGTCATAAGCTGCCCGAATCGCCGCGTCTCCGTCCGTGTAGTTGTTAAACGACATTTCCTTACCATGCAACTGAATCGCGTTGGCGATGCCGGGAGCCGGCTTTGAGTGGGGGTCCGAACCTGCCCGGTCGCAAGCCTCAATATCATCCAGCTCGGGGTAATGCGTGCAAGCGGGACAGTTGCATTCTCCCTGTGCATTTTCTTCCATCTGGTCCGCAGTCTGTTCCAAATCAACATAGAGCGCCGCGGACTGATGGGGGTTTTCTCCATAGCGCAGGGAGGCAATCCGATCCCCGGAAAGTTCCACCCATTCCGGCATCGCAGAATCCTCATCCGATTCGTCTGCCGACGCCTGATCCCCGACGTTTTCCATCGCGAAACGAGTCATCTGGTCATCAAGCCAAGTGGCGATAGCAGCATCATATTCAGCGGTATGCGCGAAAGCTTGCGACGCCAAGAGCCTGCGTTCGTGCAGGTCAAAGCCACCTGCCTGGACTGCTTCGATAACGGCGTCATAAGTGTAGGGCGACACCACGACCGCCACGGAAGGGTGGTTCTTGGCGGCGGCACGCACCATGGAAGGCCCGCCGATGTCAATCTGTTCCACGCAGGCATCGAAGTCAGCGCCGCTGGCTACCGTATCCTCAAAGGGGTAAAGGTTGCACACCACCAGGTCAATCGGCTCGACCTGCAAATCTTGCAACTGCTTGACGTGGTCAGGTTTGCGCCGATCCGCGAGGATACCGGCGTGGATGTGCGGATGCAGAGTCTTAACCCGACCTTCCAAGCATTCGGGGAAACCCGTCACGTCCTCTACCGGAGTGACTGGCAAACCCGCGGCCGCAATCTTTTTTGCGGTGGAGCCAGTGGAAATGATTTGCACGCCAGCTTCGACCAGAGCCTGTGCCAGCTGTTCCAGTCCGGTTTTGTCCCACACGCTAATCAAAGCCCGTTTGACAGGAATCTGAGTATCCTTGTTCCGATTTGTCGTTTCCGCCACCTTGTCTTGCCTTCCTTAATTCAGGTTATTGCTTTTTTCTAAAAATCAACAGTAATTGGGCGTTTTCGGGTCTTGAGCGCAATCCCGTCGCCAGAAACCCGCGATTCAATCCTAGTCACTTTCAAAACCGGCACGAACTTCGTCAATCCACCAGCCGTGCTGCACCATCCGCCCCACGCTGGCGACCAGCTGGGCGCGTTCGGCAACTTTGATTCTCTGGGTCAAGGTTTCCAGGTCGTCATCATCATGGACAGGAACCGCCACCTGAGCCAGAATCGGACCGGTGTCCATGCCTGGATCAACGATAAACAGCGTCGCCCCCGCCAGCTTCACACCGGCTCGCAGGGCATCGCGCGGACCGTGGATGCCCACGAAAGAAGGCAGCAGTGAATTGTGGGTGTTGACCACGCGGGAAGGCCACTGGGCTAAGAATTTCGGACCTAAAATTTTTAGAAACCCGGCACTGACGATTAAGTCTGGCTCCCAGGATTGCACCGCTGCCGTGAAAGCGACATCCCAGGATTCCCGGTCAGGAAAGTCCCCCATGCAGACCGTAGCGGTGGGAATTCCTCGTGATTGTGCCCAACGCAATCCCTCAGCAGTGTCCCGGTCAGAGACAACCCCGACTATTTCCGCACCGTAAGCCGCGTTAGTGGTCGCCGCATAGAGCGCCTGCAGATTAGTGCCGACTCCGGAAATCAGCACCACCAAACGGGAGGGGCGATCATCGGGTAGCGTAAAGACTCGCTTTTTCATAAGTCGATTCTAGCAGTGGGCAGAGCCTGCGGATTCTTGCCCGAGACTCGCACCGCGAAGCGCCGAGTGGCTTCGCGTGTCCAGGGGTGGTTCAGCAGGGCGGTCACCACAAAAGGTACCCCCCAAGCCAGCACTCCCGCATAGAGAGTCGAACCGAGGGGACCCACGTTGACCAAGCGACCTGGACCTAGTGAACCGCTCACGAACCACACGATGAGCACCCCTCCCAGCAGCAATCCTGCCAGGAACAGGGCGAGAGACAACGCGGTGTCAGCCAGTCCGAGCTGGTGACGTCCACCCAGGTAGAGTCCCAAACCAATGGCTAACAGCACCGGAAAGATTAGGGGCCACCATCCTACCGGTCCGTCCGGTAGCCACGCCAGCACGGGTACCGGCGGCAGGTCACCCCCAATGACTTGACCGGGAGAAAACACCGTCCCTTGTCCCAAGGTAATCCCCGGGCCGGTAATCCACGCGGCTCCCCACACCAGCAAAGTCGGCAAGTATGCCAGGATAGCCAAGACCATCGCGACAGAACCCAAAGCGTCCGGTTTGAGACCAATCCAGATAGTGCGCATCTGCTCCCAGCCGGTAAATATACCCGCTGCCAGGAAAATCGTGGAGAGAACCATGCCCCCTCGAGCCAACACGCGCAGGCAGCGACCTGCCAGACTCAGCCAGGGCCACGGCTCGCCTTCAGGGAAAAACGCGGTCACATTCCACCAGGTCTGATGCCTGGCGACGACAAAGAACACAATTGCGGCAAAGCACAGCGAAAAAATGATCGCGTGCCACACCACCAGGGAAATCGCGGCAAAACACAAACACCCCCAGGTCGGGAGGAGGAACGCCAATAGCCCCCAAGCCAAAGCGGCGGCATTAGCCGGTTTCGCCGTCCGTAAACTCGCTGCCAGCAGCAGCCCCATCAGCAGAGTGAGCCCCCACGGGGTGAGGGAAAACCGCATGGTTTCGTTGGAAAACTCAGCACGGAACGCAACCGCAAAAATAGCGTTGCCCACTGCCAGGGCGTCGCTCCACTTCGTGCCTTTTTCCGAAGGAGTAGTGGCAGTAGGCATCCACACCGCAATCGCCAACAGCACCAGCACCGCCCAGCTAATCGCCCACGCTTGAAACCCCAACCACAGTGAGCGCCAAGTTCCGGCAGGGAACAGTTCGGCGCGGGTTGGTTTGTGGAAAACCGCACGGAATGCGGAGCGGAAGTCGGGATGGCGGAAAGATTCTGCCGTGTTCAGCCCCGCAGTGCCGGTTGCGGGCGCCGGCAAACCGGAACCTACCTCGCTGGACTCGACCGGCAGGGTTTGTCCTTCCGGAGCAGTATTGACGCGACGCTGACGCCTCCCCGGTCGACTCGGGGGACGTTGACCGGGACGGTTAGACCGTGCGTCCATAACTCTCCTCCCTGGCGCATTGAGCGCGCCTCGTCCCATTTAAGTATAAGAAACCCTCAGAACCGCGCCGACTTGCCACACCGGTACGACCCGCCGCAACGCCCTTGTGAACCGACCCAATATCCCCGTGACCAGGCAAAAGGGCGCGGTCAAAATCAGTTCCGACCGCGCCCCCTAAAAAAGCTAGGGCAGTCCTATTTGCTCTGCATGATTTCTCGGGCGATACGCGCGGTTTCGCTCGGTGTCTTGCCGACGCGCACCCCCACCGCCTCAAGCGCTTCTTTCTTGGCAGCCGCAGTCCCGGAAGAACCAGAGACGATAGCGCCGGCGTGCCCCATAGTTTTGCCTTCGGGAGCGGTGAAGCCCGCCACGTAACCCACCACAGGCTTGGTGACGTGCTCTTTGATGTAAGCGGCGGCGCGTTCCTCGGCGTCGCCACCAATTTCGCCAATCATTACGATCAGTTCAGTCTCGGGATCCTGCTCAAAAGCCTCGAGAGCGTCGATGTGGGTCGTGCCGATGATGGGGTCCCCGCCGATACCGATGCAGGTGGTGAAGCCCAAATCGCGCAGTTCATACATCATCTGGTAGGTCAGGGTGCCGGACTTGGACACCAAGCCGAGCTTGCCGCGCGGGGTAATGTCGCCGGGAGTGATGCCCACGTTGGACTTGCCGGGGCTGATGATGCCGGGGCAGTTCGGACCAATCATGCGCACCCCGTGAGACTTCGCGTAGGCAAAAGCGGCGTTCGTGTCCTGGACGGGAATGTGCTCGGTGATAACCACCACCAGCTCCATGCCGGCATCTACCGCCTCAATGATGGCGCCTTTTGCCCCGGCAGGGGGCACAAAAATGACCGAAGTGTTTGCGCCGGTCGCTGCCTTGGCGTCGGCGACCGTGCCATACACTGGAACGCTGACGGTACCGCCCTGGACCGAGTCAGCCAACGGACCGTAAGGAACCACGTCAAAATCGACGGTGGTTCCAGCCTTTTTCGGGTTCGTGCCGGCGACCACCTTGGTGCCGTAAGCGAGCATCCGAGTGGTGTGCTTGCGACCTTCTGAACCGGTCATGCCCTGGACAATTACTTTGGAGTTTTCATCAAGAAAAATCGACATGGTAGTGCTCCTCCTTTACTTCGCTGCCAGCTGCGCAGCCTTGTCAGCGGCTTCGTCCATCGTTTCCATCATGGTGACCAAGGGGTGATTGGCAGCTTTTAGAATCGCGCGCCCCTCCTCGACCTTGTTGCCGTCCAAGCGCACCACCAGGGGTTTCGTCGCCTGGTCGCCGAGAATCTGGAGCGCACCGATGATGCCGTTGGCAACCTCATCGCAGGCGGTGATACCACCAAACACGTTGACGAAACAGGATTTGACCTGCGGGTCGGTCAGGATTACGTCCAGACCTTTCGCCATGACCTCAGCCGAGGCACCCCCGCCGATGTCCAGGAAGTTCGCGGGTTTCGTCCCGTACTTTTCGCCGGCGTACGCCACCACATCCAGGGTAGACATGACCAGACCGGCACCGTTACCAATAATGCCGACCTGACCCTCCAGACGCACGTAGTTCAACCCGGCCTCTTGTGCTTTGAGCTCACGTTCATCAGCCGCCCGCTGGTCGACCAGTTCGGCGTGTTCGGGGTGACGGTACCGGGCGTTATCGTCCAAAGTGACTTTGCCGTCCAGAGCGATAATGTCCCCCTGGGGCGTCGCCACCAGCGGGTTCACTTCCACCAGGGTGGCGTCCTCACCGGTATAAACATCCCAAAGTTTCAGGAAAACCGGCACGACTTTGGCAGCAGTTTCCGAATCAAACCCGGCTTCGTCGGCAATCTGACGCGCCACGGTCGTGTCCATGCCGGAAGCAGGAATCGGGACTTTTGCCAGTGCTTCGGGCTTTTCCTTGGCAAGCTGCTCGATTTCCATGCCGCCCTCGACCGAGCACATCGCCAGGTTCTGGCGGTTCGCGCGGTCCAGCAGAATCGAGAAATAGAACTCTCGATCGATGTCGGTGCCAGCCGCCACCATCACGCGGTAAACCGTGTGACCTTTAATGTTCATACCCAAAATCGCCTGGGCGTTGGCTGCGGCTTCCTCTTCGCTGCGAGCCAGCTTTACACCACCCGCCTTACCGCGACCGCCCGTCTTAACCTGGGCTTTTACCACTGCCAGCGGAACCTCCAAGGCGGTGAAAGCAGCCTTGGCCTCCTCCACCGTGCTTGCGACTTTACCCGGTAAAACCGGGGCTCCGTGTTTATTAAACAGGTCACGCGCCTGGTACTCGTAGAGGTCCACGCTGTTCCTTTCGGTCTAGAAATTATGTCTCGATATCAAGATATTTCTAGTGTATCGAAAAATATCAGATTTTCCACCCCGATAATTACCGCCCCGTCCTGCAATTTCCGTCTATGCTGGAGGTATATCTCTGTAGGGCGTTAGCGGAGCAAAGGAGCGTCGCCATGCAAAACCACGATAACCCGGACAAGCTCTCGACGGCTAAACCGGAACCACCCCTCAAAGTCCCCAATAAAATCTATGAAACTGAGCTGTATCGCCTACAAACCGAGCTGGCAAAACTGCAGCGGTGGGTGAAACAAACCGGAGCTCGCATCGTGGTCATCTTCGAAGGTCGTGACGCTGCCGGAAAAGGCGGCACCATCAAACGCCTGACCGAGTACCTTTCCCCACGTGTCGCCCGAGTCGTGGCGTTGCCCACCCCTACGGAACGCGAAAAAACCCAGTGGTATTTCCAGCGCTACATCTCTCACCTGCCCGCCGCCGGAGAAATCGTAATTTTTGACCGCTCGTGGTACAACCGTGCCGGGGTCGAAAAGGTCATGGGCTTCGCCACCCCTATTCAGGTGCAAAAGTTTATGCAGCAGTGCCCGACCTTTGAGCGGATGCTGGTCGAAGACGGCATCATGCTGCGCAAATACTGGTTCTCGGTATCCGACAAAGTGCAGTACGAACGGTTTTCCCGGCGTTTACATGATCCCTTGCGCCAGTGGAAACTCTCGCCCATGGATTTGGAGTCCATCACTCGGTGGGAGGACTATTCACGAGCGAAAGACGAAATGCTGGTGCATACCGACACCACGGAATGCCCGTGGTATCAGGTGTCTTCAGACTCTAAGAAAGCCGCCCGGCTGAATATGATTGCCCACTTCCTGTCCACTATTCCCTATACGGACCTGCCCAGCGATACTGCCCCCATTACCTTGCCTGCACGTCCGCCCTCGAGCGGATACGTGCGCACCTCGTTTGAGACGGTGCGTTCGGTGCCCAATCATGCCGCCGAGGTGGTGGCACGCGCCAAATCCGGCAAGATCCCATTCGTGACCTTGGACGCCTTGCCGGAAGGGACAGAACTGCCGACCGCGGGCAATCCTGCGCCGGGAGTCAATAACAAACCCAAAAAGAAGAAAAAGAAAAAGTAGCTGAACTTTACGGCAGACCGGCATCCCGCCGGTCTGCACCGTTTAATCCACCGGAGTGAGCGGGGCAAAGTTCAACAGCAGCCGCTTGGCAGCACCCGTGCGGAACTTCACGGTGGCAATAGTGCCTTTGCCTTGCCCCTCCAAGCCAGTAACCTTGCCTTCCCCGTAAATATCGTGATGGACCCGCTGACCGACGTGAAGTTCAGGAATCTTGCCCGCCAGTTTCGCTTTCGCCTTTTTCGCCGGTGCGGCTGCCGAGTCCTTGCCGCCCGCCAAGTCGCGTGCCGTGGTGAGTCCTATCCGCGAGTTGGCGAACTTGCCCCCGAACGCGGAGCTAGACCCTCGTGACCCAGATTGTCCCTGACCAAAGCGAGACGTCCCGTAGCTACCTGTGGCTCCCCCGCGTCCGCCACGCCCGCCGTAACCATAAGCGGAGCTGGTCGGTTCACCGTAGCCACGGGACGCCAACCCGCCGAAATAGTCCACAGTGGTGGCTTCGCGCCGGTTATCCACCAGTTCGGCAGGGATGTCATCCAAGAAACGCGAAGCCGGCATAGTTACCGTCTCACCAAACACCGTACGGGCGGCGCAACGCGTCAGATACAGCCGCTGGCGCGCCCTCGTGACTGCCACATAAGCCAACCGACGTTCCTCCGCGATGTCCTGAGGATTCTCCAAAGAACGCGAATGTGGGAACAGACCGTCCTCCATCCCGGTCACGAACACGGTGTTGAATTCCAGTCCTTTCGCGGTATGCACAGTCATCAAAGTCACCTCCGGAGGTGCAGCGGGGTGTGCCGGGTCAGCAGGGCGTTCGGGTTGGGCGGCGGTGTCAGGAAGCTGATCGGCGTCAGCGACCAAGGAAATCCGCTCCAAGAAATCCGCCAGGCGGGCATCCGGCTCGGAAAGGGAAAAATCCTGCGCCACGTTACGCAGCTCCGCCAGGTTCTCCACCCGCGCATCGTCCTGAGGGTCATTGGATTTCCGCAGTTTCGGCAGGTAGCCGCTGTCCTCCAGGGCTGTGTCCAAGATTTCGTCCAGGGGGGCGCTCGCCGCGTCCAAAGCCCGCATTGCATCCAAAACGCCCACGAACTCGGCAATCCCCGCGCTGGCTTTCGCGCTCAAGTCGCCGTGATGGGTTCCCCCCGGCAGGAATTGGCGCAGAGCCTGACCGAAATCGAGATTTTCACGCAGCGAAACCTCCCGGATGGTCTGCACCGCTTTGTCTCCCAAGCCGCGTTTCGGTTCGTTCAGCACCCGCAGCAGGTTTCCGTCATCGGCAGGGTTCGCCGCGGCGCACAGGTAAGCGATAGCGTCTTTAATTTCGCGCCGATCATAGAACTTGGTGCCGCCCACGACCCGGTACGGGATGCCTTCCCGCGTCAGCATTTCTTCCAGGGAACGCGACTGGGCATTGGTTCGGTAAAACACCGCGAATTCGTCCCAAGATGAGCCTTCCTGACGCAGCTTTTGCAGCTCGCGGACGATGAAAGCGGCCTCGTCCCGGTCGGTGTCAGCCGCATACAGCACCGCCTGCACGCCCTGACCGGCGTCAGTCCACAGATTCTTTTTCCGCCGCCCCTCGTTTTCCGAAATAATCGCGTTGGCGACCGACAGAATCGTGCCGGTAGAACGGTAATTTTGTTCCAAATAAACCGTGGTGGCGCCGGGGAAATCCGACTCAAATTCTTCAATGTTGCGGATAGTCGCGCCGCGGAAGGCATAAATTGACTGATCCGAGTCCCCCACTACCGTCAGCTCGGCAGGAGACTGGGCATCGCCCGCCGCGCCCACCGTGAGCAAGCGTATCAGCTCATATTGCGCCGGGTTCGTGTCCTGGTATTCATCTACCAAAACATGACGGAATTTGGCTCGATAGCGTGCCAAAATATCGGGATGTGCTTTCCACAGATAGACCGTGGACGCGATGAGGTCGTCAAAGTCGAACGCGTTGGCGCGACGCAGCAGCTGCTGGTACTCGGTATAGATTTCCGCCGTGAGCTGGCTCATTTTGTCGACCCCCGCACCGAGAGCAAAGACTTCGGGGGTGATGAGCTCATTTTTGGCTTGGGAAATTTTGGCAGCAAAAGACTTTGGGGGGAAACGTTTCGGGTCCAAACCTCGCCCTTTAATGATGCGGTTCAGCAGGGCTTTCGTGTCGGCAGTGTCATAGATAGAAAAGGACCGGGTCACCCCCAGGGTGTCAGCCTCGGCACGTAGAATCCGCACGCAAGCGCTGTGGAAAGTCGACACCCACATGTATTTCGCGGCGTTGCCGACCAGGGATTCGACACGCTGACGCATCTCGGCGGCAGCCTTGTTGGTGAAAGTAATCGCCAGGACTTCCCAAGGGCGAATTCGTTCGGTCGCCAGCAGCCACGCAATCCGCCGGGTCAGCACGCGGGTCTTGCCCGAGCCGGCTCCTGCCATGACCAGAAGCGGACCGGACTCGTGGGTCACCGCGGCGTGCTGTTCCGGGTTCAGCCCGTCCACGATTGCGGCAACTTTGCGCGTCCGCCAGTCCTCGCGCTGTGCCGCGTCCGCCTCGGACCAGCCTGCAAAATCAGAGGTAGCGTCGGGAGTTTCAAAATGCGCGACCGCTCCGCGCGGCAAGACTGCCGACACGGGAATTTCGCCGCCAGAACCTTCTGCGAGGGAAGAAAACAAATCATTCATGCTTGGTGAGCCCACTGTTCCGCTAGTGCATCAATGTTACCGAGTTGAGAGAAAGGCAAGATTTCGCAGATCACGCCGTCAGTGCTCTCGAAGGCGATGGCAAACTTGGCTTGGTCTGCCATTGAAACAATGTCGAGAGCACCGTAGGTTCGCACATCGAACGTCTCTGCTTCTCTAAATGACTTGGCACCATCGGTAGACAGCATCAACACCGTACAGTCTCCCTGGTCCGTGGTGCGTTCACCGATGTAGCTGAACACGTCCGCATGCGGAGTGCCCGGACAAGCTCCGTGAAACACTTCTTCCAACGGACTCATGATGTTAATCAGACGAGAATCTGTCGCGGCAGTGGGCTGTCCAAACGTGCGACCGGCATCGGCTGATTTCGCCCACGTTTTTACCGTCGAGTCTTGGGTCTTCATCAGCAGCATGACTTCAGTTCCGTCACTGTTGGACACCGCCGTGCAATAATCCACGTTTGCTCCCACCGGAGACGACGCCCACCAGCTGGCACCGTGGTCATCCGAGCCGATAAACACAGCTTTGCGATCCCCCGATTCGTCCACAACTACTCCCGCGTGGCACAGGCGTTGCGCCCATTGCCCGCTCGTCAGCTGCGTGCCCCGCCCGCGCGGGATATACGCCTTCGAAAAGTCCCGACCGGCAATAATCATGGAAGTAATATCTTGGTGTTCCCAGCTCAAGCCATCATCATCGGTCCACGCCACAAAGAGTGCCGTTTGCACCTGTCGCAAGTCCCAATCCGGCACCAGGGAACGGGTATAGAAACAAAACATGCGCCCGGTTACGCAGTCATGTAGGAACGAGGGGACATGAAATCCGAGAAATTCCTGCGGGCTGCCTGCTGCCAAAGTGCGAGGTTCTTCCCAGGTCAGACCGTTATCAAAAGACCGTGACAGCCGCAGACTGGTCGGGCACAGCCTACGGTAATGAGGTTCCTCTAAGCTGGCAGATTTCGCTTTCGCTTGCTCCATCCGGGCAGAGGCGGCGCACTCGGAGGGCAATGCCTCCCAAATCATCAGCAGCACCCGGCTGGAAGTGCGCGCAATAGCGGGATAGCGCGCCTGCATGAAGCCTGCTGAAGCGTGCGGGGCTACCACGGTGCGCTGCATGATTGTTCCTTTTCTGACCCGAAAATAATTGCGCCTTTACGTTATCATCTCGCAGCCGTTTGCTTCACCTTCGGTGAGCTTTCCACAGGCGCTCCGCAGGCTCCCCGCGGGTCAGCTAATCCGACGATCCTGGGCCCATTTGGACAGTTCATAGCGGTTGGACAGCTGCAGTTTGCGCAGCACGGATGAAACGTGCGTTTCCACAGTTTTCACAGAAATATACAGCTCAGAGGCGATTTCTTTGTAAGCAAAACCGCGGGCAATGAGGCGCATGACTTCGAACTCGCGCTCAGTGAGCGAATCAAGTTCGGAATCATTACCCACCATATCGGTGCGCGCCGCCCCGAACGCGTCCAGCACGAAACCTGCCAGCCGCGGCGAGAAAGCCGCGTCTCCCCCCGCTACCCGGACGATGGCATCGACCAGGTCAGGTGTCGCAATAGTCTTGGTCACGTAGCCACGAGCCCCTGCCCGAATGACCGCCACCACGTCTTCTGCGGCGTCAGACACCGACAGCGCCAAGAACCGGGTCGGCACTCCCAGACACGCCGCCGCGACTTCGGCGCCCCCGCCACCGTGACCACCTGGCAGATGCACGTCCAGCAGCGCCACCGTGGGAACGTTCTGACGCACTGCGGCAACAGCATCCTCCACGCTGTCCGCCTCTCCCACGACCTGGACTTCGTCAGGATATTTGCTCAGTTCCGCAATCACTCCCGCCCGAAACAGTCCGTGATCATCAATGACCAGCACCGAAATGGGACATTTTGGATGTTCCCCACCATTCTGGGGGCTCCCGTCTCTGTCACTCATCTTTGTTTCCTCCCTAGTCTTGCCCAGTTTAGCGGGGCACTTTCATCGCGACTTCACAGCCACTGTGTCCCGACCGGATGGTCGCACTGCCACCGTGACGCTCCAGCCTCTCAATGATGGAATGTTTCACGCCCTGATGTCCTTGCGGAATAGCGGCGAGGTCGAACCCAGTGCCGTGGTCGCGCACGAAACATTCCACCGCGTCCGACCCCACTTCCAGATAGACCGAAAACGGTGGCGCACCGTGGCGTGCCGCGTTCGTCAGGGCTTCTCGGGTCGCCGCCACCAGCGGCTCGGACCACGCTCCCGGAACGGCATCTCCCACCGTGACGGTGTCTAAAACCACTCCGTAACGGTCCTCGATTTCGCCTGCCAACTCCTTGATAATCTGGGACAGCGACGAGTCCACATGTCCGCGGTCTTCATAGAGCCAAGCACGCAGCTGACGTTCCTCGGCGCGAGCCAATTTCGCCACCTCTGCAGCGTCATCAGCCCGAGTACGAATCAACGCGAGGGTTTGCAACACCGAATCGTGCAGGTGGGCAGCCATATCGGCACGGACAGTTTGGCGAGTTTGCTCCGCCAGAGATGCCTTGTAAGACATCCAGAAACGCGCCCACAGCGGCAAAACTGCCAAGCTCAGCGCGGCGATAACGACCAGGGTAATGAGTCCCCCGCGCAGCGCGTCCCGCAGACTGATAGTTCCAGAGAATCCAAACATAACCGCAAAAATCACCAGGAGGGCACCGGGAATGGCAAACCCCAGGAATCTTCCCATCCGCAGCTCGGACGGAGATGAACCCGCCGAAGCCCCCGCCCAAATCAGGGCGATACCGGTGATGAGAATGATGATGACGATGAGGGGACGTAAATCGCTCATGATTTTCGGTCCGGAATAAGCGCCGACCCCAGCTATGGCGATTAATCCCAGCGCCAGCAAAATTGTTGGAACGGTCACATTTCGCCAGCGTTCATTGCCACCAAAGTGCCCCTCGAGTGGCGCGTTAGAGGTTGCCAGCCGCGAATCTGTGCGAAACGGTAGTCCCGCCGCACCCCAAGGATTGCCGCGTGGCACAAAAATCCACAACCAGGCGTACAGCAAAATGCTGACTCCGGTGGGAGCTAAAACTACCAGAATGAGTCGCACCAGCCACAGCGGCATTCCCAGATGCAGAGCCAATCCCGCGGCTACTCCAGCCAACACCCCGTCCTTACCGGGCGGGACTGTCCCGGACACCGGACGTAGCAGGGGAAGTCGCATACGGGGGGCGGCTGCAGATGTTGACATAAGTCCAGTTTGCCACGGCTTCGCGGGATTTTACCCGGCTTCAGGGATTAATCAGGGATAAATCAGGGACAACCCCCATAGCCACAGCGCGACACTGCGACCATGATGGAATCATGAACGAAAATATGGATTCAGAGCATCTCTCAAACTCAGTTCCCCCCGTCGGGGGCGAACCTCGCGATGGTGGCGAACCTGCCGGCACAAACCCTGCTGCCGGCGCGACCCCGCCTGGTGCCACGACGCCAAATGGGACTGGTAACACCGGATTTAGCGCACCTTATCAGGGTGCGCCTAACCCAGACGGTACCAGCTACCGTCCTGCGGGCCACCCCGGTTCCGGCAATTTTTCCAACAACGGCGCAAACTATGGCACCACGGGCGCGGGAGGCTACCCCGGAGGTCCAGATTCCGCCGGATCGGCATGGATGCGGTCCCCCAACCGGGTCATCGGCGGAGTTTGTGCAGGAATTGCCTCACGCCTGAACATCGACCCCGTAATTGTGCGCGGTTTGGCAGTGGTCGGTTTGCTGTTCTTTGGGTTTATTCCCCTGCTCTATGGGACGCTTTGGCTGTGGATGCCCAGCCAAACCACCGGACGCAGCTTGTGGACCGATTGGCGCGCCGGCTTACTCAATCAGGGCGGTGCCGTCACCGGTGCGATTTTGTTGATGTGTTTCGGGGCGATGCGGATGCTGCCCCAGGGCATTTTTCTGTTCAACATATTTGATATCTGGGACAGCGGGGACGGTTTTGACGATTTACTCGCTTTCTTTTTCATAGTTCTGGTTTTGTGCCTGATGCTGGCGCCTCTAGTAGTGATAGTGCTGGTCATCGTTCACGTTGTAAACCAGAGCAAGACCGGCACCTCGCCAGTCACGAACACTTACGTTCCCGGACCGACCGGCTTCGTTCCCACCCCACAGGCACCCACACCTACCATGCCCAACCCCACAGACGGGCTTATGAACACCCCCGTCTCTCCCGCCACGACCGCCGCTGGCTTTACGCAACCAACCACCGGATTTGCGACCCCCAGTGCCGACTTCACCGTCCCCCCGGCTGCTGCCACGCCACCCTTCAACAGCGCCACAACTATGTCTGCGCCACCGTATCCGCGACCGGGCGCTCCCCTCAAGCCGTTGATTCCCGGACCGAGCCGCGCCCTCAGTCTCACGGTTTGCGGACTGGCGCTGCTGTCGATTTTCACCGGCGTCTTGTTGCCTCTGATTGGAGTACTCGATGCGCTCAGTTCCGCGCTTTTGGCAGTCGGGCTGCTGACAATGGTGTTGGGGGGTGGCATGTTGATAGCCGCCCTGCAAAAGCGCCGGACGGGCTGGCTAGCCGTCGTCACCCCGTTGGTGATTTTGTTCGTGACGCTGCCTCTGGCAACAGTGGGAATGTCCGTGATGCCCCAGCTGCGCGTGCTGCGTTCCAGCATGGACTGGGGCGATTTTCCCGAAACGTTTAGCTACCAAAGCAATGAGTTACACCCCGGCGATGAACTCAGCGCCATGCGGGGCGGCGCGGACATCGACCTGCGTGCCACCACTCCAGGGAAACCCATCAAAGTCAATCTGGCGAACGGGGATGTTTCGATTTATACGCTCCCGGAGCAAAACGTTGACTTGAAAATCAACCTGGCACAGGGCAAGGTGCGGACGTCTACCCTCAAAAACAGCAAATGGAACATGAGTGAAGCCTTCCTCAAGTCCTCGTCCAAAGACAAGCACCGCCCGCAATACTTCACGATGGACGGCAATCAGCGAGTGGAATTCATAGATCGAACCAAGGAATATGAGGCTGCCAGTATCAGTCTGGGCAGTTCGGATGTGACGAAACTGAAAATTCGTCACCACGTCCCGCTGTCGGACGGCTCGCGAAACATTAAGACGAAATCCCAAACTATCGAAATCAATCTGGCACAAGGAAGTGTGTCACTCTATGAACGTCCCGCCATGGACTTATGGAACGGTGCGGTACTGCCTGACGGGCATTTCCTGGTCAACTACGTGTTGAACGGTCGGACTTTGATGACTGACGAATTGGAGGAATATAACAGCACTGAAACTGGCGCCGAGGGCGAGAGCGGGGTCGCGCTGCAAGAGTTTCGCCGCCGTGCCGTATCCGGGGACGGAGTTATAGACGTCAAAACTGCAGGCGGAGATGAAAGCGTAGCTCTGGCACTGAACGGAAAAGATGTATCTGAATTAGACCTAAACAACACGCTAACCCTCGCTGACGTGCAGGCAGGCAAGACCGGTCCGTGGAAGGATGTCAACCAAGACGGGTTCAATGACCTGTTCCAGCCCGGCGGCAGCTTGTGGAAACCCGGCGATAACCTGTTCGACCCGGTAAACGGAACCCCGCGTTCCGCGGGAATGTCCAACGGAACACCGAGCATACCTGCGACACCGGTTCCCCCGGATTCATCCACAACGCCTTCCCCGTACCGCACTCCCGACATTGAGAACAACTAACAGGTGACAACTATGGAAAACACGACAGAAACTATCCCCCTCACTGCCAACCTAAAGGAAGAAAACACTGCGGAGACTCCCTCGAAGCCACCCTTGGAACCCCGCCGTGAACATCGCAGCCTGGCAGCCATCGCTTTCAGCGTGGTATTTATCCTGATTGGATTAATCGTTGTCGGGTCTGCCTTGGGCGTCATCGTGTCACTGTGGACGCTAATCCTGCTGATATTTGGAACGTCCGGAATCGCCTTGCTAATCGGCGCCCTGGCGGAATCACGCCGCTAAACCGCGCAGAGGCTAGCGTTGCGCGCGCAACTGGACGGTATCGAAAGAATCACGCCCCTGTGCCTCTAAGGCATCCAGCGGATAATAGTGCTTGAACTTAGACCAATGCCGCTGGGTGGACAGCCACACATAGAGACGCCGCCGCAGGTACCGCAGGGAAAACTGTCTCTCTGCCGGAGCCAGCAGCGGATTAAAGACTTTACCTGCCCGATGCAGCGACTGGACTTGGTGGCGCACCGGACCCGTCGTGTACTTCAAAATCAGGCGGATGGGCAACACGGTATAGAGAATCGTGTCAAAGTGACGCGCCGGCTCCGTAGGCTGGTGATAGATGATGTCATTGATCAAAGCCGGCAGCGGGTTGTTCCCGGCGGCGGTGTTGTAATAGAGATTCCTGCCGATACGGGGGTTCACCTCAAAGAAATAGGCCTGACCGGTGGCACTGTCGACCTTGACATCAAAGTTCGCGAACCCATGCCAGTCGATGCCAATCAGGAAATCGCTGACCTGACGATACAGGTCCGGGTAACTTTCTGTAATCATCGCCGCCGGGTTACCCAAAGCGGTCGGAACGTGGTCTTCCAGCAGTACATGCGCCGACCCGAGGAAGCTGACCCGTTTTTCTGAATCTACATAAGCGGTGATGGACAGGCTGTGCGTGTCGTTTCCAGACACCCGGGGCTGCGCCACGAACCGACGCGCCTCCGGGGTACCAGCAGTGTGTGTTTCCAAATCCTGCAGGATTTCTCTGGCTCGGGTCGGGTTCTCCGCAGTATAAACCTTAGATTTACCAGGCCAGCGCAGTCGCTCATAGCCGTAAGACTGGCAGGGCTTAATAATCAGTGGGTATTTGTCCCGCAGAGTTGCGGTGATGACATCCATCAGCGCGTCCGTGCCGGAATCAAGATGGAGCTCCACAGTCGTGGGCACCCGCAACCCGTACTTTTCGGCAGCCTGAGCAAAATGCGCCTTATCATTGGTGAGCTCGATGGCATCCACGCTGGGGAAAGCAAAGCGATAGTAAGGAGCTAGCCGGGAAGCGTTCTTTTGGATATTCACCACGTGGGTATCTTGGTTCGCCACCAGCACCAGCGGGGTGTCCGGGTAACGCGCCGCCAGTTCGGGACCCATCTCTATGAGTTTTTCAATGAATACACTGAGGTTCGGGTCAATGCTGCTTTCATCTATCGTTATCGCGTCAAGCAGACGGGAGTGGCGAATCGGCCCCAGCACCTGAGGGGTAATTATCAGAGATTTCACATGCCATTGCTCATAAAATGACCGCGCAAACGCATACGTTCCAATGTCGCCGGACAGGATAATTGGCAAAAACGGCGCATCGGACTTTTCAGCTGTGTTCATTGAGACTCTCCTCTAATAGGTGACCCGGCGAGGGAATGTCCCCCGCCGAGCCACCGTAGTTTTCAATAGCGTTACTCTATGAGAAATCGCGATCGTCCTCGCCGCGAGAACGATGCGTCCGTCGGCGGGCCCGCTCCCGTGGACGGCGCGGTTCGCTGCTATCACGAGGGTCACGGTGTTCACGGTCACGCGGGTCCTCCGCACAAGCTGCGCAGGAGGCAGATTCCGAATCTGCTGCGACTTCGCCGTCCTCATCGTCCACCACGGCGTGCAGGGAAAGCTTGCCGCGCTGGTCGATTTCGGCGACCTCGACCTGAACTTGCTGACCGACCTGGAGCACGTCCTCGACGTTTTCCACACGTTTGCCGCCGACCAGGCGACGAATCTGGGAGATGTGCAACAGACCGTCCTTGCCGGGGGTCAAGGAAATGAACGCCCCAAAGGTGGTGGTTTTCACCACGGTGCCCACGAACCGTTCTCCGACCTCAGGCATCTGGGGGTTCGCGATTGCATTCACGGCATCACGAGCGGCTTCTGCCGCCGGACCGTTATCTGCCCCGATGTAGACCGTGCCGTCGTCCTCGATGGTCAGCTCGGCGCCGGTGTCCTCTTGAATCTGGTTAATCATCTTTCCTTTCGGTCCGATAACCTCACCAATCTTGTCCACCGGGATATTCACGGTGAGGATGCGCGGCGCGGTCGGAGCCAGCTCATCGGGTCCGTCGATAGCGGCGTGCATCACGTCCAGAATCTTCAGTCGAGCGTCGCGAGCCTGACCCAGGGCACCCTTCAAGACATCAGCAGGAATGCCATCAAGTTTCGTATCCAGCTGCAGGGCGGTAATGAAGTCCTGGGTACCGGCGACCTTGAAGTCCATGTCACCGAAAGCGTCTTCCGCTCCCAAGATGTCAGTCAGGGTCGCAAACTGGGTGCCATTTTCACCCGGTTCACTCATCAGACCCATAGCGATGCCGGCAATCGGGGCGCGCAGCGGCACGCCCGCATTCAACAGGGACAGTGTAGAGGCACAAACCGAACCCATCGAGGACGAGCCGTTTGAGCCCATAATCTCGCTGACCTGGCGAATCGCGTAGGGGAACTCCTCGCGAGCCGGAATGACCGGCTCCAGAGCCATCTCTGCCAGGTGTCCGTGACCAATCTCGCGGCGTTTAGGCGAACCAACTCGACCCGTCTCACCGGTGCAGTAGGGCGGGAAGTTGTACTGGTGCATGTATCGCTTATGCGTGGCAGGACTCAAGTTGTCCAACTGCTGTTCCATGCGCAGCATATTGAGCGTGGTCACACCCAAAACCTGAGTTTCCCCGCGCTGGAACAGAGCCGAACCGTGAACCCGAGGCAGCACCTCGACCTCGGCGGACAGGGAACGGATGTCTTTCAGCCCGCGTCCGTCGATACGCTTGCCTTCGTGCAGCACCCGGGCGCGCACCAGTTTCTTTTCCAAAGCCTTGAATGCGGCCTTCAGTTCCTTTTCCTGCTCCTCGAACTCGCCACCTTCCACCGCAAGTTTCTCGATAGCGGCATCGCGAATTTCAGTCTCGCGATTCTCTCGAGTCAGCTTGTCAGCAATCTGAATAGCCGCGAGCAAATCCGCTTCTACCTCTGATTTCATCGCCTCGAAGTGGTTGTCTTCATAGTCGGGGAACAGCGGATATTCCTGAGTTTCCTTGGCAGCCTTGGCAGCCACTGCGGATTGGGCGCGGCACAGTTCCTTAATGAAGGGTTTGGCGGCATCCAGCGCGCTGGCCACGACATCCTCGGTCGGAGCCTGTTTGCCCTCTTGAATCAAATCCCAAGCGTATTCACCACCGCCGGCTTCCACCATCATGATAGCGACGTCCTCTTCGGGGGTGCCCTCGTTGACGACACGACCGGCAATGACCATGTTGAATGTGGATTGTTCCATCTCGGGGTAGGTCGGGAATGCCACCCACTGTCCGTCAATCAGGGCCAGGCGGGCGCCACCGATGGGACCGGAGAAAGGCAGCCCAGCCAGCTGGGTCGCCATCGAGGAGGCGTTAATCGCCACTACGTCATAAGCGTGGTCGGGGTGGATTGACAGGACGGTGTCGACGACCTGCACCTCGTTGCGCAGCCCTTTTACGAAAGCCGGGCGCAGCGGACGGTCAATCAGGCGCGCCGCCAGGATTGCCTCGGTACCGGGGCGACCTTCGCGACGGAAAAACGATCCGGGAATACGTCCCGCGGCGTATTGCTTTTCCTCAACGTCTACGGTCAAGGGGAAAAAGTCGAATTGATCTTTCGGTTGCTTGCCAACCGTGGTGGCTGCGAACACAACGGTCTCACCGTCTAGGGTGACCATTGCCGAACCGGCAGCCTGCTGAGCCAAAAGACCCGTCTCAAAGCGCAGGACGCGCTTGCCAAATTTACCATTGTCGATGACGGCTTCAGCCGCCGTGATTTCGGGTCCCTCCAAGGGATCCCCCTCTCTTTGTTCAGCGCGGCGGTCATCGATCGAGGTCCACTGGACTGGTCCTCCGCAAATCTCACCGGGCAGACCGAGACATTCGCGAAAGGTCCAGGAGACCACTACCGAGGACCGATTAACGCTGGGTTCCTACATATACCAGCCGGAAATACCGGCATGAAAAGAAAGCTGACCGGGTATCCGGCCAGCTTAGTTGCTATTTACGCAAACCGAGGCGCTCTTTGAGGCTGCGGTAGCGTTCGATGTCAATGTCCTGCAAGTAGCCCAGCAGACGCTTGCGCTGACCGACCAGCAGCATCAAACCACGACGGGAATGATGGTCATGTTGATGAGTCTTGAAGTGCTCGGTCAAGTCCTTGATTCGCTTGGACAGCAGAGCGATTTGCACTTCGGGGGATCCCGTGTCCCCGGGATGAGTCGCGTATTCGTTGATGATTGCTTGCTTTTCTTCCTTGGTCAGAGCCACAGGTTCTCCTTTTTACTAACTCGTTGCGCGCAGCGCCCAGGCTTTTCCTGGACCATCGGTAGCGCGGCCGACATGACGGCTGTACAAGTCTAGCAAAAACCCGCAACTCCCGCGAATTACACAGATTCTGCACGAACGACTTTTACGGGAGAGACGACAAATTCATCAGACAGGTGGCAGGTTGCCGTCGCGCTCAAATTCCAGCCCCGGAGCCACAGTCGGTTATTGACGAGCCCGCGTTCACGACTCGGTAAAGAGCACTATTTTTCCCAAGGGTCGTGCCGTGGCTTTGGCCAGGTATTTGTGCGCGCGTTTTGCTTTGGAAAATGCCAACGTATGAGCGATAACCGGACGTATCCGTTGCGCCTGAACCAGCGGCCAGACGTGTGTCCCCACGGCACGCACCAACCTGACTTTTGACGCCACATCGAGACCACGAATGGTAGAACCCTGAATCCGCGCCGATTTGGACAAAACTTGACCCAAATCCAGCTGGGCATGACGCCCCTTTTGCAGACCGATAATGTTGAGGATTCCAGATGGGGCGAGCAGTTCCAGATTAGTCTCCAAGCCTCCCGCCCCGGCTACGTCCAAGATTAGGTCAAAGCCACGCCCTGCGGTCAGTTCCTGTTTCATCCGCAACAGTCCCTCCGGGTCGTGATAATCCGCGGCCGCGTCTGCCCCCAAAAGGATCAGTTTGTGGCATCTGTCGGGTTCCCCCGCGGTCGTCCCCACGGTGGCTCCCAAAGCCTTAGCTAACTGCACCGCTACCGTGCCCACTGCCCCCGAACCGCCGTGAATCAGCACGGCACGCCCCGCCCCCGAATCAGCGGGGAATCCGCAGTCCACCAGGTTGTGCCACGCAGTCACCGCCGCTTCCAGCAAGGCAGCCCCCGCAACATAGCCGTTGAGCCGCCCGGAAACAGGTAGAGGCAAAGCCAATTCCGCATTGGCGACACAGAACTGGGCTTGTGCCCCGCCCTCGACCAAAGCCACCGCGGCACGCCCCAGCCACGCCGGGTCAACACCTGGACCAACTTCCACGACAGTGCCAGCAGCCTCCAGACCAAGTGTCTGCGGCGCCCCTGCAGGCGGCGGATAATGACCCTCGACCTGCAGCAAGTCTGCCCGGTTCACGCCCGCCGCCACTACTTCAAGCAGAATCTCACCGGCTCCGACCGGGGGACGTTCGACCTCAACCAGAGCTGGCACGCCGTCAACGCCCTGCACGCTCCACATAAATCCCCCTTCTATTTCGTGTAAAGCCAGTGTAGAACAAGGGTACGCCAACGTGCATTCACCTCGGGCGGGACCGGGAGAGACGGAATCCGGAAGGATAGCGTCATGCTAAGGTTGGGGGGTGCAAATATTTCGTGACAAACCGTCAAATTTCGGACCGAGTATCGTAACCATCGGCACTTTTGACGGGGTTCACACCGGACACAAACGAATCATTGAAAAGGTCGTGACACTGGCTCACCAGCACGAGGTGGCATCCGTCGTGTTGACCTTCGACCCGCTGCCACGCCAGGTTCACCATCCCGACCCAAAGAACAAGTTGATTTGTTCCCTGCCAGATCGCCTGACCCGCATTGAACAGCTGGGGGTGGATGCGACCTGGGTTCAACAGTATGACCTTGATTTTGCCGCCCAATCCCCCGCTGAATTTGTCCACAACTACCTGGTCGCTCCGCTGCGTCCGGAAGTGGTCGTCATCGGGGAAGATATGCGTTTTGGCGCCCAAAACAGCGGAGATGCCCAGACTTTACGGGAACTGGGCGAAGAATTCGGTTTCACTGTCGAAACGGTGTCAAACATTGTCGATCCGATATTTGGACGCCGCTGGTCCTCGTCTTGGGTGCGCGAGCTCCTGGCACAAGGGCGGGTCGACCAGGCAGCTTACGTGTTGGGGCACGCTCACTCGGTGCGAGGCACAGTGGTTCACGGCAAGCGGCGCGGACGCGAACTGGGATTTCCCACCGCTAACCTGGATGCGGATTTTATAGAGGCAATTCCCGCTGACGGGGTTTATGCGGGTTGGTTGCGGATGCCCTACCCTCCCCACTCAAAAACACCAAGTTCCCTAGAGGTGGTGCCCGCCGCGATTTCGGTGGGGACTTCCCCGCATTTCGGCGATGTGGGACGTACCGTGGAAGCTCACGTTTTAGGGCGGGCGGACCTGGATTTGTACGGGGAAGAAGTTGTAATCGAGTTCGTCCATCGGATTCGTGACAACCTGGCTTTTGATTCTTTGGACGCACTGCTGGAACGCATGGATCGTGACCTGTGGGAAACTGCCGTAGTTCTGGGGGTTCCCAAAGCTCAGCGCATCGACCCCGCCGCGGTAACAGCCTGAGCATGATTGAATCGCCGGGGTGTTGATATAAAAGTACCATGGGAAACAGACAGATTACCCGCAAAATTAGCTACGCTGCCGCGACTACCCTGCTGGTGTTGGGCGGCGCCTGGGGGCTGACGGGCTGCGAAGGTGCTGCCGGAAAAACTGCCGCCAAAGATGTACCCACCAAGACTTCCCTGGTGAAGGTCAAACCAAAACCAACCGCCACCCAACCCGCGGAAATGACCTTTACGGTTGCCGCTACGGGCGATGCTCTGACACACGATGCCCTCATGCCAGACGTGTCGCGTGATACCGCGGGGAATACGCACTTCACCAATCTGATGGCAGGGATCAAACCGTTTCTCGAGGGGGCTGACCTGGCGATTTGCCATCAAGAGATTGCTTTCGCCGCAGACGGGGCTGCTTACCAGGGGTTTCCTAACTTCGCCATGCCGACGGGCTGGGCGCAAGACATGAAAGACTTGGGCTACGACGGCTGTTCCACCGCTTCGAACCACACTACTGACCAAGGCATCGAAGGCGTGTATCAGACGCTCAACGTGCTGGAAAAAGCCGGTCTGGGAGCTACCGGTTCACGGCGCAGTGCAACAGAAAAACCCTACCAGATGTATCAGCTGACGAAAGACGGTCGCACCATCAAAATTGCGCACCTGTCCCTAGCGTGGGGGAAACTGGGCGGGATGCCCTACATTAGAGAAAAGCCTTGGTTGGTCAATGTAGACAATATGAGTGAAATCCTCAAGTGGGCGGCCGAAGCTCGTCAAGAAGGCGCTAATGTGATGATTCTGTCCGGTCATAACGGGCTGGAATACGAACTGCAGCCCTCCAGCTGGGCGCGCCAATGGGCACAAGAAGCTGCTGCTAGCGGGCTGATTGACCTCTATATCGGTCATCATCCGCACGTGCCCCAAGGCATTGAGAAACTGCCCGGTGGCGTGGATGGCAAAGGCATGTGGACGTATTGGAGCGTGGGGAATGTCATTTCGGATATGCGTCCCCTGGCTACCATGCACACCGACTCGGAACAAATCGCCTGGGCGACGATTAAGGTTCCCGCGCAGGGCAACGCCGAAGTTATTTCAGCCCAGTGGGTAGGGATTGGTCTGGAACCCGATTCGCATATGGTGGTACCGCTAGCTGCCGCTGCGCGAGGACAAATCCCGCCCGGCAGTGCCATGAGTGCGAGCAAAGCCACAAAATACCGAGAGTTTTTACAGTCCCTGGTGGGTCCCGAAACTCCTGAGCTGACTGAGCCGCCCGCAACTCCCTCCCCTGCCCAGATTAAGGCGCTGCCAAAGCAATAACCGTCCGTGCCTTCCGTCGGGGGGGCACAAGGGCGGGGCGGAAAGTTTACCGGGATTCTCGCAGTTTCGGGTCGCGCTTTAGGTAGGCTCTGGTTTCGTGAGCAATCAGACCCGAAGCGAGAATCAGCCCAATCAAGTTCGGCAGAGCCATCAACCCGTTCGTAATGTCCGCCAGTGTCCACGCCACTTTCAGCTCGGTGATGCAGCCCACGAAAATAACTATGGCAAACAATACGCGGTAGACGGTGACAGCGTTTAAACCAAACAGACGTTCTACACAACGTTCCCCGTAATACGCCCAGCCCAGCACCGTGGAAAATGCGAAAAATACCAGGGAAATTGCGACCACAAAGTGACCCTGTCCGCCGGGGAATCCCAGGTTGAATGCCTCAGCGGTGAGAGGCGAACCGTCTAGCGGGTTACCGTCAGCATCGGTGGCTTTCCAAGCTCCCGTGACCACGATGACCAGTGCCGTCATAGAGACCACGATTATGGTGTCGATGAAGGTTTGCGTCATGGACACCAGACCTTGCCGAACCGGTTCGCGAGTGCGTGCCGCAGCCGCAGCAATCGCAGACGTGCCCATCCCGGACTCGTTTGAGAAGATTCCTCGAGCTACCCCGTACTGAACCACTATCATGAACGTGGAACCCACAAAACCGCCTGTGGCAGCGGTACCCGTAAAGGCATCGTGAAAAATCAGAGCCAGCGCGTCAGGGATTTCCGCCAGGTGCAGCCCCAACACAATCAGTGCGGCTCCCACGTAGAGAATAATCATAATCGGGACAAAAGCCGAAGTCACCCGACCGATGGACTTCACTCCTCCCAGCAGCACAATGCCGGTCAGCGCCGCCATGAACAGCCCTGTCATCCAGGGGTTAATCCCGAAAGAAGCCTGTAGCTGAGTCGCGACCGAGTTTGCTTGGGTCAGGTTACCGGTGCCAAGCGAGGCAATAATCGCAAAGACCGCAAAAGCAACCGCTAAAGTCCGCCCCAGCCACTTCACGTTCGTGACTTTTTCCAGATAATACTGCGGACCGCCGCTCATCTCTCCCTTGGCGTCCTTGGTGCGGAAACGTACCGCCATGAAGGCTTCGGAATACTTCGATGCCATCCCCAACAGCCCCGTAATCCACATCCAGAACACTGCCCCCGGTCCACCAATGTGGATGGCAGTGGCGACACCGGCAATGTTTCCGACCCCAACGGTAGCTGCCAGGGCGGTGGTGAGAGCTTGGTAGTGGGAAATGTCGCCCTCGATAGTGTCATCGAGCGGTTGTTTCCCCGCGGCGCTTTCCCCCGCTCCTTCATCACGTTTCAGCAAGGCGAGGTGCATGGCAGGTCCCAGCTTGCGGAATTGGAGTCCTGCCAGGCGGATAGTAAGCCACAGTCCGGTCCCCAGCAGCAGGGGGATCAGGAAAAACGGACCCCAAACGAAAGAATCTACCGTGCTGAGTACCTCTAAAAACTTGTCCATAGTCTATTGCCTCAATGTTGTCGGAAACGAACTTGGAGCAAGTTTAGCGAGTCAGCCCACGTTATCCATAATTTGACGCCGCTGCTCAAGCTTGGAGACGAGCAACAGACCCCGGTAAAATTCGGGATTTTGTCGGTTACCGTGCCGTCAGCAGGGCGCCAATCTGGTTTGCCACGCCACGAGACACCGCCCCGGCACCACCGACGATGGTATAGGAAGCTTGGGGATGAGCCTGCACGAAACTTTGCAGACTCGAGTCCAGGGTGGCAGGGCGGCTCAGCAGGATAGCTTGGTGATTTGCGTGCGCATAGCCCGAGCCTGCCAAACCGTCAGCAAAAACCATACCGGAAGCAACCAGGTATCCCCCAGCGCTAGGGAAGAAGTTTTGCGCCAACTGGGTGGAGGTCTGGAAACGATTTTGCCCCACGATAGTCTTTACCTCACTGACGGCACCTTTCCACGCCGCGTCCGCGTGAGCGGCTTGAGTGGTAACGGCTGTGGCAGCCCCGCCACCTATACCCCACAAGCGCAGTTTGCCCCCCTGCTGGGTCACGGTGCGCCCCAGGTCAGAAATTGCTTTCTGAGTAGGAGCAGGGATGGTGTTTGCGCGCGTAAAGAGAATGACCCCGTGCGCGTTTGCCACAGCAGGACCGGCAGCAATTGCATCAGGAATGTTCGGGTCGCTGGTGGCATCGACCAGGAACACGTCAAGGACTTTCGTGTGGGCAATCACTGAGGCATTTTCCTGCGCCGCACGGGCAGCGACTCGACCCGCCGTGTCGAAGCGATCGGATCCCGCCAGGTCGGTGATGGTCACTCCCGCCTGTTGTAATTCGGCGCGTTGGGCAGCCGAGAGTTTCACTCCCCCGCCGACCACGTACAGAGTCTTACGCGGGGAAGCCTTAATGGCAGAAATTACCGCCGGTTCCACCGGGCTGGACACGGTGAGCAGCACCGTCGCTCCGCGCGCGCCCACCAAAGCTGCTGAGCTCAACGCATCCGGAGCGAGACGACCGGTGGTCAATACCATCGCGTCCCCACTGGTGCCACTCGCCGCGTGCAACGCCAAAGACGTCGAGACACGATCAGCTCCAGCAATTCGGTTTAATCGCGATTCATAAGGATATTCAGCCGTTTGTGGAGAAGGCGAACCCAAGGTCAAGCCGGTAATATCTTTTAGCCAAGAAGCCAAAGGAATCACGGATCCAAAGTAGGCACCCTGATCATTGCCCCCAATCAACGTACCTATGACTTGATTACCCACCACCAGGGGACCACCGGAGTCACCGTGTTCAGTTTTCACTCCCGGCCAAGAAGTCTTGTAGCTGAGCTGACCGGGGGCGTTTGCGACACCGCAGTTCGCGGAGAATTCACCCTGTCTAGCTCCCTGTACCACCGTGAAACAGGTCGCCACAATCCGCTGCGACGATGACATGAGTGCCTTCGAGGTGCCACCCCAACCATATTCCACTGCCACATCGCCAACTTTGGCTTGACCAGAGGCTAAAGTGATGGGGGTGATTCCATAAACCGGGTCTTTTAGATGCAACAGCGTCGCATCGTACTGGGGATTGATCTTGTAGTCATTGACGGCAGTATTTGCTTGCCGGGTCGGTCCGAAAGTCACGTTGATGTATTTGGGTCCGTTGGCGACACAATGACCCGCGGTCAAAACCCAAGAGGGGTCAATGAGCATGCCGGTACAGATAGCGCCGGTGTTGTCCCGATTGCTGATACTGATATATGCGACCCAATCGGCCTGCGCTGCGCTGGCGGGGGTTCCCCCTCCAATCATCAAATCACCGTAGTCAGAACCCCCGGAGGGCTCACTACCGGCAGACAGTTCGGAGTCGGTGAGAGAAGTGAAGTTCTCAGGAAGTTCAGGAAATTCACCGGTTTCATCCGCAGCCGGAACTGTCGCTGCCGCCGTGCTGGAAACTGCGGGAGTATCCGCCGGCGCAACCGGACTGGCGAGACTCATTTCCGCGGGTCCGGCGAGCAGACCCACAAATCCCAACAAACCGAGTGTAACCATCGGCCACCATGATTTGAGAGACGCGTTTTGTTTCATTTCTTCACTTTCCCAAAATAAAATCGGCTCTTAACTATTTTATGTCTCGACAGCTCAAGATTTTGCAGGTCTCAGCACCCAGATTGGTTTCAGCCTGTCACGATTTCGCTCCGCCAACGCCACGACGCGTTTATCTCCCGCTTCTGGTTCAGTTACTGGTTCGGTTACCGCCAGCAGCGCACCGTCGGACGTATTGGGGCACGAATTTGCGTTCTCAGGGGGGGTGCTTGGGGCAGCGTGGGTCGAGTCCCGCAGCGCTGGTGCTTGTCCGAAAGACAACGCCCGCACCTGGGTTTCGTCTCCGAGAAATTCAGGGAAGATTCCCAATATCGCGGCGTCCAACCCCACGGGGCGCAGCACTCCGTAACGGCGAACTTCGGTCCCCAACTCGGACAGACTGTGTGCTTGGTCCAGCCCGTATGACCCGACCGAGATACGTCGCAATGCAGTCAAATGCGCCCCCACACCCAGGTCCGCGCCGAGATCTCGAGCCAAGGAACGCACGTAGGTTCCTGCCGAGCAGCCCAATACAATGTCCGCATCAGTGACCTGCACCGGAGGGTTAGAATCGTCTCCCGCCACCGTTTCGAGGACTGGCGCACCGCGCAGTTCGAGCCGGTGAATGGTCACCGGGCGGGGCTGAATTTCCACGTTTTTTCCGGCACGTGCCAAGTCATAGGCACGTTTTCCACCAATTTTAATGGCAGAAAACTTGGCTGGAATTTGGTCGACTGCCCCGCGCCACGGTTCCAGCGCTGCCATGATTTCCGCCGTGGATAAGGCAGCTCCCGCACGGGATATAACCTGTCCCAGCGCGTCATCGGTATCTGTAGAGATACCGAATCGTACCCGCGCGGTATAGACCTTGTCATGAGCCGTCAGGTATTGCAGCAGGCGGGTGGCTTTACCGATGGCACAGATCAGGATTCCCGTGGCCAGCGGGTCAAGGGTGCCGGCGTAACCGACTTTCTTTTGACCTGCCAACCGGCGAATCCGTGACGCTACCGCGTTAGAGCTCAACCCCCGTGGCTTATCCACAACGACCAGTCCGGGCGGGCAAATTTCGCCCTGAGGTAAATCCTCAGGGCAGTCAGGCAAAAAGTCTGGCGCGTCAAACATCGTAACCTGCCCCGGAACCCTTGTGAACCAGACATCCCCCACTAACGGTGTCCTCCGGAGCGTGCCCGGCGAAAGTTTCCCCACGGACAGTCCCCTGCCCCGCCAGGTTAGGAGTCCTGGTCATCTTCAGTTTCACGAGGAGTCTTATAAGGATTAGCTTCTCCGGCATACTGGGTGCCTTTGCGCGCTGCCAACTCGGCGTCTGCCGCGCGAGCCTCCGCGAGGGCTGATTCCAAAGCCGCGGCTTGCTGAGGCACCGGATCGGAGACAAATTCCAAGGTCGGAGTCAGGCGGGTGCCTAAATTCTTGCCGACGCGGGAGCGAATCAGTCCTTTGGCAGATTCCAAAGCCGCCCCCGAAGCGGTGCGTTCCGTGTCGCTACCATAAGCTGTGTAATAAACTTTGGCGTGTTGCAAATCACCCGTGACCTCGACCGAAGTAATGGTGACGAAGCCTAATCGCGGATCTTTAATCTTGCCAGCCAACATGCTGGCCACGGTGGTCAAAATGTTTGCGGCGACTTTTTCGCGCCGAGTATCGTCCATTGTTTCTCTCAATCTGCTGTGTTATCACGGCGCCCCAGCCGAGCCCCGGCGGTAAACCGCCGCAGCCCGACCGGGACACCGGGTTGATTAGGAATATTAGTCGCGTGGGATTTCGCGCATTTCCCACGTCTCGATGCGGTCGCCCACCTGGATGTCCTTGAACTCCAGACCGATACCGCACTCGAAGCCTTCGCGGACCTCAGTGACATCGTCCTTTTCGCGACGCAAGGAATGAATCTCCAGCTCTCCGTTGACGACCACACCATCGCGAACCAAGCGGGCTTTGGCGCCGCGTTTGATAGTGCCCGACTTAATCAAGCAGCCCGCGATATTGCCGAACTTGGAGGACTTAAAGACCTGGCGGATCTCGGCGGTACCGAGTTCGTGTTCCTCATAAATCGGCTTTAGCATACCCTTCAAGGAGTTCTCGACATCCTCAATGACCTGGTAGATGACGGAATAGAACTTCATCTCCACGCCTTCGCTATCTGCCAACTCTGCCACGCGCTCGGCAGGACGCACGTTGAATCCGATTATGATGGCGTTGTCCACGGTAGCCAGGTTGACGTCGTTTTGGGTAATCGCACCGACGCCGCGGTGAATGATACGCAAACCGACTTCCTCGCCCACGTCAATCTTTAGCAGGGAGTCTTCCAGAGCTTCGACCGAGCCGGACACGTCACCCTTGATAATCAAGTTCAGCATGTCTACCTTGCCGGCCTTTAGGGCTTCGTCGAAGGATTCCAGCGTCACGCGCTTGCGGCGCTTGGCCAGCAGTGCCGCACGTTCCGCAGCAGCGCGTTTGTCCGCAATTTGGCGTGCCGTCCGGTCGTCTTCAGCGACCAGGAAGTTATCACCAGCTCGCGGCACCGAGGTTAGCCCCAGCACCTGCACCGGTGTGGAGGGGGTGGCCTCTTCTACATTTTGACCACGTTCGTTGAACATGGCACGCACCCTACCGTAGGCAGTTCCCGCCACGATGGCGTCGCCGACGCGCAAAGTACCACGCTGCACCAGCATGGTGGCAACCGTACCGCGCCCCTTGTCGAGGTTCGCTTCAATAGCGACACCGCGGGCAGGCGCATGCGGATTAGCTTGCAAATCCAGCACTGCGTCAGCAGTCAACAGCACCGCGTCCAGCAGGTCCTCAATACCCATCCGCTGCTTAGCCGAAATCGGCACAAACATGGTGTCACCGCCGTATTCTTCGGGCAGCACCCCATATTCAGACATCTGGGCTTTGACCTTATCCGGGTTAGCGGTCGGCTTATCAATCTTGTTGACTGCCACCACAATCGGCACGTTCGCAGCCTTGGCGTGGTTGATTGCCTCTACGGTCTGCGGCATCACGCCGTCATCAGCGGCGACCACAATAATCGCAATGTCGGTGACCTGGGCACCACGGGCACGCATCGCGGTAAAGGCTTCGTGACCCGGCGTATCAATAAAGGTGAGTTTGCGACCCTTATCAGCCTTTTTCAACGTGACCATGTAAGCGCCAATGTGCTGGGTAATCCCGCCATACTCGGTATCAATCACATCAGTATTGCGGATGGCGTCCAACAGCTTGGTCTTACCGTGGTCGACGTGACCCATCACTGTCACCACCGGAGGTCGGGGTTCCATTGCCTCGATGTCATCGAGTTCTTCTGCCTCTAGGTCAATGTCGAAGGATTCCAGCAGTTCGCGGTCTTCATCCTCCGGTGAAACCACCTCAATCTCGTAACCGAGTTCCGCTCCCAGCAGCTTGAAAGTGTCTTCGTCCAAGGACTGATTGGCAGTGACCATCTCGCCCATGTGGAACAGCACCGTCACCAACGCAGCAGGATTGACGTGAATCTTGTCTGCAAAGTCGGCAACCGACGCTCCGGAACGAATCCGAATCTCTTGACCGTTGCCTTTCGGGACGGTGACACCGCCAATGACGGGTGCATTTTGCTCTTCGATTTCCTGACGTTTAGCCCGACGGCTCTTGCCTTTTCGAGACTTGCCATGACCGAAAGCGCCCTGGGTAAAGCCGCGTCCACCGCGACCGCGAGGTGGCGAAGGCGGACCGCCAAAAGCCGGAGCGCCACCAAAACCGCCCCCTGCTAATGCTTCAGGGCTGGGGCGAGAACCACGACCGCCGCGTCCACCGCGACCCGCGGGACCGGAGTCACCACGCAGGGAACCCATACGGTCTCCCGGCTTGGGACGCGGACCGCCGCCCTGACCGGGACGGGGAATCCCTTGGCTCATGCCCTGCGCAGAAGCGAACGGGTTGTTACCCAACCGCCCTCGGCGCGGACCCGGCTTCGCTTTAATCCCACTGGTACCACCGGGACGTGGCATTCCCTGCGCAGAAGCGAACGGGTTGTTGCCCGGACGCGCGCCCGGCTTGGGAATCCCGGCTCCTGGCTTGGGAATATCAGGGTGCGCACTCGGCTTCGCCTGCAGTTTGGCAGGGCTGGGACTCGAGTCTGTTTTTTCCGGGGTCGGTTGAGGGGCTGCGGGAGTCTCCGGCGCTTCGGGTGTTTTTGGAGTTGCGTCATCCGGAGTGACCGCCGTCTCTGGAGCCGTTGGCTCAGCAGGGCTGACGGGTGATGGAGATTCTGTTTCCGCAGGATCCGCATCCGCAGTTTCACTCTTTGTAGTCGTCTTGGCAGCTGGCTTCTTCGCTTTCGCGGTCGCTTTTTCGGCTTTCTCAGCGGCCTCCGGGCTGAACTTGCCCAGTTTTTCCTCTGCAAAGCGTTCCATCATCCGCTTCACTACGGGGCTTTCCACCACGGAGGATGCAGATTTCACGAACTCTCCAGCGTCTTTCAGATACGCCAGCATTTCCTTGGATTCAATACCGAGCTCTTTCGCAAGCTCGTGCACGCGCATTCGTGCCACTTTTCTCCTGTCCTTCGCCACTCCACCCGGCGAAGGGTGAGAATGGATTAATCGTTGGTACTCATCGGGTACTCATCGGGTGCCCAACATCTTCCAACCCGCTCCTAGGTCATTGCGAACACAGTGCCGCCGGATTAATGAAAAACCGCAAGCCGCAAAGTATCCTCAGCTGATAAGTTCCTGTGCCCAAACGCGACTGTTGGAGCCGCGCAAAGCACCACTTTTGATTATACCCGACTTTTCTCTATGCACCTGAATCGAGCCCTCTCATCAGGCAAAACTTAGGGGGTGGAGCCGTCCGTGACAGCTCCACCCCCTAAGTTATAGGCAAAATCAATACCAGCCGCGGGCACAGAATTTCGCCCAAGCTCCAGCGGGACTGCCGTAGCGTCCCTTAATGTAGCTCAAGCCCCAGCGGATTTGGGTAGCCGGGTTCGTAGCCCAGTCCGCACCGGCAGAAGCCATCTTGCGACCGGGGTTAGCCTGCGGGATACCGTAGGGACCGCCACGACGTCCGGCATTCGTACGCCATCCGGATTCCCGATTCCACAAGTTCACCAGGGGCTGCATCTGATCGGGTCCCCAGCCGTACTCGCCCAGCATGTCATAGGCGATACCCTGCGGAGTACCGGCTCCCCACGGATTTGCGGCCCGCGCGGCGGCTTCCCGTGCTGCCTGTTCTGCCGCTGCCTTTTCTGCGGCAGCCTTCGCAGCTGCCGCGGCTTCCTCGGCCGCCTGCTGTTCACAGGTCTTCGCCGCGAAATTGTCGGCAATAGCGCCCGTACCGCCGATGGCGGTGAGATGCTTACCCGCCAGAGCCCCCAGCACGGTTTGCGGAACGCAAGAGGTCTGAATCAACACGACCGAGGCATTATTCCGTTTCGCCAAGGGAGCCAAAGTCAGCGCATCGACCGGATTCTTGCCATTGACCAGCAGGTAGTTGTGCGAACCCATAACCTGCGCGACTGCCAGCGCGGTGGTGTACCGGTTATCTCCCGCAATCCGGGAAACCTTTTTCCCAGTCAGTTCTTCAATCTGGTTTTTAGTTTGTTCATTCACGACCCCGGTCCCCCCGATAATCGTGATATTCTCCGGATTCAACTCGGAGAGAGCTTTTGCAGCGTATTCACCCAGCTGATTCGGCTCGGACAGCAAGAGGTTTGCCTCCAGATTCGCCGCATAGGATGTAGCTGCCAAAATATCTACATCTGAGCGACCGTTGGCGATGACCAAGGGGGCATCCGCGTCGCCTGCCACAGCCACATTTGCGGCGGACTCGTAACGGTTGACGCCTCCCAGAGAGGGCGCCTTCGGACTCATCACCGCAGATTTGTCATCATTAGCAGCCTGCAGGGAAGCAATGAGCCCGTCAGGAGACTTATCACTGACTAACACGGAGTCCAACGAAGTTGCCGCGGACACAGCTTGAGAAGTCTCGTAGCGATCAACACCCGCCAAGCGAACCTTGGCACTGACAGTTTGATTTGTAATGGTTGCGGAGCCCCCATCTTCCGCATTGGCAATCGGAGCAACGCCCGCTACACCGATTCCAGCAATTGCAAATGAACTTGCCATCAGTTTAGAAATACGCATAACTCAAATATTCGACCGGCTCATTTGACCCAGCCAAATGCCCTCCTCATTATTTCAAACGATTCGCGACCCTATGCCGCGACCCTCGATTATAACGTTTTGGTAACAACCATGTCCATTTGGTCACTTTTGAGAGCTACGACCTGCGGATATACCTTCACCAGGGCGGTCCCAGACGTTACCGTGCCACCCCGGAAACGCGTAGTCACCCCTTGTGCAAAAAACACGCAGCCCCCCGAGGGAGCACCTCGGAGGGCTGCACGCACGCCTCGTAAAAGCTGCCAATCTAGGCTGGAGTGCCGCCATTTTCCGTGTCGGAATGAATATCAATACCCCAACCGGTCAGGCGCGAAGCCAAGCGGGCATTTTGACCTTCCTTGCCAATAGCCAGGGACTGCTGGAAGTCCGGGACCACCACGCGTGCCAAACGCTTCGCCTCATCAATGACCCGCACCGAAATAACTTTGGCAGGACTCAAAGCATTTGCCACGTAAACCGTAGGGTCTTCCGCCCAATCCACGATGTCAATCTTTTCTCCGTTCAGCTCGTTCATGACTGCCCGGACCCGGGAACCATTCGGACCGATGCAGGCTCCCTTGGCATTGATACCTTTTTCAGTCGGACGCACAGCTATCTTGGTACGATGTCCCGGTTCGCGAGCCACGGATTCGATGACGACTTCTTCCCGGTCGATTTCGGGAACTTCGCGTTTAAACAAGCCCTGCACCAAACCGGGATGGGTCCGAGACAGTTCAATGTGCGGACCTTTAAAACCACGCGATGCCGCCAGAACATAAACGCTCAGACGCACTCCGTGCTGGTACTTCTCGCCAGGGACCTGTTCTGCCGGCGGAATAATGCCTTCCACATCTCCCAGATTCACAGTCACCAGCTTCGGATCGCGCCCGGCAGTCACCACCCCGGAAACGACTTGACCGACACGATCTTTAAAATCGCCCAGAACAGCTTTGTCTTCTTCCTCTTGGAAACGTTGAATAATTACAGATTTCACCGTAGCCGCGGCGGTGCGCCCAAAATCTTTAGGAGTTATCTCGGATTCGCCCAGCTCAGTGCCGTCCTCGTCCAGCTCCTTTACCAAAACCCGCACCTCGCCGGTCTTGCGATCAACCTCAACCCGTGAATGTTCCTTTTCAGCACCCGGCTGGTTGCGGTATGCCTTCAAAAGCGCTTGCTCGACCGTGTTGATAAGCGAGTTCATATCCATGCCCTTTTCGGCTTCCACCAGGCGCAATGCAGACATGTCAATTTGCATGATTCCTCCGTATTGATTTGTCGCTATTTATTTTTTCGCCCGTTGCTCTGGGACCCCCGAGGCTTCCCAAACAAAATAACGGTACGTACCGATTCTATGTCCTCGAAGGGATAAACCGTAACGTCTCCGTCATCATTTACGCTCAACCCGGTTTCCGTGACTTCAGTCAAGATTCCGGCACGAACCTGCCCGCCAGTGCGCACTTCTACGTCTTTGCCCAAGGCGCGACGTGCCAACCGCAGGTTCGTCAGCTCGTGTTCGGCACCAAGCGTGGAAATCTCAAGTGTATAGGCTCCCGATAACGGATCGGCGGCGTCTAAGGCAGCGCCGATAGCGCGGCTGGCGTCCTCTAGTTGCGCGCTGCCCAGATTGTCTACACCATCAGGTAAATCTAAATTAATCGCCACAACCCGCTGGTGTTTCGGACCGGTCACGGCAATTTTTTCCAGATACAGACCGGCTGCCTCCACGACCGGGTTCACGACCTGGATAATTGCCTCCACACTCGGATCCGTTGAGGTATGCGGTTGGGCCTCTGTTGTTATCTGCAATAGTCTCCCCTTTTTCGTTTTCTCAGAGTTGTCTGAGCGCGTGAATGGAACGGGGGTATGAAACAATGGGTCTATGTTTTTTCGCCCGTCCCATTTCCTGAGACTAAGTCTATGGCTTATGGCGGGTCTCGCGCTGACCGGGTGTGGACTGCGCCTGGACACGCCCCCCGATGCCCTGCCGAAACTGGATGCCGGGCAAGCAGGAATTTCCGCTGTTTCTCGGGCAGAAGCCGCTATCAATGCCGGCAGTGAAAAGATGGCTGACGATGCCTCGCTAGCCCCTGGGCTACGCGCTGCCATAGGGACGGTACGCGACCTTTCCGCCACCCGTTTAGCCGCAATGGGCGGGGTCTGGCAGCCGTGGCCTCAGGGTATGCCGGAGGGGGCGGACCCCGGTCCGCAGCCTTCCCCCGCTCCGGGCAACGTGGAGGATCTGTTACAACTCCTGGTGGATGCCGCGGCGACTTCCTGTCAAGCAGGAGCGCGGGCACCCCAGGCTAAGGACGCGCAACTGCTCACGGCACTGTGTGCCGCGCAACAGCTGGATGCATCCCACCTAGCAGGAGCCTCGGGAAGTCCACTCCCCGAGTCAAAAGTGCCGGTCTACGCACCGGCAGGAACGAACCCGGAAGGCTCCCCCGAACCGATAGCCGACCGGAAAAATCTGCAAGACCTTACCGCAGCGCAAACCGCCCTGGATTTTGCGCGATTCCGGATGGAAGTGGCAGCAGCGCACCTCAACGGTGATAACCGGAAGTGGGCTTTGCAAAGGGCGAGTTCCCTGGCTTGGGACGTACAGTCGCTGGTAGACGGGGGGGTTGAGGATGTGCGAGCCTCTCAATATGCCCTGGATTTTCCACAAATTAAGTCCGCTGCAGACGCAATTCACCTCATCAATCAGGCTGATGCTGACGCATTCGCCGCACACCTCCAGATAGTCGCGATGATTTCGTCTCCCGATGCCGCATCGAAGCAAGCGCCAGACCAGACCCTGTCAGCATTGCGCCAACCCTGGATAAGGGCTGTAAAAGATGACGTCACTTCACAAAACCGTTTCGGCATACCGCCTTCCCAGATTTTCGCGCAACTGTGGCCCTAACCGAATCAGACACAAGTTCTGGTAGGTTTGCCCAGTCTAACGCCGCGGTCACCAGGAAAACTGGACCACTAGAGACTTTTTCACCGGCTCAGGGATGGCTCGGGGTTTTTTCAGGGTAAACCCCTATAGCCGGTGAGTTTCGGGCTGGTTACGCTGGATTACACGTAAGAAATCTAGCGAAAGGTTAGCCATGTCTGCCCCAAATAGCTCCGTTTCCTCAGACGAAACACCGTTTACCCCCGTAACGCCCCCAACCCCGCCAAACGCAACTGCCCCCGGAACTTCCCCTTCCTCCCTTGTGACCAGTGCAGAGACGGACCTGCCGACCGCCCCCGTCGCCGAGCTGCGTGAAGTCACCAAGGTTTACGGCGAAAAAGGCACGCGCGTGGAGGCTCTGCGCGGAGTTAACGTCGACATTAACGCCCGCGAATTCACGGTTATCATGGGTCCCTCCGGTTCCGGCAAATCCACGCTGCTGCACGTCCTAGCCGGTTTGGACGCGGTCACTTCCGGTTCCATCACGGTCAACCGCATAGATATCACCAAGCTGAAAGACAAGCCCCTGACCCTGTGGCGCCGCGACAACGTGGGGTTCGTGTTCCAGTCGTTTAACCTGGTTCCCACTTTGAACGCGCAAGCCAATATCGAACTGCCGCTGCGCCTGGCGAATAAGCCGATAGACCGGCACTGGTTCGACCAAATCGTCACCGGGCTGGACCTCGCCACCCGGCTAAACCACAAGCCTTACGAACTGTCCGGTGGCCAAATGCAGCGCGTCGCGGTCGCTCGGGCTCTGCTGTCCCGCCCCGCCCTGTTGGTGGCTGACGAGCCGACTGGAAACCTGGACACGGCGTCTTCTGCCGAGGTCCTGAATCTGCTGCGCGCGGCAGTTGATAACTTCGGGCAAACCGTGGTGATGGTGACCCACGATCAGCACGCCGCCGCGACCGGAGATCGGGTCTTAATCGTCCGCGACGGGATGATTGTGCAAGATTTGCACCACCCCGAACCCGCAGATATCGCAAAGGTGGCGTGAGCGATGAAAGGAATTCTGCGCGCAGATTTGCGCAAAAATCTGAAAAGCTACACCGCCACCGCCTTGGCGATTGCCCTCGCGGTAGCGTTCCTGTTGACCTGCCTGGGATTGGCAGAGGGGCTCAAGCTGACTTTAGCCCGTAATCTTACCGCGGAAGCCGCCGGCGCTGACCTGATTGTTACGGCGCCGCACGGGGTTCCCTACGACGGTGAGGGACCCGAACCTGACTACCTGCAAAAGATTGCGGATCAAACCCATAAGGTCCACCCGGAGTGGAAAATCCTGACTCGGTCCGCCATGAGCGTGGATTTGTCCAAAAATCGTAAAACGGTGACTGCTGCGCTATTAGGGCTGGCTGATCCGGTGTTCGACCCCAGCTCGGTCGTGGAAGGAAAGCGTCCCGGCTCTGAATCAGAAATCGGTATCGAACAGTCCAACGCCAAGACCCTCGGGGTTAAAGTCGGGGACACCCTCAACGTGGGAATCTACGATTCTGCCACCGATGACACCAAGACGGTGCCACTGAAGGTCAGCGGTATCTACAAAGCGCGCCCCGGCGCGTTCCCCACCAGCTACGTTACCGATTCCCTGGTGAAAACCTGGGCTGGGGACGATTATTTAGCTGATATCTTGCTGATTTCGGGAGTTAGCGCCACACACCTGGACGCGGCCCGCGCCGAACTGCAAAAGTTGTCCTCCGACCTTACCGACGGAGATTACAATGAAGTGTTCACCGCGGATCAATACCTGAATCGTGCCGTGGATAACCTGATGGGCGGACAGGACATTCTGTTGGTCTTAGCTCTGATTTTCCCGGTTATCGCAGGCATTACCGCGATTATTGTGGTGTCGGTGACCTACAACGTGCTGTTTGCCCGCCGGCGACGCCAACTGGCTTTGCTACGGGCGGTCGGCGCCACCTCCAGTCAGCTCCGATCCCTGGTGGCGCGCGAGACCTTACTGGTTGGTGCCGTTTCGGCGATTCTTGGAGTCTTGGCAGGCGTGATTTTTTCAGCCATAGCGTGCCGGATTGCCAACCTCGCCGACACTTGGGGTCACGCTTTCACCGTTTTGAACTGGCAAAGCCTGCTGGCGGGATTCCTCTGTGGTACCGTGATTTCTTTCCTGGCGGGGTTTGCCCCGTCTCGCCGAGTCGCCCAAGTCACCCCGATTGAGGCTCTGGCGACGGAGGACAAGCTCAGCCGGCGGCGCAAGCACCGGACGGTTCGCGCCATTTTTGGTTCCATTCTGTTCTTTGGCGGCACCGCCACCATGGTCTACGCCACCCTAAAGAACCATCAGTTGATGATGAACATCTCGGAGCGGTGGAGCATGGATGCCTACACCTCCAACTACTTCTTGACAGCGATGTTTGCCGGAATGATCTCCTTCCTGGGGCTAATCCTGCTGACTTCCATCGTCTTGCCCTACGTGACTTCCACTTTGGGCATGTTTAGTTCCCCCGCGGCGGTGACGTGGCGTTTAGCAGCGGAAAATACGGGGCGTAACCCGCGGCGTACCGGAGCTACCGGCGCAGCCTTGACCCTCGGTATTACCCTGCTGGTGTTGCTGCTGGTCGGGGCAGCCTCGGTAGACGCTACCGGCAAAAAAGTCATTGACGAACACACACCGATAGACCTGCAACTCGTTTCGGAGGGCGAACCGCTGAGCCAAACCACCATTGCCAATGTGAAAGCCACTTCCGGTTTACAACATACCATCGCCGTAAATGGGCTGTTGGGAAGCGCTGTCCCCTGGGGAGAATACGAAAAAACTCAGAAATTATTATCTCAGCCGGAAAAGCTGACCCATGACGAAAACGGCGGCTGTATCGTTGCCGCAACGAACGAGCCTTGTGACCCCGACGCGGACACTCTGGAACTGCTGTTGGAATCTAAAGATTTCTCGACAGTTTCGCACAGCCGGATTCCCGTGGTTACTCCCGGTCATGTGGGAATCCCACAGCTGAATGAGGAAGAAGTGGGCACGCCTTATGCCGTCCGGAGCGGGGATAAGGTGCTGAAACTCACGGCTGAGAAAACTTCTCTGGATTTTGTGTCCCTGAACCCTCAGGATTTGGCTGGTCTGGTCAGCTCTACCCAGGTGGTCCGTCCGGCACAAACCGACTCCGACCAGGAACTCAAGCGTAATGCCACGGTGCTGGCACCCCGAGTTTTGCTGATGCGGATTTCCTCGGATTGCAGCTTTTCTGACATTGAGCAGCTCGCTTCGGATATTCCGGCTGCCTCTGAGCAGGATGCCCACATCACCGGTTCCGCGCCCGATCGAGCCATGTTTACCCAGATTGCACAAGGGTTGATGTGGGGCGCTTTCGCGATGCTGGGAGTATCAGTGCTGGTTGCGCTGGTTGGGGTGGCGAATACGTTGGCGCTGTCGGTGATGGAACGCCGGCGGGAAAATGGAATGCTGCGCGCCTTGGGCATGACGAAGGGGCGTTTGCAAGGAATGCTCGCCTTCGAAGCCCTGCTGACGGCGCTCGGGGCGCTGATTGTAGGCGTATTAGCCGGTTTAGGTTACGCTATAGCCGGCATCAATGCCCTGCCTGTGACGGAACTAGCGTCCGCACAAATCATTGTGGTACCCCCGTTAGCAATCGTGGCCGCAGCACTCACCATCGTGGTGGCGCTCTTGGCATCCATTGGTCCGGCGCGGGCCGCAGCGCGGGTCACCCCGGTGGAGGCACTGGCTCATGACTAAAGGTGGGGCGGCTAGCCGAAGCTGGACTTCAGCGAAGCCGCCCCGGTAGCGGTGAGTTCGACCTGGGTCAGGGAACTGACGAGTGGGAGCACCAAAGGAATTTTTCCGGTTGCTCGCAGCGTCACCTGCACCCGGGTCGAAGCTACATCTACGTCAACCAGGTCAATTCCATCCAGACCGGAATTTGCGCTTATCGACGCTCCTGATAGGTATTCGGCAGCGCGCTCTGAGGCGTGATACGGTTCGATTTCCAGGGGGACACCGTCAACGATGCCATTTTGGTAATACGCCGTATCCGCCATATTTGCCGCCGCCATAGAGGCGGTCTGATCTGCCAGGCGCTGCAAACGCCGCTGCTCCAGATACACCCCCGATACTGCCATGCTCATCAGGATAATCACACAAAGCAACACGCAAGCAGCGAGTCCCAACAGCATGATGCGACCGTCCTCGTCACCGAGACGCTCGAACCGGGCGACAAACCGACGCGGCGTCGCACCATCCTGGTGCCCTCCCCTAAGCCCCATGATCACCCCACTGAATCGGATGATCCGCATGCAACGTCAAGGACGTCGGAAAGGAGCTCTGCAGGATGGTTCCCACCAGCGGCAGGGGAACCTCCAGGCTAACGTGGACAATACCGCGCGAACCCGCAGCAGGACACGGTCCGGTCACACATTCCAGAGAATACTGCGCCTTCCCCGCCGGTAAACCCTGATCAGCGGCCGCCAGCTGCACCGCCAAACTGGCTGAGTCAACCCCGGTGACGGGGTGTAACGTGAGGATGCGCGCCGCCCCAGCCGCCCCCGCTTCTGCCGCATACAGACCGGATTGAATCTGAAAGAAAGCCAGAATCAAGTACACCAGGGGAATCAGCAGCAGCATGGTAATGCCCACAAACTCCACCGTAGCCTCCCCGGATTCTCCCCGCATCAAGCGAGAAACGAACCTCGACCGATTTCGGCGCAACGGGCACTTCACGGTCCCTCCTCTATCACCGCGTGACCCACTGCGGTCATATCCCCCACTCCGAACAGTCCGATGATGGGCATCGGCGCCTTTACCTGTACCTCCATAACCTCCAGGTCAGAGGTGGCAAAGGAACCCGGCAGCATCGCCAAGCCGACCCGCTGGGCACTGACCGTATGCACATAGCCGGAACCCAGAGTCGAGGCGAGGACGCCACGCACGGTTTCATCGGCGGCGCTCTCCGGCGCCCCCGCCAGAGCTGCCGCATGTGCCCCTGCCCCAGCCGCATCAATCAGAGTCGTGCGCACCCACAGCGCCAAAGACAGCTGCAGCAACCCCAGCACCAAAATCAGCACCAGTGGCATGACGAGGGCGAAACTGGCAGGTTCCGAACCCGACTCTCCACGCCAACGCTGCCCGAGACGATGACGCAGCGAGGCACGGATTTCAGAGAGCCGAGACATGCGTGATGGCGTCATTAAACAGATTCGTGAGGGCGGGCAGAGCTACTGCCGAAAGCGCCACCACCAACCCCGCAGTCATCAGAGTCACCATCACCCAACCGGGGACGTCACCGTCTTCAGCCCCCAGACGAGTGCACACAAAGTTTCGCAAAGCGCGGAATTTTTGCATGTTTTTATCCTTTCGATTTCGATACGAACGATTTACAGCTGCAGAGCCACCAAACCGGGATACAGAGCAAACACCACGGTGAGCGGCAAAATCAAGAACACCACTGGCACCATCATGAGGACTTCTTTCTTTCCACCTTCCGTGAGCAACTGGGTTCGCGCCACCGCTCGTGAATCCGCCACTTGGGACCGCAACACGCCCGCTAAGGGAGAGCCGCGTTCCAACGCGGAGACAATGGCATCAATGAGGTGCGCGAGAATTTCGGAATCATTGCGGGCTCGAGCCGCGGTCAGACTGGGAGCCAAAGAGTCCCCATTATCTGCAGCTGCCAAGATTTTTTCCAGCTCTTGACCGGCGACACCGGCGCAGCGGGCAGAGACACGATGCAAAGCTCCATAGAGAGGTTCTCCGGCTCCCACCGCCAGCGCCAAAAGTTCAATGACATCAGGCAGCTCTTGATTGAGACGCAGTTGGCGACGCCGTGCTGCACCGGTCAGCCGGTAATCGGGAACCAACAGTCCTGCCAACACAAAACAGGTCAGCATCACGAAGGCTCCCGGTATCGGCAAGGTTCTCCCCCAGAATCCGATAATGCTCAAGACCACTGCCAGCATGCCCAGAGACGCTGCCCACCGCAGCTGCGAGCGGCGAAATTCGCACACGTCCCTGGGCAAACCCGCCAGTTCTAGCCGACGCTCAACAGATTCTTTGGAGGGACTGATAAACGTAAGAAACCTGGTCAAGCCATTATGAGAAAAAGAAGTATCCCGCAAGCCCGCGCCTCGGTAAGTCGCCATACCAATGAGATCAGCCTGAACATAAGGGGTAATTCTCCAGGTTGGAAAAGCGCCTTGACGAATCCACGGCCCCAGACACACCCCGATAAACCCGCTCCCGACCAAGACAGCGAGACCACCAACAATCCAGGTCACAGCGTTTTCCACGGTCTACTCCCGCATCGTGCGCGGACTAACTTCCAGGCGCCCCAGCCGCAGCATCATGAGGTAAGCCAGCGCCGACACCAGTGCCCCCACCAGCAAAATCATGGAACCTACCGGGGTGGAATACACCTCTAAGGTACCCGGACGGCTCAATAGCAGCGCCAGGATAATCCACGGGGAGGCAGCCGCCAGACGCGCCCCCGTCACGGTCCAAGATTGGCGCGCCAGCACTTCCCCGCGGGTGCGTTCCTCCGCGCGCAGCATCGCACCCAAGTCCTCCAACAGAATTACCAAGTCGTTGCCCCCCACTTGTGCAGCCAGGCGCAACGCTTCCACAATGCGATCCCCCACTGGATCAGCCAATTCGTGTTTCAGGATTTTTAAGGAGGCGTCGAGATTCCCACCCGCCCGATAATCAGCTGCGAAGTGCGCAAAAGGCACCCGCAGAGACTTCGGGGCTCTCGCGGCAACCTCCAGGAGGGTTTCCCCCAAGCTCAGCCCGGCACGCACCCCGGAAACTAAGTCATCTACCAGGTTTGGCCAGGCTTTGCCGCGTTGCCCCTGCACCGAATGCAGTTTGCCCTGCAGTCCCAAAAATGGCAGATACGCAGCCAGCAGCCCTGCTAACCACCCGACCATCACCAAACCCGTCACCACGGTGAGGCAGATCCCTGCTGACACCCCTGCCAACAGGGACAGCACCAAGAACTGTCCCAACCCGAGGCGCGTTCCACTTACCGCGGTGATGTCGTTGAAGTGAGCAGATTTGTGTGACCAATAGCGTTTCAGGGAGCTTTCACGATGTACCGAGCGCCGTTTCGGGCTCAGCGTCACCAGGAAAATACCGGAAGCGGCACTGAGAGCCGCTGCCCAGGTCAGCCAGAGGCTATTCATGGGGCGCCTCCCGCCAGAGGTCAGACAACTGACCAGCCCGTGAGCCAAAGGCGGACAGGAAATCGAAATTCGCGGAGTTCTTGACCGGTTGCGTACCTTCGGGCGGCACGCTGTAGAGCGGGTGTGCCACGATTTGACCGTCGCGCAGTGTCCCGTCCAAAGCCAACACTTCCGTCACCGCGCGGCTGCCCTGCCACGTTCCGCGCAGCTGCACCACCAGGTCAATGGCACCTGCAACCGTCGGTATCACAAATGCCGCGGTCACATTTTCTCCCGCCAGCAGCGGCAAGGTCGACAGTTTCGTAATCGCCTGCCGGGCGGTGTTCGCGTGAATCGTAGACATACCAGGAATCCCGCAATTCAGGGCAATGAGCATGTCTAGGCTCTCAGCGCCGCGAACCTCCCCGATGATTAGCCGGTCGGGACGCATCCGCAGAGTTTCTCGAACCAAGTCGCGCAGGGTAATCTCACCTTGACCTTCAATCGAGGCGTTGCGAGTCTGCATCGCCACCGTGTCAGGGGCTTTCAGGTTGAGTTCCAACACCTCCTCGCAGGTGATGACACGTTGGTCAGGAGGGATTTCCCCGCACAGGGCCCGCACCGTAGTCGTTTTTCCAGACTGGGTCGGACCTGCCACCACGATGTTCAAGCCGATGCGCACCGCTTCGGACAAGAAACTTGCCAGCCAGGCAGGCATCATCTTGAGTCGGACCAAATCCCGCACTTTCACGGCTTTCGCACTGTGCTTGCGGATGTTTATGGACCAGGTAGCAGTCACGGGCGGGATGACGACATGTAAACGTTCTCCGGTTTCCAAGGTGGCATCCACGCAGGGGTTGACGAAATCCAAATGCCGCCCCGAAGCTCGCAGCATCCGCTCTACCAAGGCTTCTACTTCGTCTTCTGCCAGCAGCAGGTTGGTCAGGCGGGCTTGCCCACCACGGGAACAAAACACCTGGGAAGGACTGTTCAACCAGATTTCTTCCACCGTTGGATCGTCCATCAGTGGCTGCAGTTTCCCGTAGCTTAGGCCCAAGTCAATAACTCCCTCGTACTTGAGAGCCAATAAATTACGGTTAGTTTAAACGCTTTTTTGCTGCTACAGTGCAAAGCCGTAGGCTCCGAAAGAAAAATTCCCATCTAACGTTCATGAAATTCTCAGGTTCTTCTATGATTTTGCCATAGTTTTGCCAAAATTCAGCGCCGACCCCCCTCGATAAATCCATCCCCCTGTCCAAGGCAGACATTTAATGGCGAGATTTCCAGCTTTCCGGAGCGGTCTGGCGGTTTACCTCCCAGGGTGACATAAAATTGAGAGATGAGCGATACCGATTTTCTGACCTTGGCGGCTTTGGCAACCGTGGCAATTCCAGACCTTGAGGTTGAGTCTCTGTGCCCGCCAGTTGGCGAAGACAGCGATTTCCGCTGGACCGGAATCCTCGATAATCACTCCGCCCGGTGGAGCGTCATTGGTGCCAAGCATGCAGATGCGGAAACGGCACTGCACAAGCAGCAAAAGATTTTAACCATGCTGACGAACTACCGCGACGCGCACCGGCTTCCTTTTGATGTGCCCCGGGTCGAAGGCAGCGCCACTTCGAAAGACGGAACTTCGGTGATTGTTTATCGTCAGCTGCCGGGCAATCCCTTGAATCTCAACGAACTGGCAGAGAATCCGGATTTGTTACGCGCCCTGGGTAAAGCCATCGCGGCACTGCACGAGATTCCCGCTAACTTGGTCGCTCATGTTGGCTTCCCCACTCCCAGCGTAGATGATATCCGTGCAGATTTGCGAAAAAATCTGTCCCAAGCGCTCGCTACCGGATTAGTGCCCCCGGTGCTGCAAGCTCGTTGGGAGCAAGCTCTCGACGAAGACGCCTGGTGGCATTTCCATCCTACGTTTGTCCACGGCTCTCTGGATCCTGAGCACGTCCTGGTCGCAGATTCCCGAATCTTGGGAATTTCTGGTTTTGCCGAGGTCAGTGTGGGCGACCCTTCCCAAGATTTATCCTGGGTGGCGTCTGAGCTGACCGATGAGGCGGTAGACCTGGTATTTGACGCTTACCATTTGGGACGCGCGGAAGGCTCAGACCCATTCTTGCGGCAACGTACCGACCTGTATATTGAATTAGCGCTGGTCAATTGGCTCAATTGGGGGGTTACCCAGGGTAGTGCCTCGATAATTGCCGATGCCCAGGACCTGTTGAACGAACAGCTGGAACGATTGGACGGAGACCTGTCGTTAACGGGTCGCCCCCTCTATGAGGATCAGAGCGCAAATGTCCCAGACGACACCGCCGATACGAGTGAAACCTCCACCGAGGGCATCACGGAAATTACCGCAGAAATTGCTGCAGAAATTGCCACCGAATCAGATTCCGAGAGCACTTCCTCGCCTGCGGATGACGCCTCCTAATGACGGGATGATTTCGCGTTTTCCCTGAGAGCACAAGGGTTCTCGCTGAATCTCTCGGTGTTCCTTACGTTTCCTCGCCACACCGACCCCCAAACGCAGACCCCGCGGGGTCTTCCAAAGTCACAGTCCCGCCCCGACCCGCTGTTGTCTCTCCGTATCGGTGCTGAGACGAGGGTCGCGCCACTAAGCCATCACCATGACAACGCGTCCTCTCCCGCTTCTGCAGGGGCATAAAGCCGGGACGGGCAGCGCTGCCAGATCTAAACCCCTTGCACGAAACCACCCGGCACCAGACTGCAGCGCCTAGGGGTAACTTCAATATCCAAATTTTTCTAAAACTGCGTCAACCTCCCCTCCCCGGTCCGTCAGGTTACTCACCAAGAGGCTCCGACTGTATTCGGCTATGCCCAGCTCATCAAGGATGTCCTGCAGGGTGAGCAGTTGTTTCGCCGGATTGTCCTCATTGAGGAATATATAGGCGCAGATAATATCCTCCGCCGGGGTTTCGGGATGCTCCTGCAACCAGTAAAGTCGATAAATTCCCAGCTGGTGCAGCCACTGAGCGTAGTTTTCCGGAGTCGGACGTCGACCGGTTTTCCAGTCAATAATCCAGATTTTTCCAGTTTGCACCTCTTCAAACTGCGCATCTATCCGCAATGGAATCACGGCACCGCCGGCTTCCGCAACGTAGAGTTCACCATCAAATTCGACCTGTGGACCACGCAGTCGCCGCAGCAGTTCTAAATCTTCGTAACGCTGCTGCCACTTGTGCAGCAGTTCACGCTGTTCTGGCGTGAAGCCGTCTTCCGTTCCGGCGTCAAAAATGAAAGTATCTTCATTTTCTAGCTGGCTGGCAATCCAAGCGTGCATGTAGGTTCCCAAACGTGCCGCCACACTGGGCTGTTGGGGCAGGGGACGCAGACGCTGGAGCAAGTATCCCTCGCTGTCTTGCGCCAAATGTGCCATCCCGGTAGCAGAAATTCGTCCCAACAAATCACCGGTGCCCAAACGTGTTTGTGGCTGATGCAGCAGTTGGCTCAAGCGGCGCTCAGTTTCTTCGTCCGCGTCTTGACTGATTCCACCAGAGAATTTGCCACTATCCAAAGCAGCCTCAGTGACTTGCACCGCCTGAGCAAAGTCTAGGCGCGTCTGAGTGAGAGGTAGCGCCGGCCAAATGCCAGCGTCAAACCGGTCTTGATTCGGATTTTCAATTTTGTCAGGAATGGACGTAACTACGGTGTCAGGCCATTCCACGTCGGGAGTCTCAATCCCCAATCGGGCGACCTCCTGCGCAAATGTCTCCGCGTTAAACGGGGTCAACAGGTTTGCTACACCGACCGCACCTCCCTCCGAGGATTCCACCACCGGCACCGTAGACGAGTCAGGTTGGATAATGTCTGCCCCGCCCGATGACGCCAATGAATCAGCATCTGAAAAGATGTGCTGTTGCGGGTCTTGTTCTACCAGGAAAAATTGGCTGGGCGGACGACCTTTCTTGGTCTGTCGTTCGAACCAGCAGTGTCCCAACAGGAGCCGGGACTTGGCGCGAGTGAAAGCCACATATGCCAACCGTGATTCTTCCCGGAGTGCGTAATGCTCGGCATCTTCCTTAAACGTTTCGAGTAACCCTTTTTTCTTTGATACTCTTCCGGTCGCAGTCAGCAGGGTCTGGGTTTTCAGTTCCAGCTCAGGAAGATGATCCCGATCACTGCGCAGCGGATAGGGCAACACATCGCGTTGCGTTACCCAAATTTCACCTCTGACAGAAGGAAAAGTGCTCTTATTTAGGTTTGGGACCGCCACCCAATCCCATTCGAGCCCCTTCGCGGCGTGCATGGTGATAATCTGCACCGCCGCATTGTCCACCTCGAAGTCTAGGTCAGCAAAGCTGGCTTCTTCGTCTTCACCGGCGCTGAGCCAGTTAAGAAATCCGCTCAGCGTAGCTCCGGGAGTCCGTCCAAAATCACGAACCAGGTTTAAGAACTCCACATAGGCCCCAGCTTGGCAGGGGGAACCGGGTAACTGCTGTTCAATATCTAAATCGAGCAGTCGATGTGCTAACCGCGCCAACACCAGGGGGGTCGCAAATGGGGCATTATCCTTTAGCTCCGTCAGAATCCCGCGTAGTTTTTCCAGTCGAGTTTGAGCTTCAGTTGAAACTTGCGCCCCGCCCTCCATCACTATCTGGTAGGGGGTGAAACGGTGCCGATTCTGTCCCACTGCCTGTAAATCGCTCAATCCCAACCGATACCTATCGAGCAAAAGCAGCAGGCTGGCGCTTTTTTCGGGATTGTCGGTGATTTCCAGAGCGGCGCGCACCAAGCGCACTCCCGGATCTTCCAAAATTCCCTGCATACCCCTGGTCTGGTAAGGGATTCCGGCACGGCGCAGGGACTCAACCAAGCCAGGAATAGCATTTTTCGCACGGCACAGTACTGCGGCAGTAGGTAATTTTTCGGCAGGCACCCCTTCACTCTGCAGCTTCACCCGTTGGGCTTGCCACAATCGGAAAAAGTTCACCACCGCTTGACTTTGCTGCAAATCAGTCAACGTCTGGATTCCGTAAACGATGCCGGGATTTGCCCCCGGCCGGGCTTGCAGGGGTTTACTGATTGCCGACTGGACGTCCTGGTTCCGGGGTATGTTCCTCTCCGCAGCCACCGCCGGCGCTCCTGCCAATTCGGCAGAAATCCGGTTCGAGACTGTGAGGATGACGGCATCGTTACGCCATGAAGTCGACAAGGTTCGGGTGAGTAACTGGCGGGGATCCGTGCAAAATATCGAGCCAAAGTCCTCCATTGAGGCTGCCGAAGCCCCCCGCCAACCGTAAATGGCCTGGTTCGGATCCCCCACCGCGGTAACCGCACAATCACGGAAAATTCCTGCCAGGAAACGCATCTGCGCCACCGAAGTGTCTTGGAATTCGTCCAAGAACACCAGCTGGAATCGTTCCCGCTGACTTTCCCCGACTGCCGACAGTTGTTCCACCAAACGAACCGTTTCCCGAGTTTGGTCAGAAAAGTCTGCCATCAGGAGTTCCCGTTTACGTTCGTTGAAAGCCTGGATGACGTTAGTAGCGTTACATCCGAATTCCATGGTGTCGATGATGGTATCCAAATTACGTAACGCCGTGCTGTTAAGGTCGGCGCCTTCGGCATCTTGCAAGCGTTTGGCAGCTGCGAGGTAGGAACGATAGGTCTGTTTCATCTCAGCCAAATCAACGAGATGAGAATTAGTGTCGTTAGCCAGAGACAGCAGAATGTTTACCAGGTTTTCAGCGTTTTCCCCCTCACGTTTTGTCCCTAACGCTCCGGTCCAGCTTTGCACCACATCAGTCATGATTTGATACCTGGCGGCGTCAGTGATGGTGGTGAAACCGGATTCCCGCCCGACTAACGTGCCAAATTCTGTCAAGAGGGTTCCCGCGTAGGAATCATAGGTGGAGACACTGACCGGGTGACGCAGCATTTCCGGAGTCATTCCCCGTTGGACAAGAGTATCGAAACGCTGGCGCAGCTGATTCAGATCAAAGTCCGCAGCTTTTAACACCGCGTTAACCTCCGCGGTTTGCCGTCGTTCCTGCACCGACTCTAAAAGACTCGCGAAGCGATCCAAACGCAACGAAAAACGAGCTGCCATCTCTGCCGCGGCCTTGCGAGTGAAGGTCAGTCCCAAAATTGCTTCGGGGACAATACCGGCATTCACGACCCAATAAACCAGCCGGTTCGCAATGGTTTCTGTCTTGCCACTGCCTGCTCCGGCTACCACCAGGAGCTGTCCTCGTGGCGCCGTAATTACTGCGGATTGTTCCCGAGTTGGCGGATTAGCTCCCGTCAAAATAGCCAGTTCGGACGCGGTAAATATTTCTGTCACTGGTTTCGTCGTAGTCATCGTTGTCTCACTTCCACTCCGAGAGTATTACCGGCGCCCCAAGCTCCGAGGGATTCAATTTGCGCCAAATTCGGTCCACTGAACGCCGCCACCGCTAAATTCACACGGTCTTGCAGATAGTCTCTCAACAGCATGGCTTCCGGATCGGGCGCGCCCGGAGTCTCGCCGCGCAGCCAAGCCAGGGGATCTCGGAGAATCTGACGTTGCTCCCCGGAGAACCGAGTGGGGAGAGTAATCGCCTCCGTTCCCGATTCGAGAGATTGTTGCGCCCAGACTTTCGGTTCCCGAGGCTCCTCAATGCCCTGTGTGGAGTACAGTTTTTTCGAGTCTGGTGGAACCTGCAGTGCCACAATTTCTGCCATGTCACAAGGCTGCTTCTGCCCGTCCGGAGAGGCGTTATAGGCAGCCTGATACAACGCCAACTGCAGATTAGCCGCTACCTTAGCCGCGCTGAAATTAGAAGGATTACCGGTCTTATAGTCCATGATGATGACGCGCCCATGCGCAAACATCACCCGGTCAATTCGGGCGTTGTAGACCAAGGCACCCTTCCCGGAGCTGGCCTCCAATCGGCAGGGATAACGCACTTCAAAACGTGAGGGGTATTGATGATTTACCAGGAAGGTCGCCAGGGGCACCAGACAGGTCTCAATGTGGCGACGGAAGTTAGATTCCACCCACGTCTCACCGGACAAGGGACCAAGCAGACGCCGTACTTCTTGGCGCAGCTCAGTCAGGACTTGCTCAAACTCCAGGTCATCTCGCGGTCCGTGCCCCTCCCACCAGTACCTGCGTCCCAGGATTTCGGCAGCTTCATGAACAATGTTGCCAACTTTATTCGCCGCATATGGGTCATCTTCATCGTTGGAGTAACCGGACCAGCTCAGCACGTAATCCAGAGGATTCTCTAAGGCGCGTTCCAAACCGGATGCGTAAATGCGAATTTCGGCAGATTCTGTCTCGTCTCCGCTGACCGGTAAAGCACCTATCCAATTTTCCGGATGCGCCGAAGGGCAGTCCCCTGCTGCCAATTTTGCGAGCAGACCCGCGGCGATGGGAGCATCTATAGTCGGAGTCCCCCAACTGGTTTCCCCGCCCAGACAAGCCGCGCGTAGATAGGCGACGAAGTCACGCAGATTGGTGGGTAAACGGCGATGCTGTTTCGGTTCGAGCTGCAAAGTCTGCACCAGGGAGGTGAGAAAGGTGGAACGCCCGACACCGTCCTGCGCGGTGGTCCCCAAAATGAGGCGTTGCGTGCAGCGGGTCAGGGCAGTAAAGAAGTGCCGGTATTCGTTTTGCCAATTCCACAGGTAACCAGCACTGCTGGAGTTTGTAGGGTCGCCGTAATTTTCCAGCTCAAACATGGAGGAACCCAAGATTGATCCCGGCCAACGCATCGCCGGCCAGTTTCCGTCAGTGAGTCCCACCACTGCCACCAGGGGCCAGTGCTGGGAGACAGTGGCTGCGGCTGACACTACAGTGACTGCATCCTTCACCAGATGATGAGGAGCCACGGTGCCGGTGGGGAGGTCACGAGCCAACATCCCCTGCGCGAAATCCGCCGCGGTTTTGCCCGGGTTACGAGCCTCAAACCAATCTGCAGCTTTAAACAAGTCCATCACCAAATCCAAGTCAATCTGTAGCGTAGACCGCACCGCGGGGACCAAACCGGGCTGCAAAGCCCGCGCCTGAAGGATTTCGCCACGCCCCAGACCGTCCCATAGTTTCCAGAGCAGCAGCTGTACTGATCCTGAATCGGCTTTCCATTGTTGCCATCCCGATTGGAGAGCCTGTGCCAAGTCGACCAGCTGTGCTGCGTCGGGTAATGCAGAGATAATCTCAGGGACCGAACGACCGGAGAAATCATTCTGTCCAGAGATAACCTGGCGCAAGAACTGCTGAATGTAGGGTAAGTTTCCAACAATTTGGATTCCGCCCTCCTCATCATCGGCAGTGTCAGCGGAATCCATCACCCCAGTGGACCCCGCAGCGTTCTCTGAATCTGCCGGTGGCTGCAACCGCAGGTCGTACAGTGAGGAGTCCATTCGCCGCATTCGCCAGACGTCCCAGCCCACCAGGGCGGAAGAAAGCAATCCGGCTAAATCCAAATCCGATAGTTTCACTTGATCGCAATCTTCCACGCAAACCGCCTGCATCATCTTCAGCAGATAGCGTGTGAGTCGCCCTTCGTTGAGTTGACCGGTGGCTCCCGGAACTACCACCGGAATATCCATGTTTTCCAGCACTTCGGCGACCTGCCGGGCTTCTCGAGAAGAACGGGTCAGAACTGCCATCTGTGAATACTTCAGGGGTCGATCAGAGAAGATATGAGCGTCTTGCAGCAGAGTCCCGATTTCTTGATATTGGGCAGTGTCAGTGGACTTTTCCACCAAAATAATGCGGTCTCGACCGTCTGCATCACAGAGCGAGTCTGTCTCTGTCGATGCCGGAGATGATTCCTGTGCCGAGTTCCACAATCTAGCACTGATGCCGTGCACGCCCAGACGATTCACCGCTATCCGCCACGCTTGACGCAACGGTGCGGGAACGTGTTCTTTGGTAAGCAAAATTTCGATGGCGCCTTTGCCCGGAATTGTCTCTAGCTGTTGCCAGAGTCTCTCACTCAAGTGGGGGGTCGCGCCACGGAAGGTATTCACGCAGGTTTCGGGCAAAGTACAGGCTACCAAGGTGGTTCCATGCGTCGCCCACAGAGAGAGGATATCAATCATCAGTCCGTTGAAGTTTTGCAAATCATCGATGCCTACCAGTTCCGGAACCGGGGCTCCGGCTTTCACCGCCAAAAGATACTCTTCGAACAGAGAAGCCGTGTCCAAAGGCCAGGCAGATTGACGAGCCTGCGACCGTTTTGCTTCCCGGTCGGATTGCATCGCTTTAATCAGCCGGGTCACCAGCGGATGTACCGGGGACGCGGCGGAGTCTGACAAGGCGTCACCAGCAAAAGCCCGGACTCGAAAGATTCCATCCACCAAGTCACGCCGGAAACCTTGAGTTTCCAGAGCCGCGCGCAGTTCTTCTTCCAGAGGCATTTCAGCCAGAAAATCCTGGATTTGGACCATAACCTCGGCATCGGTGGCCAATCTAACTTCTGGCAGACCTTCCGTTTTCCGCCATTGATTGAAGCGCGCAAAAACTTCCGCCACAAAACCCTTACTGACACCCAGGAGACAACCTGGATCTTCCGATTTTGCCCGAATTTCCAAGGCTCGCTCACTCAATCGGCGGGCTGCACCCGCATTGGGACTCAATACCAGCATCCGGGGATTATCCACCAACAGCTGTGCTAAAAGCGTGGTTTTCCCACTCGCCGGAACCCCTGCCAAAAGCACGGATTCACCGACATCGAGCGATTGGCGAACCCGGTCCGCTAACTCATCGAAAATCTCCATAGTTTGAGAGTACCAGTAGCCCCGAATACGAAAATTTGAAACTGTAAAACTCGTCACCTCCTCGGGCATGAAATTCCCCCTCATCGGGCAAAACCCCTAGAATGAGAGGACAGTCGGAAAGGAATGGTAATGGAAATTAAAATCGGAATGAAGTCAGTAGCTCGCGAACTCTCCCTGGACATCGACAAGTCCTTCGAGGAACTGCAAAAACTGCTCACGGACGCCGTCGCTGCTGGAGAAATCATTGATTTAGTGGACAAACGCGAGTCACACACCCTCATCAATGCCGGCAACATCGCCTACGTTGAATTCGCCCCTGAGCGTCAAAACCGGATTGGTTTCGCCATCTGATTTCCCTTAGAAAGCCAGACCTAGGTCTTCCATCCTGCGGGAATGCTGCTTTTGAATTTCTTCCACCGTGTCGTTGACCTCTACCCCAGCGGGCAGCAGCAGCGGATAAGCATCCAGGATGGCTCTGACCCCCGCCACGGCTTCTCCCGCAACGCGACGTCCCCACATGGACAGGCGCGACTCCACCGTCGGGTCAGCAGCAATACCGTCACGCAACCTGGCTCGCACCCACTGGGTCAGTCCTGCAGAGCCGGAAACTCCTAGAATCTCAATCATGTCAGCTCCGACAAACTGGGCTGCCAAGTCCTCCATATCTGCCAAAATTCCCACAAAAATATAGCTTTTCACCATGCGCTCCCACCAGTCACGAGGACGAGTGCGCAGTTCCATATCGTCAAAGAATCCCACATAAGGCTGGGTCAGATTAGCCAGATCTAAACCCCGCCGATTCGCAAACGCTTCCAAATCATCAATGGCAGTCACGAACGAAACCCCCATGCGCGCCAATGCCAGCTGATCCGCGAAATCAGTAGTCTGGGACACGTCCCGAGCCAGCCTAGCGTAAGCCGTAATCCTCGTGAATGCAACCAAACCCAGCATATGCGCCGTACGTTCTTCTGAAATTTCCATAGGTTCATTCTAAGCGCCACGTTGCGGTAGGGAATGTGAAACTCGAGACAGTGCCTGGAAAAGTTGCCAAAATGGAGAGATGCGGATTTCTTCTGTTCTGAATTTTAAACCAGCCGAGTCTCCCGTCCGTCACCCGCCTGTGTTTCGTTTTGCAGGCAAAAGCCGTCTGTGGCGACACGTGGGCGTGACTCTGGCAGCGCTGGGGTTGTCCGCAACCGGGCTGGTTGTTGGAGTACCCGGAGCGAACTCGGTATCGGTTCAGCCCGCCGGCACCCCGGTGACTCTGGGAAATAATGAGGCAACGGCACGAGCCGAGTTTGAAACCTTGTGGAACTCAACAGATCAGGTCACCCCATTTTCTTCCGGGACGGTTATCTCCTCGTGTACCCCCGGCACGGCACAGCCCGAAGCTGTCCAAGCGATGCTCTCTACCTGGAACTATTTGCGGTCTTTGAATCATCTCGCGCCGGTCAGCTTGCCTGCGGGCTATGCTCCGCAAGGTCCGGCACAAGCGGCAGCTCTCACCGCCGCGGCAGGACCGGTGGCTTCCCCCGTGCCCGACTCCGTTCCGGGCGTGGCGTGTCTCAACGAGGACGTGAAACTTGCCTCCCGTTCGGGGGTGATTGCCCGTTTGGATGGCATCGTTACTCCAGCCACGGAAATCTTGCGCTACATCACCGAAGCCTCAACCACAAACACAAATGACAACCTGGGACATCGGCTCCAGATGTTCTCACCCATTCAAGCGAACGCCGCTATCGGGGCGGTCTCAATCGGCACCTCCGGTCCTACGGCAACTTCCATCCAACTTTTTGACACGACTTACCAGGCTGCCGGCAGACCTGCCCACCCCAATTTTTGGAATCCTGCAATTCAGCAGCCCCCGAGCCTCGCGTGGCCGGCAGCGGGGTATTTTCCTTCCCGTATCCTGCCTACCGGAGCGGGCGAAAACGTGTCCCGTTGGTCTTATTCTGGTCGCTGCGCAGACCTGCGTAATGCGGAAGTTCGGGTGACCGGTCCGACGGGAGAGATTCCGCTACAGGTCATTCACCGTGCCGAACCCGGAATCGACCCTAACCAGACACCGTGGCAATACGGCGGGTATGACACGATTTTGTTTAAAGTCCCCCTGGATCAGTTGACCATTCCTAGCTTTTACAACGTAGCCCGCTATACCGTCAGTATTTCTAATATCAACACCGCTCCAAACTGTCAGCCGGTACCTGCCTCGACCAGCTATCAGATAAACTTATTCAACTCCGACTGGCCGGCTGACCCTGACGGAGATGCGGATCAAGACGGAGTCGTGAACTCCCTAGATTCTCGACCGCATATCCCCGACCTGCATACTGACCGGATTGCCGGGGCGGATCGATTCGAAACGTCTGCAGCTATCGCCAAGTCTGCAAGCTCACGCCCGGCAGTGGCATATCTGGCCCGATCCGATGTCTTTGCCGACGCTTTAGTAGGTGGGGTTCTCAAGGACGGTCCGGTCCTGCTGGTTCCTCCCGATTCGTCTCCGGTGCCCGCGGTGATTTCTGAAACTCTGCGCGCCCTGAAACCCAAACAGGTCGCGGCTTTGGGGGGAACAGGAGCAATTTCGGACGCCCGTCTCTATGAACTCGCCGGGGGGCGCGCCGCATTGCGGATTGGCGGGGCAAACCGGGTCGATACGTCTGTGATGGTCGCCCGGAGAGCCTTTACAAAAGCAAATTCTCTCTACATTGCCAATGCCTACGGACCGGGCGGCAGGGTCTCTCCGGATGCGCTAACCGGCGCTGCCTTGGGGGACGGACCTATCGTTCTGGTTGACTCATCCTCCCCCGCTATCGCCACCATTCGCCAACTAGCATCAGACCTGCAGGTGAAACGGGTAGTTGCCCTGGGCGGGCGATCCGCCGTGTCGGATGCAGTTCTCCGCAGCGTAGCTAATGGCAAAGCAGCAACCCGCTTGGGCGGTCGGGATCGCTACGAAACATCGCGGGAAATTGCTTTGGAATCCGCACGTCTGCAACCCTCAACCCACGCCTATCTGGCTCGCGGCGATGTGTTTGCTGACGCGGTTTCGGGAGGGCATCTGCGCAACGGACCAATTTTGCTGGTGCCGCGCGGGTGCGGGCGCCTGGACCAATCTACTCTGCGCACTTTGGCAAAACTCAATGCCTTCCAAGTGACCGCCCTGGGCGGATACGCCGCAATCTGTGAAGAATCCCTCCAGAGCGCTCTGGACTGGCCAGATTATGTCAATCACAACGTCACCGAGTTCTAGGCATAGGTTCGTGAACCGTTGAACCTGACAGGAACACTACATCCCCCAGCCAGCGCGGTTTACAATGAAAGATGTAGGTACACGACTTTTGAATACTGACAACGATAAGGAAGATACATATTGAGAAGCGAAAATACCATGGAAACCGCGGAAACTGATGAGGGAACCGCGGCGGACATCACCGGTATTAACGACTTGGAGGCGAACCAAGACAAGACTTTCGCCGATTTCGATGTGGAACCCGAAATCGTTGCGGCGCTGCGTGACCAGGGCATCATTCACCCCTTTCCAATTCAAGCTTTGACCTTGCCAGTCGCGCTGAATCGTCAGGACATTATCGGTCAGGCAAAGACCGGCACTGGCAAAACCCTCGGATTTGCCATTCCTATCTTGCATGACATCATCGGTCCCGGTGACGAAGGCTGGGATGAGATACCGGATTCCGGATTCCCGCAAGCCCTAGTGATTTTGCCGACACGCGAGCTGGCAAAACAAGTCGCGGCGGAAATCCGAGCCGCAGCGACTCATCGAGTGGCTCGCATCATCGAGATTTATGGTGGCGTTGGGTTTGATTCCCAAGTTGAGGCACTGCGCAAAGGTGTGGAAGTTGTTGTTGGCACTCCGGGACGACTGATTGACCTGATGAATCAAGGCACCTTGAAACTGGGACGAATCCGAACCCTGGTTATGGATGAGGCCGACGAGATGCTGGACATGGGCTTCCTACCTGACGTGGAAAAACTCATCTCCCAGATTCCCCCGCGCCGTCACACCATGCTGTTCTCGGCGACCATGCCCGGTCCGGTAGTAGCTCTCGCGCGTCGGTACATGTACCAACCCACTCATATCCGTGCCACCGATCCGACTGACTCCTCGCAGACCGTGCGACAGGTCAAACAGGTCGTGTATCGGGTACATTCCCTCAACAAGACGGAAGTTATCGCTCGCATTTTGCAAGCCAGAAATCGGGGCTTGACGATTATCTTTACCCGCACGAAACGAACCTGCCAACGGCTGTCCGACGAACTCGCCGAGCGGGGCTTTGCCACCGGCGCTATCCACGGTGATTTGGGTCAAAACGCACGAGAACGGGCTTTACGGGCTTTCCGTCACGGCAAGGTGGACGTGCTGGTCGCCACCGATGTGGCAGCGCGAGGCATCGACGTGGATGACGTGACCCACGTAATCAACTACGAATGCCCCGAGGATGATAAGACCTACATTCACCGAATTGGGCGCACTGCCCGTGCCGGCAACAAGGGCAGCGCCATTACGTTCATCGATTGGGAGGACCTGACGCGGTGGCGAGTCATTAACCGGACTCTCGACTTGGATTTTGCTGACCCGCAAGAGACCTATCACACCTCCCCGCATCTCTATTCCGACCTTGATATTCCCACGGATGCTACCGCAAACTTGCCACGATTCCGCAGGGTTCGCGCCGGATTGGAAGCCGAGGAGCTGGAGGATTTGGGTGGGCGCGACCCGGCACGTCCGGGGAAACGCCGCGCCGGGAAAGGCTCCGGTGCGGGGCGCCGCAAATCTGAGAAGGGTCGCGGACCACGCAAAAACACCAAGAAGAAACACGACTGTAAAGAACGCGAAAAAACCACTAAGCGCGGGGCAGCTGAAGAACCTGCTAAAAAGGAACGTCAACGCAAACGTACCCGCCGTCACAAGTCTGATAAGACTGGAAAAGGTAAGGGAGCCCACTAATGATTGATCACCTCACCCCTTACGAAGGCGTCGTTTTTGGCGCTTTAATCGCATTAGGTCTCCTCTCGATGCTCTCGGCTGAAGAAAATACCCAGATGGTCGGGGCTTGCCTGCTGGCTGCCGGATTTTGGGGCGGGGTCATCGCCTTGGTGCGCGCCCTGCTGCATCGCGAACCCGGCGGTTTGTACGTAATCTCTTTCGTTGCCGCGCTGATTGCTGGCTTGATGAAGTTCTTTGTGTTTTCTGACCTGGGCGAAGACGGCGGAAATCGGGTGATTTGGACTTTCGTTATCGGCATTGGGATAGCCGGGCTGGTTGGAACAGCTTTGAACGCTTTGATTCGACAACCCCCGGAGGATCCGGAGGCAGCTGCCAAGCAGGCTGCCCCGGATCTTGAAGATTCCGCAGGGGTTGCTCCTTTCCCTGAAATGGACGATGACGCGGGAGAGCCCGCCACCGAGACAGACGAAGCTACCCCTGAAGATTCCGCGCCGGACTTGCCCTAAACCTCATATTAGGTTGGTAAACCATTCCTTTCTCCGCGATTTCGGCAGAGACAGTTTCGTGCTGGAGGATAGGAAAATAGTCGCGAGTTGAGGTCGAGCGCGTAGACTTGAAGGCATGAGTGAACAAAAAGATACCCGCGGCAAGAACCGCTCACGTCAACCGCAGTCCAAAGAGTTTAAAAAGTTTATTGGCGAAAACTGGGGTCCCCGTCCTACTGATGGCTACGAACGCTCCGCTGCTGCACCCTACGCGCTGCGCCGTCGCGTGACCTTGGGGGAAAAGTTTAAGGGTGTGCGCCTCGTCATTCCTGCCGGCGCCCTGGTAGTGCGCAACAATGACTGCGACTACCGCTTCCGACCTCACTCTGCTTTTTCTCACTTGACCGGCTTAGGCACTGATCTAATTCCCGATGGCGTGCTGGTTTTGAACCCGGTGCGGGACGGCGAAGTTGGTGAAGGCGAAGGAACACACATCGCCACCGTATTTTTCCGTCCTCGCGCGTCACGGGCTTCTGAAGAGTTTTACGCCGATTCACGTTACGGCGAGCTGTGGGTCGGGGTGCGACCCTCGTTGGAAGAATTCGAGCGCATGTGTGGAATCCCTTGTGCCCACCTGGAGACACTGCCTGATGTCCTAGCGAAAGATGCTGGTCAAGTCCAGATTGCCATGATTTATACCTCTGATTCACAAGCCACGGCACTGGTGAATCAGGTTCGGGAGCAAGCCGGGATCGACCCCGACGATGCCAAACAATTAGACGATACGCTAGAAGAAGCAACTTCGGAATTGCGTTTGATTAAGGACGATTGGGAAATCGAGGAGATGCGCAAAGCTGTCGCCGCCACCAAGGAAGGCTTTGAAGAAGCAATCCGGTCTTTCCCCAGGGCAGTGAAACATTTCCGCGGTGAACGTGTGGTGGAAGGGGCTTTCGGGGCGCGCGCTCGGGAAGTTGGTAACGGTCTGGGATATGACACCATTGCGGCATCCGGGGAACACGCCGCTACCCTGCACTGGATTAACAACGATGGCGTGGTGCGGGACGGTGACCTCATTTTAATTGATGCCGGAGTGGAGCTCGATTCGCTCTACACCGCGGACATCACCCGGACCCTGCCAATTAATGGTCGTTTCAACGAGGTACAGCGTCGGGTTTATCAAGCGGTCTTGGATGCCGCCGACGCGGCTTTTGACCAGGCTAATCAGCCGGGATGTATTTTCTCCGATGTCCATAGCGCTGCGATGCGCGTTATCGCACAGAGGCTCGACGAGTGGGGTCTGCTGCCGGTTTCCTGGGAGAAATCGCTACAGGAGGACGGTCAGTATCACCGCCGGTGGATGGTGCATGGCACTTCCCACCACCTGGGCATTGACGTGCATGATTGCGCCCAGGCGCGCCGCGAGATGTACAACGGGGCCAGGCTGGAACCCGGCATGATTTTCACGATTGAGCCCGGACTGTACTTCCGGAAGGATGACTTGGCGGTTCCCCCGGAATACCGCGGCATTTCCGTGCGTATCGAGGACGACATTCTGGTGGGACCGGGCGGCAAATGCGAGCGTATCTCGCAGCATATCCCCCGCACTGTAGCTGACGTGGAAGCCTGGATTGCCCGCGTGCAGGCGGAATAGCGCCGTGGCTGTCCCGGTTTCGGGCAGCTCCGACTCCCCGCAGTAATTTCTGGCGACTCGAAACGTCACTGCCGGGTCCGCCGGCGAATCGTTAGGATGTGGATATGGCCTTGAAAATAGACCCCCACGTGCATTCCGCGCTCTCCGACGGCACGGACTCGCCACGTGATTTGCTGGAAAAGGCTCGGGCTGCCGGTCTGGATGTAATCGGTGCGGTGGATCACGACACATTCGATCACTGGGAGCCGTTCCGTGTCGCCCACGCCGCGTTGATGTCCGCAGGGGTTAGACCCCCCGCGGTTATTTTGGGTACGGAAATTTCTACAAGTGTGGAGCTATGCCCTGTTCACCTGTTGAATTATCTGCCGGATCCTCGCTGCAGCAACGTCCGGGAGATATTAAAAACTGCCCACCGTGACCGCCGGGAACGGATGCAGCGCATGGTCGCAAAGATTAGCCAGGACTATCCCCTGACGTGGTCAGACGTCGAGGCAGAAATTACTGGATTAACACCGGGGCGACCGCATATCGGCGATGCCTTGGTGCGGAAAGGCTATTTTCAGACCCGCTCTGAGGCGTTCGAAAAAGTGCTCAATCCCGGCTCTCCCTATTACGTGACGCGCCCAGTTGTGGACAGCTTTGCAGTCGTGGAGGCAATTTGCGCTGATGGCGGCGTTCCCGTGCTGGCTCATCCGTTTTCAGTGACCCGCAGCAAACGGAAGCTAGATCCCGGAGCAGTACGCAAGCTTGCGCAAATCGGACTGCGGGGTATTGAAGTCAATCATCGTGAACACGATACCTCCGCTCGCCAGCTGGCTGCCGAATTGGCACAGGAACTCGATTTATTTGTCTCTGGCGCATCGGATTATCACGGAGCGGGCAAACCTAATCAGCTGGGGGAAAACACTATGCCCGCAGCGAGCTTGCGCCAGATACTCGCCATGGGCGCCAGCCCGCTTTTAGGTGAGCTGCCATTGGGCTAGGAATTGCTGCCCGGTTTGGTGGCAAACTGCTGCAGTGCATCGCGGACGGTCGTGGCATAGATGTCCTGCCCAGCTGGTCCGGGGTGGACTTCGTCGCTAGCCAAGAGATCCACATGTCCGGCGATGGCACTGTCCCAGCTGGCGACTTTCACCCGATCAGGGTGGGCTCCAGCCAGGGCATACATGGTTTGGTTCGAGATTGTAATCCACTCCTGGGAGGCCCTGCCGTGACCGGTCACAAACACAAATTTTGTCTGCGGGAACTCGGCAAGCAGAGCTTCACCGTCTCTAACTCTGAACGTCGAATTCGTAGCCAAAGAAAAGACTACGTAGGGGCGCAGCGCGCCTTGTGCCTGGAGGGTGCGCATGATTCCCACGCCAGTCACGGAGCTGCGCGACACTGCCGCGTCTATGTTGGCACCGGGCAGGGCTTCAGCGAGTTTCGGGGCTGCTGCGAGGGTCACTGAGTCCCCAATAATGTCTACCTGGTCCCCGGTGATTGGCACGATATTTTCAGAAGTTTTGGTTGACGCGGTTGACTTTTTCGGGGAGGCGTGTCCGGGTGATTGCGGGGTCGCACCAGCCTTGTGGGGAGAGCTGTCTACTTGCTTTCCCTTATGGATAAAGTGTTCCCCGGTGGCAACGAGTTGTTCGGCAGCGGTTTTTTCCGGGGCTATGGCGATAGAAATGGCCAATGGTAGCACCGCTACCACGGCAGCCGTCCACACCAGGGAGCGCCGCCACCATGCCACCCGCGATTGAGAGGAATCTGCCGGATTCTCACCCTGGGACAGACGTGGCGCAAACCAACGTTTCCAGGTGGCTAACAAACCATTGCGTCGCATGGGATTTTCCACATACTTATAGCTCAGAGATGCTGCCAAAATCGATACTGTGGCAATAACCACCAGTGCCGCCCACTGTGGCAATCCTCGCCACAGGCTGTTGACCAGCATAAACACCGGCCAATGCCACAGGTAGAGGGAATAGGATCGCACCCCCAACCATTGCAGCGGACGCCACGACAATAATTCGACCAGAATCTGACCCGGTCCGCTCACACCGGCGACTTCCTCCAAACACACCTGCATAATGCCGATGGTCAGCACACTTACCGCCAGCACACCCCACGGATAGGTGAAAGGGTCGTTGTCACGCAGCATCAAGAAACTTACGAACACACCTACCATGCCAATCCAAGCCGCCAAGCCGCGCAACTGGACTGTTGACCGATCTAAGTAATGCGGGGTATTTTCCAACGCTAGGGGGAACAGCAAAGCCAAAGTCGCCCCCAGCATCAACCCGAACGCGTGCGTGTCAGTGCCTTCATAGATGCGGGTCAGGTTTCCACCCCCGGCTTTTAACACCGCCATTTCACTGGCAGAAGCCAGCGCCAACAGTGCGGGCACCAACCACCGATGTCGGGTCGGAATCAGGAAAATCAGCAGTAAAATCAGTGGCCAAGCCAGGTAAAACTGCTGCTCCACCGCCAGGGTCCACATGTTCGAGAGGAACTGCGGGTTAGTTCGGTCAAAATAGGATCCCCCGAAAGCCACGTTGACCCAGTTATAGGTGTAGGTCAGGGCTCCCAGGACTTGATACCAGATTCCCACCAGGAAATCCCGGTTGACCACGGCTGCCAGCGGCACGGTCACCAATACGGTCAAAGTTACGGCAGGAACCAGCCGCCGGAAACGCCGCAGCCAAAAGGCAGTCAGATTGATACTCCCGGTGAGACGCTTTTCGCGCGTTAACAGCGCCGTAATCAGGAATCCTGACAGCACGAAGAACACGTCGACACCCAGAAATCCTCCTGGCAGCCAGTTTGGAGCCACGTGGTAAACCAACACTGCCAAAGCTGCCAAGGCTCGAATGCCGTCTAGACCGCGCAGCTGATAGCGAGGCATTTTCGTGTCTGGTAAAGAGGAATTTGGCGAGGACTGCACGGTTGTCTCACTCTGGCGAGATGCGGCGCTGGGCGGGGATAAAAGGGGTGTTTCTCCATTTTCCCCGGAGTCCGTAACACGGGTCTCAAGTGGTGACGCTGCCGACGCTGCCGGGCACGGTGATTGTGTTGGCAACGGGGGCGCAGCAGACCGAGGATGTCCGTTCAACCGAGCCTTACCAAATCTGAAAGCCACCGTACTCCCTTATGACAGCCGCAAATATAACAAGTGTTAAGCCTAGCCCCCTAGTGTGAAAAAACCCAGCGCTAGCATTAGCATGAAGGTATGACATTACCCACTACAGATGAACTGATGAAAGCCCTGGAAAAGGTCATTGATCCCGAGATTCGCCGGTCAATCACCGATTTGGATATGGTCCAGGAACTGAAAATCGACGAATCGGGTCACGTTTTTGCCCGCATCGCCCTGACTATAGCGGGATGCCCCCTGCAGGCTCAGATTGAGCAAGACGCCAAAGCGCGCTTGGCGGAAGTTCCCGGCGTGACTTCCGTAGAAGTGGAAATGGGCGTCATGAGCCGCGAGGAACTCGACCGGGTGAAAGAAAAGCTACAGGGTGCCAGACCGGTCATTCCTTTCACTCAGCCAGACTCCCTGACCCGCGTTTATGCGATTACTTCTGGCAAAGGCGGGGTCGGTAAGTCTTCCGTCACGGCTAACCTGGCTGCCGCAATGGCAGATTCTGGGCTAAAGGTAGCCGTGTTGGACTGCGACATTTATGGGTTCTCGATTCCGCGGATGCTTGGCTTGGAAGACGTGGCTCCAACCCCGGTGGGAGACATGATGATGCCACCCACCGCGCACGGGGTAAAAGTTATTTCTATGGGGATGTTCGTCCCCGACGGGCAACCGGTGGTATGGCGCGGACCGATGCTGCACCGGGCTTTGGAACAGTTCTTGTCTGAAACGTTCTGGGGGGACTTGGACGTGTTACTGCTCGACCTGCCCCCCGGTACCGGTGACGTAGCGATTTCCGTGGCACAGCTGCTGCCGAACTCAGAAATCGTGGTGGTGACCACCCCGCAGCTCGCCGCTGCTGAAGTCGCCGAACGCGCTGGCTCGATTGCATCGGGCACAAATCAAAAAGTCGTCGGCGTCATCGAGAATATGAGCTACCTGACCGGTCCGGACGGTTCTCGTATCGAGGTCTTTGGGTCAGGCGGCGGTGAACAGGTAGCGTCTCGACTGTCCCAGATTTTGGGTTACGAAGTTCCCCTGCTGGCTCAAATTCCGCTGGAAGTCGCCTATCGGGAAGCCTCCGATAGCGGCGTCCCCCTGGCAATCAGCGAGGCAGCCAAGAGCGGACAATCCGTCGCTGGCACAGCTTTGCGTTCCGCTGCCACGACTTTGAGCCAACGAGCACGCAGCTTAAAAGGTCACCGTTTGAACGTCACTGTGAAATAGCTCCCGAGATTAAGGCAGTGCAGGGGCGGCTGTCTGCAATCCGAGACTTGCAGACAGCCGAAATGTCCCTAACAATTCTTGATTGCAACCAGCAGCCCGTCGCCAACCGGCAGCAGGTTCTCCGTCCACTCTGGGGATTCCTGAATGTGGCGCAACACTTCGCGCATCGCCACGGTATCCGGTTCGCGGCGGGCAGGGTCTGCTACCGAATCGTTCCACATGGCGTGGACCAGGATTAACAGCCCTCCCGGGCGCAGTGCCGGGCTTAAAAGGTCAATATAGGCTTGGGTTTCGCCGGGATCTCCGTCCACCACTGCCATGTCGTAGGCTCCCCGACTGAGGCGCGTCAGGACTTGCAGGGCACGTCCCGTAATCATGCGTACTCGCGTGAGTGAGATGCCCGCCGCCGCGAGGATTTCCTTGGCGACCGCGTGGAGCTTTGAATCGAAATCAATGGTGGTCAAGACCCCATCCGCAGGCATTCCAGCCAGCGTCCACAGGGAGGACACCCCAGTTCCGGTGCCGATTTCCAGCACGGACCGAGCTCCGGAAGCCCCCGCCAGCATTCGCAGCGCTGCTCCCACTCCGGGGGATACTGGGACGGAACCGAGTTCTCTGCCCTGGTCTCTGGCAATCGCTATAATTTCAGACTCCGGCAAGAATTCTTCCGCATAGGACCAGCTCGAGGTCTTATCAATAGAAATTTTGGACTCGTTAAAACGCGGCACTATTTCAAAAACTTCTCTAGTTCCTTAGCTAAGGTAGCAACTTCCTCGTCGTTTAGTTCAATCACCAGACGACCGCCCCCATCTGCAGGAATACGCATCACGTTACAGCGCGGTTCTTTAGTGACTTCCAGGGGTCCGTCCCCGGTGCGGGGTTTCATGGCTGCCATTTGTCCCTCTTTTCAAAAACGGCTTTACCTGTCTATTATACGGGAAGTTGCGGTGGGCATAAGGAATTTTCTGATACCGGGATGGGAAATACCCCTCCGAGTCGCGTCTGTAGTTACCGCGTTTTCGGCAGAGTATTCTCAATCGCGGCAAGAGCTTCCGCAGCCGTTTCTACCACCTGAATAATGTCGACCTCGTCGGGACTGACCATACCTTCCGCTACCAAGTGCTGACGCACCCAGCCCAGGAGTCCATCCCAAAAATCGTGCCCGACCAGCACGATTGGGTATTGCTGAATCTTGCTGGTTTGACGCAGCGTAACGCATTCAAAAAGCTCGTCCAGGGTGCCGAAACCGCCCGGCAGAGCTACGAAGGCTTGGGCATATTTGACGAACATGGTCTTGCGCACAAAGAAGTACCGGAACTCAACCCCCAAATCGACGTACTGGTTGATGCCTTGCTCGTGAGGCAGCTCTATACCCAAACCGATAGTAGACCCGTCGTGAGTGTGAGCCCCCTTGCTGACCGCTTCCATCAGACCCGGACCGCCGCCGGTGATTATGGAGAATCCGGCTTCGGCAAAAACTTTCCCGATTTCTTCACCCAGCTGATAGTACTCGGTACCCGGCTCGACACGAGCTGAGCCGAACACCGTGATGGCTTTCCCGACTTCTGCGAGAGATTCGAAACCGTCAACGAACTCCCCCATGATTCGCAACACTCGCCACGGATCTTCTTCAGTCCACTTCGGATCAACTTTCGAGCGCAACAGGGCTTGGTCCGCTAGTTCCCGGTGCAATCTGCTCCGAGCACGCCGGCTATACGAAGTCTTCATAGTTTGTTCCTTATTTTGGTTTTTTCACCCACGGCTTTGAGCCTTGGCTGTCCTGCTGATTTTGCCTTGACTTGGCAACCGTATCACCATTTATCAGCCGCATTGGAAGCAACTTTAACGTTTTGGGCAAATTCTTGGGTCGTTACCAGCAACTGACCTGCAGATTCCACTACCACCGCACCGGGGATACCGATAATTGCGACACCTTTGAGATTTTCTGCCCGCACGAGAGCGGCGGGGGCCGCATCGGTATAGACCGGTATCTGTGGGCTCAGGTTTGCCAGTTCAGAAGCGTTGCTGACGACGTGACGCACCGCCTCCCAGTCTCCCACATCTGACCATCCCAAGTCCGGGCGGGCCGGGACCACCGCAACCCGCCCCTCTTGTGCCAACGGTTCAGCCAAGACGGTATCAATCGGTGCCGCCACTACCCGCTCCCACAGTGCGGTTTTCGCGTCCGGGCTCAACGTTTCCCATGCTGCTGCCAGTTTTCGCACTGCCGTGCCAGACCCCGGTACCCGCGCTTCTAAGACATCGAGCAGCATGTCACTGCGCACCACAAACATCCCCGCATTCCACAGGTAGTTCCCGGTCGCTAACCAAGCGCTAGCAGTAGATTCATCCGGCTTTTCCGTAAATGATTGCGCCCGATGCACCCCGCTCAGAGCTCCATCCAGCGCGGGTCCCACTTCGATATAGCCAAAACCGGTCGCTGGTTCGGTCGGCGCAATCCCGATAGTCGTGAGCCATCCGGCAGCGGCAGCGGGAACAGCCTGGGCAAGTGCTTCCGAAAATGCAACGGTGTTTGTGATGAGATGATCTGCCGCAAAAGACCCGACCACGCAGGTCCCGTAGCGGTGCTCCAGCAGGGCTGCCCCCAAGGCGATAGCTGCCATTGAATCTCGCGGGCTGGGTTCCGCCACGCAACGCACTGGAACTGGCAAGCCCAAAGCAGTGACTTGCGCGACCAACGTCTCTCGGTGCGGGGCGCCGGTGACGAAAGTCAGAGACTGACAAATCGGCGTCAAACGCGTCGCGGTTTGCTGCACCAGACTTTGCGTTCCGTTGATGTTGAGCAGGAACTTTGGCTTCGCCGCTGTCGACCACGGCCACAGCCGCCGCCCATACCCCCCGGCAGGCACTATCGCATGAATTTCCACGTCGCAAATTCTACCGGAGGCAGGGAGATGAGTTTTTCCGTTGAACAGAGTAGGCTTTACCCTGTGTATTTACCTCCGCGTAAAGAAGGTCAGGTTTATCTGGGCATGATTATTCCCGTGCCCGAGCCCTATGCTGGTGAGCTGCAGAAAGTCACAAAGACTGATGGTGTTCCCCCGCATATCACCATCTTGGAACCGCGCGCGGTGGATCGCGAACAGGTCCCAGAAATTCAGGCTCAGGCTGCTGAAATTTGCCGAGCCTTTTCGCCCTTTGTCATTAGTTTCGGCAACATTGGAGATTTCCGCCCCGTGTCCCCAGTGGTTTATATCGAGGTGCAACGCGGGCACGAGGCCTGTAAGGAACTGGCGAAACGACTTCGTTTCGGACCTTTAGATACCGAATCACGCTTTCCCTACTATCCGCACATTACTTTGGGGACTAACGTCACCGATGAAGATTTGGATCGTGTAGCGGCCCTGTCGAAACGTTCACACGGCTTTTTCATGGTTGATGGTATTGATTGTTCCCTGCTCGAACCCAACCATGTCGAACAGTTGGCTATCCTCCAACTAGGTTCAGGAGTACCTGAAAGCGTCACCGGAGAACTGCCCGAAATTTTCGCCCATCCTCAGTTACATCCCTGAAAGTGCTGAAATCCCGTGACGAAACCGCTTGATACCCCCGCAGCCGAGCCCACTACCCCGGTGGGCGTGGTGAAACGGATGAAAGCTGTCATGAAGTGGCTCAACACCACACGATTCATGCGGGCTTATCTGCGCTATCAGAATGCCTCCGCGAACCTTTTGGCAGGAGGTATTTCCTATACCGCACTGTTTTCGATGGCAGGGATAGTGACTCTGATTATCATGACCGCGCAAGTCATGATTTTTGCTTTTCCCCTGACCAGCGACACGATTTTTCGGGATGTAAATCAATGGATTCCCGGCGCGATTCAAGTTGATGGACAGCCGGGTCTGATTGACCCCGCCGCGATTGCATCTCCCAGTTTCACCTGGGGAACCCTGGTGGTTTTGGTTGTGTCTATCATGGCAGGAATTCGGGTGGTTGCGGCACTGCGCGTCAGTATCCAAACCGTTTTCGGACTGCCGCAACGTCCCGGCGCGGGGTGGAAAAATACCCTGCGAGATGTGTGTATGTTCCTGGTTTTGTTCCTCGGTGGAATTTTGGCATCAGTTTTAGGTACAGGTTCCGTAGTGGTGGTACAGACCCTGCAGCGTCGGCTGCCGTTGGCGCTGCCGGCTCCTTCCGAGCTGATTAATGCCGGAGCTTTCCTCCTGACCGGCGTCCTGACAACCTTGATTCTGGCTTTCACGCTGCGCTACCTAGCTTTGGTGCGCGCCCCGCGCCGTGATTTGTGGATAGGGACGGGAACGTTAGGATTTTTGTCCACGGCTCTGCAGATGTCAGGGGTTTACTTAGCGGCAAGTGTGCCCCCCGCCTATGCTCCGTTTACCCTAATTTTGACGATTGTTCTGTGGGTCAATGTCTTGTGCCGCTTGTTCCTGTATATGTCGTGCTGGATTGCGAACCCGCCGGTGGCTCCCGCTCCGGAGAGGGACTTTCCGCAATTTTCCGAGCGCCCAAATTTCGTGACCGTTTCAGCTCCCACCAGCCTGTTTTGGCCTCACGATCCGCTCTCCGGTCGAATCTGGTCGCTTGCCCAGGAAGAAGCCGCTTGGCGTCTGTCTCAGCAGGTCATCTGGAGCCACCAGGACCAGCCTCATCGTTTTGCTACCGCTGCCGAGAAACACCTGTCGGGACGCCCTGTTGCCCCGAGTGTGATGTCTCAGAAACTGAATCGGAGGTAACCCATGAAAGTAACCACAGTTAATGTCAATGGTGTCCGGGCGGCTTTCCGTAAAGGATTTGGGGACTGGCTGGAAAATGACGATTCAGATTTGTTGTGTCTGCAAGAGGTTCGCGCTACTCCCCAAGACACACAAGACTTGTTTGGTCCGGCTTGGGACGTGCACGTGTGGCCCTGCCGGGTGAAAGGTCGTGCCGGGGTGGCGCTGGGGGCACGGCGTGATTCCGACTGGGAGATTGGTCAGCTTACCGAGGGTCTCCCCCCGGATTTGTATGCGGAGGTCGGTGGGGAACCGGATGTGGATTCCGGACGCTGGTTGGAGGCTGCCATTCACGGACCTCAGGGAACAACATTTACCCTGGTAAGCGCCTATTTGCATTCCGGGGAGTTGCGCACGGAAAAGCAGGAACAAAAGATTGCATACCTGCATCGAGTTGGCGAACGGGTGCAGCAGCTGAGCGCGCGTGCTATAGCGGGAGTGGGCTCCGATACTCCACAGGAGGCCCTGATTTGCGGGGATTTCAACATTGTGCGTACTGCCAGGGACATTAAAAACTGGAAACCTAATCACAATAAGACCTCCGGGGTCATGGATGAAGAGATTGCGTTCTTAGACGCATGGATGGCAGACACACTGTCCGGGAGTAAGGGACTGCCTTGCGTAGACGTGGGACGAGCCCTCGTCGGAGACACGGACGGACCCTATACCTGGTGGTCGTGGCGCGGTAAGGCTTATGACAATAACGCGGGCTGGCGTCTGGATTATCACATGGCTACCCCCGGTCTGGCAGGGCAAGCCCAATCGGCTGCGGTGTATCGCGCCCCGGCTTATGATGCCCGCTTCACGGATCATGCCCCCGTCACGGTAACTTACGACTTTCCGGCGTAATTCCCACGCATCCAGCCTGCATTCAGAAATATTCTCTGCATTTCTGAAAAATTTCTAATCTCGCGGGATAACCGACGATAGAATGTATGTAGGTGGTGTTAATCGCCTGGGAAATGCCTAAAGAGCTGCCCGGCGAATGAATTAGAAAGAGATGATTAAGATGAAAATTTTTCAATGTGATTCCCGGTTATTAACTCGTTTCAGTAACCGCGCTTTAGTGATTGGCTCCTCAGCCACTTTGACCCTAGGACTGGGCATGGTCGGTATTGCCCCAGCTGCTTTTGCAACCGAAACAACTATTCCCCCCACGGATGAAATTTCTTCCCAACAATCCGATGCGGCGCCCACTTCGGTTCCAGACCCGACACCCAGCGTCACTGCTACTCCCGTCGATCCAACTACAGAGACTCCGGCAACGCCCGCTCCGGCAGAGCCAAGCGACCCTGCCTTCACGGTCAAAGACGTTGCGGACAGTGAAATTCCACAGCTGGAGTATGGTGACTTCGGATCTAAGAGCATGTATGGCGATGCCCTGGGGAAACTCTCCGTGGACAAAGACTACACGACCCAGCACGATGACACTCTAAAGGTAGACTCCGGGGACACCGTGGATATTAAAAGCAATCTGGATGTCACCGTGGGACTGCAAGCACTGGAAAACTGGCAGGAAAAAGTTAAACGAGTTAAAGTCGAGAATCTGACATACGGTGAAGCCGATTCCAACTTTCAGACGATTATTTTGGTTCCGGAATACCTGGAAATGCCCAGCGACCCGCAGTCTTACAAACTGGAGCCTCAAGGCGGAGACAAACCGTTGTACCGGATTGTCAGCGTGTTACGTTCCGAAAAACGGCTGGCTATTACTTTGGCTTTGAATGAGTTTTATAAAACAGGAGATAGTAAAAAAGGCGCCTACTCGCGTCTGAAGGACGGCTTCAAGGTCTACGCAAATAAACCGCTGGGCTTGGTTATCTCTGGAGTCAAGGTTAAGGACCACGTTGCCTCCGAAAACCAGGCTACGTTGGAGTTCCGCACTACAGGATACCTGTCCATCGGCGGATTTAGCAGCACAAATCGACGTGAAAAAGCGAGGTATTTTGGTGGTTTCATGGGAGGACTGTCTAGGTCTTGGTATACCCTGCAAGGCCAGGAAGAGGGCAATCTCATCGGGAACGGCACCGATTCCACTCGCCCCCAGAGTCAGGGTATTTCCTTAACTATGGACATCAAGCCGAAGCCCGCTCCGCCAAACCCCGTGAATCCAAATTCACCGGTCACTCCGGATACGCCGAGTGTTGACCCAGATCCCATTCCGGGAGGGGCTGTAGTCCCTCCCAATGAGCCTGAGCCTCCGGTCGCAGGGGTTGTCGCTACCCCGACTGAGCCGCAGCCTCCGGTCGCGGGAGTTGTCGCTACCCCGACTGAGCCGCAGCCTCCGGTCGCGGGAGTATTTACTCCGGCTGCGCCCCAACCCCCGGCAGTGCAGAGTCCCCATAAGGCTTTGGCGACTACCGGTTCGTCTGCCGGCACGCTGGCCGGCGGAGCCATGATTGTGTTCCTCACTGGCGGAGCCCTGATGGTCGTGTCTCGGCGCCGGGCACGTCGCTAGCAGCTGACCTCATAAACAGTGTTCCCGGTCGGAAACCGACCGGGAACACTGTTTAAATTATGGGAATAACTACGCCAGTCCGGCTGCGCGTTCCGCCGCTTCGACCACGTTGACCAGCAGTAGCGCCCGGGTCATGGGTCCAACCCCTCCGGGATTTGGAGTCAACCAGGCCGCCACCCGATCCACCCCGTCAGCCACGTCACCATACAGCCGGGATTTGCCGGTATCCGGGTCGAGAACCCGCGATACCCCCACATCAAACACGGCTGCGCCGGGTTTAACCATGTCCGCGGTGATAATGCCCGCGACTCCGGATGCTGCCACGATGACGTCCGCCTGGCGGCACTTTGTCGCCAAATCTTGAGTCCCGGTATGGCACGAAGTGACAGTCGCGTTAACGTCTTTTCGCCCCAGCAGCAGCCCGATGGAACGACCCACCGTAGTGCCACGACCCACTACGCACACGTCCTTACCGTTGAAATCCAAACCGAAACGACGTCCCAGCTCGATGACTGCCCGAGGCGTGCAGGGCAAAGGCGAAGTAATCGGCTCTGACACCCGCAATACCAAGCGTCCCAGGTTCATGGGGTGCAGCCCATCAGCATCTTTTTCCGGGTCGATTGCTTCCAAAATCTGGTTCGTGTCCATGCCTTGAGGCAGCGGCAACTGCACAATGTATCCCGTACACGCTGGATCTTGATTCAACCGCTCCACCGCCGCCATGACTTCGTCTGGGCTGGCAGTGGCAGGTAAATCAATCCGAATGGACTCGATGCCGACCTCCGCGCAGTCCCGGTGTTTGCCTGCAACATAGGTTACAGAACCGGGATCCTCACCGACCAGGATGGTGCCAAGTCCGGGAATGACACCGCTCTCACGCACCGCGGCGACACGAGTCTGCAACTCGGCTTTGATAGCGGCAGCGGTGGCTTTGCCATCCAGAACCTGCGCTGGTCCCTCCCAGGGCGCCCTCATTGCACCAATCCCGGATAGAGCGGGAAAGCTTCGGTCAGTTTCGACACCCGCGCCCGGTACTTGGACGCATCCACTGACTGAACACCATTCTCAGCGCCATCCACCAGCACAGAGGCGATAATGTCGGCGACCTCGCGGAACTCGACCTCGCCAAAACCGCGAGTAGCCAAAGCCGGGGTGCCGATACGCAGACCGGAAGTGACTGCCGGGGGACGCGGATCGAACGGCACCGCGTTGCGGTTTACGGTAATGCCCGCTGCGTGCAGCAGATTTTCAGCCTGCTGCCCGTCCAGGTTCGAGTTAACCAGGTCCACCAGTACCAAATGAACGTCGGTGCCGCCGGTCAACAGGTCGATGCCCGCCGCCTGACAATCAGGCGCCATCAGGCGTTCCGCCAAAATCTGCGCACCTTGGATGACGCGCTGCATCCGTTCTTTAAACTCAGGAGTGCCGGCAATCTTCAGCGCCACCGCCTTCGCCGCGACCACGTGCATCAGGGGACCACCCTGCTGACCGGGGAAAACGGAACTGTTAATCTTCTTGCCGAACTTTTCCCCATCACGGGACAGAATCAGACCCGAACGCGGCCCGCCAATGGTCTTGTGAATGGTCGTGGAGACCACGTCCGCGTAAGGAACCGGGGAGGGGTGCAGACCAGCGGCGACCAGACCCGCAAAATGTGCCATATCGGTCCACAAGTAGGCCCCGACCTCGTCCGCGATGGCACGGAAAGCCGCAAAATCCAGGTGCCGCGGATAGGCGGACCAGCCGGAAATAATCACGTCGGGACGCTCTGCCAACGCGAGTTCACGCACCCGATCCATGTCGATACGCTTGCTGTCCGGTTCCACTCCGTAGGCTGCGACCTGGTAAAGCCGACCACTAAAGTTAATCTTCATCCCGTGAGTGAGGTGACCGCCGTGTGCCAAGCTCAGACCCATAATCTTGGCTCCGGGCTTAATCAGCGCGGAAAGCACCGCCGCGTTCGCTTGGGCACCAGAGTGCGGCTGCACATTCGCAAAATCGGCGCCGAACAGCTTTTTTGCTCGCTCGATAGCTAAGTTTTCAGCTACGTCAACGTTTTCGCAGCCACCGTAATAGCGCTTGCCCGGATAACCCTCAGCGTATTTGTTGGTCAAGACGCTGCCCTGGCATTGCAATACCGCGCGGGGCACAAAGTTTTCCGATGCAATCATCTCCAGAGTGTCGCGCTGACGAATAAGTTCTGCATCCAGCACGGCCTGGATTTCGGGGTCAACCTCAGAAAGAGGCTGGTTCATGACTTCGGTCATAGTTCCTCCATAGTTTTGCGAGCACAACCCAGGCGTACGATTGTGTAAATGCGCTTCCCGGAGGGTTATTCCTCCTGTCTACCAACCCCGCAAAATAGTCCGGGGTTGGATAGGCATCGCCAGTCGCTGCCTGTACAGGTTATCAAAAAATTTATCTCCTCCCACACCACGCTATTCCGAGGGTTTAAGCGGAAACCAGGGTTTCCGGGGCAAACCGGTCTCGCCGGCACTGTCACAGACAAAAGTTTGTTAAAATCCAGTCATGCGTACGTTGCCAGTGCCCGCTTGGGAAATGCTGCTGCCCGCTCAGGTCATTCCCCCAGACAAATGGTCCGCCATGCAAAACCTGGTCTATTGCCTGATTGTGGTGGGCACTATCGTCCTAACTTTGGGCGTCGTGTGGGTAATTCGCCATTTTCACGGTGACCCCGTCATTTCAGTCGCAGCCCCTCATCAAGATGAAATCAAACTAATTTACGAAGAAACGCTTTCAGCCGCAGACCGGGTCGTCGTGCGGGATAACCAAGTCATCGAAGCGGTGCGCTACATCCCAAAGGATCCGAACTTGGTCGCCCCTCTGCAACGGTGGCGCGACGCACGGCGAGAATGGGCTGGAGAGATGGCTTTCCTGGAATCCTTGGGGAAAAACCCCACTCCGGAAACGTTTACTGATGCCAGCAACGCGGAAACGTTGCGCCGCCTGCACGGTCTCGCGCAAGAGCTCGAAGCCTCTCAGCGTGGTCTGCTCCGCGCCATTCGCCAATCCATCGCCACCGGGACCGAAAATCTGCCCCTGGGTACGGACGCCAGTTCCTAAGACCGCGGCGACCTATTTTTCCAACAAAGCCTGCCCCCAATAGGTTTCCGTGCTGGTTCCCGGCACAATCCAATAAACTGCCGAACCTATATGGGAAATAAACTTGTTCAACAAATCGTGCATGTCCAGGCGCTTTTGAATGGCTGTGAACTGACGATCCGGGTTACGTTGGAAAGAAATCCACACCAGACCAGTGTTGGTCAGGTCAGATTGTCCGGGTTCGGGCGCATCATCGTAGGCAAAAGCCCGGCGACGGAGTTTATCGGAGCCGTCATCTTCATGTTCACGGGACAGCGCCAGGTGGGAGCGCCGATTAATCACGAAGTTTCCTGACTCATCCACCGCATCCATGTCCTCTTCATCGAACTCACCGCCGCCGCTCAACGGACCACCATCGGAAAGTTTGCGTCCGATGACCCGCTCTCTGGCGGGGCGATCCAGCAATTCCCACGGATTGAGAAAGTTTTGAATCCGACGCAGCACCATGATGGTGGAACCATCCAGGTAGGCTTGTTCTCCAGTGCCGTCCAACCACACCTGTTCGGAGAAATCCTCCGCGGTGGACGGGTTCACCGTGCCATCAACCTGACCGAATGGATTCCGCGGAGTGGTGCCGCGCGGGGCAGAACCGTAAGCGTAGGTAAATCCCTTTTGCATCCACTGCAACGTGGCTTTCCCTTGGCACTTGACCAGGAGCAGGCGACCTGCTGCGAACAGGGTACCGGGATCGTCGCAGCAAATCTGGAACACCAAATCGGTCTGCCCCCAGCGTTCCTGCAGCTGGTCTAGTTTGAAAGCGGGAATGTCATGCAAGCCTTCGGGTTTCAGTTCTGGTTTGCCCAGGAAGTCAAAAATCCTCTCTCCAAAACCGCAGGTGATGGTCAGGTTGGCGGTGACCGCGACCATTTCCGGAGCCAAGAAGTTCGGAATCGGGTTGCCCTGGGTCAGCTCGCGAGCCGTAGCGGTCAGGTCCTTGAGCATCTCAATGAACGCCGCCTGGTCCAGGCTGGGCTCGAGGTTCATCCCCAGCATTTCAAGATGAGCCTGCGGGGGTTGTTCCACCCCGGACTGCACCCGACCGTCGAAAGGAATAGTAGCTTTTTGCAACGCGGTTTCAGACATTTTCCATAACTCCTCGGTAAAACTAAGCAATAACTCTCATCCTAGCCTGTTGCCACCTCACGATTGAGCCAAACCGGGAAACCCGCAACCCGCCCTTGTGCCCCCTCACGAAGCTAGACCATCTCTGTGCGCGACCCGTCGACCGCTTTAGGCAAGGCAAGACACCGGGCAATCCGCCAGGATCCAGATACCGTGAAGTGAGGCTTCAACCTGCCACGCTCACCTGAGGTTCGCCCGTTTCCAAGCCCAGTTCCTGACCTAAACGATTTGCTTCGGCTATCAGAGTCGGCACTATCTCAGCTTCTGGCACAGTTTTAATGACCTTGCCTTTGATAAAAATCTGACCTTTGCCGTTGCCGGACGCCACCCCCAAGTCAGCTTCCCGCGCTTCACCCGGACCGTTAACGATACAGCCCATCACCGCGACACGCAGGGGGTAAGTGATGTCCTTCAGACCGGCGGTGACCTCATTAGCCAACGTGCAAACATCGACTTGGGAACGCCCACAGGAGGGGCAGGACACAATCTCAAAGTTACGTTTCCGCAAGCCCATCGAGCGCAAAATCTCTAAGCCAACCTTAACTTCCTCCACCGGCGGCGCCGACAGCGAAACTCGAATCGTGTCACCAATCCCTTCGGACAGCAGCGCCCCGAAAGCGGTAGCGGATTTGATAGTGCCTTGGAAAGTCGGACCAGCCTCCGTCACCCCCAAATGCAACGGCCAGTCACCATGTTGAGCCAACAGGCGATATGCCCGAATCATCGTCACCGGGTTGTGGTGTTTCACCGAGATGGCAAAGTCATGGAAATCTACGTCCTCGAACAGCGACGCCTCCCACATGGCTGACTCGGCCAACGCTTCCGCGGTGGCTCCCCCGAATTTTTCGTACAGCCGCTTGTCCAGAGACCCCGCATTGACTCCAATCCGCAGCGCGGTGCCGTGGTCAGTGGCAGCACGGGCGATTTCGCGCACCTGGTCGTCAAAAGACCGGATGTTACCGGGGTTCACGCGCACCGCCCCGCAGCCAGCTTCGATAGCTTGGAACACGTACTTGGGCTGAAAGTGAATGTCTGCGACCACCGGAATGGTGGAACGCTTACAAATTTCCGGCAACGCCGCGGCATCGTCCGCGGAAGGACACGCTACCCGGATGATGTCGCAGCCCGCGGCGGTCAGCTCAGCAATCTGTTGCAGGGTCGCTGCTACGTCAGAAGTCAGGGTGGTGGTCATGGACTGGACGCTCACCGGAGCGTCTCCCCCCACGGCGACACTGCCAACCTGAATTTTACGAGTCTTGTGGCGAGGTGCCAAAGGTTCCGCGGCGGACAAAGACTTGGTGGGCATCCCCAGGTTTACTTCACTCACGTCCTCGATTATTCCACCTTTGCGTGGCACTCGCACCAAGCGGTGCCACCGTGGCAGCGTCACCGGGGGTCAGTTTTCGGGTATCAACCCGCCCGGATTGTAGTTTCGCGTCGTTCCTCAGCGCTGGCAGCGCGGGCACCAATAGAGTTTTCGTCCCCCCGCAATCCGCAGCTTAACAGTGGCGGAACAGCGCAAGCAGGGTCGGTCTTGGCGCTGGTAGACGTAGTATCGGGAGTCAATAGCCCGGGGTTCACGTCCCGCTGCCAGCTCGCGTTCCACGAAAACAGCGTAATCGTCGGGGCTCGTGGTGGTAATTCGTCCCGATTCGACTCCGAGAGGCAGGTATTCTTCCAACCAATCCCAGATTCGGCGCAATTTGCGCGAGCTCACCTCGCGGGCGGGAGTAAACGGATCCAGACGTGCCGCGTACAGCACTTCGGCGCGATAAATATTGCCCACCCCGGCGATAACAGACTGATCCATGAGTGCCTCACCAATACCCTTCTGACGGGTGGCGCAACGTTTCACGAACTCTCCACAGTTGCAGTCGGGACGGAGCGGGTCAGGACCAAGCCGGGCAAACACCGCAGCGACGCCCTCCACGTCCAGCAGTTCGCAGGTATTTGGTCCCGAGAGATCCGCTGCCCCGTGCGCGGTAACCAAGCGCAGACGCACCGTCCCATAGGGTGGGGGCGCGGTGAAAGGCGCGGGGGTCCAAAACCAGCGATCCGCAAAATGTTCGTGGGGCGCAAAAACGGAGTCATCATGGTGAGTATGCACCGGAATCTCTACGATTTCCGCGGTTTGCTGTGTACTCTCAGGGAGGTTCAGGGCGGTGCCGACATGCCGGGAGGTAAACTCGGAGTCCCCATAAAAGCGCCAGGATCCGTAGATTCCTAAGTGAATATGCAGCCACGTCAGAGACGATTTAGAGTCAGGAGTGGTCTGGGCAGTATCGACCTGGCGCGGAGCAAAACCGAGGAACAGGTGTTTCCCATAGGCCTGTACGTCAGTCAAACGCTGCCCGTTCAACACTGCAGCCCCCGCGGTGAAACGTCCCTGTGGAGAGGACGCCGCCACGACCTCACCGCTCATGACTTGGGCAAACTGGGCGGCCAGACGGTGAATAGCATGACCTTCAGGCACGGCACGCAGCTTTCGTAATCTCGCCAGCAACGAGAACACCGCGCAAGACCACTCCAGCGGGGCGCTCCAAAATGCTGAGGTCAGCGCGCGGGTCAGAGTCATACCACACCAGGTCAGCGGGCGCGCCCTCCCACAGAGAGGGAGCACCCAGGAAATCCCGCGCCTTCCAGGTAGCCAAATCAATAATTTCGGGTGCCGAAATCCCCAGGTCCAGCCATTGCTGCAGCTCTTGAGGTAGGGCGTCGTGACGCTGGTAGCCGCCGGCGTCGGTGCCCGGCAGCAGCTGGACCCCCGCTTCATACAGCGCGGCTTGATGAGCCACTCGAGACTGATCCAAAGCGGTCATCGTGGCAGCATACACCGGGTATTTTGTCCCCGCCTGGGCGGCAAAATCGGAAAACCGCGCGATTTGCAGCATGGTCGGAGTCACGCGGATACCGCGGCGTTGCGCTTCGAGGATTTCGTCCGAATCCATGCCGGTGCCATGTTCGATGCAGTCCACACCGGCATCTAACAGACCCTCTATCGTACGGTGAGCGAAAGTGTGTACGGTCACTCGTGCCCCGTTCTGGTGCGCGGCCGCCACCGCATCTCGCAGCACCGCGGTCGACCACAGTGGCTGCAAATCCGAGTCTGCCCCATCAGAACGGTCAATCCAATCTCCCACGATTTTCACCCAGCCGTCGCCACGCTTGGCTTGTTGGGCTACCGCCGCGGGCAAATCGGCTTCGCTTTCCAGCTCCAGCCCGTAGTAGCGCATATAGCGTTTCGGTCGTGCCAGGTGCTGACCGCAGCGGATAATCTTCGGCAGCTCAGCCACCTGGTCAATCCAGCGGGTATCGGAGGGCACCCCGCAATCACGAATCAGCAGCGTGCCTCTACGCAACGCCAGTTCAGCCTGTTCTCGCTGAGTTTCGACGGACACGCTACCCGCGTGAGTCACCCCAACATGGCAATGCACGTCGACCAGTCCGGGAATCGCGTAGCCGCTGACCTTTCGGTAGGTCAACCCCGGTTTTGCCGTTCGGCTCACGATACCGTCGTGAATATACAGTTCGCCGTGTATCCACCGAGATTCACAAGATACTGTCGTCGCCTGACCGGTGTATTCCCCTTCCATGCTGGGGGTTTCCGACCACAGAAAATCCCCGGTAAAGTGCAGGTTTTCCGAGTTTGTTGCCCCCGGCGGAGTCATCACAGACCGCCCAGCATCCGTTTGATGTCGTCAGGCAAATCGTCAGGGGTCAGAGCGGGCGTGGACGGCGCGGACTTCTGCGTCCCTCCGCCAAAACCACCTGTGCCGTTAAGACCGCCCAGACCGGCCGGCAGCGCGCCCGGCAGGTTGGGCATTGCGGGGGTCCCGCCCCTGGAACTGGCGGAAATACCTTCCAGGGCTTCCCGAGCCTGACGGGCTGCCTTCGCGGGATTGCCGGATTTTGCCTTGCGCTGGGCCTTGGTTTTCTTGCCAGACTTTGCTGCCTGTTTCGCTTTTGAATGCTTCCCCATCCCCGGCATCCGACCGAATCCGGGCATCATTCCCATTCCGTCAGCACCGCCGCCCATACCGGGAATGCCGCCACTCATCATCTTTTGCGCCATCTGGAATCGGTCGACTAAACCGTTTACATCCGCGACCGTAGTGCCGGAACCGGCGGCAATCCGAGCGCGACGCGATCCGTTGAGAATCTTTACGTCCTGGCGTTCCGCGGGTGTCATTGAGCGGACGATAGCTTCAATCCGGTCGACTTCCCGCTCGTCAAATTGGTCCAGCTGTTCCCGGATTTTGCCTGCCCCCGGCATCATTCCCAGTAGCTTCTTCATCGAACCGAGTTTGCGAATCTGTTGCAATTGGTTGAGGAAATCTTCCAAAGTCAACTGACCCTGCTGAATCTTGCCAGCCAGTTTTTCGGCCTGCTCCATATCGAATGTTTCTTGAGCCTTTTCAATGAGGCTCAGCAGGTCACCCATATCCAAAATTCGCGAAGCCATCCGGTCAGCATGGAACCGCTCAAAGTCATCCAAGCCCTCCCCCGTGGAGGCAAACAGCACCGGAACCCCGGTCACCCCGCGAACCGATAGCGCCGCACCGCCGCGAGCATCGCCATCCAGCTTGGTCAGGACCACCCCGGTGAAATCCACGCCCTCTTGGAAAGCTCGTGCAGTTCGCACTGCATCCTGACCAATCATCGCGTCCAGGACGAACAGTACCTCGTCGGGCTGCACCTCGTCCCGTATGGACCGGGCTTGTGCCATGAGTTCTTCGTCTACGCCCAATCGACCGGCGGTATCGACAATCATCACGTCATATCCTGAACCGGAGGCCAACGCCAGAGCGCGTCGCGCCACATCGACCGGGTCGCCCACCCCGTTACCGGGTTCGGGAGCGAAAACGGTGACGCCGGCCTGTTCACCCACAATTTGCAGCTGGTTGACCGCGTTGGGACGCTGCAAGTCAGCTGCTACCAGCAGGACTTTCCGGTTTTCTTTCGCCAGCCACTTGCCGAGTTTGCCTGCCAGGGTGGTTTTACCGGCGCCCTGCAGACCCGCCAGCATAAACACGGTCGGACCTTTGCCGGGCTTAGAGAAATGCAGTTCCCGGTCCTCACCGCCCAGAATGTTAATCAACTCATCATTGACGATTTTCACAATCTGTTGGGCTGGGTTCAAAGCCTCAGAACGCGCCGCTCCATAGGCCTTTTCCTTTACGGTGGCGGTGAAATCCTTGACGACCTCCAAGGCCACATCAGCCTCAATCAAGGCGCGACGGATGTCACTGACGGTGGCATCAACGTCGGAGTCCTTCAGCTTGCCCTTCTTGCGAAGGTTCTTAAACGATTCTGTCAGGCGGTCTTGCAGGTTATTAAACACACGTCGATTTTATAATGACGCAAAGTTTTCGGGCAAAAGTGGGGAGGACAGGGCGTGCCGCGCGGCAGGGCAAAGCGAGAAGTTGGCAGCAAACGCCGGAAACCCGCTACAGGTTCCGACTGTCACCAGGAAAAATTAGGCGTCCAGCAGGGCGTCGGCAAAATCGCCGGGCACAAAGGGCGCTAAATCGTCAGGTCCTTCGCCCAAACCAACGAGCTTCACTGGGATGCCCAGTTCCCGTTGCAGGGGCACAATGACCCCGCCTTTGGCAGAACCATCCAGCTTGGTCAAGACGATACCGGTCACGCCCACCGCTTCGGTAAAAATCTTTGCCTGACTCAAAGCATTCTGTCCGGTGGTAGCGTCGATAACCAGCAAGACCTCGGTAATGGGAACCTGTTTTTCAGCCACGCGCTTGATTTTACCCAGCTCGTCCATCAAACCGACTTTGTTTTGGAGGCGTCCGGCGGTATCAATCACTACGACATCGCTACCGGCTTCGCGCGCGGCTTTCGCCGCATCGAAAGCTACTGAAGCAGGGTCGGCCTGATCCTTTTCAGCACGTACCACGGGCACGCCGACGCGGTCGCCCCAAGTCTGCAATTGTTCCCCGGCTGCGGCGCGGAAGGTATCGGCTGCGCCCAACACTACGGTCTTGCGTTCAGCAACCAGTAGTCGCGCCAGCTTACCCACCGTGGTGGTCTTCCCGCCCCCGTTGACGCCAACCAACAGGATTCCGGCAGTCTGGGTGGGAGAGTCCTCGGGAACTTCCAGGTTGAGACGACGTTCGGCTTTCCGGTCGAGCATATCGGTGAGCATCCGCTTCGCCATACGCCGCACCTGCGTGGCATCCTTTTCGCCCGCTACTTTTTGTTTCACTTTTAGTTTGCCGATGAGTTCCACAGTCGGTTCGACACCCAAATCGGCAGCCAGCAATTCGTCCTCGATTGCTTCCCAATCAGATTCTTCCAAATCCGCGTTGGACAGTACGTTGAGAATGGCACGCCCGAATTTGCCCTTGCCGGCGAGACGTTCCTTGAGACGGCGCAGCCGGGAAGTCTTAGATTCCGGCTTTTCAATTTCCTCAACTTCAGGTTCGGTTTCCGGTTCCCGCGGCTCGGAATTGTCCGCAGCTGACGGCTCAGCCTGCGCGGCTGACTCGGGTTCTGTGGTTTCCTCTGGAGTCTCTACAGTTTCGGAGCTATCAGTCGCCTCTGGAGTGACGGGTTCCTCTGGAACCTCAGAGCTTTCAGGTTCCACGGAAACTGCTTCTGCCGATTCTGCCGCTGTCTCCGTTTCGGCGGCGCCGGCGTCTTCGGCTGTATCCGCCGTTAGTGCTGCAGCTGCCGCTTCCATCGCTGCTCGTGCCGCGGCGCGGGCTTCTTCTACGCTCTGACCAGGAAGAGGTCGAAAGCACAGCCCATCCGGGTCACAATAGACCCCGTCGGGCTTGACCACAGCTTCTTCTTCGTCGAAGCTTTCGTCCTCTTCACCCCAATCTTCTGTCTCTGCCAAGTCGTCTTCGTCATCCAAATCGTCAGACGCGAGCTGGAGAGCATCCGGAGACACTTCGGGGACCTCAGTGTCCTCGTCAGAGTGTTCATCTTCGTCGGAACCGGTAGCATGGATAGTTTTTTCAATAATGTTTCTGAGTTCTTTTTCACCTTGCCGCAGCCGGAGTGGCGGAGCCTCGGCAGTGCTTTCTCCGTCCTCACTGCTGTCCTCACGAATCCGCTCTAAGGTGTCCAACAGACGATCCTCGCTGCGAATCTTGCGCTGCTTCGAGTCAATCTGAGAGGCGCTGGCAACGATAACAATAACTATGAAGGCGATAGCCAACGGAATCATAAAAATGAGCGGATCGGTGTAGCCTTCCAGACCCTGCGAATTATTTAGTGTCGTACTCAGGATATTCATTGATTCCATCCAAAACGTCTCTCGTAGCACCGCGCAGAAACGTCTCTTAGCCGCTTGAACATATGGTGTCCCCCATCTTATCTCTAAGTTCCCCAGGTTTGCCTAATTTACGCCGGTGCTTTGCAGTATTGGTCCCTCCCCTTCGCTAGGGCTTTTCACCAGACGTTGTGAAATCACCGCCGTGGTGCCTTCTTTCATCGTTACCCCATACAGTGCATCTGCAATCTCCATGGTACGTTTGTGGTGAGTAATGATGATTAATTGCGAGTTTTCACGCAAAATTTCGAAAACCCCCAGCAGCCGAGACAGGTTAACGTCATCCAAAGCCGCCTCGACCTCGTCGAGGACATAGAACGGTGAGGGTCGGGCTTGGAAAATCGCGAACAGAAAAGCCAGTGCCGCCAGGGAACGTTCCCCACCGGAGAGCAGGGACATCCGTTTCACGTTCTTTCCTGCCGGACGCGCTTCAATTTCGATACCGGTATTCAACAGGTCTTTCGGATTACTCAAAGTCAGCTTGCCTTCCCCACCGGGGAACAGGACCTGGAAAATATCTTTGAAAGCGGCGCAGACGTCTGCGAACGCTTTACCGAATACTTCTTCAACTTGGCGATCCACTTCTGCCACCACGTTCATCAGGTCGTCACGAGACTTTTTCAGGTCAGCCAGCTGGTCAGCCAAGAATTTGTGGCGTGCCTCCAAGGCTTCATGTTCCTGCAAAGCCAGGGGGTTCACTTTCCCAATCCGTTTCAGTTCCGTTTGCGCATGAGCTTTGCGCTCTACCTGTTCCTCCCGGACAAAAGGCACGTGTTCGATAGTTTCACCAGCCTCATCGAATACGGGCACTAGGTTGTGCGGACCGTACTGCGCCAACAGCGTGGTTTCGTCCAAACCGCATTCCTGCTGGGCTTGTTCCAGCAGCCGTGCCAACTTGGAATTGACCTCAGCCAAAGCAACTTCATCGCGCATCGAAGCATCTTTGAGATCAGTACGTTGCCGACTCAGGTCATCCACGGCAGCGCGCAGCGTCTCCATCTCAGTTTGCAACTGTTCCCGGCTGGCGGTACTGGCTTGACGCTGGGCTTGAGCGCGAGCAGCCGCGGCGTGAGCTAGCTGCTGAGCAGATTCAGCCTGTTCCATCACGTAGACAGACCGTTTCCGGCGTCGTTCCCGCACCAGCGCCCGGCTGGCTGCCGCTTGGGCAGCGGCTTTTTCTGCCGCAATGTTACGTTGCAGCGAGGCCGCACGCGATTCCAAGGATTCCAGTTCTTGACGAGCCACATGCGCGGCGATATGAGCATCTGATTTAGCGGTTTGAGCTGCGGACACAGCTTCGATAGCGGCTTGTAGCTCGGCGGAAAAGTCCGGTTCCTCGTCCCCGGTTTCGTCCTGGACTTTCAGACTGGCATCCAAAGTTTCCTGTGCCTGTTTGAGAGACTCCTGGCGCTTCTCCGTTTCCGCACGAGCCTGTTCCAAATGTTTCCCGGCTCGTTCAACTTCCGCCTGGGCCGCCCCGCGTTTCGCCTTCGCGGCGGCCACCGCCGCAGCCGCCGCGGCCGCCGCCGCATCTTGGGCTTTCAACTGTGCGGCTGCCGCGTCGTATTTTTCCTGAGCTGCAACTAGCTCAGTCTTTGCCTGAGCCAACTCACTGTCGGCTTGATCTGCCGCCGCGGCCGCTGCCTCAGACTGAGACACCGCCTCATCGTATTCTGTAGCACGCCGTAAAATTCCCGCCTCAGGATCCCCACCTCCTACAATCCGGGTTGCCGAGAGAAAATCCCCTACCTGAGTCACTGCCGCAGTAACTCCCCCGGTCAAAACCAAATCGCGAGCTTCTGACAAATCTTGGCACGCTGCCACTCCAGCCAATAATGTCGCCACCACCGGGGGCAAAGACTGTCCTTTGCGAGCATGAACCAGTTCCCTCGTCCAACGCGCCCCGGCGGGAAGTTCCGCTTTTTCCAGGCTCTCCGGTTTCTGGGCCCCCGCGAGAGTCCCCGCAGCGTCCGCGACCAGCAGGTGAACCTGACCTGCGGACTGCTGACGGACAAATCGCAGCGCGTCGGCAGCTGATTCCACCCCCGCGGTCAGCAACGCCTTGGACCACTGCCCAAACACTGCCCCAATGGCGTCTTCCCATCCGGATTCGACCAGGATAGTTTCCAAAAGTGCCGCATTAATGCCGCTTAGCTCCGCTTTCGCCACTGCCCCGGCAGCATCTTGGGGTTGCAGGGTTTTTGCCAAGACCTCGCGTTTCGCTTCCCAAATCGCGGCTTCTTCCCTGGCGTCGCCGAGTTCTTGTGCCAACTGGGCGACTTTCTCTTGAATTGTCGCCACGGCTGTAGCAAGCTCTTCCTCTCGCGCCGCCAAGGTTCCGTCTGCTACTCCGGGAGGAAGCTCCGCCTCAACCTTACTCAATTCCTCCGCACAGGCTGATTCTCGTTGCGTAGCGGCTTGGAGGGCTTCTTCCATCCGGTTGAGGTTAGTCACCGCGTCTTCTGCTAACGAAGCAGCGGTGGCTACTGCCCCCCGCAGCCGTTCCAGAGTTTCCCGCCGGTCCGCTTGGGCGCGCTGGAGCTTTTCAATCTGGGAACGCACCGCAAATTCGCGCTCTTTGGCTTGTACTTCCGCGGTTTGGGTCTGGGTCAGCGCTTCCTCAGCTTTCGCTACCGCAGCCTGCTTTTCGCTGATTTCCGCATGCGTCTTTTCGAGTCGTTTTTCCAGTTCGGTAGTGTCGGCAGTCCGGGTCAGTTCCGCGGTTTCTTTGAGGGCGTTGGCGCGTTCCCGAGCCTGATTTGCCAAAGATTCCAAACGCTCCGCTAAAGTGCTCAGTTCAGCCCAAGTCTGGGTGAGCTTCTCCAGCTGAGGGCTAACCTCGTCAAAGCTGGATTTCGTCCCGGTCAGTTTCGTGTTCAGTTCTTGCAGACGGGTTTCTAAATCGGCGAGCTGTGCTGAAATCTGTTCTTTGGAGGCGGTTTGGGAGCCGGCTTTTTCTTTGTTTTGTGCCACCGCATCCGCAATCAAGCGGGCGGTCGCGTCGGCGAGTTCGGCTTGGACCCGTGCGGCTTTACGGGCAGCCTCGGCCTGTTTTCCCAAGGGACCCAGCCGTTTCGCGACTTCATTAGTGAGGTCCTGGACACGGGAGAGGTTAACCGCCAAGTTTTCCAGCTTTTTCAACGCCCGGTCTTTACGCTGCCGGTGCTTCAGCACCCCGGCAGCTTCTTCGATGAAAGCGCGCCGTTCCAATTCGGAGGCACTCAGAATCCGATCGAGCTGACCTTGTCCGACGATGACGTGCATCTCCCGGCCCATTCCGGTATCGGAAAGCAGCTCTTGAATATCTAAGAGGCGTACGGAGGTTCCGTTGATGGCGTACTCGGAGCCACCCGCGCGAAACATGGTGCGCGAAATCGTCACTTCCGAGTACTCGATAGGCAGCGCACCATCGGAGTTATCAATGGTCAACTGGACTTCCGCACGCCCCAGCGGAGCCTTTGTTTTGGTGCCCGCGAAAATGACATCCGACATCTGCGAGCCACGCAGATTCTTGGCACCTTGCTCGCCCATCACCCAAGCCAACGCATCGACCACGTTCGATTTCCCCGAACCGTTGGGACCAACGACACAGGTCACCCCCGGTTCAAGGCTCATGTGAACCGTGTTCGCGAAAGACTTAAAGCCTTTCAGGGTCAGGGATTTTAAATACACACACTTACCCTAGCGCAACCCCCCGAACCCTAAAAAACAGTCCTTCCGACCTTGTCCAACGGAGAGACCCTTCGGGGGGAGCGCCACGATAACAACCTTTAGTCAATCATGTAGGGGAACCACAACGCGATTTCACGATCGGCGCTCTGTACCGAGTCCGAACCGTGAACAATGTTTTGAATCTGCGCGTCCGGACCCCAATCCCGAGCCAAATCCCCACGAATAGTCCCGGGCAGCGCCACCGCTGGGTTGGTATCTCCCATCATGTTACGGAAAGCCTGAATCACTCGAGAGCCTTCGATAACCATGAGCACAATGGGACCGCTCGTCATGTAGCTGACCAAGCTTTCAAAGAAGTGCTTATCTTTGTGCTCAAAATAGTGTTCTTCAAGCTCTTCCCTGGTCGCCGTCTTGGTTTGCAAGCCCACAATCTTAAATCCGCGACGTTCAATCCGGCTAATCACCTCGCCTATGAGTCCGCGCCGGTAGCCATCAGGCTTAATAATGACCAGAGTGTGTTCTTCCTTCGGATCATAAGGGATGTGGCAGTCAGCCATTGACTTTCCTTTCGTCAAAAGTTTCGTTCTACGTCGAGCGAAACATCAAGTTGTGTAAGTACCTGTGCATCCTACCGGATTTCATCAGGGTTTTTCCGAATAGTGCTCAATGCGCGGCGGCTTTTGCCGCCTCTGCCAAAATGAGCGCACTAGAGGTGGCACCGGGATCCTTGTGACCGATGGAACGTTCCCCCAACAGTGACGCCCGCCCTTTTGCAGCGCTCATCGACACCGTATCTTCGGCACCCTTCGCGGCTGCGTCCGCAGCGACGCGCAAGACTTCCTCCAGGGTCGCGCCTTTCGCCACCGCGGCAGCAGCGTTCGTAGCAGCCGGGTACCACGCGTCCAGCATGGTTTTGTCCCCCGGCTGGGCTCCACCGCGTTCCGCAATCCCCTCCGCCGCCTTTACCAGCAGCATCGCCACAGCCTGAGAATCTAGGCTCTCCGTGCTCACCGAACGCGCCGCCCGCAAGAATGCCGTGCCGTACAAAGATCCCGAAGCTCCCCCCACAGCTGCCAACAAAGTATTTGCCGTCACCCGTAATGCCTGCTTCGGGCTCTCTACCACGATTCCAGATAAGCGCTGGTCAACGGCAGAAAACCCGCGTGAAATGTTCTCTCCGTGATCTCCATCTCCAATGACGTCATCTAAATCCCCCAGCATTTCGCGGTTTTGTTCCAGCACTCGAGCGCAGCCATCCATCCAGCGCAGCACCCACTGCTTGTCCAAACTCACAGCTGCTCCTTCCCGACTGCCTGAAATTTCCGCAACTGGCTCCGACCGAGATTCAGTCGATGGGAACCAATAGTGATTAGTTTAGTTTGTCTTTCCGCAACACGTCTTGTGCCATTCCGGCAAGCACGACAGAACCGAAAATCACCACTCCGGTGGAGCCGGGAACGCCACCTTGTAAATCGTCGATTTCTCCGGCTTTCGCAATCGCTTCGGGCAGGGAGCCGATAGCGTAGACCCGCTCGTCTCCAAACACGTCCGCCGCCAGGGTCTGCAAATCCTCCACTTTAGCGGCGCGCTCACCAGGCATCTGGGTCACGATTAACTCCGCGATGGTCGGTTCCATAATTCCCAATACAGTTTCAATGTCTTTGTCCGCCATGGCGGAATAAATCCCCACCGTGTGTTCAAAACGGAAATCATCTTCGATTGCCCGACGCAAGGCTTGAGCCGCGCCCGGATTATGCCCCGCGTCAGCCACAATCATGGGGGTGGAATGCAGCACTTCCAGGCGTCCGGGAGACTTGACCGTCCCCAAAGCCCGCTCCACAGATTCCCCGTGCAGTGGCATACCGCCCAGTTGTGCCTCTACTGCCGTGAGTGCCAGCGCCGCGTTTTCCGCCTGGAATTCCCCATACAGGGGCAGGTAAATATCTTGGTAGACTGCCGCCGGGGTGCGAATGTCGAGGACTTGTCCCCCGACTGCCGGGACCCGTCGCAGCACTTCAAAATCTTCCCCTTCATAGCGCAGCACTACATCCTCGGCAGCGGCAGTGTCACGAATCACCGCGAGAGCCTCGTCGGGTTGTTTTGCCACCACTGCCACCCGCTGTGGTCGCATGATGCCCGCTTTTTCCCGCGCAATATTGGTCAGTCCCTTACCGAGCCACTGTTCGTGCTCCAAGCTGATTGGTCCGATGACAGCTGTATCTGCATCAATGACGTTCGTAGCGTCCCAGCGTCCGCCCATTCCGACCTCAACCACTGCCACATCTATCGGCACGTCTGCAAACAGGGCATACGCCATGACAGTCATGACTTCAAAGAAGGACAGTCGGTGTCCGGGGTGCGCGTGCTCCCACAGCGCCAGCTGCGCCTCGATGTCTTCATAAGCCTGGACGAACTGTTCGGTGGTCAGGGGGGCTTGGTCGATTGAAATACGTTCGCACACGTCGACCAGGTGTGGAGAGGTAAACCGACCGGTCCGATACCCCAGTTCCACCAGCAGCGCCTCAATCATCCGGGCGATGGAAGTTTTGCCGTTGGTTCCGGTGATGTGGATGGAGTGGAACAGCTCCTGGGGATTGCCCAGGTAATCTAGCACTCCCCGCACCGGCTCCAAGCTGGGCTCAATCTGGTGTTCGGCACGGCGTGTCAACAACGTTTCGTAGATAGCACGAGCTTTCGGGTCGTCCATAGTGGAGGGTCCCAGCGTGGCCGCCGGACGTTGCCTGTCGTGCATTTCATCCACAAGCTCGCGCTGTTCGGGGCTCAACGGAGTGCCAAAGCGGTCGAGGGGACCTTTCCGGGGGCTGTCACCGTTTTCTGGGTCACAAGGTTCCCCGGTCGGGTTGTTATGGTCCTCCGGCTCGGCGGGGGTTCGAGCCGCGAACAGGTAGGGAATCAAATCTGGGTCAACTGACAAATCCTCGGGGGTAACCGCCGGGGAGTGATGCTCATGGGCGTGGTGATGGTGGTGCTGGTGCGCTTCTTCATGCTTGTTTTCCACTCCACCATGTTACCGACCTTGGCAAACTCGCGCCGATGAGAGTATCTGACCCAATCGCCTGTTTTATCTGAATTCGGTAGTGACGCGACCGGTTGTTCCCCCAGACCGACAGAATGATTTTATTCAGCAGCCGGCAAAGACTACCCAGCAGGTACGAAACATGAAACAATTGGGATATGTCCAAGCTGTCCTTAGAAGCCCCGTCGACCGATGAGTTGACGGCAACAGAGCCAAAGTCAGAAATTAAGATTGCCTACCGTCCGATAACCCGCGATGACGTGGTGCAGATGTCGCAACTGCACGCGGTTGCCTATCGGGATGCCGGGTCGAGTGCTGCCAGCCAGCTGAATTTGTTTTGGGATGGCGCCTACGGTCCGCTGTTGACTGAAGCCACCCTCGGGGCCTGGCACGAGGACAAACTGGTCGGCGTGGTTATCGTGTTGCACCAGGCTCCTGATGAGTGGTGTACCGCCGACGGAAACAGCGACCAACCCTATATTGCTGATTTGTTTGTAGATCCTGAGTATCGTCGTCAGGGCATTGGTTCGGGGCTGGTGATTAATGCTTCCCGAGCTGTGGACGCGTTGGGGCTTGAAGCTCTGACGCTACAATTGGACATATCCGCCGCTCCCGAAGCGATGCAGCTGTATGACGCTCTAGGGTTCTCAACACGTTGAGTTCTGCGGGGATGTCGTCACCGATACGGTCGCAAAGTCACAAGTTTTGTCGGTGACGTTGCCGGGGTCGCTCGGAAAATTTTGGTGTGGCACGGTAGGGTTGAACCCATGACAAAGAACCCACTGTTGGGGATGCTTGACCCCGCTGATTTTGATGAAACCATCCGCCCCCAAGACGACCTTTACCGTTACGTAAACGGCAAATGGCTGGCGCGCACCGAGATTCCTGCTGACAAGGCGAGTTACGGTTCATTTCACCTCTTGGCTGAAGAAGCGGAAAAGCAGGTCCGTACCATCATTGAAGATTGTGTCGCGGGTCGTATCACCGGGGAACTGAGCGGTCTTGCTGCCAAAGTTGCCTCCCTTTATGGCTCTTTCATGGATGAAGCCACGGTGGAAGCAGACAGCACCGCGAGCTTGCAACAATTACAGGCTCCCCTAGACCACGCCACCACGAAAGCGGAACTGCGTGACTTGTGGGCACAGACTTTTGCGGAAGGCACCTACGAGGGATTCTTTGATACCGGCATCGACATTGATGTGAACGATCCCGAACGTTACGTCAACTATTTCGGGCAAGACGGTTTGGGTTTGCCCGAACGCGCCTACTACTTGGAAGAAAAACACGCCAGCCTATTGAATCAGTATCGCCAGCACATTGCCCGCATGTTCACCCTGGCCGGATATGCTTCACAGTCCGCAGCTGCGGACGCGGCTGCTAGAATCGTCGACTTTGAGACGGAGATTGCGAAACTACATTGGGATAACGTGAAAACTCGCGACACGGACGCTACGAACAACCCAATGACCTGGGACGAACTGGCTGCCAAACTGCCGCGTTTTGACCTGGGAGCCTGGCGAAAGGCTTCGGGATTACCTGACAAAATGTTTACGGAAGTCAACGTGAGCGAACCGGATTTCCTCGAAAACATGGATCAACTCTGGGATTCTACCGACTTTGAGACGCTGAAATGGTGGATGCTGTGGCACGCTTTGAACGGGCATACCTCCCTGCTCTCCAGCGAAATCGTGAATGCGGACTTTGAATTTTACGGGCAAAAGCTGGCAGGCAAGGAGCAGCTGCGGGAACGCTGGAAGCGCGGAGTTTCCCTGGCGTCCTCCGTCATGGGCGAAGCTTTAGGCAAACTTTATGTGCAGCGCCACTTCCCTGCCGAAGCTAAGTCTGCTATGAGCCACCTGGTAGATAACCTCATTCAGGCTTATCAGGATTCCATTGCGGTTTTGGATTGGATGGGACCGGAGACGCGAGACAAGGCGCTACAGAAAATGCGTCAGTTTACCCCCAAAATCGGCTACCCCGACAAGTGGCGGAATTATGAGAAACTCCAGCTCGGCGACGGAACGCTAATGGATAAGGTTCACAATGCCAGCGTATTTGGGACGAATTTTTGGATTGACAAGCTGGGTGGTCCAGTCGATCACACGATTTGGCACATGACTCCGCAAACCGTCAACGCTTACTACAATCCGACCGAAAACGAAATCGTGTTCCCCGCCGCTATCCTGCAGCCCCCGTTCTTTGACAAGGATGCGGATGCAGCGGTGAACTACGGTTCTATCGGGGCAGTTATCGGACATGAAATCGGGCATGGTTTTGATGACCAGGGTGCGAAGTTCGACGGCACCGGCAAAGTCGAAAATTGGTGGACTGACCAGGACCTAGCCGAGTTTGAGAAACGCACCCATGCGCTAATCGACCAATACAACGCTTTCGTCCCCCAGGGGCTGCCTGCAGAATTCCATGTCAACGGCGCGCTGACTATCGGGGAAAACATTGGCGACCTGGGTGGACTCGACATCGCTTGGAAAGCCTACCTGTTAGAGCTCAAGCAGCAGGGCATTGCCGACCCGGCAGATGCTCCGGTTATCGAGGGGCTCAGCGCTGCCGAACGTTTCTTCCTATCCTGGGCACTGTCCTGGCAGACAAAGGTCCGCCCGGAAATGGCCAAACAACTCATTTCTGTTGATCCCCACTCCCCGGCAGAGTTCCGTTGCAACGGTGTGGTCGCGAACCTCGACCTATTCGCGGATACTTTCCAGACCAAGCCCGGAGAAGCCCTGTGGCTGGAGCCGAATCAAAGAGTCAGGATTTGGTAGGTGCGGGGCTTGGTTTCGGCTTGGTGCCTTTCACCGGGTCGTTCCAAGTCCAGGTTTTCAGCACGGAATCAATAATCGGCTGATAGGTCTCCAGCGCGTAATCAGGGACGTCTTGTTTCAAGGCGTAAGCATGATTATTCCCGGAGACCAAGGTCATAAACGCGGTCATTTCGACCTCTTGATAGACGTAGCTCCACTTCATTTCCAGGACGTTCAGTCCCTCTACTTGGGTCGGGTTCAGTACCGTAAACTTCTTGTAATCCTTGTAGATGGGATCCTGTTTCAGGTTCTTTTGCACTTCATCAGGGTCGGAATTCGCTTTGGCGTGATCAATGACCATGACGGGAACGTAGCCGTTGAGGGCTTTGTCAGAAGCGAGCGACAGCACCACCTGTGCGTCTGGCAGCTTGGAACCGCTAATTGCATCGTAAGCATCCAGGTAGGATGACGGAATCTGCACCCGAAAAGCCCCGTCCTTACCGTTAATCCAGCCCTTTGGGGCCGGCGTGGTCACAATGGTGGAGTTCCATTGGGTAGAGGTCTCAGAGTCTTTCTTTGCACAGGCACTCAATCCGGTCAAAGCCACTGCGCTTAAGAGAATTCCCACGAGGACACGCCGCCCCCCGCGGAGTTTCGAGGCTGAAATCTGGAAGTCAAAATCGCCCGCGGTTTTCCGTCTCAACGCAAATACCTCCCCTTGCTGTTCGCGCCCGGACCACAACCTAAGTCTAGTTTAACTGTAATCTGTACGCTGAAACTTCATCAAAAAGGGCTCAGACGTGGAAGAATATATACCGATTGCAAACTCAAAGGAGCGTAAATGCCTGGAACTAACCTAACCCGCGTCGAAGCCGAGCAGCGTTCGGAAATCGTCAGCGACGTTCACTACCGCGTACACCTTGATTTAACTCAAGGAGAGCAAATTTTTCATTCCGTGACCGAAGTTGACTTCGCTGCCCAGCCAGGGGCTTCGACTTTCATCGACCTCATTGCCGATTCCGTCACCGAAGTGATTTTGAACGGGACAGCATTAGACCTCTCGAATTACGCCGATTCCCGAATTTTCCTGCCAGATTTGCAGGAACGCAACAATCTGCGGGTGACGGCGAATTGCGTTTACATGCACACCGGTGAGGGGCTGCACCGTTTCACGGACCCCGAAGACGGCAAATCTTACGTGTACTCTCAGTTCGAGGTGCCGGATTCCCGTCGCGTATATGCAGTTTTTGAGCAACCCGACATCAAAGCAGACTTTACCTTTACTTTCGTGGTTCCCCCCGAGTGGAACGCATTCTCCAACTCGCCCACCCCGGAACCTGAAATCGCCGCTGACGGCGTACGCACGTACCGTTTCACCCCCACCGAAAAAATCTCGTCCTATCTGACCGCCGTTATTGCAGGTCCCTACGTGGGAGAAACTGGCGAAGTAACCTCGTGCGATGGCAGACGCATCCCCTTGGGAGTCTACTGTCGTGCCTCTATGGTGAAGCACTTGGATGCCACTGATGTTATGGACATCACCCGCGCTGGTTTTGAATTCTACGAAACCGCTTTTGAGCGCCCCTATCCGTTCCGTAAATATGACCAAATTTTTGTTCCCGAATATAACGCCGGGGCAATGGAGAACGTGGGCTGCGTGACATTCCGCGACGAGTACGTATTCCGGTCCCGCCCGCTACAGACCAGAGTGGAACGCCGGGTCGTGACCATTTTGCACGAACTGGCTCACATGTGGTTCGGTGACCTGGTCACGATGAAGTGGTGGAACGACTTGTGGCTCAACGAGTCTTTCGCTGAATTTGTCTCCACCAAGGCCACCGCGGAAGCAACTCAGTGGAAGGACATCTGGACGACCTTCTCGTGTTCAGAAAAGATTTGGGCATACCGTCAAGACCAGCTACCCTCCACCCACCCGGTTGTGGCGACCATCAACGACCTGGAAGATGTCCAGGTCAACTTTGACGGCATCACTTATGCAAAAGGTGCCTGTGTGCTGTCCCAGTTGGTGACGTACGTAGGTTGGGATAACTTCCGCCTGGGGATTAAGGAATACTTTGCCAAGCACGAGTGGTCCAATGCCACTCTGACAGACCTGCTGACCGAGCTGGAGGCCACCTCCGGTAAAGACTTGAAAGCCTGGTCGCGCAAGTGGCTGGAAGAAGCCGGTATGACGTGGCTGCGTCCCGAAATCCAGACGGACGACAGCGGAGAGATTACTTTCCTGCGCATTGTCCAAGAGCATTTCAATGCCGATGCCACCCCGCGTCCGCAGCATATGGCAGTATGTGCCTACAACTTGGAACAGCACGATGGCAAGACCGTGTTTGTTCCCGGTCATCGCGAGGAATTCGACATGGAGGCCGAGGAATACATTCTTCCCGGCTTCTATGGTCCGCGCCCCGACGTCATTCTGGTCAACGATGGGGACATGGCTTACGGCAAAGTTCGGTTAGATGAACAATCTTTGCGTACGGCTTGTGAACATATTGACGCCTTCACTGACTCACTGACTCGATCCCAGATTTTGTCGATTCTGTGGGACATGGTGCGTGACGGCGAGGTCGGTGCTTCTCACTATGTTGATACCGCCTTGCAAGCCCTCATGGTAGAAACTCACCCCATGGTGGTTTCGGTCACCTTGCGTAATCTGGATACCTGCGTTGAAAGTTACCTTGCTGCGGAGAACCGCGAAGCTGCGGCTCGAAACGTCTCCTCGCGTCTGCGGATGCTGTCCCGCCTGGCCAAGGCTGATTCGGATACCCAACTGCAGCTGGTTCGGGCTGCCGCTCGTCGAGCACAGTCCCCCGAAGACGTCGCTGCCAGTGCCGCCCTTCTGGATGGCAGCGAGACCCTCACCGGGCTGTTGGTAGACACAGAGTTGCGTTGGAATCTGCTGACTTCTTTGGCAGCAGTGGGACACGTAGACCGTGCCGCTATCGAAGCTGAACTAAGCAATGACGACACCGTGAACGGGCGCGAACGTGTCCTGCAAGCCACGGCTTCTTTGCCCGATTCGGCGGTAAAGGCTGAGTTCTTTGACCGCGCTTACAGCGATACCACTCTCACGAACGACCAGTTGGCGTCCATCATCGCCGGTTTCAATCGGACACCCGACCCGGTGCTGTTGGCTCCTTTTGCTCAGCGTTACTTTGAGATGCTGCGGGAGACTTATGATGGTCGTACTCACGAGATTGGCGAACAGCTCATCGAGGGCATGTATCCAGCCGCGCTGGTGGGATTTGAATCCAGTGGCGTGGATGTCCTGGCACTCACCCAAGAATGGCTCTCGAACAATGCCGACGCGCCTGCGGCTCTGCTGCGGATGATGCGCGAGAACCAGTCCGGCGCCGAACGCATCGCGAAAGCTCAGCAGCGCGACCGCGAAGGGTAAAGTCTGGCGGGTAGCTCTCTGTGCCCGCAAAAGAGCGGAGAGCAAGTCCCCCGTGGACACCAGAATACTTAGGTCCCAGGAGCTATTGGCTCCTGGGACCGCGGTTTTTATTGAAATGCTTCCCGCTCCGCCGGGCAATCTTAACAATCCTGATATACATGCCTCAGGTTAATGCGAACGCGATTGGTGATTAGCCTTCGGGTGAGTCTCTGCCGGGGCGACCGGAACCCGCGGTGGGGGCTGGGGCGCGGAAAAGTTTTGCGCAGTCGGAGTGTTCTGCGGCATTGCCGCGGAGTTGTAAGCGGTGGGATACGCGTAGCCGTTTCCTTGGTATCCATATAGTTGGGGATTATATCCACCGTTGTACTCCGGTCCGTACTCGGGATAAGCCGGATACCCTTCGGGGTAGCTCGGCGCCTGGTATCCATAGGGATTCTGGGCATATCCCTGCTGGGTATAAGCGGGATTTGGCGTGGCAGCGACTTCAGAATAAGGCTCAGCCGAGGGTACCGCAGGCTGCGGAGACTGGGGCGCGGGTCTGATTGCTGGTTCAGTTCGCACCATCCGCGGTTCCCGGGTTGCTTCAGGTTGAGTGATAACGGGTTGAGCGGCAACAGGCTGCGTGGCGACAGGCTCAACGATACCTGGTTGGTTCGGAACCGGTTTTGTCGGAGATACCTTTGCCGGTGTCGATTTTGTCGGTGCTGGTGTTGCCGCGACTGGCTTTGCGGGCATCGGTTGAACCGCTGCCGGTTTTGCCGGAGTGACCTTTGTGGTGGTCGCTTTTGTCACCACTGGCTTTGCCGCAGTCGCCTTTGCAGGAGTTCGCTTTTCCGGAGCCGGAGAAACCGCGGAAGTATCTTCACTAACTGGGGTCGACGCACCGGTCTGTGTGGAGTTATTCACAGCTTCCGATTTCTGACTCACGAGGACCGGAGCGAACTTCGCGTCACCGGAATTGTTGGGGATGCCCATAAACGGTTTCGTAATGTAGGACACACCAAATCCACCCAGGCGCAATCGTTTCCCTTTTGCCTTTACTGTGAAAATAGCAATCATGACGTAAATCGCAGCGTAAATCACTCCCAGGATGAGCAGCACTAAAATGCCTGCACCGGTTCCCATCCAGCGCAGCAAGTCCAGCATGCCGGGACCGCCTGCCCAGCCAATAGTTACGCCGAAAACCGCGGTGAGAGCGTAAGCAAACGCCGAGGCTCCCGCATGTACCAATAACAGACCAGGAGCCGCGAAAAACAACAGATATAGCGCTGGTTTGTCGGCACCTACCACGAACGTGCTGGCAATCAGGAACCAATACATGATGCGCCAGTATTGACGATTGCTGCCCTTCAGCTGCAGCCACAACACCAGGAACAGCGCTGCCAGCCCAAACGCTACGACCGGGTAGCCCCCGGCGAGGAACAGGGCCTGCTGCCCCTCCATCTGCGTACCTCCGTACACAAAGCAGCGGTAGGAACCGTTGAGGGTGTCGCCCTGGGTTGTTTGGCATCTGCCGTAGAGATTAAAGGGCGCAACGTTCAGCAGGGAGCTAAACCCGGCGACCTCCGCAAAAGGATGGAGCAGACCGTAGATTGCAGCTCCTAAAGGACCTGGAGTGGACACCATTGCCGTGCCAACTGCCACGGCAATGAGCAGATAAAGCAGTTGGTAACACACGCCGACCAGAATGCCGAGGACCACTCCCCCAGTCGCGGAAATCATCACCACCAGAGGAATCCCGCTGACCATTCGAGCCCAGGGAGCAATTTTGCGGAATCGGAACTCGCTCCAGCAACCAGCCACCAGGAATCCCACCAAGATTCCACCCATCAGCCCCAAGTCAACAGCGGAAACCTCCCCTTGTGAGGATGCCGCACTGTATCGAGACAAAGCCATTGTGGCACCCAGGTAACCAGCCCAACCGCCCAGCACCGCAAGTCCGATGGCGGCGTTAGCACGTTTAGCGGCCGCGAAAGCCAACAGAAATGCCACGACCAGAGGAAAATAGGACTCTACCGTGGTACCAACATAGTAAAAGATGTCCGCCACAGGCAATATCGCCGGAAACAGTTTGCCGAATCCCTGATCTCCAAGGATATGCCCCTGCCCTAGGCGTAAGGACATTTCAGATGCGCACAGCACCAATATCGCGACAAACAGATACTGCAGGAACCGTTCGTACCACCCTGGTGACAGGAACCTAGCGAAATGTTGCCGCTTACCCGCAGTCTCCGGGGCTTTGGCGTCTTTCGGACGTTTCGCTGATTTCTTTGCCGCAGCGGAATTTTGGGCTTTTTGCTTGGCTTTGCCTGTTCGGCTCTGAGCACCAGAAATGCGATCCGATTCCACATCGGATACCGCGTCGGCTGCTTTGCCTTTGCCCGCCACGCTGGCACTTCCTTTCCTCAGCATCTCCAGGTCAGACTGTAGTCACGGATACCGCAGCCAACAGCTCTCTCAATTTTGCCACAAATTCTGCCCGGAAAATGTCTTTCGACGTGCTATTAAAGGATTGCAAAGTGGCAACCCCAACGCGACGACTTCGCGACAGAGGCTACGGCTTTGAAAATATAATTCCTTTCAGAACATTAGTTTTCAGTGTTTTCCGGATGCTGCGGATTCACCAATTCGCGCATCGCTTCGCAGATTTCGCCTACTCCCACGTAGTATTCCAGCTCCTCCACTTTGACCGAACGTCCCAGAGAATCCGTTAGCGGAATCCGCCAGTTCGGGTATTCGTTATTCGTACCGGGCTGGTTTTGCATCCGCAGGTCTCCCACTGCGTCGACCAAGCTGACTACAGACAGCTTTGCCGGGGTCATGCCAATGAAACGGTGTAGCGCCAAAATGAGCTCGGACTCGGTCGGATATTCATTTTCCAGCAGCCCCATGTTCCGCAGCATTTCCACCAACTTCGAGATGTCGTCATACAGAGCGTCCTTGGCTTGTTCGAGGGGCTGTGGCAGAATCCCCAAACTGTCCTGTACTTCCAGGTGGACGGCACGGAGGAATCCCAAGGTCGGGGGCAAATCGTGAGTATTGACAGCTGCCATGCACATTTCGCGGTATTGATCCGGATATCTGAAATCACTACCGTTGCGTTCAAACCACAGCACCGACGTGCCCAGAATACCGCGATCTTTCAGGTAATCACGGACCCAGTCCTCTACTGTTCCCAAGTCCTCCCCGACCACTACGGCGTTAGCTCTGGCGGCTTCCAACAGCATGATGCCCACGGTAGCTTCGTGGTTGTAACGAACGTAAGTACCCTCGTTGGGGTCAGCTCCTTGCGGAATCCACCACAGGCGAAGCAGCCCCATCACATGATCGATGCGCAAAGCCCCGCAATCGGCTAAGGCACGGTGAATAATCCCTCGCAAAGGTTCCCAATCGTGAGTCGCCATATAACGCGGGTTCATCGGTGGCTGGGACCAGTCTTGACCCAGCTGATTGTACATATCCGGTGGCGCACCCACGCTCATAGTACGCACGAAAGCGTCCGGGATGGACCACACGTCAGCACCGCACTTGTGCACCCCGACCGCAAGGTCGTTCATGATGCCAATCGTCATACCGGAGTTCTTGGCAGATTCTTGAGCCGCGTGAAGCTGCGTGGAGGCAATCCATTGCAGCCAGCAATAGAACTCGACTCGTTCGGCGAGTTCCTCCCGCAGCGCCGCCACACGAGGGCTGGAAACATCGGCAACGTCATCTTCCCAAGGTCCCGGGCCGAAACGGTCATACAGGGCGCACCACAAAGCAAAGTTTTGCAAGTCTTGACCTCGCACTGCCACAAAATCGCTGAACTCTGCTTCGCGGGAGGGGCTGCGTTTTACCTTAAAAATGACTTCCAGGGCTTCACGTTTGGCTTTCCATGAACGATCCCGATCGATGTATTTCACCGCATCAACGGGGAAAATTTCATTAGAGGCTTGAGCGAAAGCGACTTTCACCAGAGATTCAGAAGTGGAATCTAACTGGCTGTATTCCGCAATGTCATCAGGGCGGATGTATAGCGGGTTCAGGAAACGCCGCGACACCGGCAGGTAGGGAGAGGGCGTGAGAGGCACGTTAGGCTCGCCCGCATGCAACGGATTGGTCAGCACGAAGTCTGCGCCTTGGCGCCCGAAAATTTCAGCGATATGACCTAAATCGTGGAAGTCTCCCATCCCCCAGGAACCGCGAGAAGACACTGAATACAGTTGCGTCATCACGCCCCAAGAGCGAGAATGCTCCAGGTTCCCCAAAGGCAGCCGATCCGGAACGACCGCAACCTGTTGGGAAAATTCGCCTTCCACGGTCTTGGCATGCAGGGTATGGTAGCCCCATTCGGTGCCTTCAGGCAGGCGGAACGTGGCCTCACCACGCCTGCCTTCGGGACCAAAGTCACGGGGCGGAACCCAAATATCTAGCTGTTCCAGCGGTCTGGTATCGCCGTTTTCAGTCTCCAGCCAAACTTCCAAACTGGTGCCATCAGGCACGTGAACCGGAATGTTCGCTCCGTGAGACTGCCGTACCACCAGCCCTTTCGGAAGCGTGGAAAACCAGTATTCTCGATCCAGCGACTCATAGGCACGCCCAATGTCATCACAGCTTTGCAGCGTAAAGCCGAGGGCATCAATGACTCGAACCAAAGTCGATTGCGACACCTCATGGTAGTTGCCCGCAAAATCCCAATAGTCCGTGTCCACCCCCAGTCGACGGGCTAAGTCCTGGACTTGGGGCAAATATCCTTCAAGATAGTGCGTTGTTTCGGCCACTGTATCGATTCCTCAAAAATCCGCTCGCTGATTGCCACACGTCGCAACCACTACCGGTACGACACTGGACGGTTTACATTAACTAATTCTAACCGCTCAAACCCGTTAGTGGGCAAGCACACGGGGTGCTATAACGTTTTTCAGTGACTTTTGGGTACGTTTACCCTCACCCGCGGGTCAGTTTCCGATAAACCACCCGATGCGGTCGGGCAGCTTCCGGTCCCAGACGCTGAATTTTGTTGGCTTCGTAGCCCTCAAAGTTGCCTTCAAACCAGAACCATTTAGCCGGATCTTCCTCGGTACCCTCATAAGCCAAAATGTGCGTCGCCACTCGGTCCAGGAACCAGCGGTCGTGGGTGACGACCACGGCACAACCGGGGAACTGCAACAGGGCGTTTTCCAACGATCCCAAGGTTTCAACATCCAAGTCGTTCGTTGGTTCGTCGAGCAGCAGCAGGTTTCCGCCCTCTTTCAAGGTCAGAGCTAGGTTCAGGCGGTTACGTTCCCCGCCGGACAAAACACCCGCAGGCTTCTGCTGGTCAGCTCCCTTGAACCCGAAAGCGGACACGTAGGCACGCGACGGCATCTGGACCTTACCCACCTCAATATAATCTGCCCCGTCGGAGACAACCTCCCACAGTGTCTTTTCCGGGTCAATGCCCGCGCGAGTCTGATCGACATAAGAGATTTTCACGGTTTCCCCGATTTTCAGGTCACCGCCGTCGAGGGGTTCCAGCCCGACGATGGTCTTAAACAGGGTCGTTTTCCCGACCCCGTTAGGTCCGATAACTCCCACTATGCCGTTTCGGGGCAAGCTGAAGCTCAAACCATCAATCAGGGTACGGTCGCCAAAGCCTTTCTTGAGGTTGGTTGCCTCCAGTACCAAAGTGCCCAACCGCGGCCCCGGCGGAATCTGGATTTCTTCGAAATCAAGTTTCCGCGACTTCTCAGCCTCCGCTGCCATCGCTTCATATGCCTGCAAACGAGCCTTTGACTTGGCTTGACGCCCCTTAGCGGATTGGCGCACCCACTCCAGCTCTTCTTTCAATCGTTTTTGGAGTTTGGCGTCTTTACGACCTTGGACTTCCAAACGCTCCTGTTTCTTTTCCAAGTAGGTGGAGTAGTTGCCCTCATAGGGGTACAGATGACCGCGGTCGACCTCCGCAATCCACCCCGCCACGTGATCCAGGAAATACCGGTCGTGAGTGACGGCAATGACCGCTCCCTTGTATTGGCTCAAATGCTGCTCTAGCCACAGCACCGACTCGGCGTCCAAGTGGTTGGTTGGCTCGTCAAGCAGCAGCAAATCAGGGGCTTCCAGCAGCAGCTTGCACAAGGCGACCCGGCGGCGTTCCCCTCCGGAGAGGGTTTTCACGTCCGCGTCTGCCGGCGGGCAGCGCAACGCGTCCATCGCCTGTTCCAACTGGCTGTCGAGGTCCCAGGCATCAGCAGCATCAATAGCTTCTTGGAGCTGACCCATTTCTTCCATCAAGGCATCGAAATCTGCGTCCGGGTCTGCCATTTGGGCTGAAATCTCGTTGTATCGATCCAGCTTGGCTTTGATTTCCCACACGCCTTCCTCGACGTTGCCCAGCACGTCCTTTTCCTCGTTAAGAGGAGGTTCCTGCAAGAGGATACCTACCGTATATCCGGGACTGAGAATGGCTTCACCATTGCTGGGTTCATCCAAACCTGCCATGATTTTCAGGATGGTCGACTTACCGGCACCGTTAGGACCTACCATGCCAATCTTGGCTCCGGGCAGGAATGCCATCGTTACGTCATCCAAAATGAGCTTATCGCCGACTTTCTTGCGGGCCTTTAACATCGAATAAATGTACTCTGACATGCAACTTCCTTACAGTTTCGGTGAGCCGAGCAACATCTGGCCCGGAGGTCTATTGGGGGTGGGGTAAAAACCCGCACCCCCAATATGCTAACGGAAATCGCAAATCTTTTTCAGAATGGTACCGCGTCAGCCCCGACGCTAATCAAAGATTCCTCATCGGCAGCTTCCATTTCAACGTCTAATTCGTCAAGAATATCCGCACTCTCCACGAGGTCTGACTCCGTCTGCGCAAATCCCGTATCCCTCACGGTGTTCAAAGAGTCCGCGGGAATGTCGAACTTGCTCGATTTCGCAGAGTTTTCCTCGGCGCTGGTTTCCTTGGCATATTTGATGTTTATGGAAGGAGTATGTACCAGGTCTACCCCAATATGGGTCAGGTGCAGAGCCAGTTCTGGGCGTTTTTCGACGACGCCAGTCGTTTTATCGGCGTGTTCGTAAGTCCCGGGCACTAAACGTCCCTGCGCAACCACCGGATCGCCCTTGTGCAGCGATTCCGCAATGTTGACGGCGAAAGTCCCCCAAGCTTTGCAGTTGAACCACGTGGTTTCCCCGCTGGTCCAGTTGCCGTTAACATCACGATAACTGGCGTTGCAGGCCAGAGAGAATCGGACCCAGTGCGTACCGGCGGAGGTCTTGCGCAAAAATGGAGTGTTTCCCAAATATCCGCTTACTGTTACTGTCATGGAGCTCATTTTGTTTTCCTTTCCCGAACGCCTCTGCGCTCGTTACTGTCGATAGCTGTCAAGCAAACAGCTCTCAGTTCGAGGGTTTCGCAAAGGTTTGTCATGTCCAACTAAATATTTTTTTGCCTGTGGATAACCCTTTTATGCACAGGGGAAAAAACCGCGGAAATAGGCTAAACTGGTCGAGTTAACAGATTTTGTTTAACCGGTAAGCCTTCGTAGCTCAATGGATAGAGCAACGGCCTTCTAATCCGTAGGTTGTGGGTTCGAGTCCCACCGAGGGCGCCAACCCTCCCGAAATATACCGATACCGGTATTCAGTTTGTGGGGGAGGCTGACCATTGATAGGGAAAAATCACTAAAATGGGGTTCGTGACTATGGAAAACCTTTTAGGCCCCGGCTCCCCCTCGTCTCTGCGCGTAGCGAACCAAAAGCGAGTTTTGTCTGCCATTATTGATGCCGGAGGGATTTCACAGGCCGAGATTAGCCGTCGCACCGGTCTGGCCCCCGCGACCGTTTCTAACATCGTTCGCGAACTGACCGAAGCCGAAATTTTGCGTCTGGCGGAGGCCGCATCAGGTCGACGCGGCAACACGATTGCGTTCGCCCCCGAAATTGGTTACGCCATGGGTGTGTCTCTGGAACGTGAACAGGTACGAGTCGGGATTGTCACTCTGGATCACGAGATTGTGGATACGCAAGTCATCCCCCTTCCCCCAGAGGCTAACGCAACCATTAATAAGGAAATGTCAGTTGCCCTGTTCGACTCGATGATGGCAGCCAAGGGGCTGGAAAACGCTCAGATTGTGGCTGGTTGCATCGTAGTTGCCGATGCGGTGCGTTCGGATGGTCGCATGTCCAACTACACTTCCATGATTCCAGGACTTAACGGAATCAACCTGGAAGACATCGCTCAAGAAGTTTCCCCTTTCCCAATTCTGACCGAAAACGACGCGAATGCCGGGGCTTTAGCTGAGCACATGTGGGGAGTCGCAAAGGACGTCGATGATTTCGTCTATGTTGAAGCCTCGTCCGGGATTGGCGCCGGCATTATGGCAGGTGGCAAAATCTTGTACGGGACCGGCGGGATTTCGGGAGAAATCGGACACTTCCCGATTCCGAGCCATCATGAGTTATGTAAATGTGGAGGCAGTGGCTGTCTGGAGATGATTGCCTCGGTCAGCGCGATTATGGCTTCGCTGCGCAGCTTGGAGATTCCAGTCCACACGCTGAGGGACCTCTATCGACTGATTGAAGAGGGCGACGTGCGGGTCACTCGGCGTATTCAAGAAGCCGGTCGTGCTATCGGTTACGTCTTGGCGCAAGTGTGCAACATTTTGAACCCAAAGATGATTGTTATCGGGGGCGAGCTGTCCTTTGCAGGCGAGAGTTTCTTAAACCAGATTCGGGAGACGATTAACCAATTCGCCCTGCCGGATTGCGCCGCCGACACAACGTTGCGTCTGAGCGCTTTAGGTTCGTCCGCTCCCCTGCGTGGCGCGATGGCGAAAGCAGTTTCGATGGTGGATCTTGACGTGATTTTGCAACGATTCCTGGCTGACGAAAGCAACTAAGCCTTTTGCTGGTTGGCGAAGATTTCGCCACCAGAAACAACTATTGAATGGGAGATGAGTACCGTATGGGAAACAAAAAAACCGACCCGATGGTGTGGATTGATTGCGAGATGACCGGGCTCGATTTGCATGTTGACGAGCTGATTGAGGTCGCTGTGATTGTCACCGATGCCGAACTGAACCCGCTGGATTCCGGTATCGATTTGCTGATTAAGCCCAGCGCGACCGCGATGAATCACATGGGAGAATTTGTCCGCGAAATGCACACTAAGTCAGGGCTGTTGGCGAAACTTGATACCGGTTTGAGCGTGGAGGAAGCCGGTCGTCAAGTTCTGGACTACGTGAAACGCCTGGTCCCTGAACCCGGAAAAGCCCAGCTGGCGGGCAATTCGGTACATTCTGATAAAGCGTTCTTGGCGAAACAGATGCCGGAGCTCATCAACTGGTTGCACTATCGGATTATTGACGTGTCTACTCTGAAAGAACTGGCGATGCGCTGGTATCCAAAGGTGTACGGTTTAGCTCCGGAAAAAACCGGCAATCATCGAGCTTTGGGCGACATCATTGATTCCCTCAACGAACTGCGCTATTACCGTTCGGTACTGCTGCCGGCAGGCGAGGGTCCCAGCACGGAAGAACTGCAGAGTGCAGCCGCCCACATTTTGCAGACTTCGCCTTTCAAGTAAACAGAGGTTTTTTGCACAAGTTCCCCCGGTAAGGCGGTAGGCAAACAACGGTTTCGCAGTAGGCGGGGCACGAGTTTCGCCTGAGCGGCAAAATCCGGTAAGATAGGGGGGTTGCTTTTCGCAAGCGATGGTGGCTGTAGTTCAGTGGTAGAGCACCTGATTGTGGTTCAGGATGTCGCGAGTTCGAATCTCGTCAGCCACCCGACTGAGAGAGCGTCTCAAGCCGAAAGCGAAGCTTTCGAGCTCGAGACGCGAACGAGGGAGGGTATGCAAGGCGAGCGGAGCGAGTCCTTGCTAATACCCGGACGCCGGTCAAGGCATGCGCCTTGACCGGCTTTTTCGTGTCTGCACAGCAGGCGGTGTCTCTCTCGGCAAGCGCGTCGTAAGCTTGCTTACGTAAGCGGCTTGTTGAGAGAGGCGCGCGGCGGGCGAAGCCCGCCACGAAAAAGCCGCAAGGCATTTGCCGCTTCGGCTAAGGGATGCGCAAGCCGACGTGAAAACGGCGGGTTGCGCACCCAGACCTAGTGACAAAACGAGGAAATGGTGCGCAAGCCGCGCAGCAGGTTGAGCACCCAAAGACCGAGAATTTTTCCACTACAAAAGCGAAGCTTTCAAGCTTGAGACGCGAACGACCAATTTCACTTCTCCCGTACGCAATTCTCTATAGCCCGAATCATCCCTACCTGCATCTTTACCAAAGAGCGCATAGGCATGAACACAAATCCCACTTTGAAATCGGTCGTTCATGCACAGCGGGCATAGTTCTGCTGTACCCGAAATCCCCGATAACTCACGACGCATCATGACAGTAATCCATTCGCCCTGCTGCACTGGCACCATCACCGAGGCAACGTGTTCGCTGCAAACCCGGTATAAATCGACCGAAAATGTGTGAGGATAGGAGCGTCCACCCGATACGTTACCCCACGAAAGGACGCGCAATGCTGCACGAAATTACTTTCCCCTCTTTCAACGAACGAGACACCGTTTACGGCTGGATTTACGTTCCGGCGGCGCAGCCGAAAGGCATTGTTCAGCTTGTTCACGGTTTCGGCGAGCATTCCCGCCGCTATCTGCACCTCATCGTCAATCTGTTGGAGGCAGGCTACATCGTGGCAGCTGACGACCACGTTGGCCACGGTAAAACCGCTGTCGAGAACGACCGTTGGGGCGACTGGGGCGACAAGGGCCCGCACACGATGATGGAGGACGAGCACCGCCTGTCCGTGCTTGTGAAAGAAAAATACCCAAACCTGCCACTGTTCTTTTTCGGTCACTCTATGGGCTCGATGATTGGACGAGACTACATGGTGAAATATGGCAACGAACTCGCGGGAATCACCCTGTGCGGCGTGACGGGGCGCTTCCCCGAAACGGACGCGGTGATAGCACGGCTGCAAGAGCTGGTGGCGGCTGGCGAGGGTGAAAACAGCGATCCCGGAATCATCCAGCAGTTCTTCGGCTTTTCTTTTGCCCGCATTCCCGAGGGCGTAAAGATTGGCAACGAGTGGATTTGTGAGGACCCTTACGTGCAAAAGGATCACGCCGAGGACCCTTTTGATGCCTTCACCAAGCCGACGTCGAACCGTTCCATGCTCGATTTCGCCCAGATGCTGAAACAGGTCGAAGGTCCGCAGTGGGCGGAGGCGGTCCCCCAGGACCTGCCTGTTTACCTGATTGCCGGCTCTGAGGATCCCATCGGCATGTTCGGTACCGGGTTCATGGAGGTCGTGAACTGGCTGGAGGATACGGGACACCAGACCCAGGCGCAGCTCTATTTCGGATATCGCCACGAAATCCACAACTACACGGACATAAAAGACGAAGTAGCCTGGGGCATCATCGACTTCTTCGACGATATAGTCGCAGCCTAACTGCATTTAGGAAAAAAATTAATCATCTGGTGGCTAAGCGTCCAGATTGGTTAAACCAACGATTAAAGATATGTAGGCATAGGTTACTCTGAGCACTCACGACATTACACGCCGAAAATAGTGTATTTACACTTGAAATAACCCGCCGTAAAATAGGTATTATATTACTGGTGCGAACCAGAAGGGATATTTCAAATGATTAACGTTCCGCGTCGCCTAATTACCCTGGTCGCAGCGTTTATCCTAGGGTGTTCACTGGGCACATCCAGCACTTTTGCAGATGGTTTCAAGGGTGAGACAGGGCTCACCACCGCCACAACAGCGAAAAATGTAACCTCCACCCAAAACTCCATAGTTTTGCTAAACAACAATGGAAAATACGAGGAGTTATAAACGTGAGCGAAATATTTATTGGATCCAACAATCCGTCGATATACACCCAGCAGATTTCTCACACCAGAATCGATTCTACTTCAGAGTCGAATCTAAGCAATTCTCGTTTACGGGCTATTCTGGGAGACGTTATAGATATTAACAGCGAAGCGCACTTTATCGCTGACGCTTTTAGTAATCTATCTAAAATTGATACTATTCTACACCGTTCAAAGGACTCACTAACTGAACTTGTCACAGATTACAATCATCGCCGGGATTTAATACTTAAAGCCTGCTCAGCAAATGAGGCCTATAAAGCTAACGAACATAAATTGTTAGAAGCTCTCGACTCTGAATTTAGGGAACGCATTTCTAGCTACGCCGACGATTGTGTCGGTCTCATCAACAACGTCGCCACCAAGGCGGCGTCTAGTGACGCCAGCTTGGTGGCTATGGATTGGATTTCCGGATATAAAGGTAGCGAAGGACTATTTCTGCGCGATTCAGAGGCTCACGGCATCAAAACCGATATCATCAGCTTCTTTACTCAGGCTCTCAGCGATTCAAAGGGGAACATCCCCACTGAAAACAACCAACGCTCTGATTATCATGGTCAATATCTCACTGCTGCAGACTTAACCGGATCGTCTTTTTTTCACAAGCTAGAAGTGTTCGCCCGCACAGTTTCATCCAAACAAATGCAGCAAGATAATCTCAGGATTAACGAAGCAAACGAACGTAAGAACCGTCCTCACAATGATGTACTTGCCGCTAAATATGCTTCATCCGATTGGCGCTGGGCTACACGCTTGGATATTAAAGTTTGGCAACATGATTACCAAATCGCCGCAGCACGCCTCGAAGATACTTCTCATTTAGACGGTTTTTCAGATGCGTTAAAACGTATTCTAGGTCGTTTTGACGCCTCCGCCAGTGTATATAACAAATATACCGGTCTTGATCCCGAAGAAGGTCCAAGCCTCGGTCTACAAATCGAAGATGCAGCGAACACCTTGGGTAAAACTACTCTCACGCAAGGTGCAGACACCTTTACAAAATACGTATCTCGCATCGATACAATTGCAAATTCATTGTCTTCAAATCAAAAAGCTCTGTTGGGTGTAATGTATGCAGATGCAGAGTCTATCGGTAACGATAAAGCATTTCTCAAAGTAGATGCTTTTGCTAAAGCATTAGCGACTCATAACTTCCACGGCTTTAAACTTGGCAATATAGGAACCGTCAAAGGAGTACATTTACTCAATCAACTCCGATGGTATCTCGATGATGAATCTAGCACCGGCATTCCTCGGCCCAACTTCTCCAATTCACTCACGCTTAATGAACAGATGGCTATAATTACCAACAAATATTTACCTTGGATGGTGCAGTCAGAACCCACAAAAATGAAACTCGTTGACTCGGCACTACGGAAACTCCATAACCATTAGAGGAACCTATTAGGTACACCCACACCCACCGGCATACCGCGTCGTAGCGAGCATCATCAATCATTGACCGACCGACAAATGCTATTTTAATCAAATTCAAACCTCGTCTTTGGTTTGGTAACACCATCTTTATCTCATATATTGATACAGCTATCCGCTATATGGACAAAACGACTATAGTCGGAGCATGACTACTCAAACAAATACTCGAACTGATAACCAATCCGTAGCGCCAAAAGCGCTTACCCCCGAAGATCGCAGCGCCCTAAAGGCCGTGACGATTTTCCCAGTTCTGATTATTGCGGCAGCCCTGTGGGGATTCTTTTCCCCCGCTACAGCTGGGATGCTTACTCCGCACGTCGCGATTCTTTTGGGTGTCATTATGTTCGGAATGGGTCTGACCCTAACGTTGCCGGATTTTCGTTTGGTATTCACCAGACCGTGGCCCATCCTGCTGGGTGTTGTCGCCCAATACGTCATCATGCCCGCACTAGCGGTATTAATCGTTACTGTGCTACGTCTCCCCGATGCCGTAGCTGTAGGTGTGATCCTGGTCGGATGCGCCCCCGGTGGCACCTCGTCGAACGTGATCTCTTACCTCGCGAAAGCTGACGTAGCTCTTTCCGTCACCATGACCGCGATTTCTACACTGCTAGCTCCCATGATGACCCCGCTGCTGACGCAGTGGCTGGCTGGTAAATATATGCCGTTGGATGCCGGGGCGATGGCGGTGAGCATCGTGAAGATGGTGCTGGTTCCCGTTGTGGCTGGCTTGGTGCTACGACTGGCTTTCCCCAAGTTCATCAACCGAATCCTGCCGGCTCTCCCCTGGATCTCTACCCTGGGTATTTCCGCGGTTTTAGCAGGTGTGGTCAGTGCCTCCGTAGACGCCATCAAGGCAACCGGGCTGCTGGTTTTGGTCGCGGTCATCCTGCATAACATGCTGGGTTACGGCGTGGGATACGGCTTCTCGAAGTTGCTGCGGGCGGATAACCGGGTGTCACGCACGGTCTCGATTGAAGTCGGGATGCAAAACTCTGGCATGGCTGCCACTCTGGCAAAGACCCACTTTGCGATGACTCCCGAAGCTGCCCTGCCCGGCGCTATCTTTTCCATCTGGCACAACCTGTCTGGGGCATTACTCTCGGTCATTTACCGTCGCATGGCTGAACGCGAAGCCGCTCGCAATGCCGAGACATCAACGAATAAATCCCCACAACCTGAGAAAGAGGTTACGACCGCACCCGTAAGTGTGGGCTAAACAACAACCATACAAACAAAATTCTGGATTCAGATAGGGTCGTTCCCACAGAACGACCCTATCTGGCAGTTAAACCGCCCGACCGACCCTTGTGACGTCTCACCGTTCACGCATGGAGACTCACCGCAGGCGGTCCTCAAGCACCGGGGATTCTCGCGGCGCGATTAGCTGCCAGCACCCCATCGGTGCGGGTCAAAGTCAGATGCGCCGTGCCCTTACTGGGAAGCTGCGGCGCGGCGGCAGGAACATTTGGGACATTATGATGCTTCTTTGCGGTCAATCGGTGTATCACCCGAGCCACCACCAGGGGATGACGAGCCTGTACCTTTGCTATCAACATAAGCATCCATTTAGGCAATGACATCGTAATTCCCCTTTTCGGCTATTTCGGCAATAATCTCCTGGACTTCCGCATCCACCCGAGAGGCATCGTCTTTCACCAGCCCCAACCTGGTACGACGCTGCAAAATATCCGCAACATTCATAGCTCCCTCGTGAGTCAGCGCAAAAGCTACCTCGGCACGCGTCACATCGGTACCATCCAAGTATTCCAAAGGTCGGGCAATCTCTGCCTGAGCCACCAGCGGCGCTTCCCTCCCAAACCGACGCACCAGAGGCTTGGGTAAACCCACCAAGGCATCACGCGAAACTCCCCGGAAGTCCGGGTGACGATGCGCCCCGATTATCGGCAAGTCCCTGGTACGGCAAGCTCCGGCGCGAATCCCGCTTGCAGCCAGCACTCGATCCAAGCACTGCTCAGCCATCAGGCGGTACTCCGTGTATTTCCCGCCCACTACAGAAAACGCGCCTTCACAGGAACGAATCAGGGCGTGCTTACGCGATACATCTGCCGTTGCCCCTCCCTCACCGCTATCAATAAGGGGTCTTAGCCCGGTAAACGTCCCGATTACATCATCGCGACTCAAGGGCTGTTCAAGAGCGAGGTTGATGTTACGCAGCAGAAAATCGATATCTGCATCCGGAGTCTCAGGCACGTCAGGAATCGGACCGGGATTATCCTCATCCGTCAATCCCAAATACACCCGATGGTGCGGTGCCGGCAAAATGAACAGATAGCGAGAGATTGACCCCGGCAACGGTACCGTGAGGGAACCTCGCGGATTCCCCAGACGTTCGGCACTGAAAATCAAATGCGTGCCGCGAGAAGGACGGATATGAATATCCGTATCCAGTCCGGCAGCCCACACGCCCGTCGCATTAATGACCGCTCTAGCGGGAATGACCCCCGTCTGACCACGTACCGTGTCGCGGACCTGGACCTCGTGAGCAGACATCCGCAACGCCTCCACGCGGGTCAGAATTTTCGCACCGTAACCGGCAGCGGTCCGCGCGATGGCAGAAACAATACGGGCATCATCCACCATTTGACCATCGTAGTTAACCCAAGCGCCGCGCAATCTGTCTCGTGAAACCGCAGGACACAGCGCCAATGTCTGTTTAGGTGACGCGTAGTGTGAGTGAGGCAAGACTCGACTCGAAGTCCCTGCCGAAATCCGCAGCAAATCCCCGGCGATGAAACCAAGCCGCATCGCGGACTTCTGAAATAAATTCGTATCTGCCCCCAAGGCCGTCACTTGCGGCAAAGAGTGAATCAGGTGTGGCGCCGTACGGGTCATCAAGATTCCTCGTTCCACCGCCGAATTGTGCGCAATCTGAAGATCCATCTTGACCAGGTATCGCAAACCACCATGCGCCAGCTTGGACGACCAGCGCGACGTCCCGAATCCCAAATCATGTTTCTCAATTAATACCGTGTTCAGCCCGCGAGTCACCGCGTCCAAAGCCGTACCTACCCCGGTGATTCCTCCCCCGATTATCACCAAATCCACCGGTTCGTTCGCATTCATCACCTCGTCAAGGTCGTTGCGACGCCTTGACGCATTGAGAGCAGCAGAAAATTTCATGGTAACAAATACTCCTTTAGCAGTACTTCTAGCTGTTTGGTCCACACGTCAGCGTCGTCTCTCACAGCTCGGAAAATATTTTGTTGTACGGCGGCGGTCTGCACTGACACCACCACAATCGCAGCGAGTACACGCGGGTCTTCATCGCGCAACTCAGTGTTACGGGACATCTGTTCCAAAATCTGTGCCAGCAAATCGATAAATCGGGTTTGTACCCGACCTAAGCGTTGGAATTGATAGGTTTGCAACAGTTGCGGATCGCGCTCAATCATGGCAGCGAGCAGCTCATTTTGCTGCAAATCATGAGCGGCTTGTACCAGGATTTTCACCAACTCTTCCACCGTCTGTGGTACCGTTTGCAGCCGCTGCGCCAATGGCAGTAATTCTCGTGTCAGAGTGTCAGCAGCGAGCTGCGTCACATTGTGGTAGCGGGCATACACGGTGGGGCGCGATACCCCAGCTTCGCGGGCGACCTGAGCGATGGTGGTGCGCGAAAACCCATTGCGGATGAGGCTATCTCGAGCAGCTTTTTCAATAGCCTGGTCGATAGCCATTTCATCCGGCTTGTGTTCCCGCTGCGGGGATTTGGAGCTGAAACCTGGCGTCTTCATGAGCGTGGCACCAGGTAGTATCCGGCGTGGGGAACGGCTGTGCACTCGATGGCAGAATCAAAGTAGGCGTCTCCGTCCGCATAAGCGGTGACTGCGGGCATCTCGATGCGGATTACCTTGCCACGTGCGGTCTGTGCTTGGGGTAATCTCCACCAGGTGCCGTTGCTATAGGCACCCGCATGGCGCAACATTCCCAGTTTCGTCAGGTCTCCCAAAATGGAAAGTTCCAACAGTCCGTCTCGAGGATTGGCATGGGGGCACACCTTCAGACCTCCCCCGTATGACTTGGTATTCCCCATTACGCAGGTGGTGATTGGACCGGAACAGACCTCCTGCCCATCGACATATATGCGGGTATTGTGCGGGCGAAACCGTACCCATTCAATCAAAGCTGCCACAACGTAGCGTGTAGCTCCCCGCGGAAAAGAAATCGTGTTGGCACGAGCCGATGACAATGAATCAAACCCCATGCAGGCAATGGTCCCGAAATACTTCTCCCGCCCTTCCTCATCGCGCATCAGACCGAGGTCCGTGCGGGTGGCGTAACCGGAAGTAATGACCTTGACGGCGTGCCGGGGATCGAGCGGAATACGATACTCCCGAGCATGATCGTTTCCAGTTCCAGCTGGGATTATTCCCAACGGCACAGCGGTTTTCGCCTGCGCTTGCAAAGCCAGGCTGACCAGACCATCTCCCCCACACACCACCAGGGCATCCAGAGACCTATCGTCAATGCTGCGCCGAATCAGTTCATCGGACTCCTGGGTGGAGGCTCCCGCCAACACCGTTACTTTCACTCCCGCCTCCGCAAAAGCGCTGTGGGCGAGTTTTGCTGCGGCACTGCTTTTCCCTTTACCCGCAGCCGGGTTCACCAGCAGGGCAATATGCCGAATCTCGTGACGATCAAACGTTTTTTCCATCACTACACCAGCTTCTCTGGGTTCAGTATCCCTACCGGATCAAGTTCGTGTTTAATCGCACGGATAAGCTCCACTGCGGGTGTGCCGATTTCGCCTTTCAGGAACGGACGGTGATCCGTGCCTACCCCGTGGTGGTGTGTAGTTGTCCCTCCCGCATCAATAATTGCCTGGGATGCCGCGTGTTTCACGGGCCACCACTGAGCTTGGGGGTCATCGCCCTTTTGCGCCGCCACCACCGTAAAGTATAGGGAACAGCCTCCCGCATAGACGTGACTGATGTGGCACATAACCACCGAAATCGTGCCGGTTTTAGCAAGCTCCGTAGTTAGGGCTTCTGTCACGGCGGTCTTAAGCCTGGTGATGTTTGACCAGTCAGTAGCGGTCTCCAGGGTTTCGCAGATAGCTCCGTTGTCAATCAATCCGTCACGCAGTACCGGAGCCCCAAAACGTCCCTGTTCCCATTCCCGCACCGGCATTTCGCCCAACGACGTGCCCCCGTGCGCCAGCAGCACTGCCCGCGTTTCTTCATGGCGGGACTTGGTGTGATTTTCGCTGCCCTCAAACATGGTCAAGCACAAGCATCCGACTTTGCTGGTCGCAGCGGAACCCATCGAGTCGGTATTGGACAGGTTCAGTGAGGATTCAATCTCGTCAGAGAGGCGTATCACCGTTGGACCGCAGCCTTCCTGTACTACAGCGCGCACCGCAGCGGCGCCGGCTGCAAAATCTGGGAATCGAAAAGCCTCGTAACGTTTAGTCTGCGGAATCTTGTGCACCTGTAACCGCAGTTTAGTGATAATCCCGAAACTACCCTCGGAACCTAAAAATACGTGACGCAAATCGGGGCCGGCGGCTGACATAGGCGCTTTCCATCCGACTTCCATAATGCCCTTGGGGGTCACCACGGTCAGCGAACGCACCATCTCGTCAAAACGCCCATATCCAGCGGAGCTTTGTCCCGACGACCGCGTCGCCGCGAATCCGCCCAGGGAGGCATAAGGAAAAGACTGCGGATAGTGACCAATCTGCAAACCATACTCGCCCAGCAGCAACTCGGCGTGCGGTCCGGAGAGCCCCGCCCCGAAGGTCGCTTCACAAGACACCGGATCCACGTCCTCAAGCTGGTCAAAGCGGCGCAGGTCAATGCTGATGACTGCCCGCATCCCGCCTTTCTTGGGACTGAGACCACCTACGACAGAGGATCCCCCTCCGAAAGGAACCACCGCAATCTTTTCGCGGCTGCAGAACTTGAGGACCTCCCAGACTTCCGTTTCTGTTCCCGGAGCTACTACCGCGTCGGGAGCTTCAATCACCCGATTCATCCGCCAATCGACCAGGTCAGGGTAGGACTTGCCGCGGGCGCGACGGATGCGTTGCTCTTTGTCGGTGGTGACGTAGCCGGGTCCTACGATTTCCCCAAGCGCTGCAAGGTCAGCATCGCCCAGACGGATTGGGGACAGTTCCGTCTGTGCTGTGGTGCGACGATGCAGCGTCAGCTCCCCTACTCCCAGCAGTTTGTGCAGCAGTTTTTGCACCGAGGCAGACAGCTTTTTGGATTCATCTGGCGTCCCCCACAGGTTGTGCTCCATAGGAGGCAGGGGAACCAAACACTCGGAATTCGTCGAGTCCAAATTAGAATTAAAAGAATCGAAAGAATCAGCGACGTTGCTCATAATCTCAGCTTATCACCTTTACACATTCCGTAAAGGTGATAAGCGATAGATTTTGACGAGTCGCGACTCCGTACCTTTGGTCGCCACTGAACCCTACTCGTGCAACTTTAGTGACCGAGTTTGCCTAGGATTTCTCGAATTATTTGTGGTAGTCCGGGTTGTGTTGTGGTTTTCTGCCCTTTTGGCATTTTGATGGTTAATTTACAAACGAAACAATGCCAATTGGTCCCCGTAAGGATAGCCCCCGACTACATGACCTTCGTTTTTTCAATGGCTTTGGTCATATCGTGAATCCGCCCGGCAATCGTATGCCGCAAGACCAGCCCGAGCACCAGGTTCGGAATCAGGAACAACAGGATTATCACCAAGTTATAAGCAAAGTCCCCCGCATAAATCCCGGCGATAGCTGAACGCATCAGGTTAATCGCATACGTGGCCGGCAGCCAGGGACTGATGTTTTGGAACCACTGCGGTAGCAGTTCCAGCGGATAGGCGCCGCCAGCGGCAGAAATCTGTAACACCAGCAACACCACGGCTAAGGCTTTGCCTGCATTGGAAAGCGCCACGACCAGCGTATAAACAATATTGGTAAAGACGGTGGAAATGATCCATCCCGCCAAAATCAGCAGGAAGGGATGCGCCGGTTCAATCTCCACGAACACAATCAGCCCAATCATCAGCAAGGTGGATTGAGCCATCCCTATTGCCCAAAACATGAAGTAGCGTCCCAGGTACTCCTGAGCCCCGATGAAGACAGGCTTTTTTACTGCGGCTTTCACGACCGATTTCGCAGCTGGAGTCGGTCTTATTTCGCCCGATTTCGTACTTGGTTCTGCTGATCGTGACGATTCCGCAGCATTCGTATCCACGCTAGCGGCTGTATCCGGATGTTTCCGGTCTGCAACGCTGTCCAGGTAGCGTTGACCCACATTCGGAGAAATGTCAGTGCGCAGGAATACCCCCGCCAGGAGCGCCCCAACCCACAGGGCTATGACGGTGAAAAGCGGAGCCATGCCCACCCCGAAAGTGGCGACTGGGAACACAGCATTGCGTTGTACTGCTACGGGGGAAGAAATCAGGCGGGCAAACCCCTTGGGGTCAGCCCCCAACGTCGTTGCGATTTGGCCCAAGTCCACTTCCCCCCGAGTGGACGTTATCTGTTCACGAGCCCGGTCTAGGCGGCTAGCCCCGTCACGCATCTTTTGTGCGGTGTCGACCAGGGTCTTTTGGGAGCGGCGCATACTCTCAATCATTCCGCCCGCACTTCCCGACAGGTCGGCTCGCATCGCCTCTAGGTATGAACGGAAAACTTTCACATTCTTGCCGGCAGAGTCCAGGTTTTCACGCAGGCTTTCAATCTTTGGCTGCAAGTTTTTCTCGTAGTTGGACCGGGTCATGTCAATAGCCTGTTGCGCTTCCGCTATGGCATGGCGAGCCGACTCTCTCAGGTCAGAATCGAGAGGCACCCCCTGGTGCAGGTCAGCAGCGATAGTGCCCAGTTGCTTCGACAGGCTTTGTTGGCGAGCAATCGCCGCGTCCATCTCGGCCAGGAACCGGTCTACAGTCGGATCCTTCCCCAGCAAATCCGCCCCGTCCGAGCCCAGTGACTGCTCGATTACGTCCCGAGTCTTTTGGAATCCACTGATTTGTTTATTCAACAAGGTCTGCAGCTCTTCGATTGCAGCAGCACTGCTTTGTGTGGTGCTATTGGTCGAATCCAGCAAGTTGTCCAACTGATTTTGCAGGTTGGAAATATTGCCTGCGGCCAGGCTCACAGCATCATCGAGCCCAGAGGAAACAACCGCGAAGGGATTATCCGTCCCCCCGGTACTATTGACCCCGGAACCAACTGTGTCGCCAACAGCCTCATCGAAAGAGTCCTGCACCCCCGCAGCCAGCTGCTTAGCCCCTGTGGCCAGGGGCACCGCCGAACCTATCACGGTAGACAGAGAACTGACTGTATTCGCCCCGGAATTCAGTTGTGCACAGAGGGATTCGAGGCGGTTACTCAGCCGATCCAAGGCCGCCTGAGTGTCGGCAGTGCCCAAGTAGGAGGACACGTCCTCGGCAATACCCACGGCGACTTCGGCCAAGGTTCGCGAAAAAGTCGTGTTAATTTGCGCGGTGACACCCTGAGCGCCTTGCGTAGTGAGATTGGCGGACAGTGGGTTCTTCTTTTCGTTGGTGTACAGCGTGATATCCGCCGGGGCGGCCCCGCCGGCATAGAACGTGAACATGGACTGCGAAAAATCCTCCGGCAACACAATTGCCGCGTAATACTCCCCTGAGCGTGCACCTTCCAAAGCCTGATCTTTGCTGGTCAGAACCCAGTCGAACCGGTCATTCACGGCCAGTTCCTTGAGTACCGTATCCCCCACATTAACTTTGACGTTCAGGAGCTTGCTGGTGTAACCCTCATCGGTGCTGGCCACGGCAATCTGCAAACGTCCCGAATTCGAGAAAGGATCCCAGGTCGCCAGTACGTTGAACCAGGTGAAGAACAAGGGCACGGTAATCAACAGAACCATGAAAATCCGAACCATGACGCTGCTGCGAATCTGGCGGAAGTCGTCACGAATGATAAAAAGTACTTTGTTCATCGTGCTGCCTCCCCGGTTACTGAGGCATCGGTTTCGCCCGTCGGCTTCTCGGCACTTTGATCCGCTGCGTCGTTCCGGGCTAAATCCTGGGATTCGTCCGGGATTTCATCAGCAGATTGGTCCACGGTTTCGTTCTGAGTTTCCTCGGGGTTGTTCCCCGCGCTTTCGCCTCCGACTTCATCCAATGTTCCGACGGCGGTCCCCAGAACGGATTCCACCGCGTCGTCTTCCTGCTCCGACGCGGTAATCAGGCGGCGTTCACCGCGGCTCGAGTTATGTCCGCTGTTCAGGCTCTCCGACTGGTTCGTGGTTTTGGTAGCATTTGCATCTCGCTGGCGGGCGAGGCTCTCGAAAAGCTCATCTTCCGTCAGATGCGACAGCCTTTCGGCCCGTTCTATGGAGCTCTTTAGCGCGACCACGTTAACCAGCGCCCCAATAATGACCAGTCCCCAAATCGCTACTATGCCCAGAAGCGCTGGCTTACTGGCGGAGGTGAGCCGGGAAATTATCCCCAGCACAACCAGTCCCAAAATCCCCACGCTGCTCAGTCCATTAATCAAAGCGTGATAACGGGCATTGAACTTTTCTTGACGTCGACTGATACGGGTGGAAAATTCTTTCCGGTTGCCCAGCAGCGCAATGATGTTACTCAACCGGTAACCAGGGCTTTGCAGCTGCACGTTTTCATTCACGACCAGTTCAGTGCGAGCCAAATCGTCATAGAACAGCTGGGTGAAGTAACCCAAGCGACGCCTCCCCACAAACCCCAACAGGAACACCGTGACGCTCATAATCAATAAAACCGCCATAACATGCCAGAAACGCCCCTCATAGAACCCGCCGATAGTTTCTCGCATCGCGTTGATGCCATAGGAAAACGGGAGCATTGGGGAAAGCTGGCGGAAGAATCCGGGCATGAGCTCAATCGGATAGATGCCCGAGGCGCCGGGAATCTGCAACACCACCAGTAAGATTGCCAGGGCTCGACCAACGTGACTGAGAGCGGCCGCTAAAGCATAGATAATTGCCAAATAACACGGCCCAATCAGCATGGATGTAGCAATAAAAGCGGGAGCATTGACCGCTTGAACTCCCATTAGTAAACTGCCCACGCTGACAATCAACCCCTGCCCTATAGACAGCACACCAGAGAGCGTAAATCGTCCCAGATAAGCCGAGCGCAAGCTCAACCAGCCAAAGCCCTCTTTATCGACTTCCACCCGGAAAATAATGACCAGGATAAGCGCACCAATCCACAGGGAAAGATTGATGAACATGGCCGCCATTCCCGAACCATAAGAGTTGATGGGGAAGATCGTTTGTTGGTCAAATTCCACCGGTGAAGTCAGGTAGCGTCCGATATTGGTCGGATCCAAACCAATGACTTTTTCCAAGGTTCCGGTCCGCAGCGCAGTGGCCAGAGTCGCCACATCGGTTTGCGCCCCGCGAGTCGTACTGGCCAGCCCATTCAGGTTGCCCTGCACCTGGCCAAGCACGTTTTGCATGTTCACAATCTGGTCATCAACTCCGTGGGCCAACGCAGAAATTTCCGTAAGGGAAATTCGCGCAACACCCACCGCGGATTTGATGGCTCCCAGCTGTGCCGACAGCTGCGTCACCCGGGCATTTAATGTGGATGCTGCCTGATTGGACTGTTCACGCAGACCAGTGGTAACTCTTTGCACATCGGTCTGAGCCTGATCAAAGGCTTTCATTAGCGCCTGCAAATCCTCGCTGGCATTTGCCGCATCTGATCCGGTTTTCCCGACCTTAGCGAGCAGATTCTGCATGTCGCTCAGCTGGGAATTCAACTTCGCAGCGAGCTTTTGTGTCTGCGGGTAACCTTGCAAAACCGCAATCTGATCACGCATTTTCGCTGTCGAAGCATTCGCCCGCTGAATACCGGATTGCAGCTGCGAGTTCATTTCGGTGAGTTTACTCGCCGCATTCGATACCGCCGAACCCGCGACCGCCGAGGACTCATTGAGCGCTTTTTGGGCGTCAATACTGGCTTGCCCCGCCGTAGCCGTGAATTCGGAAACATCGGAGACAACCGTTCCTAAAATGTCTTGGGAGTTGCTCAAAGCCGCAGAAACATCAGCCAATGCGGGGTCAGCTGCAGCCAGCGCAGCCCGGACTTTTTTCATAGTCTCTAAGGAACCCGTCAGAGACGTACTGGCTGAATCCAAGGCGACTTGCGCATCAGCTAAATCCCGATTGATACCGCTTAAGGCATCTAAAGCACTACCCTGAGCACCGACAACATTTTCGTCAATCTCTAACCCACCATCGCGCAAAGACTGTGCAATGGCTTCGCCAACCTGGCCTCGGAAAGTAGACGTGATTTGAATATCAAGTTCATTTGCTCCGACATCGGTAATTTTTGGCGCAATAGCACCTTTCTTTTCATTCACATAGTATTCGATGGTCGGCTGGTGGCGTTGACCGCTGAAAATATCTACCAAATCTTTACTAAAGGTCTGAGGGATGACGAAAGTCGCATAAACTTCCCCGGCTCTGATTTTGCGATTGGCCGTGTCCTGATCCGTAAACTGCCAGCCGAGCTGTTCATTCTCCGAGAGCTGATCGACTATGAGGTCGCCAACATTGAGCTGACCAGTCAGTGCAGATGCCGCCCCCGCATCGTTATTCACCACCGCTATAGGAAGGTTTTCCGTTGCCTTATAAGGGTTCCAAAAGGCCGCAATATTCAGCCAAGTGTAGAGGGCTGGGGTGACTAAGATGCCAAAGACGATAATCAGGGACCGCGGAACCGCAATAATCCGCTTCACATCACGAGTGAATACCCGCCAGCTATCTTTCACCCCCCCAATCATAACTGCGTGTTGGGATTCTGGCAGTTCACGCAATCTACCACGCGACTTTACAGCCCTAAGAACTCTTTGACCTTTGGGAGTTCACGTTGCATCTGTTCGTATCCGGCAGCAAAATTTTCTTCCAGCTTGGCGGGATTATCTTCGAAATTCGCCACCCCCATATGTTCGGGATAAAACACGTAGGCCTTGCCCTCAGCCTCCAAGCGTTCCAGCTCCGCCCGGGTCCGGTTGTAATTCGCGGGACGGTCTACCAAGGCCTGCGCCGCCCGTGGATAACGCGCCAGCAAAGACCGATAAATCCAATCGGGCAGACGGTTTTCCTTAACATAATCCCGCGGTCGTGTCAGGATGACCAGAAACTTTTCGTAACCATCTGCCTGCGCCACATCTAGAGGAATCCCACCGCTGGGACCTATAGCACCGTCCATGCAAGCCTCCCCGGCGATGTAGGTGACCGGGGTAGCAATCGGCATGGATCCAGAAGCCTTGCACACATGGGTCAGCTTTTGCTCCGTGTCCACCTGGTCTGCACAGAAATAAACATTTTCTCCACGCTCAGCGTTGTACACCCCTACACGCCACAGCGCTGGGTTAGCCGCAAACCGTTCATAATCCAGTTCCAGCATTCCCCCTGGTTCGGTCATGTCGTAGTACATGTGATGGGTATCAAAAATCCCTTTACCTTTGATGGCGGTCTTCCAGCCGCCAAAAGCAGGATCGGTAGAAACATCAACAAAACAGCGCCGGGAGCGTTGCGGCAACCGAGCCAGATAATTCACCAGGCAGGTTGCCCCCGCAGAAATCCCTGCCACGTAGTCCACGTAAACTTCAGCCTCCAACAGGGCGTTTACTGCTCCCCCGCTGTAGCTGCCCCGCATAGCTCCGCCTTCAAACAGCAAAGCCGTGTCAAAGACATTGTTTTCAAACCGTTGCATTTCAAGTCACCTCTGAACCCATCGTAGGGCTTGACCTGGTAATCCGCATCGGGAGAGTCACACGTTTATTCCCACTTAATCGTTACAGAGCCCGTTTCCGCGTAGTCAGCATCATGTCTGAACTGCGATTACTATCACTTTCCAATCGACAAAACAGCGTAGTCACCCTGTGGTCAGTACTGACTACATGGCTGCATACCTATAGTGCGGCAGTCAACCATTAACAAAATCGGAGGGCGCTCGAATTCGCTGCATGTTACCGACGCCGCACCGCTCCGTTAATCTTTACGCAGCCTAAACGTTAAAATATTGACTGCAGTTTATGAAAAACCAGTTTTTATTGCGACAGGCGGGCACAGCTATGAAATTCCCATTCCCTGGCAAGCACGACAGCGACTCCGAACCGGAAGAAGACTGCGAAGGCGACACCATTATCAGGACGGATAGCGCGGAAATCATGCCCACCATCGACAGCGGCGATGTCGACCTTGCTCTGTATGACCACGTCAAGATTGACGCCAAAGCGATTGGTGGGGCGGCATACGCAGACGCCCTTATACCTATGGCGGCAGCAGCGGCAGACGCGACGGCTCCGTGGAACCACGCAATCGTGCGTTTTCCCAAGGGAGCGGGTTGGAACGACCTGCTCAATCGAAAGACTCCCGGCTGGGAAGAGTGGAAGCAGCTCGGCATCCTCAAGAATGGCAAGTTCCAGCCCCAGGCCGCCATCCGACAGGCAAAGCTTCAACCGTTCGCTGTCGCCAACCTGGCTCTGCAAGGGGCGGCGATCGTCGTCGGTCAAGCATACATGGCGGAGATAAGCAAGCAGCTCGAAAGCATCGAGTCCGGTATCACGGCGATTCAACAGGAGATGAGACTCGAGCGTGAGGCTGACATCGAGGCGCGCTTCGAGAGGCTTTGCGAATACATCTCCCAGTATGAGGAAATCTCGACAAACCCAGAGAAAAAGCAAGCCGTGCACAACGCCATAGAAGGAATCTGCGTTGAAACCCTCAAGGCCTGGAAGTTCCAGGTGAAAGCGATGAGGGAGTTCGGTGCGCACATGGAGAGCCCGAAACGAATGAAGGATGACGAGGTACGAGCCAGGCTCAACGAGTTCCAAGGCAGGGAGCGTGATGCCCTAGCGGCATTTCGCCTCTTCTTGGCTGCCGAACAGGCATCCATGCAATACGACGAAGATTTCAGTGCAGCGAGGATAGCACGGGAACGTGAAAAGGTAGAACGGTGCCTCACTGACTACGCTGAGGTGCGCGACAACGCACAGACCCTTCTCACCGAACGGATCAATAACGTCCGCGGGGGTCTGCTTGCCGTGCCAGATGCGGAGAAGGACGACTACGAGCACCAGAACGCGTTATTCGACCTTGGGCATTTTGTCACCCATAACGCACCGCGTATCACCCCGGTTGCCATGCGTAAGGAAGCTCAGAAGCAGGCAGCCATCAATAAGGACTGCTATCGCCAGGCCGCTGGTGTTGCCGACCCGATTGCCCTTATAGGCGAAGAGCGTGAAAACGAACTGGCACGCATGAACTTCATCTACAACGAGGCAGATGCCATGCTCATCGATGGCGATGGCGTCTACTTCTTGAAGACACGCGCTGATAAAACGGAACTTAAAACGGGCGAATCCGAAGCTTCTGAAAACCAGAACGCGGACGAATAATCAGATGCCCGCCCATAGACGCGGCGGGGCGGGCGTCTTCCTTGTTCTATAAAAAATCGATTTTACTCCCATTCGCACGTTACCGGATTCCAGGTCATACCATCTGCAAAACCGGCATACACAAGATTGAAAAGTCTGCCTGCGAGTTCGACTGACGCGTCAATGCTCCGAAGCGAATGGGGCAGACCGGTCTGGGAGCACAGCCTCTCGTACTGCCGCTCATGAGGAGCGCCCCATTCATCTGGGATGCAAAATGTCTCAGGTAGGGCGATGCCGCGCACGGCGCTTTCCTGTAGCACGCGCTCTCGTAGCTTTCCTCCATCTATGGAGCATGTCACCGCATAGACCGCAATATCAACAAGATCCTTCACACGGGAGGAGGCTCTACCGTCGTGCCTTTCAACCAGTGCACAGAGCTTATCCGCCAACGCGCTCTCGACGGGATAGACCAGATAGTCGCATACCGGCAACCCTTCGACCTCAATCCTGTCCGCAGGGGTGATGAGCTCCGCACTTTCTAGTGGAACCTCGTCGACAACGAGGTCGATGGCAATGGGCTGCAGGCTCTTCGAGCCAAGCGTGGGCTGGAAAACAACGCGCAGTCCGCTCCGATATTCGTCCTCTGCCTTTATCGGGTCAGCGGATACAAGCGTGAACCGCATGTAATCGCCAAGGTCCACAAAGGCAAGCCTTTTCAGATCTTCGAGGGCTCGCTCCAGAGAACGCTCATTACAGAGTAGATCGATATCCTTCGTCGCACGCGCGTCCACGGTTCTGGCGAGCATGCTCTGACCGCCTTTAAGCACGAAAGCGCGATGTGGGTCGCTGAAAATACGGCAAAGAAGCCTGTGGAAATAGAACCCGGTCATGGCTCGACCCGTGTCGAGCGCCGATCGTCTGGTTGCCGCCTTTGCGGCCATCTCGAGTGCCGCTGGAGTCTGGTATCTCATCTGGCGCACTCCTTGTCGAGGCGCCGTTCCATGAGTCCGCGAATCGCCGATAACGATTCCTGCACGCTCTTCCTCTCCGGCTGGTCGGCAATTATCTTCACCAGGCGGTCATAGTCGAGATTTCCCGCAGAGTTGAAGGCGTCTTCCACCAAAGACCATTCTTCGTTGTCCAGGCAAAGATCGACGAGCGTTCGTTCGGGAAGCGTAACAGGTAGCCCCTTAATCCAGCCCACGTCGTCCGGGTTGATTCTTCTGATGGCGATACTCGCTGATTTCATGCGGGAATTAATTCTACGCGGTGCGTAGATGCGATACGGTGACAGGTAGAAGTCGCCGAGGTTCTGCAGACTTGCCGCAGTCGCTCCGCCGATGACGATTCCGTCCCAGGCGCCGACCTCTATGCGCTCGTGGGTGAATGCGGCTGGATCAGTTAGCTTCCAGACAGCCGCAAGCTCGTCTGTGAAATCGCTTCGTAATCCGGCAAGCCGGTATGCACCGTGCACTATTCGCTCAGCTCGACCAGAGGTCACGGCTTGGGACAGGGCGTTGCGCGTGATTCCGAGCCGTGCGGCTTGAGCCGTGGTGAAGACACCCTCCGAGGCGGAGAGCTCGTTTAGAGCAGCTATGTGATTCGAATAAGTCACGTTGCAATTGTACGCTTTTAGCAGACATACGCAACCACATCAAGAATAGAAAGGACTTCGTTTCTTTCGCTTCCCAGGTCTACAAATTGGGGTTTGTTAGTCATTCTGACCACCACCGAGCATACGGCGAAGCTCCGCGAGACTCTCAGTCATCTGCCTGTTCAAGTCGGCCAGGTCATCCAGGATTTCCTCGGTGGGCGGATACTCTACGCGCTCGTAGACAGTCTCCGTGTACTTGTTAAAGCTGAAGTCATAGCCGTTCTCTACAATCTCGCTCTTGGACACCAGGAAGCTCTTCTCGGTGCGAGCACGGTCGCGCTCGGCGCCGAGATTGCGCCAACGGCTCAGGATGTCGGGGATGTCATCGTGCTTTTCATCGGGGTCGCGCTTGTCGTCGAGAGTGTAACCGTCGCCCTCCATATTGTAGAGCCACACATCATCGGTGCCACCCGCGTCAGTCTTGGTGAATACCAGAATCGCGGTGCTCACCCCGGAGTAGGGTTTGAAAACGCCGGACGGCATGTAGATTATGGCCTCGAGCTTCTGGTTTTCCACCAGCTCGCGACGCAGCTGCTCGTAGGCCTTCGAGTTACTGCGGAACAGCACGCCGTTCGGCACGATGCAGGCGCGACTCACCGCCCATGCGGCGATGCGGAGCGTTTCGTGTCATCTATATTTGACATTAAGAGAAATATCGTGGATACTTTTCATGTCGGATATATTTGACATTTACCATTGCTTCGCGGAGGAGAAGAGCGTGATTCAGAAACGAAACGAAAGGATGCGCGCCGCGCGCAAGGAGGCGGGACTGTCGCAGGCCGAGCTTGCCAAGGACGTCGGCGCAACCCGCCAGACCATCTGCAGCATCGAGGCCAGCAACTACAATCCCAGCCTCAATCTCTGCAAGCTCATCTGCAAGAAGCTCGGCAAGACGCTTGACGAGCTGTTCTGGGACTAGCCGAAAGGGGCATCATGAAAGACATCATCACATCTCAGAGCGAGGGGAAGGACGAGCGCATGTCGTCGGTCCTCGCCCCAGTCTACCGGGCCGGCTTCTACATCCTGGCCGGCGGGGTGCTGTTCGACATCTCCTCTCGCTTCAACTACCTAGCCAGGACGGGCGGAGGCTCCCTCGGGGAGTCGGTCGAGTTCGCAGCCCTGGTCGCCGCGCTCGCTCTCGTCGCGCTGGCCAAGGCGAGAAGCGGTGCCGTCAGCGACTCTCTCCGCGTTCTGGAGGCCAAGACCTTCGGCGGGACGGGCCTCGTCTGGAAGGGCGCGGGTGTTTCCCTGCTGATAGGGGTCGCGGCGGCACTCGGGAGGCTGTCCAGCGAGGTCGGCCTCGGCGGCTGGACCTCCGTGATGTGGCTCAATGACGTCGCCATCTTCGTCATCGTGTCCGCGCTGTCGGCGGCAGCGGTGCTGGGATACCTCTACTGCTGCTGGCGCAGCTACCGGTCGAGGGAGGACCGGCTTGCCGTGGAGGACGACGCCTAGGGCGGCCGAGCCAGGCACGCGGCCGGCGCCCGGGCTCCCAGAAGGCCGACCGGGCCCTGGAGGCGTGGAAGCGCATGCGCGCTGGCTCTCCGCCAGGGAGATCTCCGAGGAGGACTACGGGGCCTGGAAGGCCCGTTTCAAGGGCTGAGGGCGCACAGATAAAGCTGTCGGGGGCGCGGGCGCCCCCTTCTCTTTCCGCCGGGATTGTCACTCTTCGGCAACTACTGCAATTCGGAAGCGTCCCATAAACGTTCGGAGTAGGGTTCTGGGACGCGCGGCGAGAGTGACTCCAGGGTCTTCGGATGCCGTCAGAACCTGTCGGAAACGCGTCCGAACCCGGTTTCCGGGAGGTTTGTCACTCTTCGCTCCTACCTGCGCATACACGGAATCGGAGCGCCAAAAGGCGGGGTGATTACACGGTGACTACACGCAGGGCCCCAAGATGGCGCCGTGACCGAAAAACGCGATGGAATCATTTCGTTGGCATTGGCACGTTTTCGGGACAAGTCCTGTTTCATGCCAACTAATCTCATCCTGTGCAGGCGTTGAACAGGCGTTAAGAGTATTTCCGCAGTTCAAAGGAGGTAAGAGAAGCCCGAAATCGCTTGATTTCGGGGCTGGTCGGCGAATTCCACTCATCGAAATTTCCGGTGGCTTTGTCCTATTCCTACCACTAGATGCTAGCCACCGCCACTAGACGGGCGGCTTGCAGCTAGATGGAACGAGGGCTAAGTTCACTCCCACTCAATGGTCCCCGGCGGCTTGGACGTGCAGTCCAGTACCACGCGGTTGACCTCGGGGACCTGGTTGGTAATCAAGTTAGAAATCCGCGCCACCAAGTCCCAATCCAAGCGCGACCAGTCCGCAGTCATCGCGTCTTCTGAGGAAACCGGACGCAACACGATCGGGTGCCCGTAGGTCCGCCCATCACCCTGCACCCCTACAGAACGCACATCCGCCAGCAACACCACGGGACACTGCCAAATCTCCGTGTCCAGCCCGGCTGCGGTCAGCTCGTTGCGCACAATCAAATCCGCCGCTCGCAATATCCGCAAGCGTTCTTCGGTAACTTCCCCAATGATGCGGATAGCCAAGCCCGGGCCAGGGAAAGGCTGACGGTTCACGATGACATCGGGCAACCCCAATTCGCGCCCCAGAGCACGAACCTCGTCTTTAAACAGTTTGCGCAGCGGCTCAATCAACTCAAACTTCAAGTCCTCAGGCAATCCGCCCACATTGTGATGCGACTTGATATTAGCCGTGCCGCTGCCGCCACCAGATTCCACCACATCGGGGTACAAAGTCCCCTGTACCAGGAACTTCACTTCCCCACCGCTGGCGCCAATCTCTGCCACGACCTCACGTTGGGCGGCTTCAAAAGAGCGGATAAACTCGCGACCGATAATCTTGCGTTTCTGTTCCGGTTCGCTCACCCCCGCCAGCGCTCCCAAGAAGCGGGCGGACTCGTCTACAGACTTGACCCGGATTCCCATGTTGGCGGCGTAGTCTCGTTCCACTTGCTCGCGCTCCCCCGCACGCAGCAAACCGTGGTCTACAAATATACATGTCAGCTGGTCACCGATAGCCTTATGAACCAGGGCAGCCGCCACGGAAGAATCCACCCCGCCAGACAATCCGCAGATAACCTGGGCATCGCCCACGCGCTGGCGAATCTCCTCCACCTGAGTGTCGATGATGGATTGTGGCGTCCACACCGGATCCAGCCCGACTAGGTCATGCAAAAAATGCTCCAGGATCCGTTGACCGTAGGCACTGTGACGAACTTCGGGATGCCACTGCACTCCATACAGCCCTCGTTCAGGATTCTCAAAGGCTGCTACCTTTGTATCATCCGTCGCCGCGGTAACTTGAAAATCGCTGGGAGCAGCCGAAACCGCATCCCCATGACTCATCCAAACTACCTGTTCAGAAGGGGTTCCTTCCAGCAGCCGACTGTCCGGAGTCACTTCCAAGTTGGTCCGACCGTACTCGGAAGTTCCGGTAGGGCTAACAGTTCCCCCCAGGGCTTGTGCCATGACCTGAAACCCGTAGCAAATGCCCAGTACCGGCACATTTGCCTGAAAAACTGCCGGGTCAAAGGTCGGAGCCCCCGGAGCATAAACAGAGGACGGTCCACCTGAGAGAATGATGGCTGAAGGCTGTTTATCCAATATTTCCCGGGCGGTCAGGTTATGTCCCACAATTTCCGAGTAAACTTTCGCCTCACGAACTCGGCGCGCAATAAGTTGGGCATATTGCGCACCAAAGTCGACAACTAAGACGGGTCCTACGGGTTTACCGTGTTGCAAGTTTTCAGCCATGGGTTAATCCTAAAACATTTCTTCGCTATAAATTGACTCCGAATTTCCCAGACTTTATTCAGGGATATTTCGTTGATATTTCAACGGTTTTCGCTAATGTAAAGGCATTAATTGTCGATACAATAATATGTAGGGTCAAAGGATAGACCAATGACATAAGGGAAAGGAGACCCGCCATGAGTCAGGTACCAACTTACTTCGAAGCTGACGTTCGACTGGATCGCAACTCCCCAGTTCCGCTCTACCATCAGATAGCTCAGCCGATTGAAGAATTGATTCTTTCTGGTCAGCTTACCCCCGGTACGCGCTTGGAAGATGAGCTTTCCATGGCACGACGCCTCAATGTCTCTCGCCCTACTGCTCGTCGAGCCCTCCAGCAGCTGGGTGACCATGGACTGCTGGTACGTCGCCGTGGTGTCGGCACTCAGGTAGCTCCGACCCGGGTACATCGCCCTAATGCCCTCTCCACCATCTTTGACCAGATGAAGGCGGACGGGCACAAGCCGTCTACGGAAGTTTTGTCTTACGGCGCCTCCCCAGCTAACCAGGAAGTCAGTGCGAAACTGGAGGTGGCTCCCGGCACCAACGTAACCACTATCCGTCGCCTGCGCATGATTGATCGGCAACCCGCGGGGCTCATGTTTGACATGATTCGTTCCTCGATTGCTCCGGCTGCCACCGCCTTAGAACGTGATTCTTTTGAAAGTGCCCTAGCCGAGCGTGGCGTTGTCGTGACGATGGCTCGTCAAGCGGTGTCTGCCCGCAAGGCCTGTGGTCCAGAGGCTCAGCTCCTGAGGATTCCTGCGGGTTCCACGGTGCTGAGCATCCAAAATGTCTCTTATGACGAATCCGGAAAGATTGCCGCCTACGGTGAATATTTGTTCCGGGCAGACCGCTTTGCCCTAAAGAACACACTCTTCGCACACTAGATTCTTCGAACCCCTTCTTCGCTCTGGCATCAAATGATGTCAGAGCTGGGTTTTTTATCGACTGTCGAGAGCGTTACTTTCCGGAATGTGAACGTGCCCTCGCCCCGTAGACTGTCGAAGGGCCACTGTGCTACGCCTTCACAAGTGTGGGTTAGGATTTGACCGGTTAGGGCAGGTTTTATGCAAAAAACTTCATCAGTCTGGGATAGGTTTGGGTTATCTGTGAAAACTGCAGCGCTGATTATCCATTTTTGAGTGTTTCGGCTTTCAGCTTCATCCCATCCTGCAGGCCAACTCACGGACATGTCAGCTGGGGGCTCCAGCGACGGGCGCGCCCCGGCTTGGGTAACCACACCCAAATGCTTTTGCCCGTCTTTCAAGGTCAAGTTCTTTCCGCAAGCTGTATCCGCGAGGGTGCAATATCCATCTGGCGTGTGCTGGACTCGCCAGGGTCCCTTTCCTACCGCGTCCAGTCCAGGTATCTCATACAGACCGGGAGACACGGTACTGCCCGCTATTGTGGGCACGGGGGGATAACTCATCCGGACGGCGCGCCAATCATGATTGCGTTTAGTGCCGTATTTACCCAACTCAGCGACCAGCATCAAGGAATCTTGAATGGCTTCCCAAACCTCATGCTCGGTCTGCCGATAGGACTCATCAGGCCAGATTGAAACTCGCAAGCCTCGCTGCCCGCTTGCACCGTCCCGTGGTGAGTCGGAGAGGTATTGATTGCCGATAAAAGTGCGGGCATCCCAGTTGCTTTCCCACAGTGCGGGAGCATCGACTCGATACGGGGGATGAGATCTGGACCAATATAGAACCTCGCTGTTATTAATAACCTCGTGTCCCCGCTGTCTAAAATCTGCTATCCGCAGACCTTCGTCTTTCCAGTATTCAATCAAAATATCGGTATCCAAATGCACCACGGAAGTTTCGCGTACTCCATCGTTCCAGGTTCGTAAACGCCTGCCCTGCCCTTTTACAAACTGGTTAACTTGATTAACAAAAGAGTTAAAAACATCGTATTCACTAGCATCGGGTCCGAAGTTCTGATGGGCATATTCCGCGAGGTACGGATAGTTAGTGAAGGAATCGTGAATCATGTATTCATCTGCACCCATATGCCACCAACGACTGGGGAAAATACGCAGGTATTCAGCAACTATCTGGAGATAGAACTCAATTGCTTGCGGATTGGTAATATCTAATCTGCCCTCCGGGTCTACACTTCCATCGGGTCGCCGCAAGGCATATTGCGGATAGTTTTCTAGCCAAATTCCCATATGCCCGGGCGCATTCACCTCGGGAATAACTTCAATCCCGAGTCGTTGCGCTAACGCTAATATCTGCGATACTTGCGATGAAGTGTAATAATGCCAGGTATTCGCGCGTTCCCAACGCGGTGATTTGAGTTTCAATTCCCAAATTAGCGTGTTTAGTTCGAGTTCATGCATCCGCTCCAGCAGAGCCTCAATAAACTCTATCGAAATACCAACTTGCGAAGCGCACAAAGTCACGCCACGCTCCGGGAAAGCAAAAGTCATGTTGTTCTCGCCACCTCTTGTGAAAGTTCTGAACCTTAGATAGTAGTCACCGCGGTAGGTAAGGAACGAAAATCAACCTTTGACCGAACCGGCAGCTAGACCGGACTGCCAGTACTTTTGCAGACCTAAGAACAGGATAATCAGCGGGATTACCCCGAACAGAGCACCCATCATAACGGCACCTTTTTCTGGGTTAAAGTAACTCATCATCCCGTACAGTCCTAAAGTGACCGGTTTCAGAGTATCGGTCGAAATCATCATCAAAGGCAGCAGGAAGTTGTTCCAGCAAGCCACAAAGATGAACAAGAAAATCGTGACCATAGCGGGAGCAAGGATGCGCAATACTATGGTAAAGAAAATGCGCGCTTCCGAAGCTCCATCAATACGTGCGGCTTCGATTAGTTCGGTAGGAACCGAAGTTTGCGCGTAAACTCGTCCCAGGAAAACCCCGAAAGGGGACACACAACACGGCACGATAATGGATGCCATAGTGTTAGAAATCCCCAGATGTAAAAAGACGATATACATCGGTACCGTCAAAAGCGCGGCAGGCATTAACAATCCCGCCATGATGATACCCGTAGACAAGTTCTTTCCCGGGAAAGTGAACTTAGCCAAGGAATATCCCGCCATAACCGAAATCAGAGTTCCGATTGCGGCTGAAGCCGTGGAATAAAGCAAAGAGTTCGCTACCCAGCGCCAAAAATTGCCTCGAGTCCAGCTCATTAACTTGTCATAATTGACGCCAATCGCCTCGATAAGACTTTTACTCTCAGTGTCCTCACCATGCGTTGTAAACCACAATCCAAACGTGTTAGCCAGCTCCGCGTTAGTCTTTGTGGCTGAGATGATGACCCAATAGACCGGGAATATGAAATAAAGGAGTACCAGAATCAGCATAAAGGTGGTAATTCCGCGGGAAATCATGGAGGGAGCAATAGCCCGAGGCGGCATTCCTTCTCGAGACGGAATATAGTCGAAGCCTTGCGGAGAATGCTCAGTCACCATATGCGAAAGTTTAGAATTACGATTCTTAATCATTTCCGCCCACCTTTCGATCGACAAAGAAGTATCCCACTGCCAACACACCGGCAATGAGCGCCATGACAATCGCCACCGCAGAGCCAGGTCCATCTCCGCTGGGAGTTAAAGTTCCCATAGTGGTGTTATATGCCATCATCATGGGCGTATAGGCTTTACCCATCCAAGTTTGAGTCGAGCTGATGACTGTTGGTTCGTTGAATAGCTGTATAGTGCCCACGATAGAGAGCAAGACTGCCAACAGCGCCGCTGGTCGCAGCAGAGGCATCTTTATTCGAGTCATAATTTGCAGCCCGCTGGCGCCATCAATACGCGCCGCTTCGGAGAGTTCCTGCGGGATTGCCTGGAGCGCTGCCAAAAAAATCAGCATGTTATATCCGGTATAGGTCCAGGTCGTCATGTTTGCCATAGAAGCTAACACGACGTTCCGGCTCAGAAAATTGACGTTAATCCCTATTGCCGCTAAACCCTTTACCAGGGGAGAAACCTCCGTGTTATACAGGTAGAGCCATATCATTGCCGCCACGACACCGGGGATGGCAAAAGGCAGAAAATAACCTAATCGATATATCGTCGCATGTCTCACTAAGAATGAATCCAGCACCAGCGCCAAAACCAAGGCAGCAATAATCATTACTGGAACTTGCAAACACGTATAGAGGATGACGCGACCAATCCCCATCCAAAAATCATGAGAGGTGATGACGTATTGATAGTTTTGCAGTCCTACAAATGTGTTAGCAGACTCGCCCCCACCGTACGCACCCCCACCGGTAGTCTTAAGCTGAAAAAAACTGGAGTATATCGATACCAGAATGGGAACCAGGAATACCAGAACAAATAAAATTACAAAGGGAGCTAAAAAAGCCCAACCCGCACGAATTTGGATTTTTGCCTGCGGTGATGTCTTTCGCCGTGTCTTCCCCTCGCTCCGAGACTCTCTAGACAGCGACGATTGTTTTTCCGGTGTCGTCAGCCGTGCTGACGTTGTTTCCTCAACTTGTTTTTTCATTCTGGTTCCCCATCAATTTGGTTCAAACAGAGTCATGGGTGTTCGCTGAAACTAACTGCTCAGTGAACACCCATGACTCAAAAATTTCGCTTTTTGTTCCGTTGGGAACAAAACACGCTACTTTTCAGAAACCTTCAAATTCAGATTGCTCAACGTAGACTTGGCGGTATCCGCGTTCCAGCTGAAGATATCAGCCACTTTACCGGAACCATCCGCAGCCTTAGCAGCAACTTCAGCGTTTGCCTGTACTGCCGACCAACCCGGAATGTAGGTGAAGGGTTTCATCGCACTGTTAGCTTTAGCCAGCTCTGCGAACACATCCTGACCTCCGTAGAATGCGGAGACCTTTTCGGGGGTAGTCATGGTGCCCTTGGCGGCTACTACCAGACCTTGAGAAACCAGAGCATCAATCTGCGTGTTGAACCAAGCGTTGAACTTCATAGCTTCTGCCGGGGCAGCGCATCCCTTGACCACAGCCACGCCGGAACCACCGTCAGGACCGGACGCAGCCTCATCCCCAAATTTCGGAAGTTGAGCTACTGCCCACTTGCCTTCGTTCGGAGTGCCAGCCATGTCACCTGCCAGCAGCGGAGCTTCCCAAGCTGCTCCGATGGTGCCAATCAGGTTGTTGTTCAAAGCTGCTTTCCAGGATTCTTCATCCCAACGCTGCACGGTAGCTGTCGCTTTCGCGTCAAGGAGTTTCTGCCAGAAGTCAGCCACCTTCGAGGAGCCAGCTCCAGCAGTATCAATCTTCCACGCATCACCGTCGACCTTGAACCACTGATCGCCAGCAGCGGCGCTCAGTGCCGGAAGCATATTACCGGCTTCATCGGTCTGGAAGTCCACAATGAACTTGCCCTTTTCAGCAGCCTTCTTGGCGGTCTCCACGAACTCGTCAGCGGTGGTGGGAACAGTCAGACCTAGTTCATCAAAGGCTGCCTTGTTGTAGTAGTACACCAGCGGACCGGTGTCCTGAGGCAGTCCAAAATATTTTCCATCGATACTCATGGAATCCAGCGGACCAGCGGCAAATTTATCGCGGTACTTATCGATTTCTCCGGAAACATCCTCTACCAGCTGTTTCACATAAACTTCAGCTAAATCTGCATAACCGACCTGTGCCAGACACGGCGCCGTGCCTGCTTTCACGTCAGTCTCAAGTTTCTTAATCAGCTCTTGAGCTTTACCATCGAATTTAACAGCTTCGACCTGAATATCCGGGTTATCTTTATTCCATTGCGCGACTACCTCGTCGACTTTGGTCATGCCTTCCCCGTCAGGCAAACGGTGCAGGTATTTAATCGTCACCGGTTTACCGGAAGCACCCGTATCGCCTCCCTTGCCTCCATCAGAGCACGCAGTCAGACCGGTCAAAGCTAGTGCCCCAACGCCCGCAAAAATCGCAGCAAAACGCAGTTTAGACGTTAATTGCATGTTTAATCTACCTTCCTCGGTTATTTATGAGCATGGCTTAAGGAAACCACACTTTAAATACAACCACAGTTTTTCCACCTTGGGGAGGGTTTTCTAAATTATTTCAGACAGCTTCCCAACGGGATTCTCGTGCCCCTAAAGTGACTTGGAAAGGCTTCGGTCCTCTCACATTGACACTCTGCGCAGTATCCGAGTTGTTATAGACAAAAGCTTTGTGAGCCTCCGGGTAGAAAGCCACCTCTACCTCTGGTCGATCCGCAAAATAGTTCTCCGTAAGGCGTTCCTCCGCGTGACCTGCCCAATAAATTGCACGATGCAATAACCGTGAGTTCACACTGTTGTAGGGTAGCCCCGCAAAGTAAACCGACCGACCTTTGCCATATTCGTGAACACTCAAGTCAACCGAACCGTCGATAAATTGCAATACCTGACCACCGGTAGGAATGATGCTCCCCACTCCGGGACCAATATCGAGCAGCGCTTGTTCCCGTCCGGGTTGGGGCTGCGACTCCACTTCAAGGACGTTAATCTCCTTTAATCCCCTGCCCCGACTGCGTTGTTCCAGGGCGTCAAATCCCTCGATAATAAAGTGGCTTTCGGCTACGTTAACGTACCTGTCCGTAGACAGCGTCCAACCAACTTCCTGATCCACCCCCAAAACGTCGCTCAGCTGGAAGAACGCTCCACTTCCCTCCACGAAACAGGCACTGGGCTGACCGACACCGATGAAACCGCCACCATCAGCTACAAACTCACGAATTCGCGCCGAAATATCGGGTCTAGCCCAGTAATCTCCCCCAGAAAATGCTGTGTTTGCCTGACCGGCATTGATGAGCACATCGACATCCGCGAGGGCTCCGCGAGACACATCGTTAAAGTTAATAAAACTCACCGTGAACGGCAGTCCTGCCAGTGATTCCAGCACGCCTTCGTAGGCATAAGTTTGGAAATACGGCTTGGCATGAGCCACCATCGACGTCATCCAGGAGCGCTTTTTCCCCCAAGCATTTAATACCGCCACTTTAATTGTGGACACTGCCGGTCTCGCACCCCCGCTGACCTCGTGGAGAGAACGGAATTCATCGGTGATTTCTGAGACTCTCTGGACAAACTTAGGGAATTTCACGGGCAGGGACAGGTATCCACCGTATCCCATCCGATCCAAAGGATTACGCACAATCGCGCGACGGGCTTGGGACCAACGCGCCTCTAGCTCAGGCACCGGGTCGGCTCCCTCGAAGAACACATCCGGGAAAAAATACGGCAGGAAACGCCCCTCATGATATTTCACCCCCGGAATATCAGAAATCATCCGACATGTCGCCGCTGACCCCACCGAGCCAACGACGGCGTCCAAACCTATGGAAGGGAAATCATCCCCGTAGGGTTCGGTTCCAATCCAGTGATCGCCCAGAAACATCATGGCTTCTTTACCAGACTGGTGAGCTTTGTCCACCATAATGCGCGCCTGCTCCGTGACGAATTCACCTAAAAACTCCATCCAATTGAGGAATGGCGAGCGAGGAAGCCGGAAAGGCGAGTTATAGTAACCCTCATCAACGAAATCCTCCGGAGTCAGCGCATACCCATATTTAGATTCAAATTCAGCCAGCGCTAACTTTGTTACGGAACCGAGATAGCCAAACCAGTCGACCATTTTTTCTTTTTCTCGATTGTTAAATACCAACGTGAATTGATAGAAAAAGGTCGTAAATCTCACCACGTCCACGTGTGGATGGTCCTTTAGCCATTTGTCCATGTGGGCTTGGGCATATTCCCAAGTTTCGGGATTACGGATGTCATAAGGTTGTTCGCGTATCCGCTGCGGATCGTCTTCCCAGTGATTCGTGATGTAGTTATACATTTGCACCGGATCCCAGTTTTGCCAAGCTAGGAAATCTACCGTATAGACGTGACCTGCTGCGGGCTTTGCGATACACACCTGGGTGTCCGCTCCCTTTCCTGTCAGACTCCACTTTTCAGAAGGGAGGGTTTCCCCGGTGGTGCGATCGATTACTTGCCAGTAGCGCTGGAGGTCAGCTTGAATATCCGGCTCGACCTGTTTATCCAGGTAACCATCCATGACAGAGATACGCAGCGGTTCCTCACCCAGGGCCGGGCAACGCTGACTCATCAGGAAAATTTGTGGCCTGTCCTGGGGATGAGCAGCAGCCCAATCATTATCTCCGCGTCCCACGAAATAGGTTTCATATACTTTCGCCCCCAATTCAGAAGTTATGGGGGGCAGCTTGGTTCCGTCCGAGTTGCGTACCGCATCAGCCCCCCAAAGCCTGGCTACCTGACGGATTTCATCGTCCATTCCATTTTCAATGGGCAGAGTAACGCGACCGGACATACGGATTCCTTTCTGAAATTGTCATCCCGCTGAGCAAAATTTTTACTAAGGCTACACCCCAAGACTGCACACCGGTCAGGTTTTCAACGGATTACCAATACCGGATTTAAATCTGTCTGGGAAAACGTTAGTAGGATTATCTCTAGACTTAGTCTAATCCCACCGGGGGTTTCCAAACCCTGACCAAAGAATTGGAGCTGGACGTGAGCGACTTCAAAACCTTATTTCTCAACGGCTTGACTAAAAAAGCTGCGGGCAGTCGAAAACGCATCGTGTTACCGGAATCAGACGATGATCGCGTGCTGCAAGCTGGCGCTCGAGTCTTGCAAACCGGCGCTGCGGACATTGTGTTCCTAGGAGAAACGGAACAGATTGCGCAATCTGCCAAACGACTGCACCTAGACCTGGACGCGGCTGAAATAGTTAGTCTCCACGATGGCGAAAAGCTGACACGATACACCGCCAAGCTGGTGGAACTGCGCTCGCATAAGGGTATGGACGAAGCCACTGCGCGGGAGACTCTGAAAGATGTTTCTTTCTTTGGCACCATGATGATTGTCTGCGGGGATGCCGATGGCATGGTTTCAGGAGCGGCTCACACTACCGCCCACACCATTCGTCCCGCGTTACAACTCATTAAGACCCAGCCCGGCGTGAAACTGGTTTCGGGGGCTTTCCTCATGGTTTTCGACGATCATTTTGACCTATATGCAGATTGTGCAGTGACGATTTCCCCGGACGCCGCCCAGCTGGCAGACATTGCGGTGGTTTCCGCAAAGACTGCGACCCAGTTTGGCTTGGAACCGAAAGTTGCCATGCTGTCCTATTCCACGCTTGACTCCGGTTCGGGTCCGCTGGTTGACCTGGTCCGGGAGGCGACGGCAAAAGCCCGTGCGGCAGCCCCCGAGTTATCCATCGACGGTCCGCTCCAGTTTGATGCCGCAGTAGTCGAGTCCGTGGCTGCCCAGAAAGCTCCGCACTCCCCCGTTGCCGGACAAGCAAACACGTTCATATTCCCCGATTTGAACTCCGGAAACATCACCTATAAAGCAGTGCAGCGCACCAGTGGCGCGCTGGCGGTGGGACCTATCTTGCAAGGACTAAACGCCCCGGTCAACGACTTGTCACGCGGAGCCACCGTGGATGACATCAGCAACACCATCATCATTACCGCTATCCAAGCCCAAGGCTAGGCTCCCGCGGAAAGAAACCCCACGAACGCCCTTGTGAAGAGAAAAAGGAACAATCATTATGCGCCACCAAACCATTTTTGTGATTAACTCCGGCTCGTCCTCCCTGAAGTACCAGCTAATCGAACCCATCAGCGGTGACGTGCTGGCCAAAGGTCAAGCGGAACGTATCGGCACCGATCGAGGGGAAGTTACCCACGAAGTCCATGCCAGCAAGTTCAGCGCGGCACTGCCCCTTCCGAGTCACAAGGAAGCCTTGACCCAGATTATCGAGATGTTCGCAGCCCACGGACCTGACTTGCAACACGTAGATTTATCCGGTTTTGGTCACCGTATCGTCCAAGGTGGCTGGCATTTCAAAGGACCGGCTATCGTGAACGATGATGTCCGCGCCAAGATTGAGGAACTGTGCGACTTGGCGCCTTTGCACAATCCCGCCCACCTCATCGGCATCGACACCGCTATGGAACTGTGGCCCGACCTGCCCCACGTAGCTGTTTTTGATACCGCATACTTTGCCGGTCTGCCCGAAAAATCCCGCAGCTACGCCCTCAACAAGCAGGTGGCGCATGACTACCGTATCCGTCGCTATGGCGCTCACGGTACCTCCCATGAATTTGTAGCCAACAAAGTCTGTGACTACCTGGGCGACGACACTGTCAAACAAATCACCCTGCATCTGGGAAATGGTGCGTCCGCCTGCGCAGAACTGGGGCGCCTGCCCATGGACACTTCTATGGGTTTGACGCCGCTGGAGGGTCTGGTCATGGGCAGCCGTACCGGCGATATTGACCCCGCTGTGGTGTTCCACCTGCTGCGCAAAGGAATGAGCGTGGATGAAGTCGACACCCTGTTTAACAAGCAATCCGGTATGAAAGGTATGTGCGGAGATAATGATATGCGCGATGTCTGGAAACGCCGTGACGAGGGCGATTCCGATGCCCTGCTGGCTTTGCAGACCTATCAGCAGCGCTTGTTGAAGTACATCGGTGCCTATACTTTTGAGTTGGGCGGCTTGGACGTGCTGACTTTCACCGCCGGCATTGGCGAAAACGATGACCGCATCCGGCGGCGCTTGTGTGAAAAACTCGAGTTCATCGGGGTCAAGATTGACCGCGAACGCAACGAAAATCGTGACCGTTCCAAGGCAATTTGGCGCATCTCTACCGATGACTCAAAAGTGCTGGTACTGGTGGTACCCACCAACGAGGAGCTCGCCATCGCGCGTCAGGTGGTTCGTTTGATTTGAGACATCTTTATGGAGTGAGCCTTGGATATGCCGAAATTCACTCAGTTTCAGAAAACCTGGCATCGACTCGGTATCTGGCAGCCGCGGAAAACTGCCCAGTTTAGTTATAATCACTTAACTGTCAATATACTTAACATCATGAGTGAGGTTACTAAAGTCGATAAGGAGCGCTCGGCGCTGAGTGAACAGTTGGTTTACGAGTTTCACCGCCTGGTGTTCTCCGCTAACAATTTGATTGCCAATATCTCAGCCGACTTAGGAATGCACGGCAAGGATGGCGATGGTCTGCTGATGATTTGGCGTTCCGAGATTGCCGGAAAGCCCCTCTCGCCCTCGGAACTCGCCGATGGGTTGCACATTACTCGCGCTGCCGCCAGCTATTTGGTGGATCGTTTGGTCAATCTGGGATACATCAGCAGGCAAACAGATCCAGAAGATCGCCGCCGGGCAGTGCTGCGGATTGCGGAATCTGGAGACAAGCTGGGTCACAACTTTGTCGGTTCCGTAAATGTGGACCTGAATGGCGTGTTCGCCGACCGTTCTAACCAGGAAATCAAACAGTTCACGGAGATGCTGTCAGAATTCACCGACCAGATTGGCGAGTCCCACCACACGAAATCTTCTCCTAAACCCCACAAAAACCAGTAACCTCTGAGGAAAACTTGCCTTTTCCCACAGCTCCGCTAGAGCCGTCTATTAATTTGATTAAGTTTCTTAACTATCAATATACTTAATCACATGACCGTGATTACTACCATTGATGAACCCGCAGCTGCCCCGGCACACAGTGAGGCAGAAACGCAAAATGACCACGAAAACCCCACAGGTTTAGCTTCGCTGGAACACACTGTGCCGAATCATTGGGGACTGATTTTGGCTCTGTACCTGGCAGGGATCTTCATGGGTGCTTTGGATATGGGCATCGTGAATCCGGCGCGTACCGTCATCCAAAACAGCTTAGGAGTCGATGACCAGGCTGGCGTCTGGGTCTTTACGATTTACACCCTGGCGTATGCCATTGCTATCCCCGTTATCGGCAAACTGGCAGACGTGTTAGGGCGCAAGCCGGTATATGTGCTAGCTATCGCCCTGTTCGGGATTGGTTCACTAGGGTGTGGATTCGCCCAAGACTTTCAATCTTTCGGTTTGCTGCTAGCCTCCCGAGTGATACAAGCCGTGGGTGGCGGAGGCATGATGCCAGTAGCTACCGCCGCTGCTGGGGTCATCGCTCCTCCCGCAAAGCGCGGTATGGCTCTGGGGCTGGTCGGCATGGTTTACGGCGTGGCCTCAGTCATTGGCGGCTCTGCAGGCTCTCTCATCATGGACATAGCTGGCACCGATAACTGGCAGTGGATTTTTTACATTAACGTGCCGATTGCCCTGGCAGTGGTAGTGCTGGGGGCACTGTTCTTGGACCGCGAGCGCGCCGAAGCGGGTCGCCACTTGGATATTCCGGGCACCGTCTTAATCGTCGTTGCTATCACTGCCCTGTTGTGGATGTTTCAGCACCTGGATTTCACCGACCTCGGTTTCTCTTTCCAGGATTCCAATGTCCGGGTTTCCCTGCTGATTTTCGCGATTGCGGGGATAGTGTTCTGGGTTACCGAGCATCGTGTCCATGACCCGTTAATCAACTTTGATTATTTCGCGAACATTCCGGTCGGGGTGACTTTGTTGCTCGGGATGGTTGCAGGCGCGCTCATGATGACCGTGATGTTCATCCCGCAGTTCGCCGAGAACTCCATGCGCCTGCCTACGGGTGATGGCGGCTACCCCACGATTATCATCGGGCTGGCTTCCGGTATCGCAGCACCGATTTCCGGACGACTCACCGATAAACTCGGTCCTCGCTTTGTGCTGGGGCTAGGAATGCTGATTTCCGCCATCTCAGGTCTGTTGCTAATCTTCTGGACTTCCCCGTATCCCGGTTTCCTGTCAACCAGCGTATCCATCTTTGTGATGGGCTTCGGACTGGGGTTCTTGATGGGAGCTCCCCTGACCTACCTGATTTTGCACCTGGTGCCCAGCCGTGACGCGAATACCGGTCAGGCGACGCTGTCCTTAACACGATCGCTAGCTACCACTCTCGCCCCAGCTATCATGGTGGGTCTGCTCGCCACCGCTATGGGTGGTCTGTCCGAAAAGGTTATGGATGTCCTGCCGAAGCCGGATATGCCTGCCCTGTCCAACACTATGGCAGCGGCTCCTGATGGAATGCCGGGGGTCGGCAATCAATCGAGCCAGGGGCAAATGCCCCCCTCAGCAGGGCAAGACTCCAGCAAAAACCAAACGTCAACCGGTAACCCCCGCGGTGACACGCAATCCTCTGTCCCTCCTCGAGACACAATCAACCCCAATTTTTCCATGTCTAACTTGCCTGATAAGTTGCTCAATCGCCTCCAGAGCGCGGATGTCACCAACATTGTGGCACGTTCCAAGGAGCTGGCGAATTACACGTTCGCCAGCCAAAGTAACGCCATGAAGAAACGGCTGGGTTTCGTCCCACCAGCTTTAGAGCAAGCCCGCCAGGATTATCTCCAGGACATCGACGCTCACGCGGACACTATCGAGTCGACGTTCCAGCTGGAGCTCAATCGGGGATTTATCCGCTTGTTCTGGTTCTATACCCTCGTGTCGCTGTTCGGAGTGCTGTTGCTGTTTGGGGTTCCCTCCAAGAAAACTCTCGACGCCCACATTATGAAGACAGCTAAAACCGCCGCCAAAAACTCACTCAGAGGGTAAACCGACCGGGCGCCCCGTATCTACGGAGCGCCCGGTTGTTGACCCGTAATTCTCGCCAAATCAGGCTGAAAGTCAGGGACTAAAACAGCTCAATCGCCGGCGGCGCCCCAAGTGCGTCCAACCGTGCCGCCAGAGTTTCTTTGGCGTCGCCTGGGAAAATCAGCACCCGTTCCGGTTCGGTTTCTGCCCGAGCATACAGCGGGTTTTCCACTCCGGCATAGCCCGGTTTCAAGTCGAAGTTAAAGATGGCCACATGAGCACAGTCCCCCACGTTCAGCACGGGCATTCCGTAGATTGGGGTGCCTTCAGCAGTGTTTGCCGCCGGGTTCATCACGTCGTTAGCCCCGATGACCACGGTCAAATCCGCACTCGCGAAATCATCGTTGATGTCTTTCATCTCCCGCAGCTTTTCGTAATCCACATCGACCTCAGCCAGCAGCACGTTCATGTGTCCGGGCATCCGTCCCGCCACCGGATGGATTGCGAAGTCCACGGTCTTTCCAGACTTTTCCAGGTAGTCCAACAGGCGTTTGACCTGGGCTTGAGCTTGAGACAATGCCATTCCATAGCCGGGCACCAGGATGACGCGCTGAGCATTTTCTACCCAGTCTGCGAACGTAGTTTCCGGATCCGCGACAGGCGCTGCGAGTGTCGGTCGGTCACCACGGGTGGTTTCGCTGGTGTCAGTCTCGCCTGCACAAGCCGAGTCGTCTGGTTTTTCCGATTCAGTTTCAGTTGGAGTTGCGGCAGCGGTGCTGACGGAAGTCTTGCCCAGCAAAATATCCATGAGATGCCGGTTCATCGCCCGGCACATGATTTGGGTCAGCAGCAAGCCAGAAGCTCCCACAATAGCCCCGATAGCCACCAGCAGCAGGTCAGAAATCGCCAAGCCGGCGATGGCTCCCGCCACCCCGGACAGGGAGTTGAGCAGGGAAATCGTGATGGGCATATCGGCTCCGCCTACCCGTACCGCCAACAGGTAACCAAACAGGTTGGCAGCCACAATCTGGACGATGAGCAGCACTGTTTGTGCCCCACCCGGACTGCTGAACGGTGGAAAAACGTAAGCGAGGGCAGCGCCTAAACTGACCAGCAGGCTCAGCCCCACCCACACGGAGTGCGCGGGGAGCACTTTCGGGTGCTGATCGAGTATCTGGTGCAACTTCCCTGCTGCAATGAGGGAACCAAAGAAGGTAGCGCCACCAACAGCGACCGCTAAACCGGCAGTGAACTGGGCAAAAGCATTGTTATCGGCGTGCCCAGTCAGGGCCAGCGCCCCGGCGAGCATCGAGGCCATACCGCCCAAGCCATTGAGCAGAGCCACGGTTTGCGGCATCCGAATCATCTGAGTTTTACGCCAAATGATGACCCCGAATAGCGATCCGACCAGCATCGCGGCATAGAGTTCGACCGCGCTGAGAATCCCGAAGTTCCACAGCGTCGCTACGATAGCCAAAGCCATCGCCAAGGCGCCCAAAAGATTTCCGCGCACTGCCGTCTGCACTCTCGACAGCATGTTTAATCCCACCAGCACCAGTATCACCAACACTACCGAAACGGCATAGTAGAGCAGGCTGTTCGGGGCTGGTGCTCCCACCAGAGCCAAAGCGTTATTCATAGTCACTCACCCTCTCCCGACTGAGCGCCTCCATCAGCAACGGACTTGGGTTTCTTGTCGAACATCCGCAGCATCCGGTCAGTAACCCCAAACCCGCCGACAATGTTCACCATCGCCAGCGCTACTGCCAGCAAGCCCAGTGCTTTTGACCCCAAACTCACCGCTAATGCGGCTGCACTGAGACAGCCCAGCACGGTTACCCCAGAAAAAGCATTCATCCCGCTCATCAGCGGAGTGTGTAACAGACTGGGAACTTGACTGATGATTTTATAGCCGACCAGGGTAAACACCACCAGTACGACCAATAACACACCTTGGAATGGAGTCATCGGTTTCTCCTTGAGTTACGGTTTTGTCAGGAATGTATTTAATTTGACTCAACGGTGGCGGCGGGACGAATCTGTCACCACATCCCGTGGTACCGATTAGGGCGACCTCACCGTGGACCGGTCGGTCGCCCTAATCGGTACGATCTCGAGTCAGGCTATGCCAGGCCCATCGCCTCGCGCGCACCGACGTGAACAATTTCTCCGTCGATAGTCGTGAGGGTCTTGGCAATAATTTCATCGCTACGATCCAGGACGATTTGACCGTCCTTCACCAGGAAGTCCACGAAGTTGGCAATGTTCTTGGCAAACATGAAAGTCGAGCTCTTCGGCAGCATACCGGGGATGTTCTTAATCCCCACCAGGGTGACATGGTGCTTGACTTCCACCTTTCCCGGAGGCGTAATTTCACAGTTACCGCCTTGGTCAATAGAAATATCCACGATAACTGAACCGGGCTTCATAGTTTTCACCATGTCCTCGGTAATCAGCCGTGGTGCCAAATGACCCGGCACCAGCGCCGAAGCGAAGATAATGTCCATATCCGGAATGACCTGTGCCAGAGCGGCACGTTCCTTGACCAGTTCATCTTCCGGCAGAGCCTGGGCATAGCCGCCTTCACCGATAGCCTTTTCAGGATCCACCCCGAGTTCTACCGGCTTGGCACCCAGAGAAGTGGCCTGTTCGGATGCCATCGGGCGAATATCCGCCGCGTACACCACCGCACCTAAACGCTTCGCGGTAGCCAGGGCTTGCAAACCGCCCACGCCCACCCCGACGACCAGCACCTTCAGCGGATCAATCCGCCCGATAGCACTGTGAATCAGGGGCATGAAGGACGGCTGATAGTTCGCCGCCAACAGGATACCTTTGTACCCGGCACAGGTACTCATCGAAGTCAGGGCGTCCAAGTTTTGCGCCCGAGAAATACGCGGCACACCATCCAAAGTCAGCGAAATGACACCCTGCGCCGCCATCTCCTTGACCATCTCGTGATTGGGTGGAGCCGCCGGGTGAATAAAGGTAATCAAGTATTGACCTTTATGCATCATCGAGACTTCGGAACGCCCTTTAGCCTCGTTAAACAGCGGTTCCTTAACTTTCAAAATCAGGTCCGCTCTCTGGTAGATTTCCTCCGGGTCACTAACCATCTCTGCGCCTGCAGAGACATACTCCGGGTCATGGAAGAAGGACCCTTCCCCGGCACCTGTTTCGACCAGAACGGTTAAGCCTTTGCCGACCATATCCGCCACCGTTTCGGGAGTGGCAGCCACACGGTCTTCACCGTTCATAATTTCCTTGGGTACACCAATAATCATCTTAAAACCCTCCGCGAATACCTCGTTGTACACACAGCTCATGGGTTCATGAGTTGGACGATACAAAGTGTACCGCATGGAAGTTGTTTTTATCAGTGTATTTAGCCCCGGATTTTCGCGTGAAGCGCGTTCAGGTGTTGGGTGTATTGTTCAGCACCAGTCTGTTCCGTAAACCAATTCCACCAACAGCTATAGGGCGCGGGCATCCCGCAGAGAACTCCCTTCGAGACGCCCGCCCGGAAACAAATCGCTAATGACTACTTCTTTGGCGGCACTTTCAAGGTGAGCACGACCTTGTCCAAGCCCTCAAAGAAATTGTTGCCCTTATCGTCCACTACGATGAAAGCCGGGAAGTCCTCGACGTCAATCTTCCACACGGCCTCCATCCCCAGCTCGGGGTACTCCAGAACCTCGACCTTCTTAATGGAATGAGCTGCCAGCTCCGCGGCGGGACCGCCGATAGAACCAAGGTAAAAACCACCGTGTTTGCGACAAGCATCGGTTACGACCTGACCACGATTGCCCTTGGCCAGCATAATCATCGAGCCACCGTGAGCTTGGAACAAGTCCACGTAGGGATCCATACGTGAAGCCGTGGTCGGACCGAATGATCCGGAGGGCATTCCTTCCGGAGTTTTCGCCGGTCCTGCGTAATATACCGGGTGGTCTTTGAAGTACTGAGGCAAGTCCCCTTCCTTTTCCAGACGGTCGCGGAGTTTCGCGTGGGCGATGTCACGAGCCACGATGAGGGTTCCGGTCAGGGAAAGCCGCGTCTTGATGGGGTATTTGGTGAGTTCGGCGAGGACGTCCTTCATCGGGCGGTTCAAGTCAATCTTCACCGCTTCGTCCCCGCCGAGTTCCGCGGCTGTGGGGTCGGGCATGAAGCGTCCCGGATCGGTGTCCAGAGCTTCGATGAACACTCCATCCTTGTTAATCTTTGCCACGCACTGCCGGTCTGCTGAGCAAGAGACTGCGATTGCTACCGGCAGAGAGGCACCATGGCGCGGCAGACGCACCACCCGCACGTCGTGACAGAAATACTTGCCGCCGAACTGAGCACCGATGCCCATGTGGCGGGTCATATCCAGGACTTGTTCCTCCATCTCGAAGTCACGGAACCCTTGCGCCTGTTCGCCGCCGTGAGTGGGCAAGCCGTCCAGGTAGTGCGCCGAAGCGTACTTCGCGGTCTTGAGCGTGTATTCCGCGGAAGTGCCACCAATGACGATTGCCAAGTGATAGGGCGGGCAGGCGGCGGTGCCGAGGGAACGAATCTTTTCCTCCAGGAACTGCATCATATGTTCGGGATCAAGAATCGCCTTGGTCATCTGGTAGAGGTAGGACTTGTTGGCTGAACCGCCACCTTTGGCCATGAACAGGAAACGGTACTCTGCTTCGTGTCCTGGGGCGGTCTCAGCATATAACTCCACCTGCGCCGGGAGGTTGCACCCGGTGTTCTTTTCCTCATACATGGACAGGGGGCTGTTTTGGGAATAGCGCAGGTTCAGTTTCGTGTAGGCGTTGTAAACCCCACGGGACAGCGCTTCTTCATCCGGACCGGGTGTCAGCACGCGTTGACCGCGTTCTCCCTTGATGATGGCAGTACCCGTGTCCTGGCACATGGGCAAGACCCCCGCTGCCGCGATGTTGGCATTGCGCAGCAGGTCCATCGCTACGAACTTGTCGTTGCCCGACGCCTCCGGGTCATCGAGAATCTTGCGCAGCTGTTGAAGATGAGCGGTGCGCAGGTAGTGGGAAATGTCGTGGAAAGCTGTCTCAGACAGGAGAGTCAGTGCTTCGGGGGAAACTTTCAAGAATTTGGTGCCATCCGGTCCCTCGACTTCGCTAACCCCCTCGGATGTCAGCTTGCGGTAGGTATAGGTGTCTTCGCCGTGCGGCAAGATGTCAGCATAGAAAAAATCGGTCACTGTTGCCCCCTTGCTCTGGTGCTTTTGTGCGATTTGATTCTAACGCTCCGGCTGCAGCGCCTTTTTTATAAGGCTTTAAACCGGAGAATTCCGGGTCTGCAGACCGTTGTGCTATGCTTCGATTTTCGCAAGTCTGACTAAAGAAAAAACGTTCCCGCTCTTCGAGCAGCGTAGCGAAAGGCTAAAGTAGAATCATGTCTGATTTATTTGCGGATTGGCGTCGCCCCACGTTTATTACCTCGGTGAATCCGGGGATGCTGGGCTATGACCGGCTCATCCGCGATATGCATCCACGAGTCGAACTGGTCGAGATTCGTCTGGATGGGGTGTGGCTGTCCCGTGGATCTTTTCAAGGTACAAAACGTGACTTTGCCGAAATCGAAAATCTCTTGCGACAAGCTCGCGAACAGGTAAAACGCCCGATTTTAGCGACTTTCCGGACCGAAGGCGGGCACGTCTCGATTACTGCGGAAGTCTATGAAAGCCTCGTGGCACAAGCCGCGAAGTGCGCTGACTGGGTGGATGTCGAGTCAAACTATCCCTACCTAGGCATGACCGCGGAACAAGCCACCGCCGCGGCCGAGAATCCCCACGTCCAAGAGGACAATGAGAAACGTTTGACCAGTTTGTTGCGCAACATACACGGCAACGGTACGGGCGTTATTTTGTCCCGTCACTGTTGGGAGCCTTCCCCGAACAGCGAAAAAGAAGTCAGCGACCTGCTCATTTATCAACTCAATTTGGGAGCAGACGTGTCCAAAGCAGCTTTTTCGCCGCAAACCCCACAACAGCTAGCAAACCTTCAAAAGGGCGGGAAGACCACTTTCCTGCTCACTCACCGACCCACGATTTTGATTGGGATGGGCGCGCTGGGTCAGCCTACTCGCCTAGCAGGTCCGCAACTGGGTAACTGGGGTACTTTCGTCACCGTAGGAGGTCCACAGTCCGCACCGGGACAACTGCCGTTGGCACAGCTCGAACTGCGCTATCCGGCATCTGGTTTTTAGGTTGCCTCCCCGATTTTCCCTAACTTTGAGATATTTCGGCTCGTGGCGAAACGTTATGTGAGGGCGCAAATTTTTCTAACCCGACCGTACAGAGACATAACAGTTCAGAATTCGGGGTTCAGTTCGCGCATCCGATTTTCCAGATTGATGAGTTTGCCAAATACTTCCGCCTTTTCCGGGGAATTGGAATCGAGACGTCGCAACTGAGCTTTCAGACTGGCAATTTGAGCGTTCAGACCCTTGCGTTCCATGGATTCTACGGCGTTTTGCACCCAAGATTCCGCCGCGATGCGAGTTTCTTCCGCGGACTGATTCGCTTCATAGAGAGGAGCCGGACGAGTCACCAGGTTCGTCAACGCTCCCACTAAAACGGATCCAGCCTGGGCTTTCACTGCCGCCGCCCACCGGTTTAGAGCCACGTTTCCCGGATGGGGTTCTCCCGCTGCTTGAGCGACCTCCGCGAGACGCCGATATTCCCCCGCACCGCCCACCGCCGCGATGACTTCAAAAATGGCTCGCAATGTGGGTTGGGTGAAGCTCTGCGGATCCAGGGTGTCGAAAGCGGTCTGGGCTGCGAAACCCGGAAACTGTAAAGCTGCTATCAGCACGTCACGTTCGACTCGCCACACCGGGTCAGTGTTTACCGCCGGGTCCAGCCGAGTTTGCGGAATCACCTGTGGGCTGCCGGACGCGTCTGACCCGGTCAGATTTCCCAGGTTGGCGCTTTTTTCAGAACCACCCGCGGCATTGCCGGGTCCCCCGAGTCCCCCTGGCTGAGAACTGCTAGCGCTGCTGGCGCGCTGTTGGGAGCGAATCCTTCGCCACACTTCATTCACTGTGTACCAAGTGTCTCTGACATTAACCCCCAGCCAACCGCTGACCTGTTTCACATATTCAGTTCGCAATGCCTTGTCACGAATTTCTGCCAGCACCGGAGCGGTGGCACGCATAGCCTCGATGCGAGCCGCGGGGCTATCTAAGTCGTATTTCGAGATGATGGTTTTCAACACGAAATCGAACAGTGGTTTGCGACCCTCAATCAGGTCCCGTACGGCTCCCGGTCCGCGCTGCATCCGTAAATCACAGGGATCTAAGCCATCGTCAGCCACCGCCACAAAAGCCTGAGAGGCAAAGTCCTGGTCAGTACGGAAAGCTTTGAGGGCTGCGGCTTGTCCGGCAGCGTCACCGTCAAAAGTGAAGATGACCTCACCGCCGCGCGGGGGCAGACCTCCAGGGAGTTTCAAAGACGAAGCGCTATCCGCAGAAGTCCCGATAAACCGACGAATCTGTTTGGCATGTTCGTCCGTAAATGCCGTACCGCAGGTCGCGACCGCGGTGGTGATTCCGGACAAATGCGCCGCCATCACGTCGGTATAGCCCTCGACGATGACACAGCGCCGCTCTTTCCCGATGTTCGGTCGCGCCAAATCCAGTCCGTAGAGCACGGAAGATTTGTGATAAATCGGGGATTCTGGGGTATTGATGTATTTCGGGACTTGCGGATCTGAATCATCCAAACGCCGTCCGCCAAAGCCTAAAACTGCCCCGGTTACATCTTTGATAGGCCACATGACACGGTCGCGAAACACGTCATAAATCCCGCGCTGTCCCGGTTTGCCCAGACCGACCGTCACAATTTCCTGGTCAGTAAAGCCTTTCGAACGTAAGTAATCGGTGAGGTTGTTCCAGCCCGGCGGCGCGTAGCCCATCCCAAAATGAGCAGCATCCTGGGAGGTGAAAGCTCGCCCCTCGACAAAATCCCTCGCTCGCTGCGCCTCCGGAGACACAAGTTGAGACACAAAAAAATCCTGGGCGACCCGATTGCATTCCAGCAATCGCTGTCGAGTTCCCGGCTCCACGCGCTCTTTCGTAATAGCCGCGCCTTCCACGTAATGCATCGTGATGCCGGCTCTCGCGGCTAAAAATTCGACCGCCTCGGGAAACGTCAACCCTTCGATGAGCTGCACAAAATCAATGGTGTCCCCACCTTGAGAGCAGCCGAAACAATGCCACATGTTTCGTACCGGCGTCACGCTAAAAGATGCTGTTTTTTCGTCATGGAATGGGCACAAGCCCAGCAGTGAACTGCCTTTGCGCTGCAGGCTCACATAGTCGCTGACCACCGACTCTATGGGAATATCACGGACCTTTTGCAGGTCCTCGGGGTCGAACTTGGAAACCATGCAATCATACTAGCCTAAGTTTTAGGTCAGACAGGTTGTGTAATCATCCCCACCAAACGCGCATGCCAAGCGCCTGCCGACAGGTCAGTCAAGCTCGCTACCTGGTCTATTACCGCCCGGAGACGACCCGCATCTCGACCCAAATGATGTTCTTCCGCGCGCAGCCACTCGGCGCGGTAAGGCTCTTGCAAGACACGCTGCCCCGTAGCTTCCTGTTCCAATAGTGCCCACACCAGGTCGGAGAGAATTTGTTTCTGACTGAGGTGGTCATGAGTCGTTTCGCGCGGAGCCATGACATAGTACACGGCAATGCCTTTCAACAGGAGTATTTCTGCTTGAGTTTCAGGAGGCACGATTACGTCCGCGTCGTAACGCACCAGGGGACGGTCTCCGTATCGTTGGCGGGTAGCGTCATGACAGGCTAGCGCAAAGCGCCCGATGAGCTGTGACGTCATATCTTTCAGAGTGGCTTGGGAACGGTAATCCGACACTGGCTCGGTGAGCCAGAAAGGCATTTGCCGCAGCCTTTCATGAGCTGCCGCTAAGTCGTCTGCGCTGAACTTGCCCGGACCGAACGACCCCGCGTACCAACGCCTCGTTATGTCAACCACGTCAACAAAGGTTTCTTCATTTTCCAAATCACCCAAGTTGGCTGATCCTAGGGCAACAGCATCCTCGACATCATGGACTGAGTAACCAATATCATCAGCGAGGTCCATTACTTGAGCCTCTATACAGCGATGATTATCGGGAGCGCCAAGCCGCAGCCATTGAAAGACCTCCCGGTCTTCGGCATAGACCCCAAACTTGGGGGAATCCGCACCGTGCGGTCCCTCCCCCCGCAGCCAGGGATATTTCGCGATGGCATCGAGAGTGGCACGAGTCAGGTTCAACCCCACCCACTGCCCTTGTGAACCGATAACTTTCGGCTCTAGGCGGGTAACCAAGCGCAACGTCTGAGCATTGCCTTCAAACCCGCCAATATCTTTAGCCAAGTCATTGAGCACCCGTTCTCCGGAATGCCCAAAAGGTGGATGCCCCAAGTCGTGCGCCAGGCAAGCGGCATCGACCACGTCCGGGTCACAGCCCAGTCCCTTACCGAGTTCGCGCCCTACCTGGGCAACTTCTAGGGAATGTGTCAGGCGCGTCCGTGAAAAATCATTGGCAATCGGTCCCAAAACCTGAGTTTTTTCACCCAGGCGGCGCAGCGCCGAGGAATGCAAGATTCGCGCCCGATCACGCTCAAAGTCCGTGCGGTTACCCCGCTTGTGGGTCTCCGTAACAAAACGTTCGTGTACCTCCCGGGGATATGCTCCAATTTCACTCACTTATCAAGCCTAACCGCTGGGTACGGTTCCGCTTCTGATTTGGCGTAAGGGTCATCGAAATCGTCTGCTGCCAGGTGCAGGGCTTTGGTCGCCGCCGCGTCGATTTCGCGGGTGTCGAGCCAGCCTTCGGGTAGTTTGACATGACGCTGAGCGCGCGAACGTCCGTGTTTGCCCTGCGCCGCCTCGGGGTAAGGGGTGTTGGGGTCGAGCGTTTGCAAAAGGTCGTACAGACGTCTCTCCAGGTCATCCAACGTCTCGACGCGAGTGAGTTCCGCGCGAGTATCCCCGCCCAGGTGGAAACCTCGCAGGTACCATCCCACATGTTTACGCATATCCCGCAGCGCCGCTTTTTCATTACCGAAATGTTCCACTAAGCCACAGGCGTGAGCGCGAATGACCTCGACGATTTCCCCCAAAGTCGGACCCGCGGGAATCGGCTGACCCCACAGAGCTGCCGTGATTTCACGAAAAATCCAGGGACGACCTTGCACAGCCCGACCAATCTCGATACCTGCGCACCCCGTTTGCGCAAACATTTCCAGTGCGTCTGAGGCAGAAAACACGTCGCCGTTGCCCAACACCGGAATATCCAGCGTGTTGACCAGCTGACCTATCCGCGACCAATCAGAGTGCCCGGAATAATACTGATTCGTGGTGCGGGCGTGCAACGTGAGCGCGGCTGCTCCCGCGTCCTGTGCTGCCCGTCCCGCGTCCAGCATTGTTTCATGACTTTCGTCAATTCCGACCCGGATTTTTACGGTTACCGGCACCTCGACCTCGCGTCGGGCTGCCTGCGATGACTCCTGCGCCGCCTGAACCACCTGACCGATGAGGTCGCCAAAATACGCGGTCTTCCACGGCAGAGCGGCTCCCCCACCCTTGCGGGTGACCTTGGGGACCGGGCAACCAAAATTCAAATCAATGACATCCACCAGATCCCGGGCAATTAGTTCACGAGCCGCCCAGGCCAAATCAGCTCCCACTACTCCGTAAAGCTGCAGCACTCGAACAGTTTGCCCCGGACCGGATTGCGCCATGACCCACGAGCGAGTCGAGTTCATCATGAGCGCTTTCGCGGTAATCATTTCGTTGACGAACATGCCCTCAACGCTACGAAACGCCCCCGTTTCGCCGTCACGACGAAGCGAGCTATCAGACTCAGACGGCAAACCTTGGCGGGAAAATGCCGCGCATAAATCACGAAACGGTGCATTCGTCACCCCTGCCATTGGCGCTAGCGCAATGGGGGTCACAAACTCCACCCCACCAATTCGCAGGGGCGGATATTTACACTGTGGATACTGTGGAGCCAAAAACGCCTCCGACCGGTATTTCTGTCGTGGAAGAGACTCGCCGCAACACTAGCAAGTCGGCAGACGATCACGCAGATACGCGAGCAGATTATCCCGCCCAATGCGTTCCTGGGTCATGGTGTCTCGTTCACGCACCGTCACGGCTTGGTCCTCCAGAGAATCAAAATCCACCGTGACGCAGTAGGGCGTACCAATTTCGTCTTGGCGACGGTAGCGGCGCCCCACCGCACCCGCATCGTCATATTCCACATTCCAGTGCTTACGCAGCTCAGCAGCGATATTGTGGGCGATTTCGGGCAGTTCGTCCTTACGCGACAGCGGCAGCACCGCCACTTTCACCGGGCTCAAGCGCGGATCGAGACGCAGCACGGTCCGTTTGTCTACCCCACCCTTGGTGTTCGGGGCTTCGTCCTCGGTGTAGGCCTCGATTAGGAAAGCCATCAGGGAGCGGGTCAGACCGGCAGAAGGCTCAATAACGTAGGGAACCCAACGCTTATCGTTGGCCTGGTCATAATAATCAAGTTTCTGACCACTAGCCTTCATATGTACGCCCAGGTCATAGTCAGTACGGTTGGCGATACCCTCCAGCTCACCCCACTTGGAGTTTTCAAAGCCGAAGGCGTACTCGATGTCTACCGTACGCTTGGAATAGTGCGAGAGCTTCTCTTTCGGGTGCTCATACAACCGCAGGTTTTCCGGCTTAATACCCAGGTCGGTGTACCACTCAAAGCGGTGATCAATCCAGTATTGATGCCATTCTTCGTCGGTACCGGGTTCCACAAAGAACTCCAGCTCCATTTGTTCAAACTCACGAGTGCGGAAGATAAAGTTGCCCGGAGTGATTTCGTTGCGGAAAGACTTACCAATCTGACCGATACCGAAGGGTGGACGCTTGCGGGCAGTCGTCATCACATTGGCAAAGTTGATAAAGATGCCCTGAGCCGTTTCCGGGCGTAGGAAGTGCAAACCGGATTCGTCATCCACCGGTCCCAGATAGGTCTTAAGCAGTCCCGAGAACGCCCGAGGCTCCGTCCATTTACCTTTTACGCCACAGTTCGGGCAGGGTACGTCATCCATACTGACATCGTCTGGGTTCTCAACGCCGTGTTTCTCGGCGTACTCTTCTTGCAAGTCGTCCTCACGCAGACGCTTGTGACAGCTGAGACATTCAATGAGGGGATCAGTAAAAGCCTTGAGGTGACCGGAAGCGTCCCACACTTTCGGGGGCAAAATCACCGAGGAGTCCAGACCCACCACATCTTCGCGGGAACGTACCATATAGTTCCACCAGGCCTTTTTGATGTTTTCCTTTAGCTCCACACCAAGGGGACCGTAATCCCACGCCGCGCGCGTCCCGCCATAAATGTCACCACAGGGGTAAACAAAACCGCGGCGTTTCGCCAAAGATATTACTGAATCCATCGTTGATGCCACTTGTGCTCCTTATTGGTGTTGCTTTTCGTAATCCCACGTTTTCTCATGTTTTCAGCGGGAGGGTACGCGCCCATTTTAGCCGGCAAATCTCCGGGAACGAATTCGGTATCTCCGCCGGACCTCCCGGTATCAAAAATAAGGGAGCAGTTTGGGTTAAATAACGAAAAACACTCGGGAAAACCGCTGCACAAATAACAGGTTCCACACTATAATTGCATTTGCCAAGTAAACACAAAACACACGACGAGGTGGGTTTATGAATCAAACTGCTATGGCTGCCGTCAATCTTAGGGCAGTTTTGCGTACACTCGAGAAGCTCCCAGAGCTCGATCCCAAGTCGAAACAGCTCTTGGAACATGTCCCGCTGACCTTACAATTCAAGGCAGCGAACGTCGGTTCAGTCCGGCTCAAACTGGGCGACGGCAAAATTGAGTTCTTCCCCGGTGGCGGACCGGCTGATATCAGCTTGGGTTTCCCCGTGCCGAGCATGGTCAACAAAATGTTCGACGGCAAAGGGATTCCGGTACCACTCAAGGGCTTCACCAAACTGAAGTATCTAACAGGTACGTTCACCGAGATTACGGACCGGCTTTCCTATTACTTGCGGCCGACCCCCCAACTGCTGCAGGACCCCGAGTTCGCCAGAATCAACTCCCTGCTGACCCTGCACGTCGCGGTCTATGCGATGGCGGAGATTGCCAACCAGGACCCCAAGGGTATCCAGGTCGCCAAAGGAATGCGCGACGGCACCATCGGACTAAAGATTGCCAACGGTCCCGCTTTGACCATGGTTATCAATGACCATCACGCGCGCATCGTCGACGGCGATGCGCCCAAGGCCGCAGGCCCCAACGGACGTCACGCCTTTATGGTCTTTTCTGATTTGGATACCACCGGTCAGGTCCTGCGCGGCGAGCTCGCGTCCTATCCCGCTATCGGTCGTGAGCTGATTAAGTTGGGCGGATATGTTCCCCTGTTGGACAACATGAACAAGATCCTCGGCATGGTGCCGTTCTACTTGAGCTAGAAAACGCGCGTGAGGAAGGACTATACAAAATGATGAAAACTTACGAACACACCAAGAGCCACGAATGGTACGAGCGCGCAGTTGAGGTCATTCCCGGTGGCGTCTACGGGCACTTGGGACCGGCGGAAGGCTGTTTCATGCCTATCAGCGCTTACCCCCTATTCGCCTCGAAAGCACAAGGTGCCTACTTCTGGGATGTGGACGGCAACAAATACGTTGACCTGATGTGCGCTTACGGTCCGATGGTTCTGGGCTACAACGACCCCGACGTGGACAAGGCCGCTGCGGAACAGGCAAAGATTCTAAACTGTGCAGTGCAGCCCGGCACTCTCATGGTCAATCTGGCAGAACTGATGGTGGACACAGTAGATATGGCAGACTGGGCGTTCTTTGCCAAGAACGGTGGAGACGCCACAAACTACGCCCTGATGGTGGCGCGCGCCGCCACCGGACGGGATAAGTTCATCGCTGTCAATGGCGGCTACCACGGCGTGATTGGATGGACCCAAGGCTGGGGCGCCCCCGGCGTAGGCAAGAAAGAAGTCGAGGACAAACTGCTGGTGGATTGGGGCGACACCGCCGCGGTGGAACGTCTCGCGGCTGAATACAAGGGCGAGATTGCCGCCTTTATCGCCACCCCGTACCACCATCCGGTCTTTGAGGACAGCATCTTGCCACCGGCTGGCTACTGGAACAAGATTCGTTCTATCTGCGATCGCGAAGGCATCGTGCTCATCGTTGACGATGTGCGCTGCGGGTGGCGCCTGGATATGAAGGGTTCCGACTACCACTACGGTTTCAAAGCCGATTTGGAGTGCTTCTGCAAGGCTATCGCCAACGGACACAATATCTCGGCAGTGACCGGTATCGAGTCCCTCAAGGACGCTGCCGCCTCCGTGATGTGTACCGGTTCATACTGGATGAGTGCCCCGCCGATGGCAGCGGCTATCGCCTGTATCACCAAGATGCGTGAAATCGATGCGCCAAAGATTTGCCACGACCACGGCGTGAAAATCATTGAGCGCCTGACCGAGATTGCCAAGCATCACGGCTTTGATTACCGCTTCAGTGGCGAACCTGCCCTGTTCTTCCACCAAATCAGAGGTCTCGAAGACAAAGCAGACCCCAACCTGCTGCTGCACCAGGCCTTCGTGGGTGAATGCGTGAAGCGTGGCGTGTTCATGACGAACCACCACAACCACTTCACGAACACGGCTCTCACCGACAAGGACATCGACTTCATCGCAGACGTGGCTGACGAAGCGATGGGCGTAGTGAAAAACAAGTCACGTGAGATTCTGGCTCAAGCCTAAGCAAAGGAGGAAAGATGGCTTTATCGGCTAAAGAACACAAGGAACTCGAAGAAACCGCTAATCGGCTGCGTCTGCTCACCCTCGATACGGTGAATTGGGCAGGTGGCGGTCACATTGGCGGTGCCATGAGCTCCATGGATGTACTGACGGTTCTGTATCATCACGAGATGAACTTCAGCGCCGACAAGATGGACGACCCTGATCGCGACCGTTTCGTGCTCTCCAAGGGGCACATCGGTGTGGGGATGGGACCGGTCCTCGCCGACTTGGGGTGTTTCCCCAAGGATTGGCTGCCGACCTATTCGCATATCCTCTCGCACCTGGGCATTCACTTGGATGCGGGCAAGGTTCCCGGTCTGGAAGTTTCTACAGGTTCGCTGGGTCACGGTCTGTCTCTGGCTGTGGGCATGGCACTCGGGGCACGTCAGCTTGGCAAAGAATGGCGTACTTATTGCCTGATGGGAGACGGTGAATGCAACGAGGGCTCCATCTGGGAGGCCGCTATGAGCGCCGGTCAGTTTAAGGTAGACAACCTGGTAGGCATCGTAGATGTCAACCACGCCATGATTGACGGCATGACTGCCGATGTCATGGGTCTGGAGCCTTTCGCGGACAAATGGCGCGCTTTCAACTGGGAAGTCATTGAGGTCAAAGGTAACTCGATACCCGATTTGGTCGACGCTTTTGATCGGGCGCGCACTATCAAGGGTAAGCCCACCATGCTGCTGATGGACACGGTGAAGGGCGAAGGCATCGACTACATGGAAGGCGACTACACCTGGCACTACGGCGCTGTTGATGACGAAAAGTATGCCAAGGCGGTCGAATCTCTCAAGCGACACCTGCAGAAACGACTCGAGCTAGTGAAGGGAGCCTAAACATGGCTGGAGGATTAACTTACACTTCGATTGACGCGGTTAATCTGACCACCGCGGAGGTATACGGTCAGACTTTGGTGCAACTGGGCAAAGAAGACTCCACCATCGTGGGGCTTTCGGCAGACTTGGCAAAATCCACCAAGATTTCCGTGTTTGCCAAAGAGTTCCCCGAGCGTTTCTATAACGTAGGTATCGCGGAACAAAATATGTTCGGTATCGCTGCAGGGTTAGCAAAAGCGGGGCTGCTACCGTTCGTGTCTACGTTCGGGGCGTTCGCAGCCCTGCGCGCTTGCGAACAAATCCGCACCGACATCTGCTACCAGAATCTCAATGTAAAGATTATTGGTACGCACTCAGGATTGTCTTTCGGGGCTGCCGGTACGACCCACCATGTCACCGAAGACATCGCTATTCTGCGTAGTTTCGCGAACCTGGTGGTCATGTGTCCGGCTGATGGTCTGGAGGCTGCGTACTGCGTACAGGCTGCTTATGAGCACCAGGGTCCGGTCTATATCCGTCTGAACCGCGGATTTGACCAGATTGTCTACCGTGACGAGATTCCTACTTTCGAGTTTGGCAAGGCAAATACTTTGCGAGAAGGCACGGACCTCACGTTTATCGCGACCGGATCTGGCGTGTGGCGCGCCCTGCAAGCTGCTGACATCCTCGCCAAGGAGGACGGTCTGAGCGTGCGCGTGCTGGACATTCACACCCTGAAGCCGATTGATGAAGATGCCATCGCCAAGGCGATTACCGAAACTCGGCGTATCATCACCGTTGAGGATCACAACATCATCAACGGTCTGGGAACCGCGGTCGCTGATGTTGGCGCTACCACCCGCAAGGGCTTCGTGTTAAAGAAGCTCGGTATCCCTGACGAATTCTCGGTCATCGGTCAGCCTGAGGACCTGTACTCTCATTACGGCTGGGACGAAAACGGTTGTGTGGTCGCCGCTCGTGAAGTCATGCATATGGACTTCGAGGAGGACGACGACTGGGAAGACGAGTTCTAAGGTAGAGCGCCATGACTAAAGAAACGAAACAAAGCTCCGCCCCGCCTCAGGCAACTCAGACCGACAAGGCGTGCGGAGAATCTTGTGAAAAGAAAACGAAAGCCAAGCCGTTCCCGATGGGTCCCAATTCCAGCATTGACGACGAAGTTCGGTACGCCAACGTGGTGTTCCTCAACGCGGTCATTCCGCTGTTGAAACCAATTGTAGCCGAAAAGCCGGAGTTGGCGGCAGCCTTTAAAGGCAAGGAAGGCGTGGTCCAGATTTCTTGTCTGACCCCGGCGGGCACGTCGATAGACGGACGTCCGGAACGTTACGCCACGCACCTGATTATTCACGGTGCGAGCATTACGCCGAAGCTGGGCGCACACCCGCTGCCGAACGTGGAAATCGAGTTCCCTTCCCCCGAGAAGCTCAACGACTTCTTTAAAGGCAAGGTGAACCTGCCCAAGATTCGCGGGGGGCTGAGCAATCCAGGACTTTTGGTCGCTACCGTGAAGGCTCTGTTGGCGATGTCCAGTCTGCTGGGCGCAACGGCGGCACCCAAGATTGAGGATGACCGGAAACTGCTGACGAAGTGCATGTTCTACCTGCTGACCACCGGCATGAGCCAGCTGAATAAGGCGGGGCATCCCGGTGTGCATGCGTGGACGGATCCTTCGCCGGATCGCGTTTACGCCTATGTCGTGGATGGACATCCCGAACTGGGTGCATACATCCGCATCAAAGCCGGGAAGTCAAAGGCATTTCGCGGGGAATACACACGCAGCGCCGCGTTCTTTACGATGCGCTTCGACTCGGTAACCTCCGCATTAGGGACCTTACTGCAGACAGATGACCTTCTGGATGCCCAGGCATCGGGTCGCATGTCGATGGAAGGTTCGCCCGAATACGGTGCCGAACTAGGCGCGCTGATGATGGCGGTGGGTGACTATGCGAAGTAAAGCAGCCAAAACAGTCAGTTGCAAGCGACGTTTTATGAAGACAACCTGCCGGAAAGCGACCAAACTCGGCGCGTTGGTGCTGCTGGGTTACGGCGTAAAGCTGGCTGTGGACAACGCACTAGAGCTGAAAAAGCTGGGCAAGGAAGAATTCCTGGAACGCAAGCAGCGGGAATGTCGCAACAAAATGAACAGCATCGGTATCAACTGGGGTCTGGGTCATGTTGGCGTTACCGTGGCGAACTTCGAGCGCGCCGTCCAATGGTATGACCGGGTGTTCGGGCTGAAACTGATGAACTATCTGGAAATCACTGGCGATGATTTGAAGCCTGTCGAGCGGTTGTATCACGTGGAGGGCATTAAGCGAGTTCGCCTGGGCTTCATGTGTTCCCGTTCCGGCAACATCCTGGAATTGTTCGAGTTCGATCCGCCCGTGGTGACGGACGAACGCGAGACTTGGAATCGACCCGGATACTCCCACATCGCCTTCCATGTCTCCAACGTGCCCGGTTGGGTGAACCGCCTGCGTCGGGAAGGCGCGGAGTTCATGAATGAACCGGTGCATTCTTCCGGTGCTGATTGGGCATTCTTCCGCGACCCGGACGGGAACCTCGTCGAGCTCATCGATCTCCACGCGGCTCGTCTCGGTTTGGGGCGCCTCGGCGTGCTCATTGGTACCGTGATGAAGCACACCGCACTCAAGGGGTTCTACCGCAAGGTTTGAACGCCGCGCTCTGTGACTAAAATTCAACCGTGTGGGCTGGGGTTTTCCTTAGCCCACACGGTTTTTATCTGACAAAGGCACGGGTTTGAGGCTCGGTCGCGACAATGGTTCTCGAAAAACTTCTCCCATATATCATCGAGAAGACCAATGTCATCTACCCTGCCCTGCTGAAGTGGGTGAAAACTCGCCTTCAGATGGTTTCGGGTCCACGGGGTGGCCAGGGGAATACACGATTTACGCGAGCTGCGTATCTGGCGTACTGAGCACCAAACTTTTGCTGCAACCAGCGTTCTTCGGTGTGTTTCAATAAAATACTCAATGCGAGCCAATAAACGAACGGCAAGGCCATCAAACACCAGTTTGTTTGTGAGATCAGAATACCGGTGTTGAGCAGGAAGAAAGCTGTGTAGACAGGATGACGCACCCAAGCGTAGATTCCAGTGGTCATTAATTGACCGGTTTTGACGCTTTCTACCATGTGCGAGCCAAACACGGCTAAGCACCACACGGTTATAGCCTCCACCATCAAAACAATGCCAATCAGAATCAAAAGTTTTCGGATCCATAAGTTATCAATCGTCCCAATCCTCAGCCATCCCAGATATCTGAAAATGGTTGCGGAGATCGTGACGATGAAAATACCAGAAACGTAGAATGGTCCTACCCCAAGCACGGGCAGGTGGGAGGGGGATGCCTTACTCACGAATCTATTTTTGCATACCTCAGCCCGACAAATGAACTTGTAACAGCAGGTCATAAACCAGGCAGACAAATAAAAACCACGCTACTCACACCAATCACCCAACAAAATCCGGTAAAATAAAGCTGCAAAAATTTACAGTTTAAAACCAAATATAATCAACTGCTGTCAACAACTTTATATAAGCAGTAAGAATACCGACTAGATCCAGCCCTGGGAGAATCTTATGAACTATTTGCGCAGCGAGTATCCTCGCCCCCAATTCGAGAGAGAAAATTGGCAGAATCTAAATGGGACATGGGATTTCCGCTTTGACGATGACGATAAGGGTCTGCGGGAGCGTTGGTATATGCCAGACTCTCCTTTCCCTATGCAGATTAATGTTCCCTTTGTGTATGAGTGCGAGCTGAGTGGTATTAATACTCGGGAGCAACATGACATTATCTGGTACAAACGCAACTTTGATGCTCCGAGTTTAACCCCACAACAGCATTTATTACTGCATTTTGGGGCAGTTGATTATCAAACACAAGTTTTTTTAAACGGGCAAATGGTAAAAGAGCACACCGGCGGTGAAACTCCGTTTTCCGTCGACATCACACCTTTCCTTACCGAAGGAACCACTCAAAACCTTTGTTTACGCGTTTATGACCCGCTGACTAACCAAGAAATACCGCGCGGGAAACAGTTCTGGGAATTCAAACCCAAAGGAATCTGGTACACGCGGAGCAGTGGAATCTGGCAAACAGTTTGGACGGAAGTTGTCAACGAACAGCGCATTGAGTCTTTAGCCATTAAGCCAGCCCTGGACAGCGGATCTGTTGAGTTCACAGTGCATACGAAAACCAGCTCCTCAAATACCTGGCTAAAGGTACAGATTCATTACCAAGATAAATTATTCGTTGAGACACAAATCAAATGCGTCGGTCCCACGCTGAAGTTTTCTGTGGATATTTTCGGGTCAGATATTTTTCGTACCGGATTTCATGGTGCCGATGAATACATATGGAGCCCAGAATACCCCAATCTATTTACAGTAGAGCTAACCTTATCGGATATTAATTCAAATCTCGAGCTAGATTCCGTCCGCAGCTATTTTGGAATGCGAAAAATCCATACCGAGAATGGAATTATTTATTTAAATAATAAGCCCTACTATCAAAAGCTAGTTCTTGACCAAGGCTATTGGCCGCGAAGCCTGCTCACCGCCCCTACCGATGATGACTACCGACTTGATATTTCGCTTGCGAAAGAGATGGGATTCAACGGTTGCCGCAAGCATCAAAAACTTGAAGATCCCCGTTTTCTCTATTGGGCAGACCAACTTGGGTTTCTAGTCTGGGAAGAATGTTCTTCTACCCCGCTATTCACCACAGAGTCACAAATAGCCATTTATGATTCTTGGAAATCTGTTTATCAACGCGACCGTAATCATCCGTGTATCGTGGCATGGGTGCCTTTGAATGAAAGCTGGGGAGTCCCACAAATTCATTCGAACCAGCGACAGCAGCATTGGGCACAAGCCCTGTACCACCTCTTGCGGTCACTAGACGACACTCGTCTGCTGAGTTCCAACGATGGCTGGGATCAAACAATCACCGATATCTGCGCCATCCACAATTACAAGCTGGGTAAGGATGCAGACGATTCCGAATTCGCCCAGTTTTGCGAAACTTTAACTTCCAAGGAAGCGTTAGTGTCCCAATTTGTCAGCGGTCATCCTGTGTACGCTACAGGGTTTGGCTACCGAGGAGAGCCCATCTTGATTACTGAATGCGGAGGTATCGGATTTGCCACCAATCAGATTTCAGATTGGAGTTACCTCGGTGTATCTTCAGCGGCAGAATTTTTAGCCACTTATCGTCGCCTAATTTCAACCTTACGTTCTTCGCAATACGTGCAAGGCTTCTGTTACACCCAGCTCACGGATGTCGAGCAAGAGGTCAACGGACTGCTGACCTACGAACGAACACCTAAATTCGATTTAAAGGAACTCCGACAGATCAACGCGATTAACGATTTACCTAGTCAGAATTTAACCTAACTCGCGCAACCTAAGCGTCTCAACGATTACCAAGCAAACTGCGAAACCCTACAAAACCTAGCAGATTATGAGCAAATTGAGTCGGTCAGGCAGCAGGTAAGAGTCGGGCGCCCCTACCGCAACAGCGATAGGGGCGCCCAAAAATGAAATCTTCCTTTTACATCACCTAACGCTTCCCCCGATTTGCGCTCATCAACGCATTAACCCGTCGGTTCGCTTCAGTCAGGCTTGATGGTTCGCTTTCAAACGACATCACACTGGCCATTGCCGGTTTCATGAGGGCATCGACCTGTGCCCAACGATCAACCACCAGCGAGGGGACGGTAGTTTTGTCTTCCAGATGAACTGAGAAGGCGCGAGCGTCATATCCCATATCTTCGAAAGTTTTAATCGCCTTATCGGTCGACGTAGTAATGGCGGGGAATACGGTCCCCTGCTCAGCAATCACATCCTGGCATTTTGCTGACCCCAGATATTTAACCCAGCGCCAAGATTCTTGAGGATGCTTAGTTCCCACCCAAATTGAATCTGCCAGACCATTAGTAACTGAAGCGCGATGTCCATCAGGTCCAATCGGGGTCGGAGCGACTTGAATCGGTAAATCAGTTGCGTTATCAATGGTAGAAATATTCCAGGAACCTTCTAACAAGGTCGCGTACGATCCCGACCCCAACGACTCTACTGTCCCCACTCCTGAAGTAGCAACTGACAACGGCGGCATATAGCCTTTCTTGATTAAGGAAATCCACCATCCGATAGTTTCTTGGAATTTCGGATCATCGTAGTTAAAGTGCATTCCCCAAGGGTTTTTCTCGGTCCATCTCCATTCTCCATTGGACAGGGCATAAGGCGACCATTGAATCTGACCGAGACCGCCACCAGTGTCGTTGTAACCGGTTCCATAAACTTTCACATGTTTCTTATCAAAGCCAGGTTCATCGCCGTGAACACCATTCACGTCAACGGTCAGACGAGCCAAAAACTTCTCAAAACTGCCTCCGTCCTGAGGATTCCACTCGAGTTTCCATAAATCGTCTTTGGTGTAACCAGCTGCCTTAACCATGTCTTCGTTGTAGAAAATAGCCTCGGTGTCCCAGTCTTTGGGAAGACCATATCGATGTTTTCCATCTGCTGATTTCCACTGATCGGCCAGACCTGCCGCATAATGACTCAAGTCGTAGTTATCCCGCTTAACGTAAGGATCGATATCTAGAAGCTGTCCCAAAGCAGAGTACTTACCGAACTGAGAAGTATGGTCAGTAAATACATCGGGCGCATTTTCAGCCACCATCGAGGCGGTAATTTGCGTCCAATAATCGTCCCATCCGAACTGTTCAATTTGGATATGAACATCGGGATTTTCTTTTTCAAAATCCGCCGCGCATTGCCGGTATCCGGGAAGTTGCCCGGAATCCCACAGCCAATACCGCAGGGTGGTTTGCCCTGGTTTACCGCTGACTTGAGAGCTACATGAAGTTAATCCGACCGTTAAGATGCCAGCCAGTACAACAGCAAGAGCTGCGACCATAAACCGTCGCCCGGATACAGCAATCACAGAATTTTTCATGTCGAGCCTCACTTAATTCCAGAGAATCCAACAGAGTTCACGATCCTCTTTCCGAGGATGGTGAACAAAATGATAATGGGAAGTGCGGATACCAGAGCCGCCGCCATCAGTGCGGTCCAGTCTGGTGAACCTTGAGGCTTTTGCGACCGGAAAATTCCCAGGGCAACCGTCAATACCCGGACCCGATCAGATTGTCCCACTAACAGAGGCCACATGTAATCGTTCCAAGCATTGATAAAGGTAAGAACCGCTAGAGTGATAATCGGGGCAGAAGTCATAGGGCAGATAACCCGGAAGAATACCTTGAAGGGACCTGCCCCATCAATCATGGCAGCCTCGTCAATCTCTCGCGGGATTCCCAGGAAAAATTGCCGGAGGAAGAATATAGAGAAAGGGGTCATAAAGAAAGTGGGAAGCACAATGCCGGCAAAAGTATTTAGCAGTCCCAGTTGTTTAATCAAGACAAAGTTCGGGATAGCAGTAAAAATTGCCGGAACCATCAACGCTGACAGGAAAATCGCGAATACTACTTCCCGACCTCTCCACCTTAATCGTGAAAAAGCATAGGCCGCCATAGCTGAGAACAAGGTTTGTCCCACCATTACAGTAGAGGCCACTATGCAAGAGTTACGCAGATATAACCAGAAGTTTATAGAGGCACCAGCTCCCCCCTGGACCAGAGATTCTTCCGGAGTGGTCATACCGAATACTCGCCGATAGGCATCAAAAGTCGGATTCTTTGGCCAGATAGTTCCAGGATGTGCCAACAGTTCAGTGTTGGTCATGAGAGAAGATCGCAACATCCAAAGGAAGGGGAACACCGTAATAATCAACAGAATAATCAAGCAGCCCCAGGCGCAATAAAATCCCAGCCCATGATGTTTCTTTGAGCCAATTTTTCCGGTGTGCCCCATATGAGGGTGTTTATCCGTTTGTTTGGTAGCAGTTTTCAAAGTTGTGGTAGTCATTTTTAGTTCCTCACAGTTCATCTGATTCGCCGGCACGCATCAGCCGCAGCTGAATGAGTGAGATTCCAAATAACAGAACGAACAGCACCATGGCAATAGCAGAGGCGTATCCAAAGTCAAGTTGCCCAAATGCCAAATCCCAAATGTAGTAATAAATAACGCGAGTAGCATTAATCGGACCACCTTTGGTGGTAATCGCAACAGTATCGAAGATTTGGAATGATCCGGTGATGGTAACGACCATGACCATTGCTAGCACCGGTCGCAATAGAGGCAAAGTGATGGAGAAGAATTTGCGTATCTCTCCAGCTCCATCAATATCAGCAGCCTCCCACACCGTTCGATTGATGGTTTGCAAACCCGCAAAAATCAGCAGTGCCGTGTAACCCATGTGGCGCCACACGTTCACAAAAGCAACCGTGGGAATCGCCCAAGCAGATTCTCCAAAGAAAGCCACTCGGTCGAGACCAATCCAGTTAAGCATTTCATTGACAATACCGATTTGGTAGTCCATCATGAAGTACCAAACCAAAGCTACCACTACGTTCGCTATGAAATAGGGAAGCAAAGCCATCCCTCGAATTAGCGTTGAATTTGTCAATCTCTGTAGCAACACTGCCAGCCCAATAGCAATAATGGTTTGGAAACCAATGTTTAGCACCACATAGTAAACCGTCACTTTTACGGCATTCCAAAACAGAGGATCAAAAATCAGACGCTGATAGTTTGCCAGCCCTGTCCACCTGGCCGGGGTTAGCACCGCATAGTCCGTGAATGAAAAATAGAATCCACGCACTGCGGGTAAAAGGTAAAAGAAAAATAAACCAATTCCGGCAGGAATCAGAAATATCAACGCGTATCGCGCTTGACGTGAAATAATCACGGGACGTTGTTTCCTCGTCGAAACAACATCTGAGGATGTTTCCATCCTGGTCTCCTTTCTTAACATGAAAAAATTGGATAAAAAATGGATTATCTAGCAGATACTTCTAATAACACTGTTTGCAGGGGATTTAAATCCGGGAAACGAATTCCAGAGTGTTCAAGGACACTCCCCGGCAGCTCTAAGCCTGTTCCCCACCAAGGTACGGAACCCTGTCCGTTACCGATTTCTGATTCGACACCTTGTGGGAGCAGTTCGCGTACTCGATAAGTAGTTGTGGCTTCCAGACCTGGCAGGCATAGTGCCGGCGAAGGGCGTTGGGGGGAGCTATGTAAACGGGTCACCGCATAGACTGCACGCGTTTGATCAGCGGATACTACCCCATGCACCCAATATCCCCGGTCAGGGTGATCTAGATGAACGACTCGTCCGGAGTGCAACATCGGGCGCAGCTCCTTGTGAAGCGCTACCCAGCTGGCGAGTTCTTTAAGCTCTGACGCACTAGCCGTTGTCAAGTCCCATTCAATTCCCATGTGAGAGAACAATGCGTTAGATGCGCGCAACGACAAATTTAAGGTTCGACCGGTCTGGTGCGACACGGGGGAAGCCACGTGGGAGCCGATTAGCTCTGGGGGAAGCAGCAAACAGGTACCCGCTTCTATCTGCTTACGCTCAATCGGATCTGTACAGTCAGATCCCCAAATTCGCACCGCATATTCCATTATCCCTAAATCGATGCGTCCTCCTCCTCCTGCACAAGACTCAATTTCGAGATGCGGATGGGCTTCTTTAATATCGCGCAGTAAGCGATAGGTCGCTAGTGTTTGCTGATGGTACACCGGACAACCGGTAGTGGGAGAAACCGCTTCGTAGAGGTCACGATTGAAGTCCCACTTAATATATTCAATCTGCGTTGAATCCAAGACTTCCAGCATTTGCCCCTTAACATGCTCAAAGGCTTTGGGATTGGTCAGGTCCATGACCTGCTGATAGCGCGCTTCTTGCGGACGGTGGGTACGTGGAGAAAGCATCCAATCTGGATGTTCGCGCGCCACTTGGGAGTTAGGGTTCACCATTTCGGGTTCAAACCACAAGCCGAATTGCATCCCTTTACTGTGCACCGCGTCAGCCAGCGGAGAAAGACCGTCAGGCCACACTTCTGCGGACACAGTCCAATCCCCCAAACTTGAGGTATCGTCACGGCGTCCCGAGAACCATCCGTCATCGAGCACAAAACGTTCTGCCCCGGCTTCGGCTGCCAAATCTACCAATTTCAGCAAACGCGGCAAGGACTGGTCAAAGTAGACCGCTTCCCAAGCGTTGAGGGTAACGGGGCGTTCGGTAGCAGGATGGGCAGTCCGACTGCGGACAAAACTATGCATCCGGGCTGCTGCCTCATCGAGACCGTGTCCCCAGGTTCCCACAATCCAGGGTGAGCAGTACTCTTCACCGCGTTTAAGTACCACCTCGCCAGGGAACAGCAATTCTCCCGCCAATATGCCCTGATAACCCTGCGTGTCTTTTTCTGCGATAGTGCGAGTATTGCCCGACCACGCCACATGCACATAGTGAACGAGTCCGTCCTGCCAAGAGGTATTCGGCTGGCAGGTGCCATGAATGCTGGAAATAGTATGTCCGCGAGCAACATTAATTTCTCGCTGGTGAGAGCCAATAGTGAACTCATGCTTTTGAATATCACGTTCTCGCAGATGGTGCCCCGTTTGGTCCAATACATAGGTTTCACTTGCCGGAGTGGGCAGCCCCAGCAGTAGCGATTGAACCTCGTAGCCGTCAGCTCCGGTATTAATCACTTTCGCTTGCCCGCGGATGACCCCAGAGGGGGTGACTTCTACCGCAATGGTTAAATTAATATCGGCTTCTTCGTCATGGAGAGTTACCGTTACTTCCGAGGGCGCTCCATTGGTTCCCTGACCATCGGTTTGGACATCAATCGGAATGAAAGCAGAAAAGAGTGCCCCTGACTGCCGAGATCCAATCAGACCAGGAGTTCCAATCCACCCCTCACTTTGTTGCGGAACTAAAGAAAAGAGCGGCGGAATATCTGAAGTCCCCGAGACCACCGCAGAATACTGCGACTTTGAGATTTCTTCACACTGCGCCGAACTGAGATACCCGAGATCGGTTCCCCAATAAATAACCTGAGGAACTCCCCGTTCTGTAATGCGTAAACAGAGCGATGTTCCCCCATTGCGTAAATGAATTAAACGTGAAAAATTCGCCATTGAACCCTCCCAGGATTTTTAGCCGCCGCCACCTCGCGCCGACATATTTTCACTACTAAAGATAGTAGCGCATATGTAAACTGGGAACAAGGAGTTTTGAAGCACTTTCCACATATTTTGTTCCGGTTCAGTGTAAAGACCGCTGCTACCCAGAGGGAAAAGGAAACTATGACGCGACTTTTTGACGACTCGTCACTAGCTACTGCTGCCCACATTCTGGCGCACGGTCCCCTTTCTCGTGCCGACACCGCCCGAGACCTAGAACTATCTCCCGCTACGCTGACGCGTTTAGTACGTCCGTTGATGAAGAGCGGGATGATTACCGAAGTGCGTTCTGGAGTCTCAAAAACCGGCATGGGGCGCCCCACCCAACTATTAGCGGTGCCCCCAGATCAACATGCTTTCATCGGGGTTAATCTGACGGGAACGATGATTCATTGTGTGCGTACGGACGCCAACGCACGGATTTTGTCGCGGGAAGCAGTGCCGGTAGAAAGCCACGCCCCCGAAGATTGCTTACACCAGCTCTGCGCTGTCATTCGTAGACAAATCGGAAATCAAGATGATTCCCAGTTGGAGGGAATTGGGATTTCCTTAGGGGGAAAAATAGATTCCTCTAGGATTAAAGAAAATCGGTTTTTAGGCTGGCAAAACGTTGATTTACATAGCATCACCTACGAAATAAATTCATCTTCACACCCGGATATTGAGTTCGTTAACGATGTCACCGGCTTGACCATGTTAGAGCAATGGTTCGGACTCGGTCGCAAATGTGAAGACTTTGTGGTTGCCACTATTGGGGCTGGCATCGGGAACGGCATGGTACACAATTTAAGAGCGGTGCGTTCTCCTCTCAGCGGACTGGGAACCACTTCTCACATCCCTTTGGCAGGAGCTCACGGGGTCTGCCAATACGGGCACGTGGGTTGTGCTAATGGCGCTTTAACTTTGCCAGCAGTTTTATCGCGCGCACAGGCCGGTAGAGCAATCACCAACAGCGATTCTGCCCCCACTTCTGCTGAAGAGCTCATCAATCTGGCAGATTATGGCGATAAATCATGCCGCCGCGCAATTATAGAATTCACTGAGAATCTAGCTATTTATGTGCAAACGGTAGCCTCAGCGGCGTTAGTACTTGACGTAGTTTTAGACGGAGAGGGCGTGTGCCTCCTGGAATCACGATGGGCTGATAACTTTGACAAACATTTGAAATCATATGGTCGCCCTAACGATCCCCGGATCAGAGTTCATCGGCGCTCAGGTAGCTTCGACCGCTGGGCACAGGGTGCCGCAGTAGCGGCGATTGTAAAATGGCTAATCCGCACGACCGGCAGCACGAAATGGTGATACACGCAGAGCAACCCCGCTTCTGGGCACAATGATTCCGTCCAATTGCAGCTAGCACCCATTGTTGGTTTCGGTAGGTAAAGTGTGCTGATTTTCTCCCGCGTATGTGAGCTGTAAGGATGACGGTTCTGACGGAAAATTTAATCATGCATCGAAATCAGACTCTTAACCTGACAGAGATGACCAAATTTCAGACGCCATCAGCAGGAATCACCTGCGCGACTCACGGACAGGTCACGGACGACCTGGAGTCGACGAAATACATTTAGTCATCTCTGTGACCTTCGGAGCCTAGTCTGCACACGATAGAAACTGTGGCTAATACCGTGCCAGCGCAAATTGCAAAGAACTTTACAGCACGTAAAAGCGATCAAACAGGGTTTGGAGCTTTTCCACGACTCGTTGGCGCAGACTGGCGCGGTCTTCAGCAGCAGCGCCGAACAGAGGCACGTTAGGCAACATTGGGATTATCCCCGCGAGTGCGGAGACCACCAGACAAACCAGTGGGAGCAATCCGAACCCCTAGGCTCATCCCCGCGAGTGCGGGGACCACTGAGAATTATCCCTGTTCAAGACGCGACCCTCAGTCTCATCCCCGCGAGTGCGGGGACCACTAGATGAAGCTAAAAGGCAAGCGCTACAACGCGGGCTCATCCCCGCGAGTGCGGGGACCACGCTGAGGAGGCTTTGAAAGCGTCCGCGCTCACAGGCTCATCCCCGCGAGTGCGGGGACCACTCTGTAGATTTCTACCAGGTTGAAACCGAGGACGGCTCATCCCCGCGAGTGCGGGGACCACTACACCGTAGCGCTCGATAGGGTCGCGTTCACCGGCTCATCCCCGCGAGTGCGGGGACCACAAGTGGGCGATTCATCAATGGATTCTCAGGGGAGGCTCATCCCCGCGAGTGCGGGGACCACCAAGGTTGATTTCGCCAAATCCTGACCTCATTAGGCTCATCCCCGCGAGTGCGGGGACCACTTTCCCTCTCGCTGCTATCGTGGGTGTTATGGGGGCTCATCCCCGCGAGTGCGGGGACCACAGCTTACTGCCAGACCCCGCCGCTAAAAGCTGCGGCTCATCCCCGCGAGTGCGGGGACCACTAGCCGGGTCGCTATCGATAGCTGTGAGTAGCCGGCTCATCCCCGCAGGTGCGGGGACCACCTCCACCGTTCTCATTAGTGGTTTAGTGCGCCCGGCTCATCCCCGCAGGTGCGGGGACCACCTCCCATAGCGCGCCCTCAATGCTCTCGATGAGGGCTCATCCCCGCAGGTGCGGGGACCACTGTGGCAGCGCGGGCATTCGTTTTCCATGATTGGGCTCATCCCCGCGAGTGCGGGGACCACGTGCCCTGTCCCCAACGGCGTATCGTGCGTTCAGGCTCATCCCCGCGAGTGCGGGGACCACGCGTAGTCGGTTACTGCGTCCAGCATTGACCCGGGCTCATCCCCGCGAGTGCGGGGACCACAATGGTGGCTCAGTAAAACCTTGCGTGTTATGGGGCTCATCCCCGCGAGTGCGGGGACCACCCCAGCGAGCAACACAAAACCTAGCAAGCCCACGGCTCATCCCCGCGAGTGCGGGGACCACTTGGTGCCGAAAGACCGCCCGGTAGCGTGGGAGAGGCTCATCCCCCGCGAGTGCGGGGACCACTGCTCGCTGGGTTTTTCGTGTTTATCGGGCTGAGGCTCATCCCCGCGAGTGCGGGGACCACGGCTTTTTCTTTTTCGTGTCTTAGGTGGATTTGGGCTCATCCCCGCGAGTGCGGGGACCACCCATTCGCTAAGATTCGCGAACTCGGCGGCTTGGGCTCATCCCCGCGAGTGCGGGGACCACGTTACCCAGATAGACATTAAACCAGACAAACGGGGCTCATCCCCGCGAGTGCGGGGACCACAAAAAACATGGAACGCTATCAAGGCCTTCTTCAGGCTCATCCCCGCGAGTGCGGGGACCACTTAGGCATTCTTGCGCGGCTTTAACGTTGAGTGGGCTCATCCCCGCGAGTGCGGGGACCACTGTTGGGGCCGAGTTGGGGGCGGCTCCGGTTGGGGCTCATCCCCGCGAGTGCGGGGACCACAATTTTAGATAGCCTACAAAGATTGCTTTGATGGGCTCATCCCCGCGAGTGCGGGGACCACTGGATTGTTGGATAACTATTGAACATAAGGGTGGGCTCATCCCCGCGAGTGCGGGGACCACTAGATGAAGCTAAAAAGCAAGCGCTACAACGCGGGCTCATCCCCGCGAGTGCGGGGACCACGTTGGGGTTTTTGCTGTTGCTGGGACTGCCACGGGCTCATCCCCGCGAGTGCGGGGACCACATATAGCCGCGCTGAAAATACGCTTTTAGCGTGGGCTCATCCCCGCGAGTGCGGGGACCACGCGTCTCGTCTGATGGGGCATACGAGATTGAGAGGCTCATCCCCGCGAGTGCGGGGACCACTGCTGGTATTGCCCAGGCGGTCTTTATCGGGGGGGCTCATCCCCGCGAGTGCGGGGACCACAAGCCGCATGGTATCTCGACCAGCTGAAAACAGGGCTCATCCCCGCGAGTGCGGGGACCACTTAGCGCCGGTGAAGTTGAGTACGGCTGGAGGGGGCTCATCCCCGCGAGTGCGGGGACCACAACACGCACACCCCTATAAACTAAAACCAGTGGGGCTCATCCCCGCGAGTGCGGGGACCACCGACCGCCGGGGGTGGAGAAATACGGCAGCGGGGGCTCATCCCCGCGAGTGCGGGGACCACTGACTAGGAACGAGTTTAACGAGCTTGGAACCCGGCTCATCCCCGCGAGTGCGGGGACCACTCGGCAGCGGTAAGGATTTCGCCGTCATGAAAGGGGCTCATCCCCGCGAGTGCGGGGACCACGGATGTGATTGCGAAGCCTCGGGGGGCGATTTGGGCTCATCCCCGCGAGTGCGGGGACCACGCTCGCGTAAAGTTGGGGGGTAGGTTTGGGTCGGGCTCATCCCCGCGAGTGCGGGGACCACACTTAGTGAACAGCTAATTCACTACGTATTTAACCAGTGTACATACAACTGCTAATTTCTGAAATCGGTTCCGTGCTGTACTTAATACAATCCAAATCCGTATCCGCAGGAGCTTTGTATATCCGAACGGAATCTAAACACCTCTGCGCTTTCTTCCCTGGTGTCTGGCTATAGACCATCCGGTTCTGCGCGAGTAATACTGTTGTCCATCCCCCGATGGTCTCATCATTAGGGTTACCCCATCGAAGTCTGTGGGTATCCAACTGTGGCGGTGGGTGCGGAACTCCATTCCTTGCTCGTTGTTGGACGAAAAAATCAGCAGAGCGCGTCCATCTTTGCACAGGGCTACCGTGCGTTCCCATAGCAGATCGCGTACACGCGCACTAGGGTTTCCGACAAATACTCCAGGCGCAATTTCGATTAGCCACTTTGTGAGGTCTCCGCGAAGCCCTGCTGGAACTGCAGTCACGTTTAAAACCATCATCGGAGCACACTATCCTCATCCGCCCAGTTAACCCCCGCAGCGATGACTTCAAGTTCATCCCACAACAACAGATTTGCATCTATATATGCGTCGTCGGTAGGAATCTCCATGACATACTGTAAATCCCTGACCATTCGCTGCATGAGCCTGGTAGTCACTACTTTGTCGCGAATCCTTTTTCGCACATTCAATTCATCCCCCTCCGCGCTGGCGGCAACAGCCTCAAAGGCAGCCGGAATAGAGATCTCCGCCTTGTATAAATCCGCAACATCATAGACAAAAGCACGATCGGTGCCACTGTGAATAATTCCCAAGGAAGGAATAAAACCTAAACCGACCACAACCGCATGCGCAATTCCATAGAGAGCCGCAGCCCCTTCAGTCAGTGCACAGTTAATGGGGTCGCCCGCACCAAAATCGTTCGGATCATAAGAACGCCGTGTCCACGGAACTCCGGTACGTCTGGATTGTTCCGCATAAATCCTCTTCATTCTGGCACCTTCTCGCCCACGTAACTGGGAAAGGGGCAAATTCGAGACATCCTCACCGGGGAACCTCATACTGTACATGCGCCTGGCGCATCGCAGCCGAGAACGCTGATTCGCCCAGAGTCGTGCATGGGCTTCAGCCATTCGAGAAGTCTTGGCAGCAGGTCTTCCGTGGGCGTAGTAGCGCACTCCTTTCTCTCCGACCCAAACGGCGGAGCAACCGGCGTCACCCAGTAAAGCCATCGCAGCGTAGGTAACTTTTGTCCCTGGTCCTAAGAGCACCACTCCCACTTGGGTTGCGGGGATATGCGCTATGCCTCTGGAGTCTTGAATGGTCAAAGCGTTGCCTTCCCGGTTGAGGATCGCCCGTTCGACGTAAAGAAAAGACAGGCGATCCTCCATCCGGGAAAGACTTTGGCGTTGCAAGGGCGTGCTGCCCGGAGTGTTCAGCATGACTGTTCACTGAATGCGTGCCAGGGTTAGCAACCCACAACCGTATCCCTTGGCGCGTCCTACTCCCCCAACTAAAGTTTGACGGAGCTTTTCAGCGTCAATTACCTCGAGATATCCTCGATAACGGACCTTGACTAAATGCACCTTGGGACTGCTTTCAGCGGAAAAGTTCCTTTTGAATGAGATTGATTCCCTCTCTCCCACTTGAGCAGTACTTTCCTCTAGCGTGCCGAAACTAACTCCCATAGACTCTGCTTTGGAGTGAAGCCAGGCAAGTTGATCCGGTGCGCTCAAAAGCGCGACCACTCTGCCGCGTTGTTCCCCACCTCGCCTCAGAGACTTCGTCGGGTTAGCAACCAGTTCAAAGTTCCATTGTTGACCTTTCTTTAGCTGTCCCAACAATCGGTCGTATTCCGCGGACTGTGCCGGACGCGTATCCCAGCCAGCCTGCTCTACGATATGTACTGCCGTTGGTTTTTCCGGTCCCACGATATACAGAATATTTTCGTGGGAACGCTGGTCCAAGCGCCACAGGACGCGCCCCTGATTCTGGTTCATATCAGGAGGAAAACACGCGCATACCGCCGCATGAACTGCTTGTGGATTAGTCAATAGCTTTCTTCCCTGCCGGCGAGCCGGATTGAGCAGAATTTTCGTGAAGGTAGCCATCAGGAAATCACCGCCTCAAAGAAAGGATCTAGGCTGGTGCCGTATTCGTTTTTTATTTCCTTTGCACCTGCGTAAACAACTGTTCGCCAGCCGTAACGGCGGTGCTCTTGAGAAAACGAGATGGGCACGTCCTGGCGTGGTGTCCCAACTTCGCCGGGTTTACCATCCCGATAGATTGGCAGCAGGACTTCCTCACCTCGTTCTTTCTTATGAGACAAAGTCGCGTGCCATTCCTCGTGTTCCATAAGGGCAGTGACCACGTTGCCTTCGACAATCCCTAAATCAAGATTTGCTGGGGCGGGACACGAGCGTCTCCCTAGGAAAAGTGGGTAGGCAGGCTGGTACAGATTTCCTTGCAATCCTTCCAGTATCGAGCGGTTTTCGGCACCTATTGCAGCTACAAAAGCAGCGTCTGATAGGAAATACCGAGAAACCAATTTAGCCGATGCATCAGGATCTTTTTGCCATGGTTGCGAAGTCTGATAGTCACGCAACAGCGCCCCTGATTGGTCGACCCTCACGGCGTAGTCCAATCGAACCAAATCTTCTAACGGATCGGTTCGGTGGCGTCCTTGAGCAGCCGCAAGCAATCCAATAACTCCAGATTTGGAGGGAGTGGAACCGGTCGCGCGCGTGGTGTAACGCGATTCATCACCCCAGGATTGCAGAGGTCCTTTCAGCAACAATAGAAGTGAATAGGACATCGCTTATGCTACTTCCTGGGAAGCCAGAACTTCCACAATCAGGGAAGTCAGTTCCGGCACAGTGACCTTGTGAGCAATATCCTCTAGCTTCGCAGCATAATCTTTCGGATCCACCACGAACGCAGCCAGTGGTTTCATCCCATAGGCATCCTCGATAGCGGTTTCCTCGTTCGCCAAGACCTCAACAGCAGCTTGGACACGACTCCCCCGCTCGCAGGCAACAGGTTCTTCAAAAGCGTTGACCAGAGACACCGAACGGGTATCCCGCACCGCCACATATACCAATTCAGGCAGAGTGTTGTTTGCGAAAGTATTCTGTTTCCCGGTCGGCATGGACTCGATAAATGCTCGCACGAACAACGCGGAAGCTTGACGCGCAGCCTCCACATCTCCCAAGTTTTCCGCTAGGGCTTCTACATTTACGGAAGCGAAACGATACAGGGTAGAGGACATCATCTGCACGGTGCCAATCATTGCCGCTCCCGTTTCTTCCCAATCCTCCGTGACGTCATCTACTGCCGTGAAATAGTCAAATTCGGGCTCTGACTCATGCACCCCGATAGCATGAGCCACCTGCACGGCAGCATCGATATTGTAAGTGGGAACGTCGGCCAGCATCCGCCCAAACATCGCCATATCAATAGAATGTGCGGTGTCCAGAATACCCTGGGCTTCTGACTTGGTGAATTTTTCGTCTCCCTTTTCCACAATAGCGCGAGCCGCACGTTCTATCTGCTGGGGGCTTAAGAACAACAAGGCTTTAGTGGTCGGATAACTGTGTGCATCTCCTTCAACTTCGTCCTCGGTCTTTTTAGGATCTTCTAGGGAAATTCCGTCCTTACTCCCAGTAGCTTTGAATAATTTCTTCAGTCCTGCAACTGCATCATCTTCGGACATCTCAGGAGAAAATTCCATTGCTTTCTTAATAATGACTTCAGGGAGGTTGCGCGAACGTTTCCCTATTGATTCCGCTCCGGCTACATGCTCAAAAAAATTGCGGATTGCACGTTTCCAAGCCTGCGATGATACGCGCTGTCGAGGCACACCGCCGAAGACTGCCGTCTTCGGGGCGCCGGTATCATCGCGGTTAATCAAGCTGGGCGGAACGGTTTGGAGGGCATGAATATCAATAATCAGTGTCATGGTATTACCTTTCTAAGTTGTCAGATGTTTTTGTTTCAGAGATGGATTCAGTTTGGAATGAGCCGTTAGCGAAATCTCGACCCCAGCGTAGCTGTACACCGGGACGACGTTTGGGGTTCATGAGAGCGCGAAGGTCGCTCGCAAGCTTTCCATAATCGCAAGGAAGTTCTTTGGAACGCAACAAGGAAACTAACGAACGAATCTGCAAGAGACGAGATTTCTCGTCCCTCGCGAGCAACATGGCATCAACTCGAGACTTTATCGAGTCGCTAGTACCTGTCGCATATAGCCTTCCACACGCTCTAGCAAAGCTGATTTCGGCAGTGTGCATAGGTTTCGTGGCTGACTGCATATGTAAGCCGAACAGAGTCAGTGCTGCAAAAGCTGCCTGTTCCGAAGGAGAAGGCTGATCCGTTTTTCCAGCCAACTTCTCAACAAAGTCTCCTCTCATGATGAACAATACTTTCCCCAGAGCTAACGGATTATCCATAATGTTGAGGCTCGAGCTTTTCCTCAATTCAGCGAGTTGAGCGCGGGCGAGATGACTCTGTGGCGAATCATAGGGCATGAAAAAATTTTCCTGCAGCCTATGACAGGTCAACGAAATCGCATTTCTGAGGGCATCAGAATTCTTCGGCTCTTTACTTATCGGAGTATCGTCACTCATGATTTACCTTCCTTTCCTGTTCGATTTCATTCTTATACTGCTTAGACGTGAGGGGCAGTACCTGATCTAGGTACCGCTGTAGTTTTTGGTAGTAAGTACCTGCCGAGACAACTTTTTTCGTCCCCTCACCGTTGGAATCCGTGACGATTTTTCCTACCATGGCTTTGGGACCAGCGCCACGCAAGAGAATCAACGCTTGACTGACAATGATTTCACGCACTTTTGATTGCCAATCCTGTACCAGCCGAACTATGTCGTTCTCTGTATCGTCGCCATTCCCACTCACTATCTCAGAGACGAAATTCGCGAGATTTTGCAACCAGGCATTGAAAAGGGGTTCCAGCTCAGCTAGCACTTGATCGGTCGGTGCGGGGGTGAATTCGTATTCTTTTCCTGCTGCTACCAGCAGGTTTGCCGCAAATCTCCCCAGACCTATAGCGGCCTCGCTGGTAACACTCGCAGCGTCTCGAACCGCCTGACGCAACTGACCTGATTGCTCGAGAAGCAACACCAGCGGCATTCCCATCTGAGCAGCGTAGGTGCTGGCCACAGACGAAGACTGCGGACCATATTCCACCGCCACCAAATCAACGTTGAGCACACTTGGTATTCCATCAATATATTGGGACAAATTCGCTAAGTTGTCGAGGTTTTGCGGACGCTTAGGGGCTTTTACTTTCCCGTTGAACCCTCCGTCGGTCTCAGCAACAATCAGCGCATCTAAAGCACGCCATACGGTTCTTTGCGGCGAGAATGTCGCCGGATAATAAATATCCATATTCTTCTTGGATTTGTTGGTTGAGTACCGATACGGGGTCATTGGGTCACCAAAGACGTTTGCCCCGGCGTCAGGGATTTTATCTCCGTTGCTCAGGATTACACCGGTTACTCGATTCCCTTCCGAGTGCAGTCTGATACGCCTAGACTGCCATGTCAGAAGGTCGGATGGACCCTGAGGATAGGCATTCTCACCGACCTTTTCTCGAGTGTCGGACCCGTCAGGTTGGCGTTCCCAGACGGGTTTATCCTGTGGAATGGTTAGCGCTGAACTGCAGGTGTTCAAGATGAGGGTGTCCAGGAGATTTTCGCCAACCACCAGAACGCCGCCGGTCATTCCGGTCCAGCCCGTCCCGATGGGATAGCCTTTGCCGCCTTTCACACGGCTGTCCCCCACTGCTCCCGATTTAATTCCCGAATAGTCATAAGCCTGCGCGTAAACCAGCCACCGAGCAGCTTCTGCGTAGCTCAGAGAATCACGAGCTTTTCCGGCACGCATGGTGAAGTAGTCCTCTTGCGCCTCAGGAACGATAGTCGTGACGTGTTTTAATTCCCCTGAGGGAACCGATAAGTCCGCTACTTGCATGAAAGGAGTGGGACTGTCGAGCAGTTCGAAACGATCCCGGTAATGTTCCAGATAATCCAACACCGCGTCATCTCTGCCGTCTCGTTGCAGCTGCGCACGCAGACGCTGGAACCAGGCTGCAAAATTGAACGTTTTGCCCGGATCGACTTTGCTTTCTCTGCTGTGCGCTCTCCAAAAAATGGCCAGTAGTAATCGCACTATCGCGTAGTTTTGCGCCGGAGACTCGCCTTGTAAGGAAGCAACCTTCACCTCCCCTGCAAAAATCTCTCTGATCCCCACGGTCCGCTGATTGCCGTCAGTGTCGACTACCAGAATCCAGGGATCATCTATAAGTGAAAACATGATTCTCTTTCTCCTCTCGGTGTAGGTTCGTTTCTTGTTACGAATTTATCACACAATTTTATATTTTCAAATGATTGTAAGTTAAATTTTTACTCTTCAGCTTTTTCCTCTAACAGTCATCCAACCTCTCAGGTTGCGGTGCATTTAGATTCTTTCCTACGATAGAAGTAATCCCCGCTATGCAGGGATGAGCCTTTACATTCATTGGAAAAGCTCCCTTCCCCGCACTGGCGGGGCTAATTAGAAGTCGACGGCGATTCCATTCGCCGCTAGATTTGGCAGGGGAACGCGCGTAGTGGTGAAAACACTTCGCCATTCCTCCTGCCGAATTTTCAATCAACATTTTGAGCCTCAGTTTCCGTGACAACAAGACCGAGTTCAGAGGTGTAGCTGAGCGAAAATCTACCCAGTTCAGCCCTGCCAGCCCTATCAAAACGCAACGCTACCTGGCCTTTTAACAGCGCTGACTCTTTCCATTCCGCCGGAGTCTGTTTCTCTAGGGCAGAAATGACTTCCTCAAAATCTGTGTCACCGCGAGTCATGCGTGCTGGCAGACGCACCGTGTTTCCAGCCAGCACACGTGCTTGTGCAAAGGTGGGAGCCTGACCATCCAGAATCTCAACGTCTGCACCAAAAGGAGTGTAGCCGTACTCGGTAGTTTGGATGGTCACCAGTTCCACGGTGAAATCCGCATCCCGCACCTGGGCTAAACCGCGCTCTTCCACGCCAATACCCACGGAGTTGTTGTAGGTCTTTTCGAACAAACATCCGAGATCTGGCGCATTGGCGGGGCTGGGAAAACGGTAACTTTCCGCTCGGTCGACTGCCTTGTCACGCTTTGCCGCAGCGTCCTCACAAGCCTTTTGCCAGACTTCTGTCCAATCGTCAGGAATCTCTGGGTTGTCCGCGTAAACCTTTCGTACCAGAGGCGCTACGTCATCGGGACGTCGAAACACTTGCGGGATATATGCCATAGTCGCGAGCAGCAACTTTTCTCCGTAAATCGCTCGTGCTCCCCCGTCAAAGTCCGGCACTTCCGCGTCGCGGTTCACTCCACGAATAAAGAGCTGCGGCTCGCGCACACGTACCGGTCGATCCTCGCTGGGACGAACGTGGCGATGAACACGCCCAATACGTTGAATGATCAAATCTATCGGTGCAATATCGGTAATCAACACGTCAGCATCGATATCTAGGCTTTGCTCTGCGACCTGGGTGGCCACCACAATTAAACGCTGCGGGCGCCCCTTCCCCCTCCGGGATTTCGGACCAAGTTTTTCGCGCAGTAGGTCCTCTTTTTCGCTACGTTGGCTGGCAATGAACGCCGCGTGATGCAATTCAACTTCACCGGGGAAACCAGCAGCCAGAGCGAGATAAGCATCTTGTGCTCTCACTACCGTGTTACAGATAACCAGCGCGATTCCACCATCATCGAGCAGTTCCTGCAGTCTAGAGGTGAGCTCCGGGAGCGAATCACCTAAGAAATTGGTTCTGATTTCAGCATCGGTGGGGCGCGGAGCGACTTTAATCGAACGAATCCCCGCCGCGTTCACCACGCTAACCAACGGATAGGCTGGGGTGTCAAGTACTCCCTCATCCACTCGATTGTCTCTCGGTATCTGTGAGTTATATGCCTGCGCCAAGGCGAGGCGCTGGGCTGGCGGGAGGGTGGCAGACATCAGGATTACGCTTGTGCCGTAGCGAGCCAGCCATTCCAAGGTTCGGTAAAGGTACTGAGACATATATGCGTCGTAGGCGTGAACCTCGTCAATAATGACTATCTTGCCGGCTAGAGCCACGTGTCGCAGCATTGAGTGACGTGCTTGCAAAGCCATCATGAGTACCTGATCTACTGTCCCCACGACAAAATCGGAGAGCACTCCGGTCTTGCGTCCGGACAGCCACTGGGTGGCGACCACGGTTCCTTCGCTCTCGGCAGTGTCATCCTCTCCTGGTTGATCAATACCAATCCCGGAGTAGCGCAACTCCTGGTAGGGCTTGGACAACTGATTCTTTGAGTGCGCCAGGAACATTGAAGCAACCTGACCACCGCGAGAACTGTGCTGAGCCCACTGGGTTGCCCTTTCAAACAATCCATTAGCTGTCGCCATGGTAGGGGCGGCTAGAAATACGCCTTGAGAGCCAAATTTTTCGCCCAACACATGAGCCGCCGCCAGCCCCGCCTCGGTTTTCCCTTCACCGGTGGGAGCCTCAATAATCATCAGAGTAGGACCGGGGGCATCCATAGCAGCCTCAACCGCAGCCCGTTGTACTGGGCGGGGCGTAATATCCATCCCCCATGCAAAGGTTTTGCGGAAGAGTTCCGGTAAATCATCGGGAATATCCTGCGGCTTCCACGGTGCAGGCAGTTGAATGTAGTCCATAGCCCGCGAAACGCGCTCAACCTGCGGTAAAACCGGTTCGTAAGGAAAGGCATCCTCGTTGGAAGCAATCCAGTCTGCCATCACCACCATACCGGTCATCAGCTGCAGAGCAGGAGCAGTCGGAACCTCACCGCTGTCCTGCAAGCGCTCAAGAACGGGGGCGATTGCAGTAATTTCAGCCATTCCGTCCAACAGCTGGAAAGCGATGGTGTCAAACTGAGTTTCACGTTTTTTGATGCCGTCCTCCCGCAGCCTAAGCGTCATGGGATTAGAGGTGAAACCGTGGTGCGCGTCTGGAACTGCCGAAAGAACCACCCGCAAGAATTTACAGATTCCCTGTTCCTCCAGCCACTTACGCAACAGCAGACCGGAAGCAGTCCCGTGCGGGAATGAGACGTTCGAACCCTCGCCGCGCGGCCAGTCCAACGACAACCCCGCCTGTTCTAGTGGCGGCAGCAGCCAAGCAGCGTCGGGGCGATTCTCAATCTGTCGCTGGAACGTCACAGTTGCCTTACCGACATCATGAGTCCCCGCATAGAAACAGTAAAGCGTGCGCACTTCCGATTCGTTCAAGCACCATAGTCGGGCAAGCGTAGCCTTTAGCACGTCGCAAACCCAGTTATCCCACAGCCACTGTGCCACGCAGGCAGCATCGATTAGGTGCTGTGGAAGGGATAGGTGGGCACGTTCGTCGCCGGATTTCGCCCACAAGGCCTTGGCCTGTGGGGAACACATCTCCTCCCACCAATCAGCTCTGTTAGCAATGTTCATAGCGCCTCCCAGTTAGAGTTCCATCATTTGTTTCTCATCATAAACTGGGGGTGGTTAACGAAAATTTCGCTCCTCCGACTTAGCTCCGCGACCACGGCAAACGGCCTGGATTACCCCTTCACGGAGCCAGCCATCATGCCGCCGACGAAGTACTTGCCCAGCGCGATGTAGACCAGGAGCGTCGGGACGGAGGCAATCAGGGCGCCTGCCATGGAACCGCCGTAGTCAGCCATAATCGAACCGTGCGCCAACTCATTCAAGGACAGCGTGACCGGACCGCGCTGGGAACCGCCACCAAAGAACAGGGCAAACAGGAAGTCGTTCCACGCGGAAGTAAACTGCCAAATCAGCACCACCACGAAAGACGGAATGGAAATCGGCAGCACCACGTTAAAGTACGTGCGCAGCATTCCTGCCCCATCAATACGCGCGGCCTCGATGAGGTCCCGCGGGACGCTCTCGTAATAGTTACGGAAAATCAGGGTCGTAATCGGGATGCCATAGATGATGTGCATCAAAATCAGGGTGTGAATCCCGAAACCAATCTGGGACGCCACCACCATGCGCATCATGGGAATCATCACGGCTTGGTAGGGAATGAACATGCCGAACAAAATCAGGGTGAACACCACGTTCGCTCCGGGGAAACGCCAGCGAGACAGGACGAAACCGTTAGCGGAACCGAGCATTGCCGAAATAATCGAGGACGGAATCACCAGCATCAGGGAGCGCAACAGCCCGCCCTGCAACTGGTCCCAGGCTCGCGCCCAGTTATCGGTGTTCCATTCCGCAGGCAGATACCAAGTCCGGGAAGGGTCGGCATCCCCCGCCCCTTTGAAAGATGTAATCAACAGCACGTACACCGGCATGAGGACCATGGCGAGGAAGAAAATCAAAAGCACGTAGCGAATGACTTTGCCGACATTCACCCCACCTCGTTTCTTTCCTACCGAACCGTTAACGTTGACCTTTTTTGTCGTAATCGCGGCAGCACCCGCGTCGATTGCTGTGGCGGAACTCATCGGCTGGACTCCTTCGCATCGTGAATCAAGTAGGGCACGACCAGTAGCGCCACAATCACCAACAGCACCGTGCCGACCGCGGCCGCGTTCGAGTAATCAGAAACAGTCATGAAGTTATACATATCAATGGCAGGGACCTTGGTCTGGTAGAAGGTCTGATCCGCCACTGCCATAATCAAGTCGAAAGATTTCAGTGACATATGCCCGATGATAATGACGGCGCTGAGCGCTACGGGTGCGAGCTGCGGAAATATAATGTAACGGTATAGTTGCCATTCATTAGCACCGTCCACGCGCCCGGCTTCCCTCAGGTCATCAGGAATTCCCCGGAATCCTGCCAAGAACAGGGCCATGACATAGCCCGAGAGCTGCCACACGGCGGGAATCCCCACCGCCAGCACCCCAAAGGTAGGGTTCGAAATCCAGTCGTTTTGCAGCCCACCCAGACCAATCATCTGGAGCAAACGGTTCAAACCGGAAGCGTTCTCACCTTGCGCGGAGTTCAGCATCCAGCGCCACACCACGCCGGAGGCGATGAACGATACCGCCATCGGGAACAGGAATACGGAACGGAAGATTCCCTCCCCTTTAATCGGTTTATCCAACAGCCAAGCCCAGATGAAACCGAAGAATAACGTACCCACCAGGAACATTACCGTGAACATCAACAGGTTAATCAGGGAGTGTTGAAAATCCTTGTCCGCAAATAACGCCACGAAGTTTGCAAACCCCACAAAGTTAACCGGCTGCACCCCCGAGACTTGTGGTGCAGAGTGGTTATCTTGCAGGGATGTGAACAAGTTAGAGCCCAACAAGCCGTAGACAAAAACTGCCACGAGGATGATAGATGGTGACACCAGTAACAGTCCGGGTCCCCACTGCTTAATACCGTTTGAACTGCGCGTCCGTTGACGCTTCTGTGGTGTTCGAGCCTTTTCAGGTGTCTTAACGGCGACGTTGCCTGACATTTTGTCCCCTAATTAGTGGTCGATGTGATTGAAATTTGCGGGGTTCACCTCGGTGTGCGCAAGGTTCTTCACTCGCCTCTACCGACTGCACAAGGTCGGTGGGTGCGCCCCAGTTCAGTCTTACGCCGGCGGGTTTTTACGGTTATGAAAACCCGCCGGCGTAGAGACATTTGCCTGTTTACGGACTACTTTGCAGCAGCCGCAGCAGCCAGCTCACTCTGGAGAGCCGCAACATCCTTGCTGGAGTTGAACTTGCCCAGAGCGCTCTTCATCTTTTCGGTGGCTGCCAGAGGCAGGGCCGCACCGTGAGCGATAGAGGAAACGATGGTGTCCTTACCGAAGGATTCCATCGCGGAACGCTGGTAGTCCGAGAACTTAGACAGTTCATCGTCGGTCAGGTCGGAACGAGCCGGGATGGAACCCTTGACCGAGTTGAAGGCAATCTGACCTTCCTTGGAGGAAATGGTGTTCAGCCACGCCTTCGTACCGTCGGGATGCTTCGCACCTACCGGCAGGGTGAAGGAGTCAGCCAGGAAGTCGAAGACGCCTTCATTACCCGGAACGGGGAAGGTCACGTAGTCCTTGCCCCAGGTCATCTTGGCGTTCTCCCAAGCCGGCGGCGCCCAGTCGCCCATCACGTTGTAGGCAGATTTACCTTCAATGACCGGTTTCATAGCAGGCTCCCAGTCCTCTGAGAGCAGGGACGGATCAGCGTAGGTCAGAATCTTGGCGTAGTCCTCCAGGGCAGCCTTGACTTCCGCACCCTTCCAGTCAGTCTTGCCATTCATCAAGCCGTTGTAAGCATCGGTACCCAAGTCCGAAATCAGCACGGTTTCGAGCAGTTCCAGCTGGGTCCAGGTGGCGCCGACGGTAATCGGGTACTTCACACCGGCGGCCTTAAGCTTCTCCATATCGGCAATCCAGCCCTTGATATCTTTCGGCGGAGCCTTGGGATCCAATCCAGCCTTTTGCATGACCTCAACATTGGCCCACACTACGTTAGCGCGGTGAATGTTGGAGGGGATGGAGTAAATCTTGCCGTCCACGGTGAGCAAATCAATCAGGTCAGCCGGGAAAGCATCGCGCAGCTTGAACTCATCGTAGAGAGCAGACACGTCCTCAAGGTACCCAGCGGCAATATCCGAGGATAGCTCGGCGCCAGCGTGTGCCTGGTAGGTGTCTGGCGGATTCTTTGCCGCCAAATCAGCAGCCAACTTCTGCTTTGCATTGGAGCCGCCACCACCGGACTCGGACTGCTTAACCAGTTCCACATCGGGGTGCTGTTCCGCAAAGACTTTCTTCAAGGCATCGAAGCCCTCTTTCTCAGAGCCTTGCTCCCACCAGGTCACCACTCCAACTTGAGAGGCACTGCCGGCAGCGTCGCCACCGTCTTTGCCGGCGTCAGAGGCCTGAGAGCAGGCTGTCATAGTTAGGCCGAGCGCCAGCGCGCCCGCAGCCGCAATGAGCTTTCGCATTGAAACTCCAATCAGTTAACTTCATTGTCATTATTTCCCGGAGGGCGTCATTACCCGTCAGGGACAATTAACATTCTCTCATACATTCCTGTGGGTCTTAATGAAAAAGAGCTGGAACATTACGTTTTTCCTGTCAGGACTCATCAGCACCGGGATTTGAGAAATGTTTGTCAGGTCAAAGCCTGTCTCCCGACCAGTCATGGCTAGCCAGCAATCCACACCGACCTAAACCAGCAGAGTCCCCCAAGCTGCCCCGAGCATGAGCAGCAGCGGATAGACCGCGTAGCAAAACCATCGAGTATTGCCATTTCGGTAGCCCAAGGTCTCATTACGGTAGTGCAGAAAAGCCACTCCAATCGCCGGTGTCACCAGGCTCACAGCCCCCAGCAAGCCAGCCGTCATCATCATGGTGTTTTCCCGCAACCTCAACAGATAGAAAATCAACGCGAAGCCAATCAGCAAGCATCCAATATTGATGACACCTTGACGAGTTCCCAAATGCAACAGCAACGCCCAGAGCGCTCCGGCACCAGCCACCGCCAACGCGCCCATCCAGGCTTGTGCACCCGACCACCGGCGGCGAATGAAATCGATGAGAATCAGCACCAGCAACGCCAGAGCCAGACCGAACACCGGGTTCTGCGAAGCCCAATCCACGGGTCGGTGGAAAGTCACCAGGTCGTAGGGAACTTCACAGACCAGAGCCAGAATCACCAAGCGCCACAAATAGTGCCAGCGGTTAGCGGTCCACGTGAACCCCTCCGCGAGAAGCCACGCATAAATCGGCACGGCACACCACGAAACCACTTCGCTGAGCACCACCGCGGTGAGCGCCCCGAAGTTATTTTTCAAATCCGTTCCGAAAAAATACGGAATCACCGTAGTGGACGCCACCTGGAAGGACAGAAAGACTCCGGCGATGACCTTGAGACGAAAGTTGCTCAGACCACGCAACCGCCCCGGTCCTGTTTCCGGCACACCGTTGGTAGACGACGCCATCTAGCCCTTCACCGAACCGGACATGGACTCCTGATAGAAGCGCTGCATGACGATGAACAGGATGGCAATCGGCACCGAAACCAGCACTGCCCCCGCTGCGAAACGCGCAAACCAGGTATGGATGTATTCCTTTTCCAGCATCAGCCACAAGCCCAATGCCACGGTGTAGTCAGATTGGGTGCGGGCGATGACTTTCGCCATCACGAAGTCCAACCACGGTCCCAAGAAGCTCACAATGGCCTGGTAGACAATCATGGGTTTACAGATAGGCAGGATAATCTTCCAAAATACTTGTGAGCGAGTGCAGCCGTCCAGAATCGCCGCTTCGTCCAAAGAGTTCGGGATGGTATCCATGTACCCTTTCATGACATAGAAGCCCGCGCCGGAACCAGCGGAATACACCAGAATCAAAGCGAGAATTGTCATCCCACCACCGGTCAACCCCACCGCCTTTAAGATGAAGTAAATCGCGGAAACGGCCATAATGCCGGGGAACATACCCAGGATTAGCACCACGCTCATGAAAGTGCGACGCAGACGGAACCGCATCCGGCTCATGACGTAAGCCACCATCAGCACGAAGAACACGGAAATCACGCAGGTGAAGCAGGCAATGATAAAGGTGTTCAGGTACATCCGGGGAAAGTCCATGACGGAACGATCCGTGAAAATCTTAATGTAGTTATCCAGCGAGAATTCTTTGGGAAAGAACGTCTTGGTGTAAGGGGCGGGATCCTTGTTAAAAGACTCCGCAACTACCCACACAATCGGCAGCATCCAAATGACTGCCATAATAGCCAGGAACGTGTGCACCACGATGTCCCCAACCATGCGGCGTTTGCTGAGACTGCCCATGATAGAAGTCTTGGACCCGGCACGAGGGGTGACCTCAACTGCTGTGCTTGGAGCGGATGTGTTCATCGGAAGGCCTCCTCATTCTTAAAGGAACCGGATCTCCGGTAGGTAATCAGCGACACCGCCGCTAGTACGATGAAGGTCATGATACCGATGACCGCACCGAGGTTGTAGTCGTTCTTATCAACTGTGAGTTTGTACAGCCAGGTAATCAAAAGGTCGGTTTTGCCGGCAGAATCCCCGACTGGCACGGGCGCGCCCCGCGAAAGCAGGTAGATAACGTTGAAGTTATTGACGTTACCCGTGAAAGTCGTAATCAGGTAGGGGGTGAGCACGAAGATGATGTAGGGCATGGTAATCTTGCGGAAAATCACCCAAGAGTTAGCGCCGTCAATCCTGGCAGCTTCATATTGGTCGGCGGGAATGTTTTGCAAAATGCCCGTAATCTGCATAATCGTGAAGGGAATACCGACCCATAGGTTCACCACGATGACCGTGACACGAGCCCAGGTGGCATCTGTGAAGAAGGGCAACGCTTGGTCAATCCATCCCCAGTCCATCAACAGCCGGTTAATGGCACCCTGGGGCTGCAGCATCAGGTTGATGACCAGCAGGGACACGAACTGCGGCACCGCGATGGACATAGAGAAACACGCTCGCCAAAAATTCTTAAAGCGAGTGGTCTTGCGGTTGATGAGCATAGCCATAAACATGCCCAGGAAGAAATTTAAGAAGGTCGCGAAAATCGCCCATATCAGGGTCCAAATCAGCACGGAGCTAAAGATTCGCAGGTTCACGTCTCCGGAAGAGTTTGCAAAAATCGCCCCAAAATTTTTCAATCCAACCCAGTCAAAGAGCACCAGATGCTTGTGGTCGTAGCTGGTGAAAGCCATGGAAATCATGAATATCAACGGCAGAACGCTGAAAGTGAGGATGCCCAGAGTCGGCAGGAACAAGAAACCGACATGGGAACGATTGTCCAGTAGGTCCGCGATGTCTTCACGTATTGAGGGCGCCCGACCGGATTTTGCGGTCAGTACTTGGGCCTTGTATGCCGAGCGGACCGAGAGATTCCACACGCCGATAAACGCCAGAATAATGAGTATCGTGGCTACACCGTAGAGCAGGATAATGACCGAGTTATCCCCGGCACTGTACTCCCAATAGCCGTTGACCAGCACTTTACCTTGTTCCTGGTCACCAAGTCCGGGAAGTTTCGCGAGGAATCCTAAACCGTTGGTAAACAGGAAGGCAAAGAACGCTATCTCTAAGAGTAGGAAAATCACGCCCTTCACAATTTGGCGGTGCGTCAGGTTACCCAGTCCGAAGATGACGGCGGACGCTTTGGTGATTGCGTCGCCTTCCCGGAAGGCAACTTTTAAGCTATAGGGCGAGGGCGAAACGTAGTCTTTTCCAAGTTTCTTACGTAACCTTGCCTCGCGGTTTGACGTTTGCGTTGCGTCCATTTAGGTTTCCCTCTCAATGAAAAGGCCGACAGTAAAAGCCCCGACCGGGCTGCGGGGCCACTGGAAGAAAGCGCCTCTTTCCAGTGGCCCGACAGCTTCGAGATGTAGTTATTTAGCCAACCATCTTGGCCAACTGCTCAGACCACTTCTGGGTTTGAGCTTCCGCAGTAGCCTCGGTGATTTCCTTGTTCAGGATACCCTTGCCGAAAGCCTGTGCCGGATCCCACCAAGAGCCCATCGCAGAAATGGTCGGCTGCAGGATGGAAGCCTCGGAAATAACTTCCAGCTGAGCCTTGGCGGCAAAGTCATCATCAGTAATGGAGTCAGCCAGAGACTTGTCCGTCGGGACAATACCACGCATCTCGTAGTGAGCCTTTTGAGCTTCAGTGGAGCCCAGGAATGCTGCGAACTGAGCGGCAGCCTTGGCGTTCTTGGCGTGCGGGTTGTAAGCCACAGCCTTGGAGCCAGCGAAAGCCTCCATCTGGACATCTTTGCCGTCCAGCTTGTAGGTCGGCAGCTTGGCAGCTGCGTAACCATCACCCAAGGCCTCCTTCACACTGGCGGCGTCCCAGGTCCCGGAGAACACCACATCGGTGTCGCCAGCCTTCAGCGCGCCCAGACCGGAGCCTTCTGCATCATCCATAAAGTTCGGGTTATTGGCCAAGCCAACCAGATACTTCGTCACCGCGGTAGCGGCGGCATCACCGTCAGCAAAGGTGATACCCTTGGCGGCATCGTTGCCCTTATCACCAAAGAACGTCAGTCCTGCACCCTTGGTGTAGAAAGACTGGATGAACCAAGAGTTGTCGAGCGGGAAGGACACCTTGCCCTTCTCGAGCATCGTGTCCAAAGACTTCACATCATCAGCTGAGAACTTCTTTGAGTTGTAGTACATGAACCAGGTGTTTGAAGTAAAAGGAACACCGTAAATCTTGCCATCAGTGCCGGTGACCGAGTCCACCATGGAGGCTTCGTTTTGTTCCTTAACCTGCTTGGCTTCGTTCTCACCCAACTCACCGATAGCCTCAGCGTCGAGCAGACCGCCCAGCTGATCATTGGCGAACATGTAAACATCAGCGGCAGCGGTCGGATCGGTTTCTACCTTAGTCTTGGCATCGCCCTCAGAGACAACGTCATTCTTCCAGGTAATCTTGTATTCCGGATGAGCTTTCTCGAAGGATTCCTCCATCTTTGCCAGCCAGCTGTTACCGTCCGCTTGATCCTCTTGGGGAGCCCACACAGACAGCGACACATCTTCAGTCTTACCGCTAGCGCTATTCCCGCCAGCACCACCGCCACAAGCACTCATGGACAGGGCTACCGCAGAGGCGGCAATCAGACCAAAAGCTTTCTTCCACGTCATGGACATTAATTTTCCTTTCGACAGGCGAGGAGGATTTCTCCCCGGCTCGGAAAGCTCCGCAAAATGACGGGCAAAATACCCTCCGCTTTTCGAAGCAAACATTAATCTAGATGCTAGCATTTTCTTCCCTGCGGCTTTGGGGAAATCTCAATATTTTTTTAATATTTTTTCCCCGTCACCAGGTCACTAATTTACAGGGTGTTTACATCATCTTTGGTGCGCCAGATTCACCCCAACCACGAGAGCGTTCTGTAAGATATTTTGAGGTCTTTGTGACCTATCTATTACCGCATCCCAAGGAAAGGATTTTTGTGAGCACCTCATACCCCCGTCCCAAATGGCTGAATAACGCGGTTTTCTATGAGATTTATCCCCAGAGTTTTCAGGACTCTAACGGAGATGGCATCGGGGATGTTCCCGGCATCATCTCCCGCTTGGACTACCTCCAAGAGCTAGGAATTAACGCGCTGTGGCTCAATCCCCTGTTCGATTCACCTTTCAAGGACGCGGGATACGACGTGCGTGACTACAAGCTGGTGGCTCCCCGCTACGGCACTAACGAGGATTTGGTACGTTTGTTCGAGCAAGCGCACGCCAGGGGGATTCACGTGTTGCTGGATTTGGTACCGGGGCACACCTCCGAGGAACACGCCTGGTTCCAATCCAGCTCCCGTCCCGAGCCCAACGAGTTCTCGAATCGCTACGTGTGGACCGACTCCTGGATTGCCGGAGGCGACGGCTATCCCTTTATCGGTGGAGAAACTGAACGCGATGGGACGTATATCCTCAATTTCTTCAAATGCCAGCCTGCGCTGAACTACGGTTGGGCGCACCCGAAGTATCCCTGGCAAGACGAGGCTTTAGGTGAAGCTGCCCGGAAGACCTGTGACGCGATGGTGGACGTCATGCGCTTCTGGCTCTCTGCCGGCGCCGACGGATTCCGGGTAGACATGGCAAATTCCCTGGTGAAACATGATGACGAAGGTAAGCCGTACACTATCAAGACCTGGCATTACATGTTTGACCAGATTCGCCCTGAATTCCCCGAAGCCGCGTTTGTCGCCGAGTGGGGGGTGCCCCACGAAGCGGTGCAAGCCGGGTTTGACATGGACTTTTATCTAGATTGGCGGTGGGACAATCACCCGAACGGCTACAACATCCTGCTACGCAACACGAACACCCCGTATGTGCGGGAAAACGACCTGAGCTACTTCAACGCGGACGCACCCACCGACATCTGTGGTTTCTTGGAGCAATACGAGCCACAACTGCGTGACTCTGAGAAAGCCGAAGCATTCTTTAGCCTCATTACCTGCAATCACGACACCTGGCGGGCTGCGCCTCGTCTGAGCGAACGCGAACTCAGTCTGTCGTGGGCGACAATACTGACCCTGCCGGGAGTGCCATTTATTTATTACGGAGACGAAATTGGTTTGCGTCACCAGCTGCTCCCCACCAAAGAGGGCGGTTACGTGCGTACCGGAGCCCGCACCCCGATGCAGTGGGATAGTACTGACAACCTGGGATTTTCCACTGCTCCAGCAACGGATCTCTATCTGCCGGTCGATGCTAGCGCGGATGCTCCCACCGTGGCGGCACAGCGCGCCCAGCCGGATTCTTTGTGGCACACGGTGACGCGCGTGTTGGAATGCAAACGAGAACTCCCGGCTTTGGCAGCCGACAGTGGCTTCAGCGTCCTCTCTGCGGAGCCAAATCAACGTCTGTTCGTTTTCAAACGGGAAAATGCCGCGCAAAGCCTGATTGTGGCGGTCAATCCCGCACACACTGACGCGGAATACGATTTGTCACAAGAGCGTTCGGTGCGTTTCAGTATCGGCTCCGCCCAGTTGACGGGGACCACGCTACGGATGGGACCCCAGAGTTTCGCGATTTTGTAAAGCAATCCTGCCCCCGGATGGCAGGCTAACCGCATCCGCAATGGTGTTAAATCGGTGTGGGAGCCAGAATCTGGCTCCCACACCGAGATGTTTTATCGGAGATTTACATAATGCCCAGGGACTTTACGGTGTCGATTTCCGCAGCCGCCTTGTCCGCATTGAACTTAATCTTGGACTGAGTCTTTTCTGAAATTTCCAGACCTTCCACAACCTTCCATTCCTTGCCGTCGGAGGTCACGGGGAAACCGTAGGAAAGACCCTCGGGAACGCCGTACTGACCAGCTGAAGGAATAGCGGCGGTGACCCAGTCGCCCGCGGGGGTACCGCAAGCCCAAGAATGCATGTGATCGATTGCCGCAGCAGCCGCTGAAGCCGCGGAGGACTTGCCCCGGGCCTCAATAATGGCAGCTCCGCGCTTTGCCACGGTCGGGACGAAGTAATCATCCAGCCAAGCTTCGTCAACCAAGCCACATGCCGGCTTGCCGTCAACCTCACAGAAAGAAATATCCGGGTACTGGTCAGCTGAGTGATTGCCCCAGACAATCATCTTTTTGACACTGGACACCGGCACGTTGAGCTTTTCTGCCAGCTGGCTGAGAGCGCGGTTGTGATCCAGGCGCATCATGGCGTTAAAGCGAGAAGCGGGAACATCCGGAGCGGAGGCCGCAGCAATGACCGCGTTGGTGTTCGCCGGGTTACCCACCACCAAAATACGTACATCATCAGCGGCGTTATCGTTGATGGCTTTACCTTGCGGACCAAAAATACCGCCGTTGGCGCTAATCAAATCTGCGCGTTCCATGCCCTGCTTACGCGGCATCGAACCTACCAACAGACCAAAGTTGCAGCCTGAGAACGCCACATTCGGGTCATCGGTAATATCGATACCATCCAACAGAGGGAAAGCGCAGTCATTCAGTTCCATGGCAGTGCCTTCGGCAGCCTTCAAAGCCGGAGTGATTTCCAACATTTTGATTCGAACCGGCTGATCCGGACCAAGCATTTCACCGGAGGCGATACGGAATACCAGCGAGTACCCAATATTGCCAGCAGCACCGGTGACGGTAACATTTACAGGACTTTTAGCCATTGATTTAACTCCTTTGCATTGTGTTAAACGCTTCCACTCTGAGCGTCAGCATTCATTACTTTAGCGCAAAAAGCCACGCTGAGGGTAAACCAAAGCCCTTGAAAAAACGCAGAATTTCACCGGCTTACTTGTGTGCGAAATAGTATTCCAGCAGCTCTCGGGTCGACGCATCCGCCTGTGCCAACGCCTCGGCATCCCCGCTAATGGCTGGTCCCAGATTAATCGCCATCGCTTTGCCCAGTTCCACGCCCCACTGGTCGAAAGAGTCAATACCCCAGACTGCGCCTTGAACCAGCGTAATCATCTCGTACAGGGCGATAAGCTCCCCCAGCACTTTCGGAGTGAGGGCAGGTGCCATGATGGAAGTAGACGGACGGTCTCCGGGGAAAGTTCGGTGCGCTACCAATTCTTCCGGTGTACCTTCCGCCCGCACCTCGTCGGGAGTCTTCCCGAAAGCCAACGCCGCACTCTGGGCAAAGAAATTACCCAAGAACAGCTCGTGCTGACGTTTCCCCGTCTCGCTGTCAGTGAGATCCCAAGTCGGACGGGCAAACGCAATAAAGTCCACCGGAATCAGCCGAGTTCCCTGGTGAATCAGCTGATAAAAGGCGTGCTGACCGTTCGTGCCGGGTTCTCCCCAGAACACTTCGCCGGTATCGTAGCTGACCAGAGTGCCATCTCGACGCACCCGTTTCCCGTTGGATTCCATCGTGAGCTGCTGCAGATAGGCGGGGAAACGGTGCAGATATTGGGAATACGGCAACACCGCATGAGTTTGGGCATGCAGGAAGTTGGAGTACCACACGTTAAGCAAGCCCATCAGCAACGGCACGTTCGACGCTGGCGGGGTGTTGCGGAAATGCTCATCGATAGCACGGAAACCAGCCAAAAATTCTTCGAATCCTTCCCGGCCGATAGCTACCGCAAGCGACGTTCCCACCGCGGAATCCACGGAATAACGTCCCCCCACCCAGTTCCAAAAACCAAAAGCATTGCGGGGGTCAATACCAAAGTCTGCGACCTTTTCCAGAGCGGTGGACACCGCCACGAAATGCTTGGAGATGGCGTCTTTTGCGGCGGCATCAGTTTCATCAATAACACCGCGTTCCTGCAGACCACGCAGCAGCCAGGTGCGGGCGGCTTTCGCGTTGGTGATGGTTTCCAAGGTGGTAAAGGTCTTGGAAGCGATGATGAACAGGGTCGTTTCCGGGTCCAAGTCGCGGGTTTTTTCCGAAATATCGGTGGGGTCAATGTTGGACACAAAACGGCATTCCAGACCGGGCTTCACAAAAGGTCGCAACGCCTCATAAGCCATGTACGGACCCAAATCAGACCCGCCGATACCAATATTAACTACGGTCTGGATGCGTTTGGAGCTAACCCCGACCCAAGACCCGTCACGCACCGAGTCAGCAAAATCATAAATCCGGCTCAAGACCTCGTGTACTTCAGCGATGACATCCTTGCCGTCTACCATCAACTGAGTCCCCGCGGGAGCCCGCAACGCGGTGTGCAGCACAGCCCGGTTTTCCGTGTTATTGATGTGTTCACCATTAAACATGGCTTCGCTCAAGTCACGCACCCCGGCTTGGGCAGAAAGCTCTAAAAGCTTTTCAAAAACTGCCCCGGTAATCAGGTTCTTTGACAAGTCCACGTGCAAATCTGCCGCCGCAAAAGACAGGTTCTCTGCCCTGGCGGGGTCTGCGGCAAAGGCTTTCCGCAAATCCAGGTGGAATCCCGCAGCCATCGTGGTGAGGTCTTTCCATGCTGCCAGAGTGGTCGGGTCTTTCGTTTCCATTAAGGTTTCCCTTCTGTTCAATAGTCTGCCTGGGGTTGTTCCCCGGGGGTTATGTTCCTGTTTTTACGGTTTGTGTTGCGATTCTGTGCAAAACACTAAAGTTACGACCTCGGTCCGCTCATGTCGATGACCGGCAGGGGGAAGTCTTTGATTGGCGGATTCGAACTGGCCATCACTTCAATCAGCGGTCGCAACCCCATCCACCATTGATTGATAGGGCGACGTTTCTCTGGATTGACTTGTTTCTCCATTTGAGAAATGTCGTGGTATGACATCTGACCATTTTCTTCGCCGATATATTCAATGGCGCACTGTCCAGAATCTAGGGCAACATCAATGTGACGCATAGTCTCCCACATCAGACGTACCGCGAGAAGCCGGTCAAAAGGCGAGGGCGCCCCGCCTTGCTGCAGATACCCCACCGAATCTATACGAACGTCGAAGTGTCCCAGGGATTCCTGCTTGAACACGTTGGCCATAAACTTCAGGTCATAATGTCCCCCAGCCAGTTCGTTGCGAACCACCAGGGCGAGGCGACGACCTTTTGCAAAAGCTTCACGCATTTCAGTGGCGTGTTTGCCCAGCGTCTCTAGGCTGATGTTTTCTTCTTCCAGGTAAACCCGCTCTGCCCCGGCAGCAATGCCACTCATCAGGGCCAGATAGCCACAGTGGCGACCCATAGTTTCAGTGATGAAACAACGCTTTGAAGCGGCTGCTGATTCTTTCATCAAATCCATGGACCATACTGCGTTGTTTAGCGCGGTGTCAGCCCCGATAGAAATTTCGGCTCCCGGAAGGTTGTTATCAATGGAGGCCGGGACGATGACCATAGGTATTTGTAGAGCTGGATAATGTTTCAGTTCCTCGCTGATGGCTTGGGCAGACAGGTACGCGTTATATCCCCCGATCAGCACCAGCGCATCAATATGGTGGTTTTCAATCGAGCGACCGATAGCATAGAACTGTTCTACCGTGGGCACTTCCCGTTTGGTTCCCAGCTCGGCACCACCCCGGAAGTCCCAGCCCTCCACATCTTTCCACCGCAGTTTGTGGACTTTTCCGTCGATGAGTCCTTGCCAGGAACCCTCTATCCCTAGGACTTCCAAGCCGCGCTGCAGTCCGAAGCGAACTGCGGCTCGAGCCGCCATGTTCATCCCCGGAGCCAAGCCTCCCACGTGCATCACCGCAACTTTTTTCGCCTTGCGAGGCAGAGGTTTCAGCAATGAGGGCGGGGTGGACAGAACCCGGAAAATCTCTACCATATCGGTAAAGGAAGTCCCCCGTGAGGCGATAGCTTGGTCGTATTCTCCAGACTTAATCAGTTCGTGGACGTTTGAGGTCGCCGCCACGGTCTGAGTCAGGTCGAGTCGGGCAATTCGGTTGTAACGCACCCCCATGACTTTGGCAGGATCTCCCGGTTGTGCCTCGATGACGTCCTGTACCGCAGCGTACCCCAGCAGGGTGGGCATCCACCGGTCGTAAACCGAGGGCGTCCCGCCCCTCTGAATGTGTCCCAAAATGGTAACTCGCGCGGACTCTCCGGTACGCTGTTCGATGGCCTCAGCAACATAGTGCGCAGTGATGGGCTGACCATCCCGGTCTTTTGCCCCTTCCGCCACGACCACGATGGAGTCGCGCCGCCCGTGCTTGCGACCTTCGCTGAGTACCGTACACATGTCTTCTTCCCAGCCGGGAGCCGGAGGATTTTCGGGAAACAAGACATAGTCAGAACCACCCGCTACAGCGCTCATCAAAGCTAAATAACCGCAGTTTCGTCCCATGACTTCCACCACGAAGGTGCGTTGATGCGAAGCGGCAGTGGACGAGAGTTGATCTAGCGCTGCCAAGATTCGGTTCAAGGCAGAATCAGTGCCGATAGTCATATCTGTGCCCGCCATGTCATTGTCAATAGACCCGACTAAGCCGACAATTCGCAAGGACGAGTGAGCTTTGGCTTCCTCAGGGCTGAGACGTTTTTCCTCTACCAACTGTGCCAAGAGCTTGGGCCAATCTTGGCGCAGTTCCTCCGTCCCCCGCAACGACCCGTCACCGCCGATAGAAACGAGCCGGTCAATGCCGTTTTTAACCAGGTTTTCGCAGGCTTTCAGCCGCCCTTCCCAGTCCCGGAACTCAGGGCAACGAGCCGTACCGATGATGGTACCGCCCTTGGAAATCGTATTGGAGACATCCCCCCAACTCAGTTCGTGAATGCAGGAGCCACCCTGGACTGCACCCATCCAGCCTTCGCGTATCGCGAACGGCTTGGCTCCCAAAACTATGGCGGAACGCACCGCGGAACGTACCGCTGCGTTCATGCCCTGTGCGTCCCCTCCCGAAGTGAGAATGCCGATGCGTTTTTCCTGACCCGACTGTGCCGTTTTCGGTTTCGCGCCAGATTTTCCAGTTTTTGTCGTCTTTGCGGACCCGCCCATCTATATTTCTCCCCTCGGTTCTGTGCCGGTAGCCCGACCCGGTTTTATTCTCTCGAATTATTCACCCTTTTGGGTGTTAAACGTGAACTTTCCCGCCCTTAAGCTAAAAAACAACCTACAATAATTAGCCCCTGCCTGGTTGGAGTCCCGTTTTTACTCGACCGATAAAAAAGGGGCGAGTTTTGCCCCCTCGCCTGCTATTTTTGGGAATAATGGAATCATGAGTTTCGTACGTAAGCCGGCAGTAGCAGGATCTTTTTACCCTCAGGATCCTGGTGAACTGCAAAAAACGGTAGACGAACTGCTGAAAAAAGCCACTGCCCTCATCACCAACGATGTTTCGCGAGACTCACAAGGCAGACCTCTCCGTCAGCTAATGGGGGTACAGGTTCCTCATGCCGGATACATCTATTCCGGTCTCATCGCCGCGGTCGGGTTCCAGCTCGTCTCAACTTTACGTCCCCGACGCGTCATCATCGCCGGTCCCACTCACCGTGTTGGATGTCACGGTATCGCACTGAGCGAAGCTACTGCTTTTGCCACTCCCTTGGGGGAAGTTCCGGTGGATCAAGTCGCCCAGCAATACCTGGTGGAGCATAGTTCCGTCGCGAAGTTTTTCGAGCCCTCCCATGTGGATGAACATGCCTTGGAAGTTCAGTTGCCTTTCCTGCAGACCGTTTTCCGAGACGTAGATTTTGCCATCGTCCCCATGGCAGTTGGAGATTGCACCCCCGAAGATGTTTGTGACAGTTTACAAACACTACTTTCGATTCCGGGGGAAAATCCTGACGATACTTTGATTATCGTATCCTCGGATTTGTCCCACTACCTGGGCTACGATGAGGCACGCAAACTCGACACCGCGACTTTGTCTCAAGTCATGTCGTTGGAGTACCCCCTCGACCCGCGCCAAGCCTGCGGAGCTTATGCCTGGTCCGGGCTGATTCGTTTGGCACGTCGGGTGCAGTGGCATCCTCAACTGTTGATGAATGCCAGTTCCGGAGACACCGCCGGGGATAAATCACGAGTCGTTGGTTATTCCTCCGTGGCTTTTTGGAAATACAACTCACCTGAGGACGAATCCGGAATTCCGGATCGTTACGGAGCTTTGCTGCCCCAGATAGCCCGTGAGATTTTGACCGACGCTTTCCAGGACGATAATCAGATTGGTTCAATCAACGCCATCAGTAAAGTTAGCGCGTCAGATCGCGCGTTGCAACTGCTGTTGCGCTCCATCGGCGCTTCCTTCGTAACCCTGACGAATCACGGGCAACTGCGCGGATGCATAGGTTCACTTGCCCCGCACCGAATGCTCGGCGAGGACATCGCCGCAAATACTTTGGCTGCCGCTTTTGAAGACCCACGTTTTCCGCCTTTGCAGGCCTCAGAACTCGACCAGATTCAGATTGAGGTTTCTGTCCTCACCGAGCCCAAGCCGCTCGAACGTTTCGAAGGGGAAAGCAATGAATCCTACCTGTCCCGGCTGCGTCCCGGTATAGACGGGGTCATTTTGCGTCGTGATTTTCACCGGGCGACTTTCCTACCCCAGGTCTGGAGCGAGCTGCCCGATGTTCACGTTTTCATCTCGCAGCTAATGTATAAAGCCGGACTGGGTGGCGCAGAATTCGGACCGGAAATCAAGCTCGAGACTTATCAGGTGCAAGCCTGGGGTGAAGCCAAGGCTTGAAGACACGCGGACAGCGCGGGACAGGAACACAAGAAACAGCGGAGCTTTTCCACCACATCTTTCGGAAACACGCCCCCCTCGGAGACCACTTCAACAGCCAAACCGTCGATAGTAGAGATTACGACACTAGGCGAACATGAACAGTCAGCGGCTTTTAAAATATCCGCGACATATTCATCAAACCGAGCACGTCCCTCGCGATTCTTTTCCACAATTACCTGATGCTCAGCCAAAACTAGTGCGTGCAGAAAGTAGGTACGGATGTACTGAGTGTCAGTAGTCTGCGGAAGTACCGCGGCTACTAAAACCTCAGGCAACTTGTCACGCAATTCTGCTGAGGAGAGCTGCACCGCGTCGTCACGGATTTTACGAGCCCGTCCCACCCAGACCTCCACGTTCAGGCTCGCTGCTTCCATCAACAAGTCATCGCGCGTGGGGAAATGGTATTCAATCGTGGAATGGGGCAATCCGGCTTGTTTCCCCAGAGCGCGATAGGTCAGTGCGCTAGGAGAGGACTGGCGCAGCATCTGCGAAGCTGCTTTCAAGATTCTGGTCCTGGTATCTGGTTTTTTAGAATCGTTGACAGTACTCAAGCGCGCGATGTCCTCCCCTAGTCTGCTAGTGAAATAAATTTTCCGGTCGTTTAGTCAGGTCGGTCTATTTTCGTCCCAATTTTTCAATTCTTTCAAGCAATTGCGAGACCTCCGCAGATTCAGTCTCCAGCGGATTCAGCAGGTCAATCTGCGGGCTGGGCGGGTCGTCCAACCGGACGTGAGACCATCCAATCGACGCTGTCCTACCAGCTAGGTCACAAGCTTCTACCACCTTTCCACGCAAAAATGCGCGCGTATTGGCAGGAGGAATTGTCTTAGCGCGGTTAATGCTACTCTCATTTACCAGTAACTTCACATTTCCCGATTTCAAGAGTTTCTCACGCAGCCCGTATTGCCTCGATAAATCGTGGAATACTAAATCGGCGCGCCGGGCTCTGACCCCACCAAAATTCGTCTCGCCAGCGGACACGTGGGAAAGTAACTGATATTTCAGTGACCAATCAAGCTCACTGCTCAGAGCCGCGAAATCGCCTTCACTCAGGGCTGCTAAGCCACGGGTAGCCACATCCCGCAAACCGAATTCGTCGTCTTCCTCCGGTAATAACTCTATGCTTTCTCGCAAAAGGTCTGGGCAGCTCACCTCGACTGCGCTGTCCCCACGGTGTGCCGACATCCGCACATTTGGGTCGTAATTCCAGGTTTTCACCGCTGTCACGGGATCGTCGAGGACGATAAATTCCTCCTCTTTTCCGCTCTCCAAAAGGCTCAAAAATCGATCCGCCAAAAAAGCTCGCAGGGCAACCGTCACCGGCAGCATGGCTGAATCCACGCAGGTCACATGCAAACGACGCCAGTGGGAAGCATCCGCGTGCGGTTCCTCTTTCGTGTTGATGAAAGCCTTGTGATGCGTAGGGTCAGCCGAAGTCGCCTCGGTAATGTATTGCGCTCGCGCGCTAAAGCAGTATTTCCCTTCCTCGTCTATGCAGCCACTTCCGCACAGAATCTGTCGAGCCGCCAGGAATGACACGAAAGCCGGCAGAGAAATCGGGGTGTGCGCCCCATATTGATAGTTTTCGTGGCAGCCAAAGCTGTTTCCCCAAGAGTCGGCATTCGTTTTTAAGACGTGAATCCGGATACCGCGATTCCGCAAATTATTATTGGCAATATCGACTAAATCTTGGATAATCGCGTCACCCGCCAGGTCTTGAGCCACGACGTCTTCGAGATCAAGGCATTCGGGACCGGCATATTCGGGGTGCTCTCCAATATCGACATAGAGCCTCGCCCCGTTGGAGAGAAACCCGTGAGGAACCCGCACAGATCGTTCCGTACTGGCAAAAATCTCTCTCACTGCTTCTTCTACACCGAGGGGCGATTCCTCTGTGTTGGAGTCATCAGAAACATAGACGCTGGTAACGCCATATTCAGTTTCGAGTCCACAGACCCTTCCGAGACGTGTCATTGTCCGCCCTGCTGTTTGAAGTTTTGGACAAAGCTCAAGGCGTTGACGTTTAAGACATCTTCGATGTCTTCGATTAACGCGTCTAGTTTGTCTTCTGAGATTTTATTCTGAGGAGCCAGTTCGACTTCTTCGACCGATTCGTTCTCGCTGGTGGAGTGGCTCTCTTGAATCTGTTTCGCCATCTCATTTCCCTTTCTCAAATTGTTCTTTAAAACTTTCGCTGGCGTAGTAGCCCTCGTCCCAAGAGTAATATTTCAAATCCGCGGGCAATTCTACCCCCAGTGCTTGCAGGACTTCAGTAACGAGTTTCTCCCGATTCTCGCTTTCGGAGCCCAGCTTGGCTTCGCACATTTCCACGGCTTTCTGGACTTCATGGCGGGTGGGATGGTGCGGATCGGGGAATTGCACCCGCACCAACTGTGGTTTCCCGATGTCAACCAAAATCGCCATCCAAGAAGCCGCCCAGAGCTGGTCAGGGAACCGCCGGAGCAGCTCAGCGCGACCTCCAGCACGGGTTTCTGCCGGGGCTTCCCGAGATGCCTGCTGAATCTCATCAAGGGCAAACAGAGACTCGAAGCCGCCTTTTTCCAGAGCACGAGCCAGAGACATGCCCTCATCAACCATAGAAAATCTCAGATTCAACAAGGCTAATCTGGGGTCGTCCCAGCCGCAATCGAGTTGATTCCGCTTACGGTCCAAGAGAGCGAGTTTCGCACACCATTCCACGAGGGCAGTGGCTTCATGCCAGCCTGCCTTGAGGGATTTCAAGACCCGTTCCCAGTTCTCGATAACCCACTTGGTTTCGCTGTCTGCCTGCTGGTATCCTGCTGCGCCTGTCTCGAACCCAACTTCACGAATGAACTCCAGATACCCTTGCTGAATTTCTAACGCGGTGGCAGCTCCCCCCGCCTTCAGAGGACAGGTTTGTTGCAACGTAACATCGCGTGAAAAAGCCTTGATTGCCGCCACTGAATCCGCTAGCGCCCATCTGTCAGCGAGTTCACGAGCCTGTTCGGGGAAGTTTTCTGCCAGGCTCAACAGCAGCGCGGCAGTCCCGGTGCGTAACGCCGTGGAATAGGGGAACATCGAGGAATCCGCGGTGATGACGTGGAACCTCCGATAGCGGCGGGTCGCGTGGGGTTCATCACGGGTATTGACGATAGGACGTTCCCGTGTCGTCATGAGGGAAACTTCGGTTTCGATGAAATCCGCACGTTGGAAAATCTGGAATCCCGCGGTTTCGCTGTTTTGCCCCAGCCCGAGACGTCCCGTGCCGCAAAAAATCGGGCGAGACACCAAGAACGGCATGAAGAGGTCGACCAGCAGTTGCCACTCCACGCTGCGTTCTACCAGGTAATTTTCGTGTGCGCCCCAAGCCGAACCGTGTGCATCGGCGTTGTTTTTTAAAATTAAAGCCCTCGCCCCAGCCTCGTCAGGGGAAGTATTGTCACGCAGAGCCTGAGCGGCACGAACCATAATCTCATCTCCAGCGCGGTCGTAAAGCGCGGTTTGGAGAGGTCCGAGACATTCCGGGGCAGAATACTCGGGGTGACCGTGGTCGACGTAAAGTCTCGCTCCGTTGGGTGCAATAGTGGAATTGCCGCGGTAGTAGTGTTGACCAAACGCATCGACTTTCGTAATCCAGCGCGTTTTCACGCCGGTCAGGACGGCACCGAGTTCCTCGTTCGTCCTTGCTTCAGGAGGTAAGTTCCGGTGTTCTTTGCCTTCGGCATCGAGTTCCGGATGTTCTCCTGAATAGTCGAAACGGGTACCGGCTCCGGGGAGCATCCGCCATGAGACAGCAGCACCTGCCGGGTCGGGTACGTGATTAGTCACCGGCACTCCCGGTGTTTTCGCTTCTTCCAGTGCCCAAGAACGCAACAAACGTTGTGCCAAAACTTCGGCTTGCTCTGCCGCTTGGGTCTCAGCAGCTGCCGGCGCTTCACTGCCGGGAAAATCGCTCAAGGCATATTCAGTTTCTATCGACATGATGCGTTTTACACTCAGCATGTGTCTCCTCCTTTGTGCGGTCTCCCGCGGTGATTTTAGTCCTGTTGAATCGGGGTGATGTCTACAATGGGGTCTAACCGTTTCGAACGCCCCACAATCCGGGCCCATTCTTCGGGGTCTGAAACTCCCGGCAGGTCTTGGTGAGCTGCAGTTTCATCCCGTATTGCCGCCACCAGGTGTTCGAGACGAATCCCCGGCTCGCCCCGGAGTGCTTGTTGAACCGCCCGTGCCTTAGCTTTTTCAACTATCGAAGCCAACATTGCCCCGGAGACTAAATCAGAGAGATACCAGGTCTCTTCCTTACCAGATCTGCGTGTCACTCGCAGGATGGCAGTGGTGTCGTCGCGAGTAAAGACTCTGTCGATGACCTCATCCCGCAAGGCAGCAGGCTGAGCTCCGGATGCATAGGGCAGATTCTCACGTAGATATTTTCCGAGAATTTCGGCGCAAGCTTCTTTATTGGGGCGCGGGATGCGAATATGCATGTCCAGCCGACCAGGACGAACAATTGCCGGATCAATGAGGTCTTCACGGTTAGAAGCGCCAATTATCACCACATTGCGCAGCTCTTCCACCCCGTCAATCTCGGCGAGAAGTTGCGGAACGACGGTCGTCTCGACGTCACTTGAGACGCCCGTGCCACGGGTCCGGAACAGAGCCTCCATTTCGTCGAAGAACACGATAACCGGAACCCCGTTTGCGGATTTGTCCCGAGCCCGGGAAAACACGGCACGGACTCGGCGCTCGGTTTCCCCCACGTATTTATCAAGCAGCTCCGGACCCTTAATATTGAGGAAGTGGGCTTTTTTGCCAAGCATCTCGCTCAGAGAGGTGGCGATTGCTTTAGCAATCATGGTTTTCCCGACGCCCGGTGGACCGTAAAGCAAAATGCCCTTAGGCGGACGCAGCTGATAGCTTTCGTAAAGCTCGGGGTGAGTCATCGGCAGTTCGATGGTCTCCCGAATGAGCGTCAAGACGGATTCCAATCCGCCAATTTGATTCCAGTTCACACCTGGATCGTCATCAAGCTCCAGTCCCTCAATCTCGGGGCGTGCCAGATATTCCTGAGCGAATCCCGATTGGAGGTCCACCAGCAGAGTGTCGCCGGGACGAATCCTCGTGCCACGGAGCTGGTCGCTCAGTCGCAGCAAACGAACACTATCGTTATTGACCGTAACCAGGATGCGGTCTTCGTCCACGTGTTCGAGGATGACCGCGCTCACTCCGGTATCGGCAGCAGTTTCTCTTCCGATGCCGACCATTTTGTCGTTCAACAGAATGGTGTCTCCGAGTTGGAGTCTCCCCCAAGTAATCGTGTTGCCCAGAGTGACACGAAACCGCCGTCCCATGACAGAAACATCCACGAGTCGCTGGGCAGAATCGACGAGTTTAACGACAGTTCCGTGAGTGAGAGGCGGTTCTTGTAACCGCTGAATCTCTTTCCGCAGGTTCTTCAACTCACTTTGAGCCTGCGTCAGCGCAGAAGCCAGCAAGGTGTTCTGGTTTTCCAAGCGCTGTGGCTCACTGGTCTGACCGTCAGGGTTGCTCGAAGCAAGGCTATTCGACATGATTACCTCCTAGCTGAATCAGAGAGCAATGGCGAGACATCCGCTGTGCCCCAAAAAAATTTCGGCTTTGTCCCATCATCGAGTTGATGATGGGACAAAGCCGAAATAATGTTACGCGTCACTTCAGTTCTTTATCCTTGTATTCCTTGGCGAAAATCATACAGATGAGAGCGAAGATTGCGATAACACACATATAGTATGCTGGCGAGATGGAATTTCCGGTGGTTTTTATCAGCAGGGTGGAGATGAAACCAACCGTGCCGCCGAAAATCGTGTTAGCCAGGTTGAACGAAATGGCAAAACCGCTGTATCTCACTTCTGTAGGGAGAGTCTCCGAAAGGAAGGATGAGAGAGTTCCGTCATTAAGTGTGAGGCAATATGCCAAAATCAGCTCAATAATCAGAATAACAACAGCTTGACCTGTATTGAGAATATGGAAAGCCGGCACGGTAAGCAGTATGAATGATACCGAAGCCGCAATCATCAGTTTCTTTCGTCCAAATTGGTCCGATAGCTTTCCTGATGAAAATATCATCAACACGTAGGCAATCAACGTGATGTTGGTGATGATATTACTTTCAACTGTGCCGAGCTTCACTTCAGTTTCAATGTAGACCGGTAGGTACGTGAACACCATGTAGAAGCCGATGGCATTGAGGGAGGAAACCCCGAAACAAATCAGAGTTTCCTTCAGGTGCTTAGTGAACAGCAGCCGCAGCGGTGAAGACATTTGTTTGCCGGATTCCTTGAGATTATCAAGCATCCGCAAATACACCTCGGAGTCCTCCAGGCGGAGCCGGAGAGTCAGTACCACTACCCCGAGTGGGAAAGCCAGCAAGAACGGTATCCGCCACCCTATTGACTGCATCATCGAATCCGACATGGTCAGCGTGAGAATCGTTGCCAGGAATGAACCACACATGAGTCCGACAGCAGTAGACGCCGGAACCATGGAACAATAGAAGCCCCGACGATTAACCGGTGCATATTCTGCAATAAAGATAGCTGCTCCGGCGTACTCACCAGATGCGGAGAACCCTTGGGTAAGCCGCAGCAGCAGCAGCAGCAGTGGAGCGGCTATCCCAATGGTTGCGTAACTTGGAATCAAACCAATGAGACTGGTAGAACCCGTCATCACCAAGATTGAAGCCGTCAGGGACCACTTGCGCCCCTTCTTATCACCCATGTAACCCCAGAAGAATGCCCCTATGGGGCGTGCCAGGAAGGAGAGCGCAAAAACAGCGTAAGTCGCTAGGAGTTTGACGCTAGCATCCCCATCTGGAAAGAATACTACAGCAATTACAGTAGCAAGATACGAATAGGAACCGTAATCCATCCATTCCGCAAAGTTCCCCAGGAACGATGACGATAGTACTCGACGTACTATAGTATCGTCTGTTTCCAATTTTTCGGTTTGGTTATTATCTGACATATCAATCCCGAACTGGTTATTGGATAAAATCCGAATCCCAAGGTCAGGATACGGTCGTGTCCTCAACCTCTGTTGGTTGATCCGCGCCCGATAAACGACTCTGCTTGCGGTTCTTTCGGCTCTGGCGCAGCATACTGATGCTCGGGTACATCCCTCCTCCTACTACCAGTATAAAGCCTAGAACCGTGTTAATGGTCAGAGCTTCGCCAAATATCAGCAAACCAATGAACAAGGCAACGGGTACTTCCCAGTAGGCAATAATGCCGTAATCTGCAGCCGGCAAGTTACGACCCGCAACCAAAAGGAACCCTAATGCGATAGGTCCACAAATAATCCACAGCAGAACCGTGCCCACCCAGTTAAAGGGGGTCAAATGGAGGTCTAGCGCCCAACCGGGTACGTGACCGATAGTGCCGACGAGGTGCAGTATCAGCGCCAAGCTACCGGCCGCTACCGTGGCAGCAATGAAGTTCCAAACACCGCGGGCTGCTGTGTCTGCATCTTTGCGGTAGCCATTAAAGAACATCGATGCGCCATAGAAAATACCAGACAAGAAACCAAAAATGTTGCCCAAACCGGCAAGAGGAAATTCAGGACTGGAGGCTGCCAAGTTGAAATCGACGAAGAATCCTTTGTCACCAAAGCCAATCAGCTGGTTACCGAACAACATACCGGTGAACACCGCCACCAGACAAATGTATTGAACCACGCCCATAGGCTCTTTGCGGAATATCCGAGCCAACACAATACAGACGACCGGTCCGATATAGATGAGCAGCACGGCGTTAGCCACAGTGGTCAGCAAAGTCGAGGTTACATAGCAGCCCAAGGACAGACCAATCATCGCGCCGCCCATGATGATGGCTGGGGAAACTTTTAGTTCTTTCCAGACTTGAACCTTTTTTGTTAACAGGACTATGCACACGAAAAAGATAATGCCCATAGTCATACGGCCGGCTGCCATGAGGGCCCCGACACTGTTCCCGGCGTTTAAGCCTTTAGTTCCGTCAAACATATCTGTACGCGTAGCCCACCGGCTAAACAGTGGTACCAACCCCATGCCTGTTGCGGAAATCAGCATGGTAATGACACCCAATTTTGTGTTCATTACATAGTTATTTTCAGTGCTCATTGTCATCACGACCTTTGCGAATTATCAACTCGTCCTCCTCTTCTTTGAGGAGCTCACAATATGTGTATTTAGTAGAAAAGAATAATCAGCGCTACTTCACGCTTATATCACATTGGGGCTGCGAAAAATCTTTCCGCAGCCCCAACATGAACTGTCATCGTGTTAATTCTAGATTGAATCTAACTCGAGTTAGACGAGAGTCGGATCAGCAACCTGGTTCGGGAAGTAATCCTCGCAGGTGCCCTCGCGGTAAACGTCCGCGGTGGAGCAGTGCAGACCGCCGCCGAACGGGTAAGCGTCGCGGAACGCAACCGGAATCACGTTCATGCCCAGCTTGTCCATCTGCTCGAGCTGGTTGGTCTCGGAAGCCTCGACGATAACCGTCTTGTGATCCAGAACCAAGCAGTTCATGGACAACCACACGGAGGAGTAGCACAGAGGCGGCGGGGTGGTGTGAGACGGCTGAGCCGCATCCACAATCTGCCAATCGTTAGCTTCGAAGATCTTGCGCTGTTCTTCGGGCAGGCGACGGTGCGGGTTGTTGATGATGAGACCCGGACGCAGCGGCACGAAGGTCGCGTCGATGTGAATCGGGTAGGGGTCGCCGGGGAAGTTCACGGCGTGAACGCGCAATTCGGGGTAGTAGCGCTTGAACCATTCCATAGCCTTGCGGTTGGTGGTCAAACCATGCTGAATGAACAGGTCCTTGCCCAGACGCATCACATCAGCAGCATCCCACAAGGGCTCAACTTCGGTGGTCACGAAGTCTTTAGCGGCGGTGCGCTCCAAGCGCTCCTCCAGAGAAATCCTCTCATCATAGTAGTTGTGCTTGTAGGACTTGTCGGTCAAACGAGGACGAGGAGCCTGGGTCCACTTGAACTCAGGATCTTCCTCGAAGTACTGGTTCATCAAGGGCCAGTATGCCAAGTACTCGAAGTAACGGCAACGGAAGGAGTTCGCAGCCGACATGATTTCGTTACCAATGGTGAGCAAGATGTCGCGAGGAGGCATGCAGGTCATCATGGAGTCGTTGCGGAAATCCGGAGTGCCGATGGCCTGGTTCCACTGCAACGGGGTGGGACGGTCAACGATAACGCCGTGATCTTCCAGAATCTTTGCCAAGTTGTCGAGCTGAGCATTAGCCTTTTCCACGGTCTCGAGCGGGCGCATACCCCACATACCGCGCATCTCAGAATCGACAGGAACCTTCTCGGAGGTCGCCGGTTCCTCCGGGGGAATCATGGAGTTGTCGGCACGACCGACAATCACGCGCTTCAAAGGATCAAAATCGTTCCAAGAACTAACGATTTTCGCCATATCTGTCTCCTTTTGCTACGATGCGCTGCCTCGCGCATCTGCTTTGTTGTTGTTCAATATTTCGCTGGAAGTTGACCATCTTCGGCTTGCTCCCGGCGTTCATTCCGTGCAAAATTCACGAAATGCAAAGTTGGATTGCCAACTTTGGTATTTATCCCCATTGGAACCCAATGAGGGGCTCTGTAGCGGTGCCAAGGCATCTCTCCATCACCTGATGGTACAAGTGTACAGTCTTTCACTCAGAATGTACAGAGATATTTTTAAAAAAATCCTAATTGCTTAATTTGCCCGTGAAAACGCGATTCTAAGCCAAATGTGGCGCCCCAGAATCCGGGGCGCCACATTTCTCGATTACTTCACCGCGCTGGTTTTATCTGCCTTTTAAGAAGGCCTTGCCCAGCTGACGGTTCAAGAAACTAATGCAATCCATGGGAATCTGCTTCGGACACGCCGCCGCACACTCGCCGATATTCTGGCAAGCGCCGAAGCCTTCTGCATCGTGCTGGTTCAACATCGCCACCACACGCTCGTAGTTCTCCACCTTGCCTTGCGGGAGCAACCCCAGATGAGTGACCTTGGCAGAAGTGAACAGCATAGCCGAGCCATTCGGGCAAGCCGCCACACACGAGCCACAGCCGATACAGACCGCAGCTTCAAATGCTCGATCCGCATCGGGCTTCGGCACCGGCACCGAGTGAGCTTCAGGGGCAGAACCCGTATTGACCGAGATATAACCGCCGGCTTGGATGATGCGATCCAGCGCGGCACGGCTCACCACCAAGTCGCGCAGAATCGGGAAAGCCCGCGAACGGTAAGGCTCTACCGTAATCGTGTCGCCATCCTTAAAGGTACGCATGTGCAGCTGGCAAGTTGTGGTGCGGTTCTTGTGCGGACCGTGAGGCACGCCGTTGATGACGATACCGCACATCCCGCAGATGCCTTCGCGGCAGTCCGAATCGAAAGCCACCGGTTCCTCACCTTGAGCGAACAGCTGCTCGTTGAGAATATCCAGCATTTCCAAGAAGGAAGCATCCTCGGATATGTCAGTGAGATGATACTCATGGAGCGCGCCCTTGTCGGACGGACCCTTTTGACGCCAAACTCGTAATGTAATGTTCACTTGTAACTCCGTTGCTTCAGCTGAATATCTTTGTAAATGAGGTCCTCTTTGTGCAGGATAGGCGCAGCCTCATCAGACCCGCCGTATTCCCAAGCCGCCACATAAAGGAACTCGTCATCGTGACGCAGCGCTTCGCCTTCCTCCGTTTGAGATTCAGCACGGAAGTGACCACCACAGGATTCCTTGCGGTGCAGGGCATCAATACACATGAGCTCACCGAGTTCCAGGAAGTCTGCCAGGCGGCAGGCCTTTTCTAAGGATTGGTTTAGCTCGTCGGCGCGTCCGGGGATGCGCAGGTCCTTCCAGAACTCCTCGCGCAGCTCGCGAATCTCGGTAATAGCTTCACGCAAGCCCGCATCGGTACGTTCCATGCCACACTTTTCCCACATAATTTGACCCAAACGCTTATGGAAAGAATCAACCGACTGGGTGCCTTGAATGGACATCAACCGTTCCACCTTGCTGGTGACACGCTCCCGAGCTTCCTGAACGACCGGGTCATCCTGGTTCAACTTCGGCATCGCGCCGTGAGACAGGTAGTCCGAAATCGTCGCCGGCAACACGAAGTAACCGTCAGACAAACCTTGCATCAAAGCCGACGCGCCCAAACGGTTCGCGCCGTGATCCGAGAAGTTCGCCTCTCCTGCCACGTACAGACCTTCGATGTTGCTCATCAGGTCGTAATCGACCCACAAGCCACCCATCGTGTAGTGCACTGCGGGGTAGATACGCATCGGTACTTCGTAAGGATTGTCTCCGGTAATACGCTGGTACATGTCGAAAAGGTTGCCGTACTTTTCCGAAACCTTATCCCGCCCCATGCGCTCGATGGCCTCGCTGAAGTCCAAATAGACACCGCGAGCCACCCCGTTAATCTTGGGTCCGACACCACGACCTTCATCACACATGTTTTTGGCTTGCCGAGACGCAATGTCGCGAGGCACCAGGTTTCCGAAGGAGGGGTAGATACGTTCCAGGTAGTAGTCACGATCTTCCTCGGGGATTTCACGAGGATCCTTGGAACAATCCTCCGCTTTCTTTGGCACCCAGATACGTCCGTCGTTACGCAGCGACTCACTCATCAGCGTCAGCTTGGACTGGAAGTTGCCATGCTGTGGGATGCAAGTCGGGTGGATTTGGGTGTAACACGGGTTTGCCATGTAAGCGCCATGTTTATATGCCATCCACGCGGCAGAAACGTTGCAGCCCATCGCGTTGGTAGACAGGAAGAACACGTTGCCATAGCCGCCGCTGGCCAGCACCACCGCGTCAGCAATCCACGTCTCGACCTGTCCGTTGGTCATGTCACGGGTCACGATGCCGCGGGCTTTACCGTCCTTGATGATGAGGTCCATCATTTCGTGACGTTCGTGCGCGATGACCGTGCCGGCTTTAACCTGGCGGCTCAATGCCTGGTAGGCGCCAATCAGCAGCTGCTGACCGGTCTGACCACGCGCATAGAACGTCCGCGCGACCTGCACGCCACCGAAAGAACGGTTGTCAAGCAAACCGCCGTATTCGCGAGCGAAAGGTACGCCCTGAGCAACACATTGGTCAATGATGTCGGCAGAGACTTCCGCCAAACGGTAAACGTTATTTTCCCGGCTACGATAGTCACCGCCCTTTACCGTGTCATAGAACAGTCGAAAGACCGAGTCGTTGTCGTTGCGATAGCCCTTAGCAGCGTTGATACCGCCCTGAGCGGCAATCGAGTGAGCCCGTCGCGCCGAGTCTTGATAGAAAAATGCGTCCACGTGGTAGCCAAGTTCACCCAAGGAAGCAGCTGCGGCGCCGCCTGCCAGACCAGTACCGACCACAATAATGTGCAGCTTACGCCGGTTTGTGGGGTTCACCAGACCGCCACGGAACTTGCGGGTGGACCAGCGCTCGGAGATAGGAACGTCCATCGGTGCCCGAGTATCGGCGATTTTATCGCCTTCGGTGTAGTAACCGTCAATCAGTTCAGTCATTGTCTTTCCTTACCTTCCTCACGCCAGCATCGGCATTCCGGCGAGAATAGCCACCGGCGGAGCCAGGAACATTGCGAACACCAGCAGACCAATCAAGCCTGAAATAATCTGAACCGTGTACTGGGTGTTGCGACGCAACCAGCCCATAGATTGCAACGCGGACCAAACGCCGTGAGCGATGTGCAAGCACAGCGCGCCTATCGCGATGGCGTAAACCAACACCATCCACCAATTCGAGAAGGTTGTGTACATCATGGCGTAGGGATTGCCTTCCATCACGGAGATAATCCCCGGTCCGGCAGCATCAACGACATTTCCCATCGGATCCAGGAATACCTGGTGCGATGCGTAGGCTGCCGCGTCGCCAACCTTGGCAAACTTCATGGTGAAGTGCGCCAAGTGAAAAATTAAGAACAGCAACAGGATGATGCCACCCCATCTGACGGTGCGTCCCGCGTAAGCAGTCGCCAACGACTTTTTAACCATGTAGCGAGAACCGCGCGCGAGCCTGGCGCGACGCCACAGGACAATAGCGGAAATAACGTGCACCAGGGCGCAAACTACCAGCAAGCCCCGGAGAATCCACAGCAACCCTTCATAGGGCAGTATGGGCATGAGAAATGTGCGCAAATGCAGCGCATAATCGTTATACACGGTCGCCCCGAAGAACACTTTGAGATTCCCGTAGGCATGCAAAATCACGAACCCCACAAAAAACGCGCCAGTAATCGCCATGGCTTGTTTGATGATAACGGTGGTCTTGATTGCTTTGTTATCTGTAGTTAATGTTGTATTGGCCACGATGTCGAGCCTATAAGATTTTCTGAGGGCGGCTTGGCTGAATCAGGTCAAAAGTTTCGTTTTACAACCCTTAAAATGGTCTTGAACTGCAAATTTACCTGTATGCTCAGGTCGAAAGTCCCTATTTATCCAGTTGCGCATGTCAGCACGTAAGCAACGGGGATAAAATTTTTTCGAAACATTTGAGTTTAGAAAAACATTTTCACCATGATGAGACCGTTCTCTGCCGGGTTTTGAAACCAGAACGGCAACTGCGCCCGCACCTGGAATCCTTGACTTATATAGAGACTCTGAGCTGCCTTGTTGCCAGATCGAACCTCTAACACAGCTCCGACGTATCCCCAATCTCGCCCCCGGCGCAGACCATCTGTTAACAGCTGCGTAGCGTAGCCTTTTCGTTGCCAAATCGGGCGGGTCGCCAATGATAAGACTCGTATCAATCTGTCTCCACGAGCTTCAGTCGGAATCGCCTGATTGCGGTCAGCAGGAGGGAGGTCCCGTAGCGGAACGCTCATCTCTCCCAGACCCCACACCGCCCACGCTGCCAAATCCCCAGACTCGCTAAAACTCAACCTAACACTGACATCCGGATGCACCAGCAGGGACGCCACCGCCTCCCGTTCCCAGGCGTCTGCCCCGAAGCACTCCCGTTCGGCTCCCTCCAGGCATACTGCATCTGCAATTACCCCGTCACGAAGCATGGCTCACCAGTGATTTTGGCTTCGGCTATGACTTTTGTTGAATGTCCGGGCGGCGCAGGTACTGCGGCTCGGTGCTCTGCAAAGCCAGTTCCTGTGGGGCTTCGGTATCCCCTGCTGCCCCATTCACAAGGGAGGTTGCCGCTCGAGCCAGGTCAGCAAACCTTACGTCTACGGTCTGCCCCGTGATTTGGGTGGCAGCGTTGCCGACCAAGAACACTCTCCCGTCAGCAAACCCCGTAAAGTCGCGGTCCCACCCTTGGGTAATATCCTTGAGAAGTCCCGCCGAACCAACCCAGTCGGTCCCGCATTGCGACACCGGTCCGCCCGCCGGATTCGGTCTGAACAGCCCAGCATAGACTTCGTGTCGGCGGGCATCCATTAGGGAAACTATCCAGCGTGGAGTCTCCCCCCGTGCCCGAGAGGGGCAATCAGCGCCGGACAGCACGCCAGCGGCTGCCTGAGCCTGCAGCAAAAGCTCATCCACCCCCAAGACCGGGACGTCCCAAGCAAAGCCCAAGGTACGAGCTGTAACCAGACCGACCCGCAACCCGGTAAACGGAGCAGGTCCGCGCGAAACCACAATTTTTTCCGGTCTGCCCCCCTCCTGGACTACGTCAGCAACCAGCGATGAAAGGGCTTCTACCTGAGCTTTTCCATCAGGATTAACTTTCACCAGCGTCTCGCTGGGGTCTTCGGGATTCACCAGGGCAACCCCCGCCCCGGCACAGGTATCGATAAACAGGTAACTCACAGAGACAATCCTAATGCGCTTCTCCCGCAGAACCATTCACAGCTAAAGTCGGGACGGCGGAAGTAGGTGGAGACATCGGCACCAAAATCAGTTCCAGATCCGGCAGAGAGAGCACCTCTGCCGATTCCTCGGTGCGGGATTGCCACCGAAAAGTCAACCACACCACCAACAATGCGATACCCACAATGGCGACCGCCAAGACTACCACCCACACCAGAGTATTACTGCTGGTCGGCAAGGCTTCCGTTGTTGGCGTGGGAGTGGGGTTGACAGTCCCCCACCAAGATTGCACGGCTTCTTGGACCTGCGCCAAAGTCACGGCACCGACCACGCGGGCACGCGCTGCGTTAGAAACCGGCAACAAACGTTCCTCATCTAACATGAACCAACCGTGAATGATTGGGTCATACACAGGACGATTGTGATGAGCAGCATCCGGCGCGGTGGTCAATAGTTCATGCGCCAACTCAGGCAGCGCATAGCTGGCACCCGGCTCGTCAAGCCGGACAGGAAGATGAGAATTTTTTGGTTCCAAAACAACCCCGCTCATAACCTGCGGATTATTTTCACGTGAACTCAATGTCGGTTCCGGAACCCCGGCAGTGGTTTTGGGAGCCAAAGCGTCAGCGCGTGATGGTAGCCGCAGGGGATACAGGTCTTTTTCTTCCTCCGTATAGACCACCACCCCAAGTTCGCGGTTCTCGATGCTCACCGGGGCGACCCACATATCAATCGGGGTTACCGCGCTTTCCGAATTGTAGGTGCCCCGCAGCAATCGAGCAGACCAGGTCGCCACTTGGGTCGGAATTCCCACTTCAATCTGAGCATCTGGAGAAACTTTCGCGTTATCCGGGAGGTATCCCCGCAAGGATTGCCCTAGAGTAGCGGCTTTGCTGTTAAACCAAACCCGGACATCATCAGGGAGGTCGCTCCGGAAGTCCCGCGACGCCAGCCCCTCCAGAATCTCACCGTCCGGAGTTGCCCTCACAGTTGCACTACCGCCCGAAAACCTGGGCGCGGTATCAGCTACTGCCTGCCCGGTACCTGGCGCAGCAAAACTCATCACCACCGCGCTCAGCAACACGATGATCCCGACCAGTACGGACTTATGCCCGCGACGCACCGGAAGAACGCTTAGCATAGAATTCCTATCAGGCTTTTTACGATTCCACCTCAGCATGGCAAACTTCAGCGGACGCACCTGGTTCGAGACTCGCGTTTTCCTGTGCCCGCAGAGCCTCCCACTTTTGCACCAAACCTGACAGGTCCCAAGTTCCCTCCAGACCGTGAAAAACAACTCGACAAGTCGTATCTTCGGGCAAATCCACGATGGTTCCCGTAATGGGACCTTCGGCGGTTTCAGGACGGCTCAGGGAGAGTTTCAGAGTGTGCGCACTCAAGTCCTCCACCTTACCGGTCCCCCATTCCACCACCACCACCGCGGTTTCAAGTGCCGATTCCAAATCCAGAGTTTCTACATCGTCGCTACCGGCTAAACGATAGGCATCCACGTGAACCAAGTTCGGTCCCGGCGCGTCGGGGGACTTGGTGTGATTGCGAGCCAGGATGAAGGTCGGGGAGGTGACCCGCTGGTTGACCTGCAATCCCACACCAAGACCTTGGGTCAAAGTGGTTTTTCCAGCTCCTAAATCCCCTTCCAGAATCACCAAATCGCCAGCTTGCAGAAATGGTGCCAGCGCTTGCCCCAACAGACGGGTGTCAGCTGCGGACCTCGTTTCGACTTCCAGCAACAGGTTTCCCTCGTGACTCATCGTTCCTCCTCAGTAATTCAACAGCCCCGGCGTCAGCTCTCTGTGTTCAGCGCTCCGGTTCGTCTTTAACATAAACCCGCGGCACATTGGGGGAAATGCTGGTAATGACTTCATAGTTGATGGTATCCGTCCATTCCGCCCAGTCATCGGCAGTTGGAAGCGCGGGAACTCCCGGAATTCCCCCCAGCAGGCGATCCTTCGGGTCGCCAAAAATAATCGCCAACTCGCCGGGTTCAACCGGACACGGCACGGAAGTCCCCGTATCGTCCACCGCCGGACCCAGGTCAACCACGATTTGATCCATAGGAATCCGTCCCACAATCGGGGCGCGCCGACCTTTAATCCAGGTTTCGCCGCGATTCTTTGCCAGGCGGTGCAAACCATCGGCATATCCGACCGGCAACAGCCCTAACCAGCGCGGTCCCGGCGCCACCCATTCCCCGCCGTAGGAAACTGCGGCGCCCTTTTCAACCCTTTTCACCTGAACCACGTTCGTTTCCAGTCGCATCACCGGACGCACCCCCAGCTGCCACGATGACGCGATTTCAGGATTCGGGCTCAAACCGTATCCCGAAATCCCCACCCTGACCAGGTCATAGTGACTCTCGGGATACCAAATAATCCCGGCAGTGGCGGCGATGTGACGCAGCTGGGGGCGCAAACCCGCCTCTTGGGCGACCTCCCAAGCCTCATCAAAAGCCTTCAATTGCGACTTGGTGAAAGCCTCAGCGGCAGCGGTGTCTTCATCCGCGCGCGCCAAATGCGACCAGACCGCACTAACTTCAACGAGCCCGGCGCGTTCTCGTGCCCGCGCCAACTTGCACAGCACCGGGAAATCTTCATCCGTGGCTCCCGCGCGACACAGTCCGGTATCGACTTTCAGGTGTAACCGCGCACGTTTTCCTGCCGCATCACACGCTCGCGACACCTGGTCGAGCTGATCCAAAGTGGAAACAGAGATGTCGATTTCTGATTTCACCACCGGTAGCAAATCCGTATGCGGGGCATACAACCAGGTCAGAATGCGGGGGCGGGTAGCTGAAGGCAGACCCATCGCTGCGGTTTGATATAGGCGCGAACGCATCATCGCGGAAGTGGGAGTGTCGACCAGATGGTCACGCGGCACCCCGTGCTTATCGAGGTATTTGCGCAGCCGAAAAGCCTCACTAGCCTTAGCCACGCCCAACCATTCCGTGCCGGCACCGAGCGCAGCCAGAGCCATCCGCTCAATACCGTGTCCGTAAGCATTAGCTTTGACGATTGCCATTTGTTGACTGTGCGGGGCAAAACGCCGCATTTGGGCAAGATTTTCCTGGTATGCACTCAGATTTACCACGGCGCGCACCGGCCACTGGGAAACATCCACGTTGGTCATAATCTTCCTTTACAAAAATTGTTTTCGCACTTCTTAGTTTGTCACGTTTAGCTACACCGAGATAGTTTATAGCCCCGCTAAAGCGTGGGGAATTGCCTTCACGATTGCGGTAGCGCGAGGGGTGGGGGCAGCTAAACGACCCGCTTCGGTATGTAGCCAGGCTCCCACTGCCGCCATTTTTCCCACATCCAAACTTTCTCCGCGAGCTTCGGCACGGGCAGTTGCCGCGGCGAAAACATAACCCAAAATTCCTGCCAGGACATCCCCCGAACCAGCCGTCGCCAAATCTCGGGTGCCGTGAGTCAAGGAATAGACCGTTCCCCCCGGATTGGCGATAGTGGTGGTGGGTCCTTTCAAAAGGACGGTGGCGTGCGTGTCCACGGCGAGGTGCGATGCCCAGGCATATGGATTTCTCTCGATAGCTTCTCGGGTAGTTTCCCGACCAAGCTGGGCAGCCAGGGCAGCCGCTTCCCCAGCGTGGGGGGTCAACAGGCAGTTCGCATCCGGTTGGATTTCTGTTCCGATAAGTCCCAGCGCGCCGGCATCGAGAATCACCAATTCTCCGGGATTACGACGGCGCCAAGCGTCAAGCATTTGTTCGCGATGCTGCGGTGAACCTGCCACCAAACCGGGACCAATAATGCGGGCTTGGCACCGACCTTCTCCCAGTACGACTTCTGGACATGCCTGTAACACCACTGGTTGCACCGCAGGTTCGCCCAGGTAACGCAAGAAAGACTCCCCCGCATTCAAGGCGGCACTGGTGACCAAGACACCCGCTCCAGGATAGCGCGATGCCCCTGCCATTACACCCAAAACTCCGCGGGAATACTTGTGATCAGCAAAATCCGGCCAAGGCCACAAATCGCGAACGTCAGCGCGTTCTACCAAACCAACGCTGGGCTGCATCGCCGGCTCGGGCAGCCCAATACCTTGAATTTGCAGGCTACCTACCGTAAGCGCACCGGGACCGACCAGCATCCCGGTTTTTGCCGCCCCCATCGTCACGGTCAGATCGGCTGGCAGCAATCCCGGTTCTGCCCCCGACTCAGCGCCCTGGTACAGATCCAGACCGGAGGGATGATCGCACGCCACCACCAGAGGTCCTGCCCCGTCCGGCAATCGGCTGCGCCACTCCCTTATGCCCCGGACCAGGGATAACGCCGGCTCGCGCAGCGGTGGCAGAGCTCCGATACCGATAATCGCGTCGATTATGGCAACGGGTTTCCATGCCTGTACCAGGTCTAGAGTCGCCGCAACCGTCTCGGGTAACACACGGGGCCAAAACTCTACCCCAGCTTGCCGAGCCGCGGCCGCACCACGTTCGTGAATATGGTTCGAGGTCGGCAAGACCACCACCGGATACCCGCGCCGTCGCAGATATGCTGCTCCATACAAGCCATCGCCGCCGTTATTGCCTGCCCCGACCAAAACCAGGACACGTCTCCGTCCTCGCGGAGCCGGCGTTGCGGTGACGTCCGCGTAGTCTCCAGACAGGGTCCGGTGCGTATGGTGGGCCAGCGCGTAGGCAGCTCGCCGCATCAGCGCATCCGCGCCCTGCTCACGGTCAGCTTGCGCAACCAGAGGTTTTTCCATTTGTGCAATCAAATCCGGCGCATATCCCCAAATCACGATTTCAGCCTAGACGAAAATCGGCACCGAGTCAGAAACTTAGAGGCGCTTGCGGTTTTCAACCGACAGGAAAACTGGGTAATCTTAAAGCTAGGAAATCCCGATGACTATACAGCGGGGTCACTGTGTTCACGAAAGGTAGCCATGTCAAAAAAAGACAGCCTGCAACTGTGGCTTCTTTCCACTCCAAAACGCCTGGTGGCAGGGTTGTTCCTGCTGGCTGCAGCAGGCATTTTACTGGTGTTGGTGACGCTATTCATAGTTGCACCACAAATCGCCGCCATGCCGAATCAGACCCCCTCTGAATCGAATCACTCTCGGTCCACCACAAAACTATCGTCCCCGCTTTTGGTGGAAGTCACCGGCTCTAACTTCCGCACCAACTCCACTCTTAAGATGACTCCCGCGAAGTCGGCTCCCGAAGATACTCCCGAGCCACCCCCGGCGGCACTCAACCTCGAAGGTCTGCAAGACCTCACGTACCCTGAATCTTTCAGCAATGTTTCCGAGGTTTCGACGCGCCCCAGCCCCAGCCAGACTGCACGGCGGATGCCGACTCCCACTCGTTCTGCGGAAACCAGCTTGAAGAAAGAATCCATTGAGTCGGGCGACCCGGTCCAGTTCACCGGAATGCAGGCTTTCTTTAAGGACTTACAGACCGGAAATTTTGGCGCTATGCAGCGCAGCTGTTGGCTGATTACCCCGGAAGTGTTTACCGACCGCTACACGACTCCGCCCGCTCAAAAGGTCCTGTTGCACGCCTTGTCGCAGACTCCGAAAGCTACCGATGACGGGGTGTCTTGGAGCGACTCTAACGTGGAGGTGCGCGCCAGCTGGAGCGAGTTAGCGGATCGATATTCCTGCCCGACGGCGATTTATGACGGCAAGATGGATTCGGTCACTCCCGAGGACGTGTCTTACCTGATAGCGAGGATTATGGCGCGTTCTAGCTACCCGTTCAACGGTGCGGACGCGGAGGAAAACTATCCGACCTTGTGCGAAAAGTGGAGCCCTCCACCGGGTATCACGAAATACACCCCGGAGGCTGCCCAAAAACTGCATTACACCGAACGGGGACTCCTCGACGATGACACGTTTAAGACTTTGCAGGAGCTACGTTCCGAGTCCATCCACCTTTACACGGTGAAAAACACCTACCCCATGTATATCCGCGCAGCACACTCGCAGTTGGAAGAACCTTCCGCCTATTTCTTCCGTGACAAGGACGGCAGCCTGTGCTTGGGGTCGGTGGTCAAAAAGTCATGAGGGATAATTTCGGCGCTCCCACCACCGAGTTGATGGAGGATTTCCTGACGGATCCGCGCGGCACTCAAGAAAGGCTGCGCGATTATCAATACGGTTCGGCGATGCGCGAGATTATGGCAGCTCGTCCACATCAGGCACCCTCGGGGCTGGAGGAAACCGCCTCACCTTTTGTTATGTTCACAAGGGAACAGTGGTCGGCTCTCTCGGATCAGACCCCTCTACCCTTGGCGCAGGCTGATGTGGAGCGTTTGCGCGCTTTGGGCGACCCTATCGATTTGGCTGAGGTTGACGCGATTTATCGCCCTTTGACCGCCCTGCTACAGATTTATGCCGCCGGAACTATCAAGATTCGTTCCCGACGCGCTGATTTTTTAGGTGAATCCGCGGTCCAGCACACTCCCTTTGTGATTGGAGTGGCAGGTTCGGTGGCGGTGGGAAAGTCCTCTCTGGCACGGCTGTTGCGCGAGTTGATGAGCCGCTGGCCGGGCACTCCACGGGTCGATTTGGTCACTACGGACGGTTTTTTGTACCCCAATGCGGAGCTGGTAGCACGCGGGATTATGAACCGCAAAGGCTTTCCTGAATCTTATGACCGGCGTGGTCTGTTGCGTTTTCTGGCAGCAGTGAAATCCGGGGCACCAGAAGTGGCAGCCCCGGTATATTCGCACGTCACTTACGATATTGTGCCGGGTAAGTCCCAGCTGGTTTGCGCCCCGGATGTCCTCATCCTGGAGGGGTTGAATGTGTTGGCCCCGCCTCTGATTGCCGACGGGGGTAATAATTCCCTAACAGTATCGGATTTCTTTGATTTTTCTATCTATCTGCACGCACGCCCCGCAGATATTGAACAGTGGTATCTGTCGCGTTTCCACCAGTTGCGCGCCACTGCTTTCAAACAACCCGACTCTTTCTTCCGAGAGATTGCCACCTGGACCGACGCGCAGGCAGACTCTCATGCTCGCCAGATTTGGCGGGAAGTCAACCTGAAAAATCTGCAGGAAAACGTGGCTCCGACCCGTTCTCGTGCCACCCTCATCCTGGAGAAAGATACCGACCACCGCGTACACCGTCTGCACCTGCGCAAGATTTAGGACCTGCCCTCAACCAGCCCCGCCACTCCATTCATTCAGCCGGAGTGCTATCACCCGATTCTGGTGTCGAGTCCAGATGCCCCCACTGAAACCGTCGTTGCAGCCAGTCGACTAAACGATCCAGCAGCAGACTGAGGATTACTCCTCCGGTCATCCCCACCACCGTCGCTAACAACGGATTGACCGGCCCCAGGATGCTCCCGGACGTAAAACCTATGCACATTCCGTACGCCACCCAGCAGATTACGGCAGCCAGGTCGGTGCGCAAGAATCGACTGTAGGGAAAACCAGTCGCCCCGGCACACATGTTGACCGCTACTCGCCCACCGGGGACGAAACGTGCCGCAAATATGAAGGACGTACCGCGCTTGTGCAAAAGTTTCGTGGTTCGCGCGAAAGCCCGTTCGCCCTTCCCCTCTCGCCACGATTTGATGCGCTGCACGTGGATGCGAGTGCCCAGGAAGAAAGCGAAAGAATCACCCAAGGTCGCTCCGATGACGGCACAGAAAAATATGCCGGGCAGGGGAACCACATTGCCGGGGGCAGCGAAATACCACGAAGTTAATCCGATGACGATTGATTCGGCGGGCACCGGCGGGAAGAAAGCGTCCGTAAAGCACAGACCCGATAGAAACAACAAAGCCAGTGGGGAACCGGCAAAGCTGTGAATCCATTCCGTGATAGTTTGCGAAATCGGCATCCAACCACCGTTCCCGCCCGCGGTGAGCAGCAGGACCGGGATGAGAGTCACGTTCGGAAGCGCTGGGGTCAGCATGTTACCCGCGCGCCCCTATTCCACCGTGACTGATTTAGCCAGGTTACGCGGCTGATCCACGTCATATCCCAGATGCGCCGCCATCCGCAAAGCTAACAGCTGCAACGGAATCACATCGACCAGGGGACGCATCAACGTGGGCGTGGGTGGCACCCGCCACACTACGTCCGCAAACTCGTTGACGGAATCGTCCCCGTCCTCTGCCACAACCAAGGTCACGGCCCCGCGTGCTCGGACTTCTTCGATATTGGACACAACTTTACGATGTAACTCGGGTCGCCGCGGGGTAGGAACAATAATGACGACCGGCTGCCCAGACTCTACCAGGGCAATAGGACCGTGCTTCAGTTCCCCTGCCGCGAAACCTTCAGCGTGCAGATAGGCAATCTCTTTCAGTTTGAGTGCCCCTTCCAGCGCCACGGGGAATCCGACGTGACGCCCCAGGAAGATGACTGACTTAATGTCGTCAAGGTTCGCGCCCAAGTCCAGCGAGCTGGCGTAACGATCCAAAACGGTCTGCATCCGTGCCGGCATCTGACCGAGCTTTTCCAGGTAATCTTCGATTTCATCAGCATACTTGTTGCCGCGTACCTGAGCCAGGTACAGACCTAACAGGTAACATGCCGCAATCTGGGCGGTAAACGCCTTGGTAGAGGCCACTGCGATTTCGGGTCCGGCATGAGTCAGCAATACCGCATCGGCTTCGCGAGAAATCGTAGAGCCAGGCGTGTTCACAATTGCCAAGACTCGTGCCCCCTGTTCGCGGGCATGACGAATTGCCATAATCGTGTCCATGGTTTCCCCGGACTGAGAAATCGCCACCACCAGGGTGCGCCGGCTCACCACCGGGTCCCGATAGCGAAACTCGTGTGCCAGCTCCACCTCGCACGGAATCCGACACCAGTGCTCGATAGCGTAGCGCGCCACCTGACCGGCATAGGAGGCGGTGCCGCACGCCACAATAATCACCGAGGTGATGGAACGAAACACTTCGGATTCAATCCGCAGCTCATCCAAGGTCAGTGCCTCGGCAGCATCCAGGCGTCCCGCGACGGTGTCGCCCACCGCCCGTGGCTGTTCCCGGATTTCCTTTTCCATAAAGGTATCGAAGCCTTCTTTGGTGACGCGGTCGGTCGCGAAATCGACTTCATAAGCCCGTTTGCGCTGGGCGGGATCCTGAGCGATAACGTCCAGACCTTGGGTGTGCAGAATCTCACTCCCCTGCTGGTCCATGACCAGTACTCCGGCGGGAGCCACGACCACGACTTCATCCTGACCAATTTCCAAGGCTTGTTTCGTACGGGCAGCGAAAGCCAACACATCAGAACCGAGGAAGTTCATCCCTTGTGACAACCCGAGCACCAGCGGAGAGGACCGACGTGCTGCCACAATGACCCCCGGCGCATCCGCATGTTCTACCAACAGGGTAAACGAACCTTCCAAATCCCTGGTGACCTTTAGCATTGCCCGCGCTAACCGAGTTGCTGCTGCCGCACAACCCAGGTTGGGGTCGAGATTACACAGCGGGATAGTACCGGGAGCAATCGGCTGTTCCCCAGCATTTTCGGCGTTCCCGCCCGGTTCGGCCAGGTAGGCACGTTCCAGCAGGTGAGCGACCACCTCGGTGTCGGTTTCGCTGACGCATTTGATGCCCAGGGTCTCCAGATGAGCGCGGTAAGGTTCCGCATTTTCGATAATGCCGTTGTGTATCAACGCCAATTTTCCGTCATAAGACAGGTGGGGGTGGGCGTTTTCACGAGTGACGCCCCCGTGGGTCGCCCAGCGGGTATGCCCGATTGCGGTGGTCGCGTTGGGCAAGGGACGCTTCTCTAAAGTCTTACGCAGTTCAGAGAGTTTTCCGACTTCCTTTTCGACCGTAATTTCGGGGCTCGCGCTGGTTGCGTCGACCACCGCGATTCCGGCTGAATCATAGCCACGATATTCCAGACGAGACAGCCCTTCCAGGACCGTTTCCTCAGCTACCTTGGTGCTCTCACTTCCGACGGCACCGACAATTCCACACACATTTCCTCGCTTTCGCGGCGCAAATTACAGCGCTAATAGTTCCTGCACCCGGTTGGCGAGTGTTTGGGCCTCTGCGTCAGCCTGTTCCTGAGTCGCGGCTTCTACCATCACCCGCACCAGGGGCTCTGTACCGGATGAACGCAACAGAACCCGACCGGTATCCCCGAGGCGGGCTTCTGACTGTGCGATGTCCTCAGCCAACCGTGGGTCATTCACACGAGTCTTGTCCACTCCGGGAACATTAATCAGGGTTTGGGGCAGCTTTTGGATGGGCGACACAAGCTCGGTCAGTGGAGCTTGGTGAGTAGCCACTGTTGCTGCGATTTGCAGAGCAGTGAGAATACCGTCACCGGTCGTAGCGTAGCGGGCATTGATCACATGACCGGACTGTTCGCCACCCAAAATATAGCCGTGAGCGCGCATTTCTTCCAGCACGTAACGATCCCCTACCGCGGTGGTGGGGGTCTTAATTCCCGCCTGTTGCATCGCTAAACGCAGCCCGAGATTACTCATCACGGTCAGCACCAGAGTGTCATGAGTCAGCATTCCTGACCGGTGCAAATCCAAAGCCAGCATCCCCATGATTTGATCACCATCAACCAGGTTGCCGACACCATCCACTGCTAGGCAACGGTCAGCGTCCCCATCGAACGCCACCCCGAAGTCCGCCCCAGCGGCTACCACCATGGATTGCAGCTGCTTGGGATGAGTTGAACCGCAATTCAGGTTGATGTTGCGCCCGTCAGGAGAGGCGTTAATCACGATGACGTCCGCACCGGCTTCTCGCAGCGCCCGCGGACCGATCTCCGAAGCTGCCCCGTTGGCGCAATCCACCACGATTTTCAACCCATGCAAAGATACCGGAACCGTATCGACCAGGTGATTGACGTAGGCATCGTCAGCAGCTTTGCCGTTAGCTACCACATCGCCGACCCCGGATCCGAGGGGTCGTTCCCAATTCTGTCCCAGCATGGCTTGGACTCGGTCCTCCATCTCGTCAGGGAGTTTATAGCCGCCACGGGCAAAGAACTTGATACCGTTGTCTTGCATCGGGTTGTGCGACGCGCTGATGACCACACCAAGTTCAATGTCCTGCGATTCCGTCAGATACGCCACGCCCGGAGTGGGGATGACGCCGACCCGAGTGACATCCATCCCGGCGCTGGACAGTCCCGCCGCTAGGGCGTGATCCAAGAATTGCCCCGAGACCCGCGTATCGCGACCGATAATCGCGCGCGGCTTGGCAGGTTCTTCCGGAATCAGGCGGGGTCGTTTAATCCCCGTGCGCGATTCCGCCATAGCCGATTCACGCTGCTCTTTCAGCAGGTCTTTCACGATGGGCATCTGACCGGTGGCCATAATCTTTTCTTCTACCACCAGGCGAGCCGCTGCTACCCCTAAGTTCAGAGCCAGTTCCGCGGTGATGTCTTCATTGGCCAGCCCGCGAACCCCGTCAGTACCGAAAAGTCTTTGCGACATAGTTTTGCCTTTCTCGTGTTCTAACCTCACCATTATTCCACGGTTAGCAAATAGGAAATAACTCAAAGTCCTAAAATTAGCGGATTATCAACCTTTTGTGGGAAGTTAGGAAATGCCGCGGGCAAAAAACTGGTGGGGTCCTCACCGGAGAACCCCACCAGCATAAGTCTCGATTGTTTTTAGCGCTTCGAGTACTGTGGTGCCTTGCGAGCCTTCTTAAGACCAGCCTTCTTGCGCTCCACGGCGCGAGCGTCGCGGGTCAGGAAACCGGCTTTCTTAAGCGCGGGACGGTTGGCGTCACGATCGATTTCGTTCAGAGCGCGGGACACGCCGAGGCGCAGCGCACCAGCTTGACCGGAAATGCCGCCGCCATCAATACGAGCCTTGACGTCGAAACGACCCTGCAAGTCCAACAGCACGAAAGGTGCCATCACCAATTGCTGGTGCAACTTGTTCGGGAAGTAATCTTCCAGGCTGCGACCGTTGATAGTCCAATTGCCGTTACCCGGAACCAAACGCACACGGGCTACGGCTTCTTTGCGACGCCCTAACCCCGTGCCCTTGTCGATGCGAGAATTCCCACGACCCGGTTCATCCTGAGCCGTCGGAGTCTCGGTGGTGTATTCGCTGGGGACTTCCTCCAGCTCTTCGATTTCTGCAGTGGTCTTCGCCACGATACTCCTTGAGGTTTTGCGAACCGCGTTTATTGCGCGATTTGCGTGAGTTCAAAAACTTCCGGGTTCTGGCCGGCGTGCGGATGTTCCGGTCCGGCGTAAACCTTCAGCTTCGTCAATTGCTGTTTCGAGAGACGGTTACGGGGCATCATTCCCTTAACTGCCTTTTCGATAATTTTTTCGGGTTGCTTGTCCCGCAGTTCCTGGTAAGAGGTTGCCTTCAAGCCACCGGGAAAACCCGAGTGGTGGTAGGCAGTCTTTTCAGTCCATTTGTTGCCGGTCAACACGACCTTTTCCGCGTTGATAACGATGACATAGTCTCCGTTATCAAAGTTGGGAGCGAAGGTCGGCTTATGCTTGCCGCGCAGCAAGGTAGCCACCTGGGAAGCCAGACGTCCCAGTACGATGCCGTCGGCATCAACTACATGCCACTTCGCGTCAACGTCACCAGCCTTGGGTGAATAAGTACGCACTTCTTTAGCCTTCAATTCTTAATCGTCGGTCTCATCACTTTTGTGATGATGAAAGTTTGCGTGTGCCCTGGGATGACAGCGGTATGAGTGGGAATAGTCACCAACTCAAGGGCATACAACCGTTTAATCTTAACGATTCCGCGCGCCTGGGTCAAAATCACGGCGTAATTCACGTATTTTGAGCGCGAAAATAAATCGTTCGTATGACACGCCCACTCGCCGAACGACATAGTAAAGCGTCAATTCAGTTCATCAACTGCCCAGTCTGCCTAGCTTCTAGCCTGCTTAGGCTCAAGTTTGGGTTCAAAAAACCGGGGATAAGCGTCATGGGAGCGGGCAATGCTCCCCTACTTGTGTTAACTTAGCTGGGATTAGAATCCCGATTTTCCAATCTAGCGGTGGACACTCTAATAGACGGTTATTCCCCGGGCGCGAAAAATCGACCGTATCTGTTCGATGGATTTTTCGTCGGGAGGTTGGACCGTCTCTAGTTTGTAGTCTAGATTCAGTTCTTCCCACTTGTCCCGACCCATTTGGTGGAACGGCAGCACTTCCAGCCGTTCCACGTTACTCCAGTTAGCCACAATATCAGCCACGCGTTTCACGTTGTCCGCGTCATCGGTCCAGCCCGGAACCGCTACGAAACGAATCCAGGCGGGAATCCCCGCTTGAGCCAAACGATTCCCAAAGTCAATAGTGGGTTGCAGAGGTCTGCCGGTGACTTTTTGATAGGTGTCGGGATTGCCGGATTTTACGTCCAGCATCACTAAATCCAACAGTTCAAGTTCTTGGTCGCTAAAGCTGAATCCTAAAGATCCAGAAGTATCAATATTGGTGTGAATGCCCTCGGCTTTGGTATCGCGCAGCAGTTTTTTTAGAAATCGTGGCTGCATCATTGGTTCCCCTCCGGAAAAGGTGACCCCGCCGCCAGTAGCTTTATAAACTGCCTTGTATCGAACAATCTTGTCCAACAGGTCTTTGGCTAAAATCGGAGTGCCTTCGCGCATTTGCCAAGTATCAGGATTGTGGCAGTACACACAGCGCAGAGGACAGCCGGCCAGAAAAATTGTCAGCCTAGTGCCCGGACCGTCCACTGCGGTTACCAATTCCCAAGAATGCACCGAGCCTAGTTCTCCGGCGTTAACCAGCTTTGAATGTGTGCTCCGATCCATCTCCGGGGCGGTAGCAATACCGTCCAGCCCCTTACCACGAACCCGTGGAACTTCGATTTCAGAGGGTTCGGGTCGATACTCCCCGGTGGAACCTTCGGTTCCAAAGATGGTATCGACCCGAACCCGTTCTAAAGTGAGGTTCACTGCTGCCAGACTATTTCTTGTTGTGGAACGTACGAGAAATAATGTCTAGCTGCTGTTCATGCGTCAAACGCACGAAATTCACGGCATACCCGGAAACTCGCACGGTCAATTGGGGGTATTTTTCCGGGTGTTCCATGGCGTCTTCCAAGGTGTCCCGGTTTAGCACGTTAATATTCGCGTGGTACAGACCTTTCACACCTCCGCTGGCGCAACGATTTGCTTTCATGTCTTTGAGTCGCTCATCGAAAGTTTTAACTGCCATAATTCTTTTCCCTTCAGTTATTAGTTATCAGTTTTAGAGTTAAAGATTAGCCTTTGCGGACAAAGCCGGCATCCATAATGCCGACCAGGCTGGTGACTTGTTCGTCAAGGTTACGTCCCAATGAAGAGGGAACAATCGTGTTGGTCAGCGAGATACCGTCCAGGGCGTCGTCGTAGTCCAGTTTGCCCACAGAAAGCATGGATGCCAGCATTCCGTGAGTGTCGACACCATTTTCTGGGTTAGCGCCAGGGGCAAATGGAGTCCCTTTCATGTGACCTGAGGGGAAGGAACCGGTGAACTTGCCGTAAACCACATTGGAAGTGATGGTTAATACCGATTGAGTGGCAATCGCTCCGCGGTACATGGGAATGGCTTTAATCTTGCTCATAATGGTGTGAACCACGGTAGCGGCAATATCGTCAGCACGGTCATCATCGTTGCCATAAGTTGGGAAATCCCCTTCGGTGCGGTAATCAACGATTAGACCAGTCTCATCCCGAACCGGATAAACTTTAGCATACTTAATGGCTGCGAGTGAGTCGGCAACGATGGACAGTCCCGCAATCCCACAACCCATGGTGCGCACAATGTCAGAATCATGCAAAGCCATTTCGATAGCCTCATAAGCGTAACGGTCGTGGCAGTAGTGGATAATGTTCAATGCTTCTACATAGGTTTCGATTACCCAATCAAGCATTGCCTCGTATTTGACCCAGACATCGTCAAAGTCAAGCGCTTCATCGCCCGAGATACTTTCATATCCGGGAGCCACTAGCTTACCGGTCATTTCGTCGCGACCTCCGTTAATGGCATAAAGCAATGCCTTGGCCGCATTCACGCGCGCTCCGAAAAATTGCATCTGTTTGCCAATACGCATGGGAGATACACAGCACGCGATGGCAGCATCGTCTCCCCAGTGGTCACGAATTTGCTTGTCTGCCTCGTATTGAATAGAGGAAGTTTCGATGGAAATTTTAGCGCAGAATTTCTTGTACCCTTCCGGCAGGTTTTCGTTCCAGAAGACCGTGATGTTCGGTTCCGGCGCTGGTCCCAGGTTGACCAGGGTTTGAAGCAACCGGAAGGAGGTCTTGGTGACCAGGGTACGACCGTCCTCCCCGAAACCGGCATCTGACCAAGTTGCCCAGTAGGGATCGCCGGAGAAAATTTCGTCATAGGCTTTGGTGCGCAGGAAACGTACAATGCGTAGTTTCATTACCAGGGCATCGATGATTTCCTGGGCTTCAGGTTCGGTGAGGATGCCTTTTTTGAAATCTCGTTCAAAATAGATGTCAAAAAACCCGGAGAGGCGTCCGATAGACATAGCTGCCCCGTCTTGTGATTTGACGGAGGCGAGATAGCCGAAATAAGTCCATTGGACGGCTTCTTTGGCGGTTTTAGCCGGACCGGAAATGTCGAATCCATATGACTGTGCCATGGTCTTAAGCTTGTCAAGGGCTTTGATTTGTTCAGCGTGTTCTTCACGGTAACGTGCCCAGTGTTCAGAGAAGGGTTCATTGACTACTCTGTCTTTGGCTTTGAGTTTTTCTTCGATGAGTTTATCCACACCGTACAAGGCAACCCGGCGATAGTCTCCGATGATGCGTCCGCGTCCGTACGCATCGGGGAGTCCGGTGATAATGTGGCTGGAACGCGCCGCCCGAATCCTGGGGGTGTAAATATCGAAAACCGCGTCATTGTGGGTCTTTCGATAGTGGGTAAAAATACGCTTGATTTCAGGATTCGCTTCTTTACCGGCTTCTTTGATGGCAGTTTCCACCATGCGCCAGCCACCGTTTGGCATCATGGCTCGTTTCAGCGGAACATCGGTCTGTAAGCCGACGATTACGTCATCGTCGTCACTGATGTAGCCCGGACCAAAGGCGTCGACATCGGCGGGAGTATCTAAGTCAACATCGTAAACACGCTGTTTACGTTCCACTGACAAGTAGTTTTGATCCAGGTGGTTCCACAGACGTTTAATTTTTTCCGTAGGCTCAGCCAAGAAGGAGTCATCTCCTTCATAGGGTGTGTAATTTTTCTGGATAAAATCGCGAACGTCGATTTCCTCGCACCAGTTGCCGGGAACAAATCCTTCCCAGGCTGGCGGTTTCTCTGCTTTATTCTCAGTTGCAGTAGGTATTTGCGACATCGACAACAGCACTCCTTTTGCCTTTACTTTACTGATTCTTGGTTTTTACAACCTGTCAGACAATTCGTCCCAGGTAAACGACGTATATTGTATCTTGTGGTAATGGAGCTTTTCAACTGCTCTGCCCCCATACCTCCCTCCGAATCGTAAGGTAAGACTTTGCAGGTCAGGTGACAAAAAGCCCACTAAGGACACTGCTCTTTAGCCCTTACTAACAGCATTAAAGAAAGGGGTTACTGATAGAATTCATGGCTTTCTCGCCACTTTTGACACTTTTTGGAAATGGTGCTGGGCGCCGGTCGGAACGTAATTATCTTCGGTTCGCTATGTTTTTTGGAAAAAAAGCGGGAGTGAAGCGTACTGTGTAGGCTCAAGTGTGGGGACAAACGCTCCGTGGTGCCTCATATCAATGCGAGCGGGTAAATAAATTGTTGGCATGAATGTTGGAGTGGTTTCAATAGGTTCCCTCGGCTACAATCCCCGCCTGGTTACGCGACCAGAGGGGACTTTTGAAAGAAAAAGACCCCGCTGAATCAGCTGGTGCTGACCGGCGGGGTCTGTTGCAGGGCAAGCGTTACTTATCCTTGAGCTTGGAGTACTTCAGCTTATAAACCCCGCGCATAATCGTGCCATCCATCATGCGGATGGGCTTTGCGCCCGTTGTCTCTGCCACCAAAGCTGCCAACGCATTCTTCTGCGCGACCGAGAACACTGCCTCCGCCTCGTCAAGGTCCGCGCCCAGGAAATACGTCGCCTTGCGCCCGTAAATCATGTTCTTGCCAAATGTTTTGCCGACTTTCAAGCCCACCAGCTGACTGAAATCGTCCAGGTATGCCTTCAATCCGGTCTCGCGGAACTTCAAGAACAGCGGATCGTCCGTGGCGACCACTGCCCCGGCGTCATCGCGGCGCATAAAAATATGAATAACCTGAGGCGGCAATCCAATACCGTCACGTTCAAATCGACGCACTCGCACGGTCTCGCCCGCCCTGCTCCACCCGGTCATGAGCTCAAACTGAATCTGGCAGGCGGATTCCACAGCCTGCGCCAAATCCACCAATTCATCCGCGTCCCGACCGAACAACACCGCCCCATGCCCCTGCATCAAGATAGCCCTGGCAGCGGTGTCACGTAGCGTGGTCAACACGGACTTATGCAGTTTCCCCGTGGAGGGCAACCCGTAATCCGCAATCGGCAAAGTCTCTGAACCGATGCGTTCTGCCAGCTCAGTTGGGATTTCTACCGGCGCGCCACCCACGCTCAGAGCCGAGGCATAAGGCTGGTGGGTGTGGATGATGAACTGCACCTGGGGCAGTTCCCGATAGATTTCCGTGTGTAGCCCGCGTTCACCGCTCGGTTTCAACTCCCCGGACCATTTGCCCTCAAAATCCACCTCTACCAGGTGATCCGGAGTCATTGTCTCGTAATCTCGCCCTGATGGCGTAATCAGATACCGGTCATGACCGCTTCGTTGAGACAAATTTCCCCAAGTCCGAGCCACTAGCCCTTCCCGCAACAAGACACGTGCGGTGTCTATGATCGCATTTCCGGTTTCATCGTCTCGCCCAGCATTCCCGGTCATTTTTATAGTCCTTTCCTCGCCACTGCGACGGTCTGCGACTGGCTATTTCTTAGTTACCGGCTTCATCTCAACCTTTTGAAACACCCGCTCGAAACGGTTTAGCGCCTCGTCAATTAGCTCCGGGGTATAAGCCGCGGAAGTGTATAGGCGCGAACCTGCCAAAGTAATCAGTCCTTCAGCAGTATAAGCCGCTCCCATGTATTCCATTTCTTTCTTACGTTTCGAGGTTTCACTCAACACGTGCGGGATGGTCCACGGTTTGCTCCAATCAATGGAGAAATGCATGGTTCCAACCGTCTCTAAGTGGCATACGCTGCCTTCGTTCCAGCATACGAACGGCAGATTGTATTTCTTAACCAGGGCTTGCAGACCATCAGTCAAGCGGTTGCCCATCTCTCCGGCGTATTCACAAGTATTGGTCTCAACGATGCGCTTAATCGTGTGGTATCCCGCCACGCAGCTAATCGGGGTCGCTGCCATCGTGCCCCCAATCAATGCCTTCTTAACCTTGTCTCCGGTCTGGATTCCCGCCGCGAGGTACTTCATGTATTCCTTTTTGCCACCTAAACCGCCGGCGCCGGGATACCCTCCGGCGATGACCTTGCCAAATACCGTCAAATCAGAGTCAATCCCAAACAGACCCGAAGCCCCGCGGTCAGAAATCCGGAAAGCAGTAACAACCTCGTCAAAAATCAGCAGCGCCCCGTAACGACGGCACAGCCGTTCCACCCCTTTCAGGAAAGCCTGATCGATTGGCCACGTTCCCGACTCCGGTCCGATAGGTTCAATCATGACCGCGGCCGTACCGCCGTGGAGCTTCTTCAGGCGCAGTTTGCGTTCCAGGTCACCCAAATCGCCAGGCATGAATTCGTCTACGTAACGGAACATGGTCCAAGGCACCCCGTGGGCTTGGGTGAACTTGGATCCGGGAATCCGGATGCCGTAGCCCAGCTGGTCAGACCAGCCATGATAGGCTCCGCCCATCTTGAGGACGTGCTTCTTTTTAGTCGCGAGGCGGGCGACCCGGATTGCTGCCATGCATGCCTCCGTGCCCGAACCCAGCATTCGGAACATATCTACTGTCGGCACGCGCGAGGCAATGAGGTCTGCCAGCTTGTATTCGTATTCGTGGAACAGCCCGGTAGACGGTCCCCCATCGTGCAAAAGTTTAATGACTTCCTCACGGACTTCGGGAGGGTTAGAGCCCAGCACGGTCGGACCGCCTGCCTGTAGAAAATCGAAGTACACGTTGCCGTCGATGTCCGTCAGTTCGTGTCCACTAGCTTTCGTGATGACCAGGGGGAAAGGATGGTTAAACGCCAGATTGTGCTGTACGCCACCGGGAATGCGGTCCTTGGCGGCTTCAATCATAGATTTCGAACCTGAGCACTTGGCTTCAAAGTAATCACGCTCGTAATCGCGCAAAGCTCCGGCACTAATGGAGTAAATTGGTTTTTTGATAAGGTCATCCAGTTGCTTGTTAATGGCGCGAGTGCTGGGTTGGTTGATCCGCATTTGATTTTCTCCTCACCGAGCCGAAATCATTGCCCCCAATCTTACAACTCTTGAACGAAAGAATTTAGTATGTTAATACTTGCTTACGATGTCGGAACGTCAGGAGTAAAGACTTGTCTGTATCGTGCGGGGTCAGAGCTAAATCTGGCGAATTCTCGGTTGGGCACCTATGACCTGACAATTTTCCCTAATGGAGGCGCGGAGCAAGACCCGGACCAGTGGTGGGACGCCATCGTAGAGACCACTCGTGAGCTCACGCGGGAAAATCCGCGAGAAATGTCAGCAGTGCAAGCTATCAGTTTTTGCTCCCAGATGCAGGCTTTGGTCCTGGTAGATGAATCGGGGCACCACCTGCGTCCGGCAATGAGCTACATGGACCAGCGCGCTGCCGAGCAAAAGCGCCGCGGGCTGGAAACCGGCGTGAAAATTGCGGGAATGAACGCGAAAAAGTTATTGACCAGCCTGTACCGGACCTCCGCGGTTTCCGCTTCCGTCAAGGACCCAATGTGGAAGTACCTGTGGGTACGTGACAACGAACCGGAGATTTATGCCAAAGTCCACAAGTGGCTTGACGTCAAGGAATACCTCATTGCCCGTCTGACGGGGCGTTTCGTCATGTCCGTAGACTCGGCGTTTGCCACGTTACTCTTAGACGTGCGCGCCAGCCGTCCCGCGTGGGCATCGCGGTTAGCTCAATCTTTCGGGGTGAATCCGCGACATTTGGCGCCTATCGTCACGTCTGCGACCGCGGTCGGGACGTTACTTCCGGAAGTTGCACAAGAGCTCGGGCTGCCGCAAACTGCTACGGTTTATGCTGGCGGTGGGGATGCGTCACTCATTGGGGTAGGTGCTGGAGCTTGCGCGGTCAGTGACACCCATATTTACTGGGGAACCTCGGGATGGGTTTCTACCGTCACCGCTAAGCGCGTGGTGGATGTCAACTCCATGATTGCCACCGTCGATGGTGCCGATCCTGGCAAGTACAACTATTTCGCCGAATTGGAAACGGCTGGAAAATGCTTCGAATGGGTCCGCAAGCATTTGGCAGAAGATGAGATAAATGTCTATCTGTCTCATAGGGATCAAGCTGCGGACATGGAGACAAAATACACCTCCCTTTACGAGTACCTCTCGGAGGTCATCGAGAGGTCCCCCGCGGGCAGCGGCGGGGTGATTTTCGCCCCGTGGCTACACGGAAACCGCTGCCCATTTGAGGACGCGAATGCCCGTGCCATGTTTTTCAACATCTCCCTGGAGACCGGCAAGACCGAAATGCTGCGTTCCGTCATCGAAGGCGTGTGTTTCCATCTGCGCTGGTTTTTAGAAACTGAAGGTAAAAAAATTCACACCTCCGACACGGTCCGTTTCGTCGGTGGCGGAGCCCTCTCGCCGGTCACTTCCCAAATTCTGGCTGATGTGCTGGGGCGAGCGGTAGAGACGGTACAGGACCCGCAAAACGTGGGGTCGGTCGGTGCTGCCCTGGTCGCCCTGGTAGGGGCAAAAAAAGTCGACAACCTGGTTCATGCCACTCAGAGACTCGTGAAAGTTCAGCACCGGTACGTGCCTAACCGGGAAAATCGCGCTGTCTATGACCGCCAATACGAAGTATTCAAAGGTTTGTACCGAGCTAACCGCAAAGCCTTCAATCTGCTCAACAATCACAACCGACCGCAATAACGAAGGGTTACCACCATGACACAGACGGATTCTCCCACCTCGCCGGAGCCGCAACCGGAACAGCCCAGTAATTCCCCCGCGACCCTTTCGGAAGCCAACCCCTCTCGTGCTGACGATTCAGCCCCGGCTCTTGGCTCGCCCAACCCCGACGCGGTAGTTGTCGGTCAGGCTTCCAAGGGCAAAGCCGCCCTGATTCAAGCTATCAAGTTTACCTTGCTGTCCATCACCGCCGCCGGCGTTGAGGTCGCCAGCTTTGCCCTGATGGCGTGGATTAACTCTCTGACGGGATGGTTCCCGTTCTGGGTGTCTCAATCGGTTTCTATCGCTCTGTCGGTAATCTATAACTTCACGGTAAACCGCCACTTCACGTTCAAGTCAGCAAATAACGTTCCAATCGCAATGCTCAAGGTCGCCTTGTTCTATGTGTTCTTTATCCCCCTAACGTCCTGGGGTGGACAGGTTCTCTCTGATTTGGGTTGGGCAGACTGGCTGTTGAAGGGCATAAGTTTGTTGCTGAACTTTGTTGGTGAGTTCGCCTGGTGGAAGTTTGTGGTGTTTCGGGGTTCAGAAAATACGAATGCTCTGGCAATCAAGCAGGCTGAAATGAGCCAGCAGCATAGCGCTACAGCAGCGGAGTGAACCAGTAGCAACCGTTATATCCTGCGCTGGGGAAAGGGCTGTTCAACGGCGTTCTGGGCACCCGCAGTCTCGCCGGGCTCTCGTGGTTTGTTGGCGAGTCAGCAGTTCCGTCTCGGTTTGTGGATAGTCAACCTGAGTCAGTGTCAGTCCCAAGGCAGGGGCAACGGGAATCTCTGGGATACGTGCCTTGGCGGCAAGCGCGTCTGCCAGCCAGGCTGTGTCACGTTTAGCGCGCCCCACTTCAGTCAGCGCACCGACCAAGGAACGCACCATAGAGTGGCAAAAGGCATCGGCACGCACCCGGATCTCCATCATTCCCGGTGCCGTGCGCAGGGTTTCTAGCTGTTGCAGGGTTCGAATTGTGGTGGCGCCCTCGCGGGGTTTACAAAAGGCAGCGAAGTCGTGTTCCCCCAACAGCACCGCGGCGCTTGTGTTCATGGCAGCTGCGTCCAACTGGGTGGGATACCACCAACAGCAGTTACGGGATAACGGGTTACGCGCTGCCAAATCATCCACGATACGGTACACATAATGGCGCGCCAGAGCGGAAAACCTCGCGTCGAAGGTCTCGGGTACCACCGTGGCTGCGGTGACCACCAGGGCATCTATGGCGTTCGGAGGGTAGGCGGCAGGTGAATCAGGGAGCGGGCTAGCCAGATTCCCACTCAGCACCGCTCGTAATACCGCCCCCAGCCGAGGCGCTAAAGTGTCGGGGGAAACGATGCGGTCCCCCACCTCGGGCACGGTGAAATGAGCAACTTGTCCGCTAGCGTGAACCCCAGCATCGGTACGTCCCGCCACCGTAAGCTCAACTGTTTGACGGTAAATCACTGTCAAAGCAGACTCCAAAGCGCCTTGCACCGTAGGTAATCCGGGTTGGGCGGCCCACCCGTGAAACGGCGTCCCGTCATAGCGAATATCCAGGCGTATGCGCATTACTCCCCTCCTGAGCCCCTCTGCACTGACCGGGTGACGGTTTCCTGCGGACGCACCGCATCCATACTCGGGCTGCTGGAAATAATATCCGTCCTGCTGGTGCAGTGGCGAATTTATGGTGCAGCGCTCAAAAAACCGGAGGGTCGGGTTCAAATGAACCCGACCCTCCCAGAAATTTGAGTTGGCTTACTCAGCCTTTTCTTCCGGAGTTTCCTCAGTCTTGGCTTCTGCCGGTTCCTCGGCAGGAGCTGCGGGCGCGTCCGCAGCGGCTTCCTTCGTATCGGATTCCGCCTCAGTTACCTCCGGCTTGGCAGCGTCCTTCTTCGGCGCAGCCGGCTTAGCCTTCTTCTTCTTTTCGACGCCTTCAAGCACCAGAGAGATTTCCGCCAGAGGTGCATTGTCGCCCTTGCGATATCCCATCTTTACGATGCGAGTGCAGCCACCTTCGCGCTCTTTATCGATGGCGGGAGCGATTTCCTCGAACAACTTGGCGACTACAGCCTTGTTACGCAGCTTGGCCAGCACCTGGCGACGAGCGTGCAAATCACCGCGGCGAGCCTTGGTGATGAGCTTCTCAGCCAGCGGCTGCAGGCGCTTAGCGCGTGCTTCGGTGGTGGTTACAGATTCATTCTCAAACAGGGCGCAAGCCAGGTTCGCGAGCATAATCCGCTCATGAGACGGGCTGCCACCCAAACGGGGGCCTTTCGTGGGCTTAGGCATGATTCTTAATTCTCCTTATATCGTGTCTCAAAAGTTAGTTTTCATCACTGAACTGGGGAATGTCTGCGCCTTCGACAGCAGGCATCGGGGTGTCTTTCAAAGACATTCCCATTCCAGCCAGTTTTTCCTTGATCTCGTCAATGGATTTTTGACCAAAGTTGCGAATATCCAGCAAGTCTGCCTGAGAACGAGCCACCAGGTCCCCTACGGTATTGATGCCTTCACGAGTCAGGCAGTTCAACGCGCGGGAGGTCAGATCCAGGTCCTCCACCGACATAGCCAAATCTTCAGCGAGAGCTGCGTCGTTACCGGACGGTCCCAATTCGATACCTTCGGCATCGTGGTTCAAGTCACGAGCCAGCCCGAACAGCTCTACGAGGGTCTTACCCGCGGAAGCCATCGCGTCACGTGGCAGGATGGCTTTCTTGGTTTCCACGTCAACAACCAAACGATCGAAGTCGGTACGCTGTTCCACACGAGTGGCCTCCACTCGGTAGGAAACTTTCAGCACCGGGGAATAGATAGAGTCCACTGGAATGCGAGAAATCTCCGCTTCTGGGTCTTTGTTCTGAGACGCAGAGACGTATCCGCGACCGCGTTCCACTGTCAGCTCGATTTCCAACTTGCCGTCTTTGTTCAAAGTGGCAATGTGATGCTCCGGGTTGTGAATCACCACGCCCGCGGGAGGCATAATGTCACCCACGGTGACCTCGCCTTCCCCAGTCTTGCGCAGGTACATCACCACGGGCTCATCGTTATCCGAAGACAAGACGATTTCCTTGATGTTCAAAACAATCTGGGTCACGTCCTCTTTCACGCCCGGCAGGGTCGTGAATTCATGCAGAGCTCCCTCAATCTTGATGGAGGTCACTGCCGAGCCAGGAATCGAGGACAGCAGGGTGCGACGCAGGGAATTACCCAGAGTGTACCCGAAACCTGGTTCCAAGGGCTCAATCGTGAAACGAGAGCGCTGGTCATTAATAACTTCTTCAGTCAGCTTCGGTTGCGCTTGAATAAGCACTGTTGATTTCCTTTCCGGCATCCGCCACCACACCGGTTCAGGCTCCAAATCCTTGGCGAGGGGATTTGAGTATTTTGGGTTGAAAGTTTATTTGCCGAATCCCGGTCAGCCGTCGTACGTTCCTGGTGAGGACCGCCAACGGCTCAACCGGGTCGGACACAAGCGCAATCAGACGCGGCGACGCTTCGGAGGGCGGCAGCCGTTGTGAGCCTGCGGAGTTACATCCTGGATGGAACCAACTTCCAGACCGGTAGCAGTCAGGGTACGAATCGCAGTTTCGCGACCGGAACCCGGACCCTTAACAAACACGTCCACCTTCTTCAGACCGAATTCCTGCGCGCGACGAGCCGCGGCTTCGGCAGCCAGCTGGGCTGCGAACGGCGTCGACTTACGCGAACCCTTGAAACCGACCTGACCGGAAGACGACCAAGCGAGAACGGCACCGGACGGATCTGTAATAGACACGATGGTGTTGTTGAACGTGGACTTGATATAAGCGTTGCCCTCGGTAACGTTCCGACGTTCCTTACGGCGCGACTTAGTGGCTTGAGACTTACCTGCCATGATTTATCCCCCTTACTTCGCTTTCTTCTTACCAGCAACGGTGCGCTTGGGTCCCTTGCGGGAACGCGCATTAGTCTTGGTGCGCTGACCGTGAACCGGCAAGCCCGCGCGGTGACGACGCCCCTGATAGCAGTTGATTTCAATCTTGCGGCGAATGTCGGCAGCAACTTCACGACGCAAATCACCCTCGACCTTGTAGTTGGCCTGAATGAAATCGCGCAGGGCAATCAATTCGTCTTCGGTAAGATCCTTGACTCGCGTATCCGGACTCACACCGGTCGCTGCCAAGGTTTCCGTCGCACGGGTACGTCCAATCCCGTAAATATATGTTAAAGCGATTTCCATGCGCTTCTCGCGCGGCAAATCCACACCTACCAGGCGTGCCATGTATTTCTCCTGTATTCTTGTCAGAGGCCGTCACCCGACCTTCCACGCTTTCAGCAGCGTAGCCTCGGCCCCTGATACCGAGGGTTACGGCGCTCGTTACACCTGAAACAACAGGTACACGACCAGCCGCTGGCGGGTGCTTGACCCAAATCGGGTCATGCGTCGAGAGCAACGCGTCGGGACTTAGCCCTGACGCTGCTTGTGACGCGGGTTTTCGCAAATCACCATCACGCGACCGTGCCGGCGAATTACCTTGCACTTATCACAGATGGGCTTAACGCTGGGGTTAACCTTCATTTTTTCCTCCGAGTTAGGCCATTTTACTTGTAGCGATACACGATACGGCCTCGAGTGAGGTCGTAAGGACTCAACTCGACTACCACGCGATCCTCAGGCAGGATACGGATGTAATGCTGGCGCATTTTTCCTGAAATATGCGCCAAAACCACGTGTTCGTTGGCCAGTTGCACCCGGAACATCGCGTTGGGCAAGGCCTCAACTACCGTACCTTCAACCTCGATGACTCCGTCTTTTTTCCCCATAGGGCTAACCAATCCTCCGCAAAATGTCTTTTGGATCATCAGACTCTATCCTCAGACAGGTATTCCTGCCATCAGACAGTCCAAAAGTTGATTCTAAACCTTTTATTCAAAGAACACCAAATTTGAAAGTCTCTCCGTAACGGCAGGACATTGCCGCGCGCGGAGAAACCGTGGACGCCTCTGGAGCAGACTACTTAAGACCTTGTCGGCGCAACCGCTGGCGTGTGGTCTCCAAGTTCCCGGCTAGGGCGGCAGTCCGCAGTCGCGCTGCGCGTGCCTGACGCTGCGGGTCGCGGGCATTAATCATAGACGTACCGATTTGCCATCCGGCATAAATCAGCAGCAACTGGGCGACAAAAATCAGCATGTATGAAACCGCCGGAGGTGGAAGCAACGGGGTTACGGTACCGCAGAATGGCACCTTGTAACGCAACGTCCCCCGCACCATATCCAGTGTCACAGTTCCATCACTAGATTCCGCCTGAGGATTATCAAACTTCACCCCAAACTGCATGTCTTTACCGGTCCCCATGACTTCGCTGATTCGCGCAATCTTATATTTCACCGCTTCGGTGGGCTGGTAAGCGATGATGTCATTGGGGTTGAGCTTTTGCGCGCCCTCCTGGCGTATCTTTTGGAACAGCAGCAAATCTGACCGGGATAACGTCGGACTCATAGAGTCGTCGGGAACCACGGTGGCGACATAACCTTGAGTCCGCGGAATCACTGTGGTCACGATAAAGACCACGCCCACCAAGATGAGGATGACCCAGCCAATCATGAAAATAATTGCATTGCGCAGAGGGTGCTGCGACTGCTTGTTTAGCAGCGAAACAATGCGGTTAGACTGCATGGTCATATACTGGGCTCACCTCCCTGAGCGTACTGGTATTTTACCTGTTATTAGCTTCTGCGTATGGTCCTTCAACCGGCGTTCTTTGACTTCTTGGAAAAAAGTCTCGAAAAGAACCCTTGTTTGACGGGCTGTGTCTCGTATTCTCCCGCTTCGTACTCTGCCGCAAACAATTCTTCATCGGCTCCGGGCATTTCTTCAGCGTCAGCGGCAGGGTCCCATTCGGGGTATCCCTCTTGCATCGCTTCGGGAATGTCGCCCTGCACCTGAGGAATATCGAAAGGTACCTGTTCTTCGGAATAAACCGGCTCGGTTTGATCGACTTGGGTCAGCATTTCCTCGGCGTTTTCCCCCCAGTAAGGCTGGTTCGCAGCGTCAACCGCAGTTTCTGCATATCCCTCAGCGACATCGCTCTCAGTCAGCTCATCTGAGGAAGCAACGGACAGCTCTGTCGGAACTTCGGAGTCTGTATCAGCAAAATCCCCCAGGTCAATTTCATCCTGGTCTACCAACTCTGGATCTGAGGCAAAGTCTGCCGCAGGCTCCTCCATCCCAATGGCCTCGCTGCCAGGCAAAGCCGTTTCTGCGGAGGCTTCGGTATCTTCAAGCTGATCAGTTGGGAGTTCTTCCTCTGATTCAGCGGTATCCGCCAGCCCATCAGCAACAGATTCCTCAACCTGTTCGGGATGACCGGATTCTGGCATAGTCTGCATGTCAACCGGCTCAATCTCGGAGGCTAAATCATCCAAATCACCAAAATCTAAATCCCCCAAGTCAACGTCAGTCTCAACAAAGGCATCTTCCGTCTCGGTGATTGGAGCCGCCGTCTCGGAAAGTTCTTCTGGAAGTCCCTCGGGAAGTCCCGCAGAGAGTTCCTCGGAGGGCTCCACGGTGGAATCAGTTTCCGCGGCAGCAGGCTGTTCTGCCTCTGCAGCGGGAGGTTCTTCGGCAACCTCAAGTTCCTCTTCCGCCACAGGCGCGGTGGAGACGGCATTCTGCTGAGTCAGTTCTGTCTCCAACAGTGGCTCATTAATTTCCGTTTCCTCCAGCAGTGCGGCGGGAGGTAGTTCCTCAGCAACTTGCGAATCTGGGGACGCTGCGGTTTGCTCAGAATTGGTCACAAGGTCGGTTTCGGATAGCTCTTCTGTCGCCACAACTTCATCAGCAGTCACGGTTTCATCTGTCGTTGTGGCTGGTTCCTCCGCTGCCATCGAGACTTCTTCAGGTTCTTCAGGATTGACGACCCAATGTGCCATCTCACCTTCCACGTCACCTACGAAGCGTTCATCGTCATTTCCTTCCGCTTCGAGCACGTTATCGTCGTAGACACGTTCACTGACCAGGTCTTCTGCGGCAGAAAGCTCTGCGGAGAGAGTCTCGTCCGCGATTTCAGTTTCTGTTTCTGCAACGGGAAGCTCCTCGGGCGCCACCTCAACAGGCTGTTCCTCGGTAAGTTCCGCGGACGGATGTTCCACAGCATCCTCGGGACTCTGTACATCGGGGTTCTGTGCAGGCGATTCCTCAGTTACCTCAACCGCTTCAGCGTCGCTGACGGCAACTTCTGCAGGCTCTGGAACAGAGCTGGGTGCAGCCTGTTCGACGACCGGGACCTCGGTAACGGGCGACTCGTGGTCAAGCGTAGGCTGAGCCGTTTCCGGGGCAGGTTCCACGCCAGCCACCGATTCTTCGGGCGAAGGTACGGATTCTTCTGGCATCGGGGTCTCAGCCACCGTTGTCTGCTGGGCAGGCGCTACCGGTGTCTCGTCTTCGGGAATCGAAGGTTCGGTCACGTCTGCTGGAGTATCTGTCGGAGTTGTGGATGATTCCGGTTCGGGTGCCTCGCTAGACTGCTGGTCAGATTCGCTGGCAGAAGTTTCTGTGGGTAAAGTCTCCGATTCGGGCTCAGCAGGTGGCTGCGAAGCTGGAGTTGTAGGGGACGCTGCCCGCGCTGCCGCAATGATATTCAGACCGGGAATCTCTGCTGCGGACGGATCGTTAGCCAGTGGCAGCGGTCGGCGTGAACCCGTTTCGAGAGCCTCGATAGCGCAATCCGCGATAGCCTTCCAGTCAAAACCTGCCTTGGCAAGTTCGGAGGTTTCAACCTCGGGCAAGGGCGTATTTGGAATTCCATGGTCGCTGCGGGCAGAACGCACGTGGCTGGCGAGTTCGTCCAACAATTCCGGCACGCTAGGCAGCTGGGACGGCAAAGAAACCCCGTTCGTATAGATGTAGCCGGGATTATGTTTGCGTACTTTCGCCCGCAAGCGCTCCACGTCCTCACGACCTTGAGCCGTCAACGTCGGGGGACGATACCCATCATCTTCGGGCACAAACCGGGAAAACCTCTGAACTCCCATGTTGAAACGAGAGGGGATTGCGGGGTTGCTGCTTTCAGCCACGTTGTATTCTCCTTGCCATTCACGGTGCCGGACGGCACAGCTCTAATTATTCTATATTAGGCACCCCCAGTGAAACCTAAATCTAACGACAAAACTTACCAATAAAAGCGGATTTTCGCTCAAAATCACGGGAATTAGAGGCTTACCTAGCAAAACTTGGGAAAACTTCAACCTCGAGGTGCTATCGCTCGCGGAGAAAGCCCAAAGGGAGCCAGTCCGGCTCGTCCTCCATCTGGAGCCGTCAAAACCCACACCCCACCGGGTAAAACTGCCACCGTATGTTCAAAGTGAGCAGCCCTAGACCCGTCGACGGTGACCGCCGTCCAGCCATCGGACAGTTCCTTGGTGACAGAACCTCCTCGGGTCAACATAGGCTCGATAGCCAACACCATACCGGGTTTAATCTTTGGTCCCCGAGAGCGTGTGGAATAGTTCAACACATCGGGAGCCTGGTGCATGGCGGTGCCGATACCGTGTCCCACGTACTCCTCCACAATGCCTGGCTCCCAGCCGTAACGGAGCGTATCTTCTGCCACAACTTTCTCAACGGCATCGCCAATCTCACCCAGATATTTCGCGTTCGCCAAGGCGGCTATGGCTGACCACAACGCACGTTCGGTCGTGGAAAGCAGCTGCAAATCATCGGGGCGAGCATGCGTTTCACCGCCACAAATCATCGAAAAGGCAGCATCTCCGTGCCATTGGCGCGAAGCGTCATCTGTGATGTAAGCACCGCAGTCAAAACTCACCAAGTCGCCAAATTGCAGCACCCGATTCCCCGGAATCCCGTGAACTACCTCTTCGTTAATCGAGATACACACGGTAGCGGGAAAGCCACCGTAACCCAAAAAGTTCGACTTCGCTCCCATGCGCTTGATGACGGCAGCGCTAATCTGATCCAGCTCCCCGGTAGTGATACCTGGCTCACAAGCCTCGCGCAGAGCCTGGTGAATCGCGACTACCACCATTCCGGCGCGACGCATTTTGAGGATTTGATTAGTGGACTTAATCTCAATGCGCCGGTCTTGGACTGACACCGAGCTAGTTCCTTTCGATTTCTTCCATCACGGTGAGCAAGCGTTGGGCAATCTCAGCAATGGTGCCTTCCCCATCGACCTTGCGCAGCACGCCTTCCTGCTCATAAAAGTCCAGCAGGGGCTGTGTAGCTTCGAAAAACACCTCGAGACGGTGGTCGATGACCTCGGGTGTGTCATCAGTACGACCCTCAATTTCAGCACGCTTCAGCAAACGTTGTTTTACCTCGGCAGCGCTAACATCCAGATAAATCGCCGCATCTACCTGCTCATTAGCTTCAGCCAGGACAGCCTTGAGGACTTTCGCCTGGGGAATGGAACGAGGATAGCCATCGAGCAGAAATCCGGCTGTAGCATCAGACTGGCTGATACGCTCACAGACAATCCGGTCTGTAACCGAATCGGGGACAAACTCACCTTTGTCAATATAAGACTCAATAAGTTTGCCCAGCTCGGTCTTTTCCGCCTTATGCTTACGGAAAATATCGCCGGTAGAAATCCAGGGGATATGAAAATGTGTCGCAATCTCTTTGGCGTGGGTCCCTTTACCCGCGCCGGGAGGGCCCATAATCACCAAATTTGTCGTCATGCCATGAATCCTTCGTAGTGATGCTGATGAAGTTGGGCGTTAATGTCTTTCACCGTTTGTAGACCAACGCCGACAATAATCAGAATTGTAGTACCACCGAAGGGCAATTGGGGCACGTTCATGGCAACCATCGCAATCTGCGGGACCAGAGCCACAATAGTCAAGTAGACTGCACCTGCCGTAGTGATACGAGTCATCACATAGTGCAGGTAATCAGCCGTAGGACGACCTGCGCGCAAACCGGGTACGAAACCGCCGTACTTCTTCATGTTGTCCGCGACTTCCTCAGGGTTGAAAGTAATCGAAGTATAAAAGAACGCGAACGCAAACGTCAGCAAGCCATAAATAACCAGGTAGAACCAGGAGCTGGAACGGAAGTTCATGCTAATCCACTGAATCCATTTGGCATTTTGGTCACCGAACTGTGCCAGCATCATTGGCAGGGACAGAATCGAGGACGCAAAGATGACCGGGATAACGCCAGACATGTTAATCTTCAGCGGAATGTAAGTGGTGGTGCCGCCGTACATCCGGCGCCCCACCATGCGCTTGGCATACTGTACCGGGATGCGACGCATTGCCTGTTCCACATAAACCACAGCCAGCGTCACCAACAGAATCAGAGTAACGATTGCCAAGAACTTTTGAATACCGCCATTACCACCAGCGATGGCGAACAGCTTTCGCGGCAAGTTAGCGATGATAGAGGTGAAAATCAGAATCGACATACCATTGCCGACACCTTTTTCGGTAATCAGCTCACCCATCCACATAATCAAGCCGGTAGCCGCCGTCATCACTAAAATTTGGAGGATGAAAATCCAGGCGGAATCCGAGGGGATAATCTTTTGATTTGAAGCTCGCCCAAACAGCGTGCCGGTGCGAGCAGCGGTGATGATGGATGTCGATTGCAGCACGCCCAGTGCGATAGTCAAGTACCGCGTGTACTGGGTCAGCTTTGCTTGACCGGTCTGACCTTCCTTGTGCAAATCCTCAAAACGAGGAATGACTACGCGCAACAGCTGGATGATAATCGACGCCGTAATGTAAGGCATGATACCCAAGGCAAAAACGGACAGCTGCAACAAAGCGCCACCGGAGAACATGTTCACCAAGTCGAGCAGCGACCCATTGTTCTGAACATCAGAGATGACCGACTTTAACGTGGCGTAATCAACACCCGGCAGGGGAATAAACGAACCCCAGCGGAACAGAGCCATGATAAAGAAGGTGAACAACAGCTTGTTACGAAGATCAGGCGTTTTGAAAGCCTGAATAAAAGCGGTAAACAAATGTCCTCCAAAGAATTTCGGCAAGTCCGTGAGCGCAGCTCACTTCCTAGCTAAACATGATACCGGTTCAAGAGAAATGGTGGAAACGGCGGGGTACGATGTTGTACCCCGCCGTAATCCTTAGCGAACGCGTGCGGTCAAAGACCCGCCTTGTGCCTCGACCTTTGCCTTAGCGGAACTGGACCAGGCATCTACAGTCAAGTCAAACTTGGCTGTCGCTTCACCGGTTCCCAGCACTTTAACCAGGCAATTCTTGCGGACCAGACCCTTGTCAACCAGGTCATCAACCGTCAAAGCACCACCCTCAGGGAATACTTCAGACAGGCGATCCAGGTTCACTACCTGATACTCGACATGGAAGGGGTTCTTAAAGCCGCGCAGCTTAGGCAAGCGCATATGCATCGGCATCTGACCACCTTCAAAGCCCAGAGGCACTTGGTAACGTGCCTTGGTACCTTTGGTGCCGCGACCCGAAGTCTTACCTTTAGAGCCTTCACCGCGACCGACGCGAGTCTTGGCTTTATTAGAGCCCGGCGCGGGACGCAAATGGTGCAGGTAAGTCACCTGAACGTTATCGCTAGCAGCTGCCTTTTTAGCAGCGGCCGGAGCTTTCTTTGCTGCAGACTTTTCCGCTGCGGTCTCTTCTTTTTCGCTCTCGCTCATCAGTCGACCTCCTCCACACTTACTAGGTGGCGCACCTTTTGAATCTGACCGCGCACGGCAGGATTATCGGGTCGCACCACAGACTGACGAATTTTCTTTAATCCCAGGGTTGCCACAGTCGCCCGCTGATCTCGCGAGGAACCAATCGTGGACTTCACCTGAGTGATTTTCAGGTTCTTAGCCATTACGCACTCACTCCTTCGGCAGCCAATTCAGCCTCGGCTTTAACCGCTTCGGCGCGCACTTGAGCTTCGCCTTCGGCGCGAGCCCGCAGCATACCGGCAGGAGCAACACGCTCCAGCGGCAAACCACGACGAGCCGCGACAGCTTCGGGCTGCTCGAGTTGCTTCAAGGCAGCCACGGCACCGCGCACGATGTTCAACGCATTGTCAGAGCCCAGAGACTTAGACAAAACGTCACGAATTCCGGCGCATTCCATAACCGCACGCACCGGACCACCAGCGATTACACCGGTACCGGGAGAAGCCGGCTTCAGCAACACTACGCCCGCAGCGTCCTCACCGAGAACCTCGTGCACGATAGTGTGGCGAATCATCGGAACATGGAACATGGACTTCTTCGCCTCTTCCACGCCCTTAGCAATCGCTGCCGGAACTTCCTTTGCCTTACCGTAACCAACACCGACGGTACCTTCACCGTCGCCAACCACGACCAGAGCGCAGAAGGACATGTTACGACCGCCCTTTACCACTTTGGACACGCGGTTGATGGTTACCACACGTTCGATGTATTTGTCATCAGCGTTGCCGCCACGACGATTGTCACGGCGGTCATCGCGTTCACGGCGATTTCCGCGGCGCTCGCGGCGACCGCCACGGTCCTGGGCGTCGTTAGCGCCAAGGTTCGTGGTCTGGTCCGCAGAGTCTGCGGTCTCGCCTGTAATCTGCTGTTCTTGTTCAGCCATTTTCTCAACTTCCCTTACAGACTCAGTCCGCCCTCGCGGGCACCTTCAGCCACAGCCGCAACGCGACCGTGATACATATTTCCACCGCGGTCAAACACACACTGAGTAATCCCAGCGGCTTTGGCGCGCTGTGCAATCAACTTGCCGACCTCGGTCGCCTTGGCGACCTTGTTGTCCTGAGCACTACGCAAGGCATCTTCCATCGTAGAAGCGCTCACGATAGTCTTGTGCTCGTAGTCATTGACAAGCTGAGCGACCATGTGTCGGTTAGAACGGGTTACGACCAAACGCGGCTTTTCCGCAGATCCGAACATATTTTTACGAACCCGCTGGTGGCGACGCAGACGCGACAGCCTCTTGCCTTTACCCTTTACAGAATAAGCCATGATTACTTACCTGCCTTTCCGACCTTGCGGCGAACATTTTCACCAAGATAGCGTACGCCCTTGCCCTTGTAAGGCTCCGGGGGACGAATCTTGCGCAGATTCGAGGCGACTTCGCCGACCAGTTCCTTCGAGATACCCTCGACGGTAACCCGGTTACCTTCGACCTTGAACGTGATGCCCTCCGGGGGTTCCACATTGACGGGGTGCGAAAATCCGAGTTGGAACTCCAGTCCAGCGCCCTTTTGATTGACACGGTAACCAGTGCCCTGAATCTCCAGAACCTTGGCGTATCCCTTGGTGACACCCTCTACCATGTTGGCAATGAGGGTACGGGTCAAGCCGTGCAGTGAACGAGACTCACGTTCGTCATTAGGACGGGTCACGACCACGGTCGAACCGTCAACCTGCACGGAAATCGGATTCGCCACGGACAGAGCCAAGGTACCCTTGGGACCCTTGACGGAAACGTCTTGTCCATTGATATTTACTTCCACACCGGCGGGAATCTCCACCGGAATCTTACCGATACGCGACATGTCAGCCTCCTTTTACCAGATGTAGGCGATAACTTCTCCGCCTACACCCTTGTCGGCTGCCTCGCGGTCAGTGAGCATACCGGACGAGGACGAAATAATCGCTACGCCCAGACCGCCCAGGACCTTCGGCAGTTTGGTGGATTTTGCATACACCCGCAAACCGGGCTTAGAGACGCGTTTCACTCCGGAAATCGCGCGTTCACGTTTGGCGCCATACTTTAAGTTGAGCGTCAAAGTTTTGCCGACTCGCGCTTCCTCGACCTCGTAGTCTTTGATGTAACCCTCAGTCTGAAGAATGTTCGCGATAGCGGCCTTCATCTTCGAGTACGGCATAGATACCGACTCGTGGTACGCCGAGCTGGCGTTGCGCAGACGTGTCAACATGTCTGCTATAGGATCAGTCATTGTCATTGGGCTTGGGCCCTTTCTGAGGCGGTTTCGTAATCGACCTGCCCCTTAATGTGTTTACCAGGAAGACTTCTTAACGCCGGGGAGCTCGCCATTATGGGCCATCTCACGCAGGCAGATACGGCACAAGCCAAACTTGCGATACACCGAATGTGGGCGACCACAGCGCTGGCACCGAGTGTAGGCACGCACCGCAAACTTGGGTTTGCGCGCTGCCTTGTTCTTCAAAGCGGTCTTTGCCATTCTTAATCCTCCTTGAACGGGAAACCGAGGTACTTCAGCAGTGCTCGGCCTTCGTCATCAGTAGCAGCGGTGGTTACGACCGTGATGTCCATCCCCCGTACATGGTCGATGGAGTCCTGGTCAATCTCATGGAACACAGATTGCTCGGTCAAGCCGAAAGTGTAGTTTCCGTGACCGTCGAACTGCTTGGAGCTCAAACCACGGAAGTCGCGGATACGCGGCAAAGCCGTGGAAAGCAAACGATCGAGGAACTCCCACATGCGGTCACCGCGCAGTGTAACGTGTGCCCCAATCGGGGAACCTTCACGCAACTTGAACTGAGCGATAGACTTGCGAGCCTTGTCAACCACGGGCTTCTGACCGGTAATGATTGACAGGTCAGAGATAGCGCCTTCCATGAGCTTGTGGTCGTGTGCAGCAGCACCCACACCCATGTTCACGACAATCTTTTCCAAGCCGCCAACTTGGTTAACGTTCTGGTGCTGGAATTCCTTGAGCAGCTGACCCTTAATTTCTTCGCGGTACTTGGTCTTCAGCCGCGGGGTGTAATTTTCCTCTGCCATTACAGATCCTTCCCGGTAGCTTTGGACACGCGAATGCGGACGGTCTTTTCTTTACCGTCGCGCTCTACGACCTCTTCACGCATACCCACACGGGTACCCGCAATCTTCTTGGTCGTGTTGCCGAGCTTGGCTTTGGCAGCCGCGGGTTCGTAGTACATCACATTGGAAATGTGAATGGAGGCTTCTTTTGTCTCGATGCCACCAGTCGGACCCTGCTGAGTCCGTCCCGCCTTGTTGTGGTGCTTCATCATCATGACGCCCTCGACCACTACGCGTTCACGTTTCCGGTCAATTTGCAGAATCCGGCCGTGCTTTCCTTTGTCGCGACCAGTAATGACCACGACTTCGTCGCCAACCTTCAACTTTGCTGCCATCAGATCACCTCCGGGGCGAGTGAAATAATGCGCATGAACTTCTTTTCACGAAGTTCACGCCCGACGGGCCCGAAGATACGGGTGCCGCGCGGCTCCTCATCGTTCTTGAGGATGACAGCGGCGTTCTCGTCGAAACGAATGTAGGAACCGTCCTTGCGGCGGGTTTCCTTTTTAGTGCGGACTACGACAGCCTTGACGACTTCACCCTTTTTCACGTTACCGCCAGGGATAGCATCCTTGACGGTCGCGACAATGGTGTCGCCGATGCCGGCGTAGCGTCGCTTCGAGCCGCCCATTACACGAATGCAAAGGATTTCCTTAGCCCCCGTGTTGTCGGCGACCTTCAGTCGCGACTCCTGCTGAATCATCTTTTCTCCTTCGTCTGGCCGGTTCTCAATAGAGCCTTGCCGAACCTATCTTGCGTTGCGAGGGCACAAAAATCCCACCTCGAACAGGCGGAATTGAAACCCCTGGCTGACACAGACACATTTGTGAGAGGTCTCAGCCAAAAGCAACCCTCCAAGTCTAGTATTTATCGACTGGAGTAGCAAACTACAGCCGAACTGACATCCACCTCACGGCAAAAACGCTAAGCTAAAAATGTGTTTGATGATTTGCTGCAAGCTAATGCTCTATTCGCGAAAAATTTTCCCTACCGTGGGCTTCCCGGAGCTCCCGCGCATGGACTACTGATTGTGACTTGTATGGATTCCCGACTTGATCCTCTTGAGATTTTCGGGCTCAACGTCGGTCAAGCCAAAGTTCTGCGCACTCCCGGCGGATTTTTGAGCCCCAATACCTTGGCGGGAGCCATCGCCGCAGTCCATAAACTTAATGTGGATCGAATTATGGTGCTAGAGCATACCCGTTGCACCATGGCTTCCATTGACGAGGCAGGATTTCAACGAGATGTAGTCGCACATGCAGGTCAACCCGTTGGGGATTTGGTGTTCGGGGCTGACCCAAACCAAGCTCAACATTTGCGCGATGACGTAGAGACGCTACGCAATCACGCCCTGATTAAGGGGTTTGCCGAAGTCGGCGGGTTTATGTACGACGTAGAGACCGGACAAGTCACCCAAGCGTGTTGAATCACGACAGGCGCAGTCGGTAGCTCCGAAGACGATGCCCGCCTTTCGGAGACTACACCTGCAAGACCTAGTCAACACCAAAACTACTCGCTAAACAGAAATCCGATTTTTAGTTCATAAACAGTTTCATACAGCATATTAGTTCATTGGTAATAACAGAAGCTGTACCCCGTGTTTGGTATCTATGCGCTGCACCTTTACACGGTACACGTCTTCAAGGATTTCCGAAATGAGTACATCTTCTGGTTTGCCCAGGGCAACAATTTTGCCTTTATTCAATACTGCAATTAATTCACAATAAATCGCAGCTAGGTTTAAATCGTGCAGAACTACTATTGCTGAAAGATTGCGCTTCTTGACGATTTTTAGAATTTGATGCTGGAAATATATGTCCAGATGATTGGTCGGCTCGTCAAGTAGCATAACCGAGGTAGATTGACAGAGCGCTCTCGCTAACTTGGCACGTTGATGTTCTCCTCCAGAAACTCTAGTTATTGGAACATCTGCCAATTCGCAAAGACCCAGCATTTCCATGCTTGAATTGGTGATTTCAGCATCTTGAGATGAATAGCCCTCAAACGCATTGTGGTACGTAGCTCTCCCTAATTCAACATATTCTCTAACGGTTAGAGGAAGAGCTGCCGTCTCCGACTGTACCACCACTGAAAGGAGCTTCGATAGTTGTCTGGTACTGATTTGATTTAAATCCGTACCGTTAAAATTTATAGTACCTTTCTGTGGGATAATCGACTTATACAAACACTTTATGAGAGTCGATTTACCTGAACCGTTTGGTCCGATAATTCCAAGCGTAATCCCCGTAGGGACCGTTAGCGATAAATCGTCAAGCAGCGGTTTACCGCTAACGGTCCCTTGGTACGAGAAGGTTATATTCCTGCAATCGTAGGTGTTCACTTGATTTTATTAATATTCTTGGCTAGTTCAAGCATTCCTGTAGCGATTTCAGGCGAGGGCCAAGTTTCACGATTCGCAATGCCGATAATATTGTCATTCTTGACTGCAGTTAAGGTATCAGCCCCTGGCTCTTTGAGAAGTCGTGCTTTGTCCTGTTCAAAAGTTGAGCCTGTTCTGCCGTACTTTATAATTATCACGTCGGGATTAGCCTGCAGAACAGCCTCCCAACTAACTTCTTCCAAGTAGGCTTCTTTATGGTCAGAGAAAATGTTCTTTAAACCTAATTCCCTCATAATCGCGCCCTCAATACCACCTTCGCCTACAGACATAACCGGGTACTGCTCAGAGAAATAGAACAAGAATGCGGCTGACTTACCACTATCTTTGATGGTATTTTTAGCTTCTTTATACTTGCTGTCGAATTCATGAACTGCTTTTTCTGACGCATCAGGGTTATTTAATATTTTACCAAGTTCCTGAATATCGTTTTCAACATCCGTTAGCTTTACTGGTGAAACATCACCTTTAACCAAATCCGGATTTTCTTCTTTGGCGTGCTGACATAATACGCTCGGTATGTACATCTGAATTCCCGCCGCAGCAAGCTTATCGGGATCGGCTTTACCGTACAAGTCACCGATAACTAAATCAACACCCTTTTCGATAATGCCCTCTGTTGAAGGGCTAGCTTCATCCCACAGTTCAGCGCCGTACTCGTCTGCTAACGGATTTTTTTCGCCCAGCTCTCCTGACCGCAGGACGAACTGACCTTTCTTGGCAACTTTCGCAGCAAATATTCCAGAAGCTACCCCGATGGACATTACTTTCGTGGGCTCTTTTTCAATTGTTACTTTCCTGCCACATGAATTAACCTCTAAGGGGTAAGAAACTGAATTGGTACTCTGATTATTTTCCCCTGATGCTGAAGACTCAGATTTGCTTGCATCTCCACAGGCACTTAGCGAAGCGAGCAGCGTAATAGCACCAACCAGTGCCCCTAGTGTTTTATATCTCATTGTTTTCCTTTCTGTATGTCTATGAGAATTTGTACTGTTTCCTGATTAAAAGCATGAGTAATGGCGTACCTGCCAATGCTGTAATTACGCCTATCGGTAATTCTCGAGGAGCAAATACGACCCGTCCTACTGCGTCAGCCCATATAAGAAGAAGCGCCCCCAGCGTTCCTGCGGTGGGAACTACACTGCGACTAGTAGCACCGACAAGATGCCGCGCGATATGCGGAACGACTAACCCTACGAATCCAATAGCTCCAGAGATTGCTACCAACGATGCAACGCATCCCGCTATCACCGTTATCGTTACGTATCGCAAGGTTTGTGGATTGAATCCCAATGCTCTGGCTGTATCATCGCTCAGTGAAATTGCATCAAGACGTGGACCTTGCGAAACGCATATAGCAATAGTAAGCAACGTGATGACAACAGGTATAGGTAACTGATTCCAACTCGCTAAGGCCAATGAACCTAGCATCCAGAACATTACCGCGTGAGCTGAAGCCTGCGAACCGTAGAAAAATACCACTAAATTTGTTAGCGCACTCATGAATAGACCTACGGCTATGCCAGCGAACACAACCCTCTCCGCGGTCAGAACGCCACCTACGGTAGTTAAAAGAAAGACAGCGCAAATTGAAATGAGCGCCCCAGCAAAGGCTCCCAGAGTTAACCCGAATATTCCAACTGCCCCAAACACCATTACAGTTGCAGCCCCGGTTGATGCCCCAGAGGCAATTCCGAGCAAGTACGGATCAGCCAGGATATTTCTAACCACTGATTGGATTACAGCTCCAGAAATCGAGAGCCCCATCCCCACCAAGCCAGCCAGAACTACCCGTGGTGCTCGTATATCCCAGACAATAACCAGGTCGCGTTGAGGAACACCCGCACAGTTTCCCGAGAGCTTACACAATATAACGTCGAGAGTAGCCGCGGGGCTAACAGAAGCCGGACCTACCCCTATGGCAAGAACGACAGAAACAATAGTCAGAGCTCCCAGAGTCGCAGTCCAAATTCTCGCACGCCTATTCAATGACTTAACTTTCTGTTAGGTTAGCCTACCCTTAGGGTGTAGACTACCATGCCAACACTTACTTGAACAATTGCCCGAATCCACTTGCCATCTGCAGCTCCGCCCGAAATATACAGTTACAGTTCCTTCATGGGGTGGTGTTACTTCCCTTAATAAACAGGTGACAAAAATGCCCAATCAATATCTGCTATTCGTGAACCTACGCAGAAGTAGGCGCTACAAACTCTCGATATGGTTCACAATGCTGAATTAATTCACTATGGGGACCAAAAGCAGCTAACTTACCTTCATGGAGAAAAGCCACACAGTCAGCTGATTTAATCGTGGAAAGACGATGGGCTATGGTTATCGTGGTGCGCCCTTCATAGATAAATCTGCTTGCCTCAATTAGTTCTTGCTCGAGTTTCGGATCAAGATTGGATACAGATTCATCAAAAATAACAATAGACGAATTACGCAGGAACGCCTGAGCTAGACTGAGGCGCTGACGCTGACCCCCTGAAAGCGTTGCGCCTCGTTCTCCAATTACAGTGTCTAATTGTTTGGGCAGATTCCGTATAGTGTCCATAATTTGGGCAATTTTAAGCGATTGCCATAGTTCATCCTCCGAAGCGCTGGGTTTAGCCATGAGCAAATTGTCGCGAATAGTACCTCTGAAAATGTAGGGGTGCTGCGGAACAAGCGTTACCAGCTGTCTCAGCTGCTTCAGAGGAATTGAATCTATTCTCTTGCCGTCAATATAAATTTCTCCGGATTGTGGTTCATATAACCGAACGACCAACGCAGCTAATGTAGATTTTCCGGCACCCGTGCGCCCTACCAGCGCCACTGACGAGCCTGCGGGAATGAGCAAGCTGAAATCATTTATTACCTTAGCTTGATCGTATTGAAAGCATACATCTCTAAATTCCAAACTCAGCAAGCCGTCAGTAAATTCTGCCGTATTCCCATGATCATGGACCTGTCGAGGTTTATCAATTAGCTCAAAATATCGGCTGGTTGCCCCAGAAACTTCGCCGAGTTTGCGGAGCATCGAAGAGATGCTGAGAGCAGCAATACACGACGCACTTAGCAACATCATGGCTGGAGGGATAGAGGCGAGGTTAACTTTCCCAGAATGCATCAACCCCAGCAGCCATGCCAAGGCACCAATAGTGGCAGCAGAAATCATTAGCTGGGATACCGCGATTTCTATACCAGACCGAATCAAGTAACTGCGCTTATGACGTTGGACTTCCAAAGTAGAGTCACGAATAGCATCTAACTGGAGATTAGCCAGACCGAGACTCATGATTTCGCGAGAACCTTGAATCATCTCCAAGCAGCGCCCTTTTTGATTTGCAAGACTACGCCGAATGTTGTCTCCTTGCTTGGTCTGCAATGTTAAAGTGAGAATCGGAACCAGCAAAATCAAAGTAGTAACAACCAGCAAGATAAGACCTGACGGTCCCACGAGAATAATCATTGCAATGGTAAAGATTAAATTAGCCACATGTGTAGCCAGAAAATCAATCACAGTGTGGGCATAGAACCACTCGGTAATTTCTACATCTGACATAGCCGCGGCGGCAACGTCGCCAGTTTTTCTGTGACGTAGCCCTGCGGGACTAATACGGTTGATTGCATCAAACAAATCGACGCGAAGATCTGCGATGATTTTGTAGCTATAGACATGAGCAAACCACATATCGAGCCACCAACTCAGTCCCACGGAGAGAACCAGCAACCCCAATGAAATCAACATCCAGCAAGCCAGCTGATCGACTTCTCTAAGTATTAGAATGCGCGACACTAATGCAGCACTCATAACGTTGATTGCCGTAACGCAAATGCGATGAATTAATAACATAACAAAAATAAGCGCTTCATGTTTTTTGTAACGTGATAGCCCTGGCAGCAGTCGAAGAATTGGTCCGAATGCGTCTCTATACAAAATTTGTTTCATGATTGCACCAATTCTTCGGACGTAGCAACCAACATTGCGTAAGTGCCTCCTTGGTGCATGAGACTGTCATGATTACCGATTTCCACAATTTTTCCCGCAGAAAGAACTACGATTCTGTCTGCAGCGCGAACTGATTCCAAACGATGAGCAGACGAGATAATCGTCAACGAGCGACCTTTAGAGGCTAATTTATTGCGATGATTATCAATGGCACGCCAAGTCAATCGTTCTGTCTCTGCATCGAGAGCCGAGGTTGCTTCATCCAGCAACAAAATAGGCGTTTCTCTAAGCAAAGCACGAGCAATTGCCACCCGTTGGCGCTGACCACCAGAAACACCGCTACCACGCTCATCCACTCTGAAGTCCAGCAAAGTGTCTATTGGGGCGATATCTTCCAAACCTAGCGACAGACACAAGGATTTAAGAAGCTCATCCGGGGCATTCGGCGCGCAGGCACGTAAATTGTCTGCGATGGTGCCATCAAAAATTACAGGCTCTTGTGGCACAAGCGTAATCAAAGAGCACCTATCGTCACGTGAAAGTGCTCGTAAATCAACTCCTCCTATGCGAATGTTCCCCCTGTTGGGATCGCCAAAGCGTAGCAACAGACCAAGCATTGTGGATTTTCCACAACCAGATTGCCCTACTAGTCCGAGGGTTTCGCCTTCCGGTATTTCCAAGTTAATGTCGCTGACTGCGTCTTGTAGCGCTGAAGAGTACCGATAGGAAACGTCATTAAATTGGATTTCTGTAGTGCGCGGTCGGTGCTCTTGGGGCAGACTGGAGTCATCAGGAGTCGGAGCCTTTAGTAAGCTAAGCGCCTTCTGCGCCGTTGAATAGCCATGGTAGCCGGCATGCCAATTGACGCTGAGATCTTGGAAAGGACGGAATAGTTCTACGCCTAAGAACATGCACCAGAACAGAGAGTCTACAGCTATGTTTCCTTGTGCTGCTTGGCGGACACCGAGCGCGAGAACCATCACCGGACCGCCATACACAACCCAAGACGACAGCGCTGACTCAAGCAGCGAGATACGCATCTGCGAAAGAGTTGTTGACAAAAGCTGCTGACTGGTGAAAACGATTTTTTCACGCCGTTCTTCGACCCCGTTAAAAAGTTGCAGCGTCGTCATGCCCTGCATGGCATCAACTACTTCCGCATTCATCTGGGAATATTGTTCCCAATGTCGGTATCCCCGGCGGGTAAGCACCTTGTTCCACGCTTTTGGAAGAGTCGGTGTCAGGACTACCACAATTGCACCGATGAATGCCACAAGTGAATCCAGCTGAAACAGCAAAATGAGCACTGTAATCGCTGTCACCACAGTGACAGCGATTTGGGGAATATACCTGCCATAGTAATCTTCGAGAAGTTCAACACCGTCCGTGACTAATGCTTCAGCTTCTCCAGTGCGCTTGGATGATAAGCCAAAAGGTCCAATGTTATTCAAGTGTTGGAGCAGCTTGAGCCTGACATCTATTTTGACGGTCTTGCCAATCAAACTTACAAGAAGTTCCTTGCCCAGCGCAATCGCAGGGCGCACCAGTAGCAGTACTGCAAGAACACCCAGCAACACGACCAGATGTGAATACTCACCAGAATAAAGGGTGGCAAAAATTCTTGACATAACCCAGGCAAGGCTAAGAGTCACTGCTGAGTGAAGTAACCCGAAAAGAGACGCGGCACACATAGGAATCCATCCTGCACGTCCCAATTTGAGAATCTCACCGTTAGGCATACATCTCCCTCATCTCTGTTGTCGCACGCACCTTAAATCCGCTAGCTTACTTAGGTTAGCCTAACATAACAAATAAAGCGATTGGAGTCTCTTGTGTAAGGGGCAATTTCTGGCGCTGCCAAGCCAATTTCAATAGGTTGAATGAATATGCCAACAGTCAACAAGGACCGATAGAAGGCAAGAAAATATTGGGTATCCATGTGAAAAACAAATTCAGTGGTCGTGCACCTTTTTAAAATTCTCCTGTATAAGGAATGCACTAGACGTACAAAGCCATCCCCTAAACGGTAGCGCTATGCGAACCGTTCCTGATAAATTTGACCTGGTGTTTTTACTTATTTTGTAGGAGGAAGTATGTCCAATCCTTATCAGTCCCCACCAGGCAATCCCGGTCAGGTTCCCGGTTTTCAACCCGGTCAGCCGATGGGGCAGCAACCGATGCCTGGACAACCTCTGGGGCAGCCAACGGGACAGCCCATGCCCGGTCAATTAGCCCGCCCTTATGAGCATCCCCAAGAACAGACCGTGATGGTACTGGCTATTATCGGCATATTCTTTTGGGTTACTTCGCCTATCGCTTGGTATCTGGGCAGCAAGGCGAAAAAAGAGATGTTAGAACAGAATATGGAGCCAACCTCTAGACTAAAAGTGTGGACACTTGTCGCGATGGTGCTCACAATTATAGGAATCGTTAGCTTTGCTATCTCAATGTCCATGATAATCGTAGGAGGGATGGCGTTCATGGTAATGGCTAACGATACGAACGATATGAGCGATATGAGCGCGGGACTAATGCCCCTCTTCAGTGCAATCTAAAACTGCCCAATTTCATAACTAATCCTTTTGGTGGGACCTTACCTGCGGGTGAGGTCCCACCAAGTGTTTTTAAAGTCTTTCTCGGCGATATTAATGCAGCCAGTATCGTATCGTGACAACGAACTCACCGGAACTGGCTCCGCCGGGTCTAACCACGCGCTCCAATGAGGTCCAAAGCCGCGTGCAGCACTTCGGGGGTAGTCGCCAGGTTCAAACGGAAAGCTTTTTCAAAGCCCGTACCCAAATCCGCACCGTCGTTAACAATTAGACCGCGCTCCTGCAGAGTCCGGGCGGGACAATCTCCGAGAATTCCATCGGTTTCCCACCAGGACAGATAAGTTGCCTCCGGGAGAAACACCCGGAAGTGCTCGCCGTGATTGGTCAGCCAGTTGCGGACAAGTTCCCGATTCTCAACAATCTGAGCCTTGACTTCCCCCAGCCAATTGCGACAGTCACGGAAAGCGCTAATCGTAGCCAGCATTCCCCACGGGGTCGCGCCCGAGGCAAAGACCTGCAGTGGGGTACGTAAACGTTTCCGCAGCGATTCATCAGGAATGATCCATTGTGCGCAGTGCAAACCAGGGATGTTCCACCCTTTTGAGGCGGCGGATGCAGTCACAGTTCGGGAGGCTGCCAAATCGGAATAATTGGCAAAAGGATGAAGCTTCCCGTCCAAGACCAGCGGAGAATGAATCTCATCCGAGAACACTAAAACGTGGGGATTTCGTTCCAAGATAGCGCACAACCCGGACATTTCGTCAGAGTTGACACATTTCCCCACGGGATTCCACGGATTACACAGGACCAGCAGCCCGCCGCTTTCCGCCGTAGCGAAAGCCTGCGATATACCCTCCAAATTCAGCTGGTATTTACCTGTAGCCGCATCATAGATAGACGCAACTTGGATAACTTCGTGACCCTGATCCTGGGGCAAAGTCAGAAATGGCATGTATGCCGGGGTCGGCACGACTACCGGAGCCTGGGGAGGAAGGATGCTCACCACGGCTTGCAGCACTGACAAAACATCGGCTGCCACACCGACCGCATCGGGCTGAATAGTCCAGCCAAACTCATCCGCATAGAACTCGCGCAATGCCTGACCAACCTGCTGAGAAAGACCTACCGGAGGATAACCGGTAACCGTGTCATCAAGGGCAGACTGCAAAGTTGCTCGAACTCCTGGGGCAATCCCAAAGTCCATTTCCGCGACCCACATCCCTAAGGCTCCAGGATGGGCGCTCCATTTCAGGCTGCGCGAATTTTTCAAATCAGTTAAAGACGGTAATGCTATCACGTCTTTATTCTAAGCGGACGAGACCTGCGAGACGATGACTTGCATCACAATCTCAACTCCTAGGCAGACCACTGCGGCGTAAATAAGGACGCAGCCCAGACACATAATGTATCCGGGCCGCGTCCTTTATCCAGATTGAAAGGTCTCATTAAAGACCTCAACCGAGTTTTAGTTGTGGAGAATTACTTAGCCTTTTCGGCAATCTCCACGAGGCGCCAATGCTTAGTCTTGGACAGCGGGCGCGTTTCCATGATGACGACCAAGTCGCCAATACCGGCGAGATTCTGCTCATCATGAACCGTAACCTTCTTGGTCTTACGCATGACCTTGCCGTAAAGCGGGTGCTTCACGCGGTCTTCGAGCTGAACCACGATGGTCTTTTCCATGCGATCGGACACCACGTAGCCGCGGCGCACCTTACGGTGATTGCGTTCGGTCGTTTCGGTGGTCATAGTTTCGTCTGCCATTGATTACTCCTTAACGCTGGGCTCGGTACGAATGCCGAGTTCCCGCTCGCGGTAAATGGTGTAGATGCGGGCGACATCACGGCGAACCGCTTTGATGCGACCGTGGTCTTCGAGCTGACCGGTAGCTTGGGCAAAGCGCAAGTTGAAAAGCTCCTGCTTCGCGTCCTTCAGCTTCATCGCGAGCTGCTCGTTGTCCATGGCATCCAAATCGTTAGGAGCCAGTCCTTTGGAACCTATCATGTTCATTCACCACCCTCTCGGGATACAAAACGGGTCTTGATGGGCAGTTTGTGCTGGGCGCGAGACAGTGCTTCGCGGGCCAGTTCCTCACTGACACCGGCGATTTCGAACAGTACTCGACCGGGCTTCACCGGAGCGACCCACCATTCTGGGGAACCTTTACCTGAACCCATACGAGTTTCGGCAGGTTTCTTGGTTAGCGGACGATCCGGGAAAATATTAATCCAAATCTTGCCACCACGCTTGACGTGACGGGTCACGGCAATACGAGCCGCTTCAATCTGACGGTTAGTCAGATAGGCACTTTCCAGGGCTTGGATACCAAAATCGCCAAAAGCAATCTCGGTGCCTCCCTTAGCGTAGCCACGGCGACCGGGACGGTGCTGGCGACGCCACTTAGTACGACGAGGAATCAGCATTGCTTATGCCTCCGTTTCTGTGGTTGCCCCGGCGGCGACAGTCGCGGCTTCGGGGGTTTCATTTACGTTTTCGCTGGGCGCGTTGTCAGCAGGACGGTCCGCACGAGGACGGCGATTCCCGGCGTGACGGTCGTTGCGACGACCGGTGCGACCAGCCTGTTCAGCCTGCATCCGGTTCCATTCCGTTTCGGTCATGTCGCCCTTGTAGATCCAGACCTTTACGCCGATACGCCCAAAAGTGGTGCGGGCTTCGTAGAAGCCGTAATCGATGTTGGCACGCAGGGTGTGCAGGGGGACGCGACCTTCCCGGTAGAACTCGGAGCGGGACATTTCAGCACCGCCCAAGCGACCGGAGCACTGCACGCGGATACCCTTAGCACCGCCGCGCTGAGCGGACTGCATTCCTTTACGCATAGCGCGACGGAAAGAGACACGAGCACTGAGCTGTTCCGCAATAGACTGTGCGACCAGCTGCGCATCCAAATCAGGGTTCTTCACCTCGCGGATGTTCAACTGCACCTGCTTGCCCGTCAGCTTTTCCAGCTGAGCGCGCAAGCGATCCGCTTCTGCGCCACGGCGTCCGATAACGATACCGGGACGAGCTGTGTACAAATCGACAGACACACGATCGCGAGTCCGTTCGATTTCGACCTTGGAAATACCAGCGCGTTCCAGCTTGTCTTGCATGAGACGACGAATCTCGACGTCTTCTTTCACGAAGTCACGGTAACGCTGACCGGACTTGGTGGAGTCGGCAAACCAACGGGAACGGTGTTCCGCGGTTACGCCCAGACGGAAACCAGTGGGATGTACTTTCTGACCCATTATTTACTCAGCTCCCTTCTCAGTGCTTTTTGCAGCGGGCTTTTTCGTCGTTGCGCTCTTGGTAGCCGTGGACTTGCTGCTGCTCGACTTGGCTTTGGCAGACTTGGTAGTCGCCGCCTTGGACGTGGCAGACTTCGACGTGCTCGACTTGGTCGTGGACTTCGTCGCGGCAGACTTCTTAGCAGGAGCCTTCTTGGCAGCGCTATCGGTCTTAGGCGTCGATTCTTCCGGCGTCTCTACCGGCTTGGCTGCCTTTTTCGTGACAGCTTCCGCGGCAGCCTTCTTTGCGGCGGACGCTGAAATCCGGTCAGCTTCTGGGCGACGCTGGGACGGCAAGTAAGGAGCAGCAAGTTCCTTCTTGTCTTCGGCATCTCCCACCACGATCGTGAGGTGAGAAGTACGCTTCAAGATACGCGCCCCGCGACCCTGCGCCCGTGCCCGAAAACGCTTCATGGTGGGACCGTCGTTGACATAGGCCTCGACGACGTACATCTCATCAGAGTTAAAAGACGTACCAGCGTTGCGGGCTGCTTGTTCGGCATTAGCCAAGGCGGAAACCAATGTCTTGCGAATCGGCAAGGCAGGTTTTTGCGGAGCAAACTTCAGCAGGTCAAGTGCCTTGTTGGCTTCCATTCCGCGCACTTCATTCATGATGCGACGAGCCTTTTGCGGAGTCACGCGCACATAGCGGGTATGAGCAATTGCTTTCATGTTCTATCCCTCCCCCGCTTTAGCGGCGACCTTTCTTGTCATCCTTGTCATGACCACGGAAAGTACGAGTCGGAGCGAATTCGCCCAACTTGTGACCGACCATGGACTCAGTGATGAACACCGGCACGTGCTTGCGACCGTCGTGCACCGCGATGGTGTGACCCAGGAAATCTGGGGTAATCATCGAACGACGCGACCAAGTCTTAATAACGTTCTTCGTGTTGGCCTCGTTTTGTGCGTCCACCTTCTTTTGAAGGTGTGCATCAACAAAGGGGCCTTTCTTCAAACTGCGTGGCATAAACAAACTCCCCTATCAGCGATTCTTGCCAGTCTTACGGCGACGGACAATGTACTGATTCGACGCCTTCTTCTTGCTACGAGTACGACCCTCAGGCTTACCCCAGGGGCTCACCGGGTGACGACCACCGGAAGTGCGACCTTCGCCACCACCATGCGGGTGATCAACCGGGTTCATTACCACACCGCGGACCTTCGGACGGCGTCCCAGCCAACGGGAGCGACCAGCCTTGCCCAAGTCGATGTTGGAATGATCGGAGTTGCCGACTTCACCAATAGTGGCGCGGCAACGGGCATCCACGTTGCGGATTTCACCAGACGGCATCCGCAACTGCGCAAAACGACCCTCTTTAGCGACCAGCTGAACAGAAACGCCGGCGGAACGGGCAATCTTGGCGCCGCCGCCCGGACGCATCTCTACCGCATGAATCGTGGTACCCAGCGGGATGTTCTTAAGCGGCAGATTGTTGCCAGGCTTGATATCCGCGGTGGGTCCCTGTTCGATAGAATCACCCTGCTTCAACTTGGACGGAGCCAAGATGTAGCGCTTCTCACCATCGGCATAGTGCAACAGAGCGATGCGAGCCGAACGGTTCGGATCGTATTCAATATGAGCCACCTTGGCGGGAATGCCGTCCTTGTCGTGACGACGGAAGTCAATCAGACGGTACTGGCGCTTGTGACCGCCACCGCGACGACGCGAGGTAACCCGACCTTTATTGTTGCGCCCACCGGTCTTGTGCAGCGGACGAACCAGGGACTTTTCCGGATGATCGCGCGTGATTTCCGCGAAATCTGACACGGAAGAACCGCGACGCCCCGGAGTAGTTGGCTTGTACTTACGAATTCCCATGAGTTATCCCCCTTAGGCCTGCATCCCAAAGACGTCAATCGAGCCCTCTTTGAGGGTGACGATGGCGCGCTTGGTGTCGTTACGCTTGCCCCAGCCAGTACGGGTGCGCACGCGCTTGCCCTCACGGTTCTGGGTGTTGACAGAAGCAACCTTTACCTTAAAGATTTCTTCGATAGCCAGCTTGATTTCAACTTTGTTTGCGTTGGGAGCCACCACGAAGGTGTACTGACCGTGGTCAATCAAGTTGTAGGCTTTTTCGCTGACGACGGGCTTAATAATCACGTCGTGCGGGTTCTTAGTCTTTTCCAGGCTCACTTGTTTTCTCCTTTCCCGAGGAAGGAGTCCAACGCCGTTGCCGAGAACACCACATCGTCGTTAGCCAACACGTCATAGGTGTTCAGCTCGCCGACGAACAGAGCGTGGTGTTCGCTGAGGTTATTCACGCTCAATGCCACGACGTCATCAACTTCCGGGGTCAACACAATCAGGGCGCGACGATTATCGACTACCCCCTGCAAAGCTGCCTTCGCAGCCTTGGTGGACGGGGTTTCCTTGACGCCGAAATCGCTCAGCACGTGGATACGCCCAGCACGAGCCCGATCGGATAAAGCCTGGCGCAAAGCGGCGGCTTTCATCTTTTTCGGGGTGTTCTGGGAGTAGTCACGAGGCTGCGGACCGTGTACGGTGCCGCCACCAGCGAACTGCGGGGCGCGAATAGAGCCCTGACGAGCCCGACCGGTACCCTTTTGACGCCACGGCTTCTTGCCGCCGCCGGAAACGTCACCACGAGTCTTGGTGGCGTGAGTCCCCTGACGAGCCGCCGCCAACTGGGCGTTTACGACCTGGTGTACCAAGGGGTTGTTAAAGTCGAGGTCGAAAACCTCTCCGGGCAGCTCGACAGTGCCGGTTTTCTTGCCGACACCATCAAAAATGTCTACGCTGCGGTTTTCAGTCATTGTTAGGCTCCCTTCACAGCAGAGCGGATCATGACGATGCCGCCTTTAGGGCCGGGAATCGCGCCGGTCAAAACGACCAAGCCCTTTTCCGCGTCCACAGCCTGAACCTTCAAGTTCATGATGGTGCGACGGTTACCGCCCATGCGACCAGCCATGTTCAGACCTTTGAACACGCGACCGGGGGTAGCACAAGCACCGATAGAGCCGGGCTTGCGGTGGTTACGGTGCGCACCGTGAGAAGCAGATACGCCCTGGAAACCGTGACGTTTCATCACGCCGGCAAAGCCTTTGCCCTTGGTGTTTCCCGAAACGTCCACCAGCGTTCCCGCTTCGAATACTTCCGCGCCGAGTTCCTGACCAAGCTCGTAGGAGCTAGCGTCACCGGTGCGGATTTCTGCGAGGTGGCGACGCGGTTCCACACCGGCCTTGGCGAAGTGACCCGCCATCGGCTTGGTGACCTTGCGTTCGTCCATCTTGCCGAAGCCCAGCTGGACAGCGTCGTAGCCGTCGGTTTCATTGGTACGAATCTGGGTGACGACGTTCTTTTCGACCTGAACCACGGTCACGGGAATCAACTTGCCGTCTTCATCCCAGACCTGGGTCATGCCGAGCTTGCGCCCCAGCAATGCCTTTACAGAGGCCATGGTGTCAGTCATCGTGGTCCTCCTTACAGCTTAATCTCGATGTTCACGTCTGCCGGCAGTTCCAAACGCATCAGCGAATCAACTGCGGAAGGCGTGGGATCAATAATGTCAATCAGACGCTTGTGGGTGCGAACTTCAAATTGCTCCCGGCTGTCTTTGTATTTGTGCGGCGACCGAATCACAACGTAAACGTTCTTTTCGGTCGGCAGGGGCACAGGTCCGACTACGGTAGCGCCAGCACTGGTTACCGTCTCGACAATTTTCTTTGCCGAGGAGTCAATGACCTCATGGTCATAAGACTTCAGCCGAATGCGGATTTTTTGTCCCGCCATGGGCTAACCTCTCTCTAACTGGTTCTTCACCGGTACACGCTTTCGGGTGTGTCGCATTTATAAACACAACACGAGCGAAATCTCGCACCGTTGGATTTCCATTCCACCTGACTTTTGCCAGGCAAGTGCGCACTGGGAGGCGTGAACCCGCCTCAAGATGCGCCGAGGAACTAGCTTACACTTATTGGCTCTCCCGTGGCAAATTCTCGAAGCCCAGAAACTGACGGATGCAGCCAAATCGTGGCACCTGGATTCCAGCCCATCAGTAAGCAAGGAATTCCATCGATTTGGTCTTGTAATCGGTAGGCAGCGTCAAAGTAACCTCTAATCGACAATTTGATAGCATCATACGTATTACGCGCCGAATCTAAGTCAGCAGTAACCCATTTCTGGGGCGCACCATTAATATCATTCAAGGGGTACGGTGCTGATTTTACTAAAGGAAAGCGGTTGCACAACGAAACCCAATCATTATAGGAATTAATTTCCAATAGTTTAATAGGGTTACTTTTATCGCGTACCGTATTTACTGCGTGCCATCCCGGAGAGATAATTTGGAATTCATCAGTCAGTATAGGCAGCCAGAGTTGCGAATTTACGTCGTACTTCCCTGGCAGAGTTACTCGATACGGAGGCTTTGCGTCAAAACTCCACCAGTAGGCATCTGCGGTGTCAAAACCGTTATCATCAACAGCTTCCACATAGAAGGCAATTTCTGGCTGCTCATGCTCCCCGGTAAGTAAGCGTTGCACGCGCTTGCCTAGCCGAGAAAATATTTCCCTATTGAGAGCTGAAAATGGTTGAGGCGACAGAGGAAGTTTATAAATCTTTTTCCATCGCCCCCAGGGGTATAAATCAAGAAAATTTTGGAGGAATATAATACCTCGATCATCAGAGATCGTTTCTACCTTGGTCAACGAACGAGAAATATCCTCAAGTAAAGAACTATCTGCCTCGGCGAAACGTTGATAAAAATCGTCGTCCGATAGATACCCCTCCATTTCGATTTCTGAAAACAGCACCCCCAGCAGAGAAAGCGTCAGGAATGTCGCGTCAGACTTCGTTTCGCAAGATTGTCTGTTCAGCTGCACTTAAGACCTTCCGCCGTTGTAGAGCTATACAACGTATGCTTACATCCAAATTTATCAACGATATAATGACTATTGATTGCCCTCCAATCGTGTTTAGTCTGATCAACACACTTCCGAGCGATTCCTTTATTAGTAAAATCCTTCACATTACGTCTGTAACTGCTATAGGCTGTTGGGTTCCCCCATCCATACCATTCTTTACGAAATATAACAGTGTCCATTTGAATATACTTTGCAACATTATCGCAATGCGTTTCTGGCTTGTTTCCAATGTAATTCTTTTGCATAGATGTGCGTAGGTGTATGTTTTGAGTTGAAGCCGTACATATTCCCTTAGCCGAACGCAATTGTCCATACACATCCGATTGAAAACTTATAGCACTCCCGTCCGCAGGAAGCAATTCAGCTAATTCCAGTTGTTCTTGCTTTGACATAGAACTTACTGGACGATTTTCTACAATAGCTAAACGCAGTTCATTACTTAGCATTTCAACATCTACAGTATTTTTATTTGCCCCCTCACCGTCGTAGGCAACTGCAACGTTCCCAGCCTGTAGCATACAGATACTAAATACAGTTACGAATACAATTTTCTTGAACATTCTCTACCCATTTCAAGCAGATACTGTCGGAACCTCTACGCTATTCTAGTCCAATACGTACCATGTTCGTAACACATTTGGTGAACCTTCTTAGTGACACTAGGTGAGCACAAAATACCATCGTTGACCCAACGTATCTTTTGACATATCGCTTGATTATCCAGAAGCATCGGGAGGTCTCACTCTATCATCTACAGTGAGATGCAATGCCGATGATAAGATTTCCCGTTTAGGACAGCATGGTCCGGTCAGATAGCGCCGCACCCTTGAACTTGGCGAACTGGGCCAGCAGGTCGTCCACAGTCGCGTTTTCCTTATCTTTCCCGCTCAGTTCCATAATGATTTCGCCCTCATGCATCATGATGAGGCGGTTGCCCAGGTGCAGAGCCTGTTCCATATTGTGAGTCACCATCAGGGTGGTCAGCCCGTGGCGCGCCACCAGCTCCTGGGTCAAGCGGGTAATCAGCTCGGCACGCGCCGGATCTAAAGCCGCCGTGTGTTCATCGAGCAGCAAAATCTTCGGTTGAGTGAACACTGCCATCACCAAGGACAGTGCTTGACGCTGCCCGCCAGAGAGCAAGCCTACGCGGGCTGTTAGGCGATTTTCCAACCCTTGTTCCAGCACCTTGAGCTCTTCGCGGAACTGTGCTTTGCGTGCCGGAGTTACTCCCAGTCCCAGCCCGTGCCCATGCGTGCGTGCCCAGGCAATTGCCAAGTTCTCTTCAATAGTCAGGTGCGGGCAGGTTCCCGCCATCGGGTCCTGGAACACGCGACCCACGTAACGCGCCACTTTGTAGTCAGGTTTGCGCGTCACATCGTTGCCGTCAATATGTATCTGTCCCAAGTCCGGACGGTAGCGCCCCGAGACGATGTTCAGCAAGGTCGATTTGCCCGCCCCGTTAGAACCGATGATGGTCACGAAGTCGCCTTCATCCAACTGCAGGGAGATGTCACGCAGGGCAATTTTTTCGTTAACAGTGTGACGGAAAAACGCCTTGGAAATATGTGAAAGTTCTAGCATGGCTCACAGTCCTTTCCGTCGCGTCCGTTTGGTAACATGTTTATCCGCCGGGCGGGTATCGCCGGAGTCAAGTTCCTCTGCATCCGCTGTATCCCAGGGCTGCACCCCGGAGAACTCCGCAATGGGATGGTTCTTTTGCCATGAGAGAAACCCCTTCCACCGCGGGGCAATGAGGAACACCACCACGATGACTGCGCTCAACAGTTTCATATCGTTGGGGTTGAATCCCGGAATCATCAAGGCAGCTTGAATAATGACGCGATACACTACCGAACCGCCCACCACTGCCAACACTGCCATCCAAATACGTCCGGTGGGGATGAGCGCGGTGCCGATGATAACTGACGCTAGACCGGCAATAATCAGTCCGATACCCATAGAAATATCCGCAAAGCCTTGATATTGGGCGATGAGGGAACCGGACAGTGCCACCAAGCCGTTGGACAGCGCCAAGCCGACCAGTTTAGCCAAATCTGTGTTCACCCCTTGGGCACGCGCCATTTCTTCGTTATCGCCGGTGGCACGCAAAGCCAACCCCAGATTGGTGGACAGGAACCACACGACTATCCCGCAGGCTACCAGCAAGACCGCCAGCAAAATCGCCACGCTGACCCACGTCCCCACCAGATTCGCCTCGCGCAGTGGTGTAAACAGTGATTCTTCACGTCGGAACGGCAGGTTGGATTTGCCCATAATACGCAGGTTCACTGAATACAAACCAATCTGGGTCAAAATCCCTGCCAGGAGCGGATGAATTTTCCCCGCCGTGTTCAGCAAACCGGTAATAAACCCAGCGATGAGTCCCACCGCGAATCCTGCCAAAGTTCCCAGCCAGGGGCTACCCCCGCCCAGAATGACTACCGCACAGGCAGCCGCTCCGGTGGTAAAACTCGAGTCAATCGTCAAATCGGCGAAATCGAGGATTCTAAATGTGAGGTACACCCCCAAGGCCATCAGCCCATAAATCAGGCCGAGTTCCACCGCACCAATCATGTTTTCTCAAATCCTTACATGTATTCAAAAGGTTCCCCGGTTACGTTTTCGGGGTCGCTTATCCACTCATTAAACACGAGGCTGACACTCCAGCCAAAATAGCGCCCCAAAATACCGCGTCTTTCAACGCCGCAAAAGCCCACCCCGCTTTCTAGCTGGATGGGCTTTTGTCTATAGATATTGGTTACTTGATAGTTTTATCGGCTTTAGCCAACAGTTCGTCAGAAAGAGGGTGTCCCTGTTTTTTGGCAGCCTCGGGGTTCACCACCAGCTGTGGTTTCTTTTGAGACTCTACCGGCATAGTTTTCGGCTGGACCTCACCTTTCAGAATTTTTACTGCCATTTCCCCGGTCTGGTGACCCAGTTCCCGGTAATCCAGACCCAGGGTCAAAGCTGCCCCGTTTTCAACTGAGCTGGTATCCCCCGTCACCGTGAGAATGCCTTTTTCCTCTGCCACTTGCAGCACGGAATCCAAAGCAGCTATCACAGTATTATCGGTAGGAATATAAATGGCGTCTACCCCGGTGAGGGTTTGCGCAGCCTGTTGGACTTCAGCAGTGTTGGTGATGGTTTTTTCCACTACTTCCAGCCCTTGTTTCTTGGCTTCAGCTTTCGCCATTTTGACTTGCACTTGGGAGTTTACCTCTCCTGAGGAATAGATAACGCCAATCTTGTGAGCATCCGGAATCACCTGTTTGACCAAGTCAATCTGTTGAGCCACCGGATTCATATCCGTAGTGCCGGTCACGTTGTAACCCGGCGCTTCGTTAGACTTGACCAGCTCCGCTGTCACCGGGTCTGTCACCGCGGTAAACAGCACCGGAACATCGACCACGTTCTGAGCAATGGACTGAGCCATAGGCGTGGCGATAGCGAACACCAAATCGTAATCGCCGGAGGCATACTTGGAAGCAATGGAGTTTACGTTGGTCTGATCCCCTTGCGCGTTGGAAACGTCATAGGAAACATCCAGTCCCGCCTGTTGCACCGCGTCCTTAAACCCGGCTACTGCCTCGTCCAAAGGCGGGAAACTGGCGTACTGGGCTATGGCGACTTTGTATCCGCCATCACCACCGGCAGCACCTCCCTTGGCACCGTCTGAAGACGAACAACTCGCCAGCGCCAACGCGGCTACACCGACAAATATTGAGGCAATTATTCTACGCATCAGGAAAATCCTTCGTTTGGGTGAATATTGAAACTCACCATAACGCCATTCATGTTTTGAAAACAACTTGTCTCATATAGCGAACAGCGCTGCGATGGACCGCACCTGGTCTAAATACGGAAAATTACACCGGACCGACAAACCGATCACGAATCCACCGGAGGATAGCCCTGATTCCGTCTGCGACCACTGTGTCAGTCACGTTACGCGACAGCCAAGAATAGAAACCCATAAACCAGAAAGTCAGGCGTTCAGTCCAGTTTCCAGAACGCCAATCCTTGGGCACCCAAGAGATGCTCTTTAAACGCGCAGCTGAAAAAACCTGGGTGTACTGCAAAATCGCTTCCAGACCGTGACGTATCCCCTGCCCGCTTTCGCCTTTACCCTGAATCGGTGCCCTCCACGACATGTCCATCGAGAAATACGTGTCGTTGACACTAACCGTGGCAAACTCGGCATTGTTAATCAGGTTCCGCACGAAATCGATATCACGGGTAAAGACAGAGGCAGAGTCAATCACCCGGGACCCCGTCACCAAACGAACCACACTTGTGATGTCCTCAAATGGCAACAGCGCCACCAAGGGACCGTACACTTCCGTCTCTAAGAGGTCCAAATCGTAAGGCAAATTCGACAGTATGGTCGGTTCAAAGAAAGTCGGGCTAATCTCCGGACGCGGGTGAGACCCCATCAGCACCCGAGCACCGTTATCGAGAGCAAGTTTCACCACTTTCTCGCATTTCTTAACCCGACTGGGATACATCAGGGAGCCCATAGTGGCGTGTCGGTCCGTGAATCGACCCACTCGAATCTGTTCCTGGGTGTATTGGAGCATCATCTGTTCGAAGGGTTCTCGCACTGATTCATGTACGAAAATAATCTCGACAGAATTTATAGATTGTCCGGCATTGAGGAAAGCCGAACGGGCACAGGCTTTCGCCGCATCCCACAGTTTCGCGTCATCCATCACCAACGCAATATTCTTAATCCCGCCAAAGCACGATACAGGGACCGAATGGCGCGCACACTCCATCGAAATCTGTTGACACATCCGGTTCGATCCGATAGCTGCAACGTAGTCCAGAGCCGGGATGAACTTCATCCCAAACTGTGAAGAATCCGAGACCACGACACGCCACGCGTCTTCGGGCATACCGGCTTCCACCAACATTGCTTTCATCAGCAGAGATCCCAGAGCTGCCTGGGGGGTCACAAAGTTGACCACCGCGTTACCTGCCATGAGAGGATTCAGGATGTCGCAGACCATCGAGGTTGGATTGTCTGCAGAAGTGAACATCCCCACTACTCCTACCGGCCTGTACCAAACCCGGTAGGTGGACCGGGGGACAGTACCCGCACCTCGACGCGGTTTCCACAGATACTTGAGATTTCGTTTAATGCCTCGCACCTGGGTAATCATGTAGAAATATTCCGCGGAGGCATCCAGCCAGGATTTGCCACTCAACAGCTGATTGAGACCGATAATTGGTCCGTAATGACGCACCACCTGTTTCAAAAAACGATATAGGATACGCGAACGCGCGTAAAACCCCTCTTGTGACCACTGATCACTCACGGCATGAGCCCGGAGTACAGATTGTTCCCCTTCGGAAAAGGTGGAGCAATGGATAGTTCCAAATGGTTCCCACGTCTGGACGTTGTAAACCGGGGTCTCAGCGCCACTCTCACTACGCCCAGCATCCAGCAGGGCTTGTACGAACTTGTCATTAATGCCCTTGGGGTATTCCATGTCTCCTCCTTTCTGTTGTAGTCTACTGCCTCGTTTGTCGAGCTAGTCCCCAAATCGTTGCTATGCGGGGCACGATGAGACAAAAGCGGTTCTAAACTGGACCGTGAATTCGATTCTTAATGTGGTGCCACATATTGCGCCAGGCATAGGCAATCGCTGTGTCGGTGAACAGAATCGAAGCAATCACCGCGGCGCGACTGGAGAAAAAGCTCCATCGTTCCATCCTGTTACCGGGCTGTAGGTCGTTTGAGATCCAGGGATGACCTTCTTGTCTGGTCACGGATTGCACGCGGGAATACTGCAAAATTGACTCCGCCCCATGACGGATTCCAGAACCGGTGTTCTTGATACCTTGAATCGGAGCGTTCCATGTCGAGTACAGACTCATGTAGGAATCGTTAATGACTACCGCCGCGCCGTCAACCGCGTGGACAAAATCACGCATCGTAGACTCGGATTCGGTAAACAGATAGGTACAGTAACTGTGTCGTGAAGTCCCTAAGTAACGTGATACTTCCGCGAGATCCTGGAAAGGTTGCAGATAGATGATCGGTCCGTGCACTTCGCTCTCAAAAAGCGCGGCATCTTGTGGCACTCTGGAGAGGATGGTCGGTTCAAAGAAAGACGGTCCCAATTCCGGGGCAGCATAGCCCCCGAGCACCAGCTCGGCTCCTCGCTGGACCGCATCGTCCACCAGCTCTTGCATTCTCTGTATCCGCTGAGGGGTCAACATCGGTCCCATAGTAGTGTCAGCGGAATCCAGAGAACCAATGGTGACCTGGTCAGACACAAAATCTTTCAAAGCTAGTTTAAAGTAATCAAAAATAGACTCCTGTACCCAGATGATTTCGGCTCCGTTCACGGACTGCCCTGCGAATTGGAAACCGGCACGTGCCATTGCCCGAACCGCATGATCAAAACGACAGTCTTCGCTAATCACCCCGACATTGTGCACTTGGAGGAAACCTTTGAAAGGAACCTTGTATTCCTGACAAACTCGTGAAATCCTGCGTCCCAGTTTTTCTGAGCCTAAAACTGACACCATATCCAAACCGGGAATTACCGAACGACCTGCTTTGGAAGTCGTATCCGGAATGATTTTCCACAAGCCATAAGGCATCCCTGCATCCACCAGCATGGCGTGCATCAATACGGCACCCAAAGCGGCTTGGGGAGTCACAAAATTGACTACAGCATTGCCTGCCGCAATCGCCTGGAGGACATCGTTAACTGAAGAAAGCGGCCACTCTGGTGACGTAAAAATTCCCACGGTGCCCAAGGGCCGCTGGTAGACCCGCCACCGCGAACCTGGCAGCACTCCCCTACCAGCTCGCCGTTTACCTAAACGGCGGCTGCTATATTTAATATTTCGCGCAGTGGACAAAACATCTAGAAATTCCTCATGGGAGTCAATCAATGATTTGCCGCTGAGCATTTGCGACAGGGCGACCATTTCATTTTGAAACTTCCACACTAACTGGGAAAAGCGAGCTAAGACCTTGGCACGTCCAAAGGGCCCCATCTCCGTCCAGACCACCTGGGCAGCCTGCACTGTCATCAGCGATTCTTGGGCATCTTCGGGAGAAGCCGTAGCTACCCTAGTCAGCAGTCGTCCCGATTCCACATCGACCACGTCTTTGCGGGGGCCGTGCATCCAGGACAAAAATTCTGCCAAGGTAGCAAAGAATCTGTCGTCCAAGACACCAGAACGCACCGCGACCCCTCTCTGCCTGTCGATGGAAAGTTACAAAAAACAGCTCCACCAATTATAGCTAAGGTGGGAAGCTATTATGGGCTTTGACGGATTCTTTAAGTTAATAGCAGGATGGGCAGGAAACTACGTTTCCTGCCCATCGCTGTGTAATCTACCGTAGGTAATTACGCAATAATCTTGGTCACCTTACCGGAACCAACGGTACGACCGCCTTCACGAATAGCGAAGCCGAGACCTTCCTCCATAGCGATAGGCTGAATCAGCTCAACGCTAATTTCGGTGGTGTCGCCAGGCATAACCATTTCGGTGCCTTCGGGCAGGTGAATAACACCGGTCACGTCGGTGGTGCGGAAGAAGAACTGCGGGCGGTAGCCGTCGTAGAACGACTTGTGACGTCCACCTTCGTCCTTCTTCAAGATGTAGACCTTGCCCTCGAACTTGGTGTGCGGGGTCACGGAGCCAGGAATGCAGACAACCTGACCGCGCTCAACGTCCTCACGCTTGGTGCCACGCAGCAACAGACCACAGTTCTCGCCGGCGTAGGCTTCGTCCATGGACTTGTGGAACATTTCGATACCGGTAACGGTGGTCTTTTGCGTAGGACGAATACCTACGATTTCCACTTCGGCGTTCAACGGTAGCTTGCCGCGTTCCACACGACCGGTCACTACGGTACCGCGACCAGTAATGGTGAAGACGTCTTCGATAGGCATCAAGAACGGCTTGTCGAGGTCACGAACAGGCTCAGGAATGTAGGTATCGACCGCTTCCATGAGCTCTTCAATCTTCTTGGTCCACTCGGGGTCGCCTTCCAGGGCCTTCAGAGCGGAAACGTGGATAATCGGGCAGTCACGATCGAAGCCCTGCTTCTCCAGGTCATCGCGGATTTCGTCCTCGACGATTTCGAGCATGTCTTCGTCCACATCGGAAGAATCGCACTTGTTCAGAGCGACCAGGATGGAGGGCACGCCAACCTGCTTAGCCAACAGGATGTGTTCCTTGGTCTGAGCCATCGGACCGTCAGTAGCAGCCACCACGAGGATAGCGCCGTCCATCTGCGCCGCGCCGGTAATCATGTTCTTGATGTAGTCGGCGTGACCGGGGGCGTCCACGTGAGCGTAGTGACGGTTGGGGGTTTCGTATTCAACGTGAGAAACGTTGATGGTGATGCCGCGCTGACGTTCCTCGGGAGCGTTATCCACCTGATCGAAGGGGGTGAACTTGTTTGCGGGCAAATCCGGATACTTATCAGCCAACACCTTGGTGATAGCTGCAGTCAGAGTAGTCTTGCCGTGGTCAACGTGACCAATGGTGCCGACGTTAACGTGCGGCTTGTCATGAGTATAAGTGCCTTGTGCCACTTCTTTCTTTCCTCCTGGATTTAGGTAGTTTTGCTCCGTAATAAATAAGCAGATGTCAGATTACCACTATCTTACGGATTTTCCTACCTGAGTTTTTCTTGATTTCTTCTTCTTGCGGATATTGTGAGTTTTCCCAAGAGTGTCCCCGGCTCTTGTCGAGACGTACCCGGCGAACGTTCCGGGGACACTCTGAAAAGGGAAAATAACCCTTATGCACCGCGGTTATTGGCGATGATTTCTTCGGAAACCGAACGCGGAACCTCGGCGTAGGAATCGAACTGCATGGTGAACACCGCGCGTCCCTGCGTCTTGGAACGCAGGTCACCGATGTAACCAAACATTTCTGACAGCGGCACCTTGGCGCGAATAACCTTCACGCCCTGGCCGTCGTTCATGGAAGCAATGTTGCCGCGGCGGGAATTCAGGTCGCCGATGACGTCGCCCATGTATTCCTCGGGGGTGCGAACTTCCACATCCATGATGGGTTCCAAGATGACGGGGTTCGCCTTCTTGGCGCCTTCCTTGAACACCATGTTGCCGGCAATCTTGAAAGCCATTTCCGACGAGTCAACTTCGTGGTAAGCGCCGTCTTCCAGCGTTGCCTTCACGTCCACCATCGGGTATCCAGCCAGCACGCCGGATTCCATAGCTTCCTGGATGCCTGCGTCAACGGAAGGAATGTATTCGCGTGGAACACGACCCCCGGTGACCTTGTCTTCAAAGGCATAAGTCTTGCCTTCGGCACGTTCTTCTTCGCTCAGCGGCTCGAATGTCACCAGCACCTTAGCGAACTGACCGGAACCACCGGTCTGTTTCTTGTGGGTGTATTCGACCTTCTCGACCTTCTTCTTGATGGTCTCGCGGTAAGCCACCATGGGCTTGCCCACGTTAGCTTCGACTTTAAACTCGCGCTTCATCCGGTCCACGATGATGTCCAAGTGCAACTCACCCATACCGCCAATAACGGTCTGACCGGTTTCCTCGTCCAAACGCACGGTGAAGGTCGGATCTTCTTCTGCCAGTTTCTGGATAGCAGTACCCATCTTTTCCTGGTCAGCCTTTGACTTCGGCTCCACTGCCACGTGAATCACGGGGTCGGGGAAGGTCATGGATTCCAGCACAATCGGCTTATCAATGGCACACAGGGTGTCACCGGTGGTGGTTTCCTTCAGACCGATAAAGGCGTAGATGTGACCAGCGTGTGCAACTTCCACCGGATTCTCGTGGTTGGAGTGCATCTGGAACAGCTTGCCCACACGCTCTTTCTTGCCCTTAGTGGAGTTGTAAATCTGGGTGCCCTGTTCGGCTTTACCAGAGTAAACACGCACGTAGGTCAGTTTGCCATAGAACGGGTGCACCGCCACCTTGAAAGCCAGGGCGGCAAAAGGCTCATTCTCGTCAGGCTTGCGGGATTCGGTTTCGCCGTCCTCTTCGTGACCGGGACGGAAACCACGAACCTCCTCGACGTCCAACGGGCAGGGCAGATAGTCGATAACCCCGTCCAAGCAAGGCTGCACGCCCTTGTTCTTGAAAGCGGAGCCACCGTAGACCGGGTAAATTTCGGAACGGATGGTACGCGCCCGGATTCCCTGCTTGATTTGGTCAACGCTCAGCTCACCGTTCTCAAGGTAGGTTTCCATCAGCTCATCGCTGGCTTCAGCAGCCTCTTCGGTAGCGGTTTCGAGATACTTTGCGGCCTTTTCCTGGTATTCTGCGGGAATGTCTTTGTATTCGACAATGGCGCCCTTGGTATCGTTGCCATCAGCGTCTTTCTCGGGGAAGTACACGGCTTGCTGACGCAAAACGTCGACTACACCGACAAAGTCGGATTCGGCACCCATCGGGAAAGTCATCACGACCGGGCGAGCGCCCAAGCGGTCAATGATGGTCTGAACCGAGAAATCAAAGTCAGCGCCCAGCTTGTCCATCTTGTTGATGAAGCAGATACGCGGCACGTTGTACTTGTCAGCTTGGCGCCACACGGTTTCGGACTGCGGCTCCACGCCTTCCTTACCGTCGAACACTGCTACCGCGCCGTCCAGAACACGCAGGGAACGTTCCACCTCAACGGTGAAGTCCACGTGTCCGGGAGTGTCGATGATGTTGATTTGATGTTTGTTCCAGAAACAGGTGGTAGCCGCGGAGGTAATGGTGATACCGCGCTCTTGTTCCTGTTCCATCCAGTCCATAGTCGAAGCGCCATCGTGAGTTTCACCGATTTTGTAGTTAATTCCGGTGTAGAACAGGATGCGTTCCGTCGTGGTCGTCTTACCGGCATCAATGTGTGCCATGATGCCAATGTTGCGGACCTTCTTAAGGTCAGTTAGCACGTCAAGTGCCACGGGCATGTCCCTTCGTTAGTGTTTGTTGTTTCTTGTAATTCCAAAAGTCCCTCGGTGCTGACTTGCAACCGGAACTTACGGTTAGCGACTGCCCGGCGACTACCAGCGGTAGTGGGCAAAGGCGCGGTTAGCTTCAGCCATCTTGTGAACGTCCTCACGGCGCTTCACCGCGGCACCCAAGCCGTTGGAGGCATCCAAGATTTCGTTCATGAGACGTTCAGTCATGGTCTTTTCGCGACGCTGACGGGAGAAATCCACCAACCAACGCAGCGCCAGAGTGGTCGCACGAGAAGCTTTAACTTCCACCGGAACCTGGTACGTCGCCCCACCGACACGACGGGAACGGACCTCCAGATGCGGACGGATGTTTTCCATCGCGCGCTTAAGCACCACGATGGGGTCCTGCTCGGTCTTGTGAGCCACGCCTTGCAGCGCACCGTAGACGATGTTCTGAGCCACAGACTTTTTCCCGTCCAGCAGGACGCGATTGACGAGCTGAGTGACCAGCGGAGAGTTGTACACCGGGTCAGCAATGAGTGGGCGCTTAGGCGCCGGTCCTTTACGAGGCATTCTTACTTCTTCTCCTTCTTCGCACCGTACTTGGAGCGACCCTGTTTGCGGTCGCGCACACCCTGAGTGTCGAGAGCGCCACGCACGATGTGGTAGCGCACACCGGGGAGGTCCTTCACACGACCACCGCGCACCAGCACGATGGAGTGTTCCTGAAGGTTGTGACCAACGCCGGGAATGTAGGCGCTGACCTCGATGCCGGAAGAAAGACGCACACGTGCGACCTTACGCAGAGCCGAATTCGGCTTCTTCGGGGTGGTGGTGTACACACGAGTGCACACACCACGACGCTGCGGAGAGCCTGCCAAGGCCGGGGTCTTGGACTTCGTGCGCTTGCTGGTACGTCCTTGGTGGACAAGTTGTTCAATAGTAGGCACAGTAACTCCGTTTCTTGAATATGTTTGGAATCTAAGGCTTTATAGCCGCCCCGCGGACATAGCTGTACCGTCCGGGGGCCGGTCCGCCTTCCTTTGGGTCCTTGATTCAAGAACGGCATTTCAGGTTGCGTCCGGAGCTCGAACGGAGCGAGCCCGCTGTTCGCACGAGTTTCTTCGCACGACTCTGGGTGGCTAAAAACAGACACCAAAGAGAAATCTTACCAAAACAGCTTGACTGCAACAAAACCAGTCAACACGCGGGCAAAATCTGGCTGCACTAAAATGAACCCATGAGCGACAACCAGCCAAAACCCGAACTTCCCGAACCTTTAGAACCCGGCGCGAAGAGTCCCCTTCTGGCTGCAAGCGCCGCCACGGAACGCCTCACCGGAGAAAAAGGCGTATGGATGCAGGCAACTTTATTGCCCCTGGCTCTGATTGGGGTCTACTTGCTGGTCACGGGTTTAACACTGCATATCTACCGCGCTGGTACACACGCCGGCAGCTCTCCTCGGGAAGTCTTTGACACCCCTGTAGCCCTGGGGATTTGCGGTCTGATTCTGTGTGTTGCAGAGATTGCTGTCTATCGTTTTTTGGTTGGTCAACTAGCGAAACGTCCCGTGTCAGAGCTGGCTGCCAAGTTTGCCCTGCCCGAAACCCTAGCGGGAATCGCCGTAGGGGCAGGGCTGGTGAGTCTCCCGATGCTGCTGCTGTGGGTCAGCGGGCACTGGCAGTTGGTAAAGGTCAGTGTCGAACCCGGCGTGGGACTGGGCATAGCTATGGGTCTAGTGTCCTGCGTGTGGGAGGAACTGCTGTTCCGCGGGGTGATGGTGCGCCTGTTTGATCGGGCGTGGGGACCGGTGTGGGCGCTGGTCATGTCCACCGTGGTGTTCGGTGGACTCCACCTGATGAATCCCGGCATGACGGGAATGGGCGTAGTTGCCTTAGCGCTCAGTGGTGGACCGCTACTGGGGGCCGCCTACCTGTGGAAACGACGCTTATGGTTCCCCATCGGACTGCACTTTGGATGGAACGCGGTGCAGGGGTCTTTTTGGGGATCAGTCGTATCAGGCACCGGGGAACAACGTGGTCTGTTGCAAGGCACTTTTGTCGGTCCCGAGTGGATTACCGGCGGCAGTGTCGGAATGGAGGGGTCTTTCTTAACCGCCATCGTTTGCTTGGTCGCGACAACGCTAATCGTGCTGCGAATGCGCCGTCACCCTGCAGACTCCGCCGGGACACCGTCACACAATCAAACTACCCCGTCAGTCCAACCGGAAGCCTAAGCTCCACACTTATGCGGCAACCCCACTAAACCCCTAACTGTGTGACGAGATACGCTCCAGAGCAGAGTTCTCGACGACCTGTTCCAGACTGTCATGGATGATTTGGGCACGCCCCGGTCCCACGCCTTCGATTTCCATCAGCTCCTCGGTGGAAACCTCCAGCAGCTCGGACAAAGTCCCCCAGCGGCGAGTAATCGCCTCGACAATATGAGCAGGGAGACGTGGAATCCGCGCCAGCATCCGCAAACCGCGGGCACTCAAAGGAATCTCTAAGATCTCTGAACCCATCCCGTTCACTCCGATGATGCGGGCGACCAGGCTCAAATCCAACAATTCTGCATCATCCAGTTCGCCCAGACGATTGACAATCTTTTCCTCTGAGTATTCATCGGGCATGTAGTCACGAATCAATAGGGAACGGTTCACTGCAAAGCCACGCATCAGTTCAGCTTGCTGCATTTTCAGCAAACGACCGTGCTCACCTAGCTGAATGAGCATATCGGAGACTTCATGCCCGACTCGGCGTACCATTTCTTGACGCTGCACCACCAGTGCCACGTCACGGGCGGTGACCATGTCGTCGATTTCCATGGTGGTGAGCGAGTCTGAAACTTCGTTCAATCGAATCCGGTACTTTTCCAAGGTATCAATCGCCAGAGAGGCGCGGGTCAGCAGGGTCTCCGGGTCTTCCAGCACATAGCGCTTATTGCCCAGATATAGCGAAATTGCCCGCAGAGAATGCGATACGGCAATGACCGGGTTGCCGCTCTGCACCGCGACACGATGCGCGGTGCGGTGGCGCATTCCGGATTCTGTGGTGGGGATGGAGGGGTCAGGGAGCAGTTGGACGTTAGCCCGACGAATCCGCCATTTGTTCGGATCGATGATGACAGCACCGTCCATTTTGCACAGTTCCCGCAGCCGGGTAGCCGAGAAATCAATATCGAACTCAAAACCGTCTGAACAGATTCGCTTGATGTGGTCTTCATAGCCCAGAACTACCAGGGCGCCAGCATGTGCCCGGATGACTCGATCCAGACCGTCGCGCAGCTCGGTACCAGGAGCCAGCATGGTGATTACTTCCCGGAATCTCTGCGCATCGTTCATAATCTCATCCTACTGTTTTCGTGGTGTTTTCGTGACTGGTTTCCGGCGCGCTTTCCGGCGCTGAGCTGGGAGCAGGGGGTGGATCTTGGATGGCAAAGACCGTTTCTGTCCCGGTAACGGCTCCGTTCCACACCGCATTGAGGCGGTATGTACCGGCAGCTGCCGCGTCGCTAGCGGGCGAGCAATCTGCATTTTGCATCTTACCGTCCCATTTCAGGGTCTGTTTCCAGGTCATGCCGCGATCCAGTAACAGTTGCCGGGTTGGGGCATCCGCGGGTTGGCAGCTAGTCGAGTTGTAAATGATTTGGTTGCCCGAAATAATCTGGATCCCCACTTTCGCGGGGTCAATCACCACGGTACAGGCAGTTTTACCGGTATTGTGCACGACCATTTCGGCTTGATCTCCAGCTCCGACGGTAAGCACCGCGTTGGGATGGGTCAGGGTGATTCCCAAGGATTTGTCCGCGCAGGGTTGTGGCGCGGGAAAAGTGCGTTCTTCCATCCGCATTTGATAAGCCTTAGCCTCTGCGGCCTGCGTCGCTTGCCACCGGGTAAATGCGGCAGCGACTTCACGAATCGCAACCACCATTCCCACTATTGCCAGAATGACAATCGCCAGGGCAATCAAACGATTGCGCTGAATTTGGGCTTTAGTGTACTTCGGAGGACGCGATGTCCCGCGTTTTTTTGCTTTTTTAGCGGCGGCCTGCGCTGGTGTCTGACGTGTTGGGACAGTTCCTGAGTTTCTGCCGTTTCGGGACACCGTTGTGCGCGGTTGTCGCGCTGTGCGATTCTCATCTGTCCCGGTGCCAGTCATGCTCCTAAGTTACGGCTTAGAGACGCAAAACCCGAAAGTCCACGCCGTTAGTTGTTAGAATTTTGTCAAAACAAAGGAGTTTTCATGAGCGCGTCAACAAGGCACGAGTCCTCCGTCAGGGGTACCCGCCACAAGATTGTTACCCCCCACCAACTCGCCATCACCGGTATCGGCTCCCTGCTGACTTTTGCCTGGTATGCCTCCCCTGATTTTTTCACGGAGAAGAAACCACGAGCATGGGTACGATTGGGCATTATTCCCGCCCTAACGGCTTTGACCGCTTTGGTAGCACGGGATACTGTCACCGCGGTACGAGACGACATCGCATCGGAGAGCCCCGATCAAGAGGCCTGGGAAATGACCAGCGACAATGTGAAATTTGATCCGAAAAATCTGGATTGGCGCGTACTGATGCTTCTGGGAGCTTTCGGGACGGTCTTGCTGGGATGCAGTATTTGGTTTGAATTCTGGTTGTTCCGCCGGGGTGAGCGCCGCCGTCTGTCCGGGGTGAAATTGGCTCATACTCGCCAAGCTATCCCCATCTCCTTGCTGTTTGCAACGGGCTATCTGATTGACGACGCACAAACGAACTGATTCCCAGCGCCGGTTCGATAAACCTCTGCCCCGGAATCTCAAGCAGCTTCCGGAGTTGCCCCAGGCGAGGACTGAGATTTCGGATCCTTCGGGTCAATGGTGCAGATTTTTTCTACTACCAGCCCCGTGATGGTCATCAGTACCGCACCAATGACCGCCACTATCTTTTTCCATAACATATCCGCTAAGGCATCATTTCCCAGGTTTACCAGTATGAAAAGAGTCTGCGCCCCAAAATAGCCCAAGAATATGGCACCAGTGTGCGACAGAGCGAGAGACAACGCCGCCACCCGAGCAGCCCCCACCGCACTCATCCATGTCGACTGGCGCTTCTTGAGGCGCTGCACCTGCGCTGCCAACCACGCGCTCAAGAGAGAAATAATCAGGACCACTAAGCCAAACTCCACCCCATCACGCGGCAGCGAGGCGCCTTGGTTGTACAGGAAGTTCAGCAACGTGGCGCTTAGAGCTCCCACCACCACTGTCAGGAGCACCAGGACGACGGGTCTCGTGTGACTCATCAGTGCCGCCGTCTCCTGACCCGTTTCCACTCCGGTACCGGAACCGCGGGCGATGCGGAGGAAAGAGAACTCGCGGCAGGAGCGACTGATTGTTGACGGATAATGTCGATTTCAGTGTCATTGTCGACCACGCGAGGCCGGGCTTCAGTCTGGGGCAAGGCGGCTTGCCAAGACGGCAGACCGAAACTGTCACGGTCCCTGACCGGAGAATCGCTCCGCGGAGAAACTTCGGGAGTACCCGAAGAACCAGCAGCAGAAAGGTTTGACGCCGGTTTTGCCGATTCCGTATCTAGATTGGTTTCCAGCCAGTCTGCCCACAGGTTCACGATACCGTCGACGTCTTGTGCCCACGCTGCAAGTTTGGCGACAGTGCGACCTTCCAAAGTTGCCTGCGGGTCCAGCTGCGACCAAGGCACCAGGACAAACGCCCGCGTGGCGGCTCGCGGGTGGGGCAAGACCAAACGAGAATCTGCCGAAACGACCCCTTCCACGTCAATCACGTCAACATCCAAAGTGCGTGCTGCCCAACGATAAGGGCGTTCTCTCCCGTGGCTATCCTCAAGATGATGCGCTAGCTTTAACAGCTCTACGGCGGACAACCGCGACCATACTCGCACCACTGCGTTGTAATAATCTGGTTGCGGGGCAGCACCGGGTTGCAACACCGGACGAGTCCGTGCCAGGGGTGAGACTTCCACGCGCTCAAACTCTGGGGCAGACTGCAAGGTTGCCACGACCTCTCGCAGGGTTGCCAGCGGATTGCCCAAGTTCGCACCCAAAGCTAAAACTGCGGGGCGAATCTGATCCGGACGCTGGGTCAGATTGACCGGAAAATCAGCCTGGTGTGCTTCAAAATCTGACCGAGTACGCAAAATGCGTATCGCCACATCTTCAAATTGCACGTTGAGACACGCGTGTGGCTTATGCAAGGTGACTTGGACTGCTGCAATGCGCGAGTCCTCTAATACAGACAAGGCGATGTGCGTAGCCAGACGTTCAATCAGAGCGGCACTTTTCCCCTCAATGACCGCGACAATCTTTTCTGCCACGACCGAGTAGTCAACGGTGTCGGCGACGTCATCCGAGCTGGCAGCCCGGCGCGAATCAAACCACAAGGTGAGGTCGACTGAAAAATCCTGCGGAGCGTGATGCTCAGATTCCAAAACTCCATGGATACCCCGCGCGAAAATTCCGCGCAAGGTAATGGAATCGAGCCCGTCTAATGAGTCAAGCACGTCAACCTGACGTCCACGGATTTCCTGGGAAAAATCCGAATTGGAAGCATTATGCAAAGTCATTTTCAAAACTGCCTCTCAACAAGAATGGCGGTGGGCGTCCAGGCGAGCTGCCGCCTGGACAGCTACTGCCACCGGGGCAACGTTGTGTACCCGCACTGCCCAAACCTTGTGCAGCGCACAAAACATAGAAACTGCCGCGGTGGCATCGTCACGGGCATGCCGGTCACTCGCGACTGTTTCCAAGTCAGCCAAATATCGTTTCCGCGATGGTCCGAGAAGCACCGGGTAGCCCCGATGTAAAAACACCTCGAGGTTAGCCAGGACTTCCCAATCCTGTTCGCCAACTTTGGAAAACCCCAGACCGGGATCAATGATGACTCGCCGCATATCAATATCGCTGTGGCGCATTAGCTCCAGGCGCGACTCCACCTCGCGCCAGGTTTCCGCAGCAACATTGTCATAAACTGCCAACTGGTTAGCTACCTCAGGACTGCCCCGCCAATGCTGGCAAATGTAGCTCAGCTGCGGGTAACGTGACTGCAACGTGGCAATGGTGGCAAACATGGTGTCATCCACGATGCCACCCGAAACATCGTTAATGATGCTGGCTCCCGCCGCCGCGGCCGCCTGGGCAGTTTCCGCATGCAGAGTATCCACGGAAACAGTCACCCCCGCTTCTGACAGTTTCGAAATCACCGGCAGGACACGGGCGATTTCTTCTTCAACCTCCACCGGTTTGCGACCGGGCGCGGTGGATTCACCCCCCACATCAATCAGGTCAGCTCCCTGTGCCACCATTTCCAAACCATGCGCTACTGCCTGGCTTGAATCAAACCATTTTCCCCCATCAGAAAAGGAATTCGGGGTTACGTTCAAAATCCCCATTACCAACGTGCGTGGCGGGCACAGATAGTCTGGCAGAGACGATACCGATGGCTCAGGATGTGTATCCATGGGAACGGTCATCACCGATTACTCCTTAGTTTTGTAATTTAAAACAGCTTCGGGAAATCCCGAACCAATAATCCACAGTGCGCTAGTCTGCGGACAAAATCAGACTCATCGCCTCAGCCCGCGTCGTGCTGGATTGTTCCATCACCCCGCGAACCGCGGATGTCGTGGTGCGCGCTCCCGGCTTTTTCACTCCGCGAATTGTCATGCACATGTGTTCAGCCTGCAGCACCACAATGACTCCCTGCGGCTGCAGCACATCCCATAACGCATCGGCAATCTGTTGAGTCAGACGTTCTTGCACCTGCAACCGATGGGCGTAACCGTCTACCAGCCGTGCCAACTTGGACAACCCAGTAACTCGTTTCCCCTGCGGAATATAACCCACATGCGCCAGACCAACGAACGGCAACAGGTGATGTTCACACATGGAGTTAAAGGGTATGTCTTTGACCAAGACCAGGTCATTATGCTCCACCGGGAACATTCGCTCTAAATGCTTTTTCGGATCCTCTCGGTATCCCTGCAGCATCTCCGCAAAAGAGCGAGCCATCCGCTCCGGCGTGTCACGTAAACCCTCCCGGTCGGGGTCCTCTCCTACTGCTACCAACAAATCCCGTACAGCCTGGGTCACCCCATCAGGGTTGTAGCTCGCGTTCATTGTTTTTCTTCCTCACTGGGTGATGTCGGCAAAGGTTCCCCACTCTTTTCGACCGAGGGCAGCGGGTCGGTGTCATCAAGAATACGCACTTCTTGTTCATTCCTCACGGGAGGAACCGGCAGACCCAAATCAGCCGGGGTCGTGGTGTTTGGTTCCGAGGCTGTCGGGCTATCTGCAGTGTTCACTTCTCCCTGCTCAAAAGGCACGGTCCCCCCGATACCGGAATCCGCCAGGGGACGGTCGGCACCGTCCAAAGCGAAGCCTTCTCCGGACTCGTCGTTGGCTTTGGCGTTACGAATCCTCACAGCTTCTGGAATTTCAATGGGTCCCCGGTCATTAGCAGTCAATCCTTCGTAAGACTGCCAGACTTTACGACGCGGTGCCTTCTTAACATCTTTAAAGATGACGTCCAGGGCTTTTTCGTCCAGAGTTTCTTCCTCCAGCAACCGGCGTGCCAGCGTATCCAAAATGTCACGGTTTTCAGTAATGATGGACCAGGCTTCTCGCGTGGCAGCTTCCATCAAATCCTGTACTTCCGCGTCGATAGCATGGGCAGTGGAATCGGAATACTCTTGCGCTTTACCGTAATCCATGCCCACAAAAGGTTCGTCGTGAGAGCTGCCGTAACGAACCGCTCCCAGACCAGCCGACAAGCCCCAGCGGGTCACCATCTTGCGGGCGATAGCGGTGGCATTTTCAATGTCGTTAGACGCCCCGGTAGAGGGATCTTGGAACACGATTTCCTCCACGACTCGCCCGCCCATAGCGTAAACCAGTTGGTCCAACAGCTGATTACGGGTCTCGGAATAGCGATCCTCGGTGGGCATGACCATGGTGTAGCCCAAGGCGTGTCCGCGCGGCAGAATCGTCACTTTCGTCACGGGGTCGGAATAATTGGAGGCCGCGGCGCACAAGGCGTGACCACCCTCGTGATAAGCAGTGACCAGTTTGTCGTGGTCGTTCATGATTCGAGAATGCTTCTGAGGTCCGGCAATGACCCGGTCTACCGCTTCATCAAGATCCTGAGCTGTGATGGTTTCCCGACTGTGACGTGCCGCCAGTAAAGCCGCTTCGTTCAACACGTTGGCCAAATCCGCGCCGGTAAAACCGGGGGAACGTTTAGCCAGTGATTTCATGTCAGTCTCGGGGTCCAAGGGCTTGTTCTTGGCGTGAACCGCCAAAATCGCTTCGCGACCCTTTAGATCTGGCGCTTCAACTGCCACTTGACGGTCAAAACGACCGGGTCGCAGCAACGCCGGATCGAGCACGTCAGCGCGGTTTGTGGCGGCAATCATGATGACATTGGTGCGTTCATCAAATCCGTCCATCTCTACCAGCAGTTGGTTCAAGGTCTGTTCACGTTCATCGTGACCCCCGCCCAAACCGGTACCGCGGTGACGCCCTACCGCATCGATTTCGTCTACAAAAATGATGGCTGGAGCTGCTGCCCGTGCTTGCTCGAACAAATCTCGCACTCGCGAGGCACCCATCCCCACAAACATCTCGACGAATTCTGAACCGCTCATAGAAAAGAACGGCACCCCGGCTTCGCCCGCAACAGCTCGCGCCAACAGGGTTTTACCGGTACCGGGAGGACCATAGAGCAGCACTCCCTTGGGAATTTTCGCCCCGAGCTTGTGAAACTTTTCCGGCTCCGCCAGGAACTCTTTGATTTCTTGCAATTCCTCTACAGCTTCATTGACCCCCGCCACATCGGCAAAAGTCACTTTCGTTTTGTCTTCTTTGTTGAACGTTCGAGGCTTGGCTCGACCCATTCCGAGAGGACCCATCCCCCCGCCCATGCGCGAAACAAACCAGAAAAATACCACAAAGAGGATAATCATCGGCACCATCAAAGTGAGCATGGACTCCCACCAGGAGGACACCGGATAGATAGAATCGAAGCCCTTCTTTGGTTTCGCGTCAGCGACCGCGTTCGCAACAGTTTCTGCTTGGGGGCGAACATAAGAAAAAGAGACTTTTTTGCCCGCGTCAGCATTCGGTTTCAACCCGAAAGGACCGTCTTTCGGCAGGTAAACCCGCGGACGTTGGTAGGACTTGGTCAACTCCATACTGACGGTTTGGGTTCCATCGTTAATCACGACTTTCTCGACGGTGTTACCCCGCAGCAGCGTCAGCCCTTCGCCGGTGGTGATGCGCTTGGGACCGCCTTGGGCAGAAAAAACCATGAAAGCCACAATGATGGCAATGACTACAAAGACCGCGATGCCGCCGGAGATTTGTTTTTTCTTTTGAGTTTTATTTGTCTTGTCCATGTTCACTTTTCCGTTATCCGGTACTACCCCTTAAGCCTACCAAACAGCTCAAAAATGGTTACATTACCGCAGTTTTATACCAGTCAAAGGGGAAGCACCTGAAAGTTGCTATCGCGTCTGGTTCTTGACTCGCAGACGCGATAGAAATCGGCGCAAAAGGAGAACTTACTTTCTTAAAAAACAAAAGAAATACGCGTAAATATACCCAATCCCCCTGAACCGAGAGACTCTGGACTGCTCTACAGCCCCGACCCGCGCCACTCCGGGAGCAGACACGAAGCACGGCGATCTGAATTACCGTAAATCCTGACTACGCGGTTCCCCAAAGTATCCGCAACGTTACTTTTCGTAAACGTGAGGCGCTAGCAGCCCGATGAACGGCAAGTTGCGATAGTGCTCGGCATAATCCAGACCGTATCCAACCACGAATTCATTGGGAATATCGAAGCCGACGTAGCGCGGGTTAACCACCGCTTTGGCAGCATCGGGTTTACGCAGTAACGTCGCGATATTCAACGAGGCACACCCGCGAGTGCGCAGGTTTGCCTCCAACCAAGACAGAGTGAGACCGGAATCAATAATGTCCTCGACAATCAGGACGTGGCGGTCTTTGATGTCTGTGTCCAAATCTTTCAAAATCCGTACCACTCCGGAAGATTTCGTCCCGGAGCCATAGGAAGACACTGCCATCCAGTCCATCTGAATGGGCGAGTGCAGTTTCCGCGCTAAGTCTGCCATCACCATGACCGCCCCACGCAGCACGCCCACCAGCAGGATTTCGTGACCCTCGTAGTCTTTGTCAATGACCGCCGCCATTTGAGTGAGCCTGTTTTGTATTTGTTCCTCGGTCAATAAGACCCGTTCCATGTCTGCGCCCATGTCTGCAGCGTCCATCACATGCCTCCCTCAAATCGCAGGTCCATTCTAAAAGTGTTCCACTGGACTGTGTCCATTTTAGACCTTCCCTCCGCAATGCCTAAATGCGTCAGAATTTGGCTCACTCTGGTTGCTGTTTTGAGTCGGAGCGATTCTGGCTGGCACTAAATTCCAGGAAGTTTCCCCGCCGGGTCACCGTAATTCCAGGCAGGGTCAGCGGGCCTTGTCCATGCCAGTCACGAATCAGGTCCACTACGCCACGCAGGTGGGCTGCAGTGAGGGAATCCACCCTCGCCCCCGCTAGTAAACTTGCTTTACGCACCACGCGCCGCAAGACGGGGGCGGAATAGCGGATTAGGTCGCGGTATTTGTACCCCTCAATGACTGTGAGTTCAAGTTTCACACTGTCCCCCGGTTCCCAATCGCCGGGCTCATCGCTGAGCACTTCCCAAAAGACCTCTCCCGCGAGCATTCCCAGTATGGTGTCGTCCGCGGCGGCCTGACCGGCCAGACGTGCCAGTGCGGGAGCGGGGTCTTGTCCGAGCGCGGCCGCGAGCGCGGGCATGACCTGCTCGCGGATAGCAGCACGAGGTAACGGCTGGCCGGCGGCAGTTTTCACGGGACCTTCCATTCGGTTGCTCGGATCGTTGACAGCCACGAGCCCGGCCTGTTCACAAGCGGCTTGGGTGAGTTCCCGCCGGATTCCCAGCAACGGACGCGCTAGGCTCAAATCCACCGCGGCAACAGCACCGGAATCTGCCTCTCTCCAGGCAAAACGTAAGGGCAGACCGGTTTTGCAATCCAGGGTCTCAAATTCTCTCATGGCCGCAATAGAACGTAACGAAGATCCCCGCGCCAAACGTAACAAGACGGTTTCTGCCTGGTCATCCAGCGTATGTCCGGTGAGAATAACCGCGTGGTCCTTCCCCTGGGCTTTGGCCTCGGCGACGGCGGCGCGTGCCAACAATCCCCAGCGCAACAGGCGCGCCTCTCCCTCTGGTCCGTTTGCGCCCCCGCCGCTTTCGCCCCGCAACACCATCGCCGAAGAAAACCCCAGCTCACGGGCACACTGGACGGCAGCTTGTGATTCTGCGGCGGATTCAGGTCGCCAGCCGTGATCTACCGTGAAGCAACTCACGTCCCACGGATGCGGGTGATGCAGGGCGACGCGAACCAGCGCCGCCGCTAAACTCAGCGAATCAGGACCACCCGAAAGCGCCAGGCACAGCAGAGTATCGTCAGGGGAACCTAGTGATTGCAGCACCCGGCGCACCGCGAGCTGGATTTCCCCCAAAGCTCCCCCGGCATCGCGCTCCCACAGGCGTGTTTCGGCACCCTCAGGGCTAACAAATGGGGGCAGAGAACTCATGGGGCGCACTCTACTATATTAGAGGCGCGCCACGAAAGGCATAATCCTGTTTTGATTATAGAAGTTGAAAGTGCCCACGGAGCTACCGGGCTTAGGCGCCATCAGGATGGTATTGCCACCAGAGTAAATCGCTACGTGGTAGACCCCGCTGCCGGCCCCGTTATTGGACCAGAACACCAAATCTCCCGGCTGTTTCTGGCTGAAGGGCACATTGGCGTAGGCGTTGTATTGGGCTGCCGCGGAACGTTGCACGCCTTTACCCAGTTCTCTCATTCCCGCATAGACCAGTCCAGAGCAGTCATAACCATTCGGTCCGGTTCCACCCCAAACGTAAGGGAGACCAGTCTTGGTTTTGGCCCATTCCAACAGGGCAGGTCCGTATCCTCCGCTGGCAGCCCGGCTGGGAGGGCTCACGACCCGCGGAGCCGGAGCGGCGGCAGGAGACGGTGGCGCTGGCTGCGGAGGAGCCGCAACAGGTGGTGGTGCCGGATTTGAAGGTTGCGTTGCCGGAGCTGCCGGTGCTGCCGGCGCAGCCGTGCGCTGCCGCGCCTGGCGGTCAGCTTCCGCTTTCGCTGCCTGTTCACGGGCTTTTTGCTCGGCCGCTTGTTGAGCTGCTCGGGCAGCAGCTTGCTGAGCTGCCAAGGCTTCTTGTTCTTGACGTTTGCGCTGCGCCGCGACCGCTAAGGCAGCTTGGCGTTCCTGCTCGACTTTTTCCTGACGGGCTTTTTCTTCCGCGATCGTCACGTCGCGTTCCCGCGCGAGCTCCACGATGATTTTTTCCCGTTGGGTTTCCAGTTTCTTGAGGTCATCCAGAGCATCTTGGGCCTGGTTACGGGCAGTTTTCTCGGTAGTAGCCAAGCTAACAGCGGCATCTTTCTTGGCTTTGGCAGCGCGATCGGCCTTGTCACGCAAGACCTCAGCGACATTTTGCAACGCCATCAATCCCTGAGTTTGGCTGTCCGCCTGATTGCCTAGAGCGTCAGTGGCAGCTTCTTTCAAAGCGGCTTTACGGAAGGCATCTGATTCAGTAATCGCTGCAAAATCCGACAATCCATTGCCGTTTTGGCGATACATCGCCACGGCAAGACGACCCAATTTCGCTTTCGCTGCATCGGCGTCTCGTTTTGCTGCCTGGGCTTTTTTCGCGCTTTCGCTTGCCTCGGAAGTAGCAGCATTCAGCGCATCCGTAGCCTCGGCGAAATCCTCTGCCGTTTGGGCATAGTGTAACTGGGCTGCATCGACTTTCACACGGTTGCGGGCGATAGCGCTTTCCAGTTGGGCGATACGGTCAGATTTGGCGCTGGGGGCTCCCACCGCCAGGGGAATTGTTCCCATCCCCAGAGTCATAGCCGCAGCTACACTCACTACCGCCAAGCGACGCCGCCATGGTCCAAAATGGTCTGCGTTACTCAAAGTCTGCCTCCCTTAACAGCTTCTTTAACCCTAGCCACATCCATCGGCAGTTTACATCAGATTTAACTATTCTAAACAAAATTCACTGAATTTTACAATAATCTCAGGATTCACTTTAGTAACAGTAGTAACATTTGTACGCACGATTGCCGCTGTTTTTATCAACTACCCAACCAAAAAAGGTTCCCCTCCCGCACAAACGCAAGAGGGGAACCTTGTGAAAAATAAAAGAATTATTCCGTGGGAGTCGTCTTGGCGACTGCCATCAGGAACTCGGCATTGTTCTGGGTATCCTTCAGCTTCTGGAGTACCACTCCCGCGGCCTGTTCCAGTTCCAGAGACGCCAGCACACGACGCAACCGCCACAGCACGCTCAGCTCCTCCTTCGTGAACAGCACCTCTTCGTGACGAGTGCCCGAAGCATTGACATCCACTGCCGGATACAGACGCTTTTCAGCCAGTTCACGAGACAAACGCAGCTCCATATTGCCGGTACCTTTGAATTCCTCAAAGATAACTTCGTCCATCTTGGAGCCGGTTTCGACCAAGGCTGTAGCAATAATCGTCAAGGAACCGCCGTTTTCAACATTGCGGGCAGCCCCAAAGAAACGCTTGGGCGGATACAGCGCCGACGCGTCCACACCGCCGGAGAGAATCCGACCCGAAGCCGGGGCAGCCAGATTATAAGCACGCCCCAAACGGGTGATGGAATCCAGCAGTACCACGACATCGCCCCCCAACTCCACCAGGCGCTTAGCCCGCTCAATGGCGAGTTCTGCCACGGTGGTGTGCTCCGAAGCCGGACGGTCGAAAGTCGAGGCAATAACCTCGCCCTTGACCGTGCGTTGCATATCGGTAACTTCCTCCGGACGTTCGTCCACCAGGACCACCATGATGTGAACTTCAGGGTTGTTGATGGAAATCGCGTTAGCAATCTGTTGCAAGATGATGGTCTTGCCAGCTTTTGGCGGGGACACAATCAAACCGCGCTGCCCCTTCCCGATAGGAGCCATCAAGTCAATAATCCGCGGAGCCAGCACCTTCGAAGACGTTTCCAAACGTAACTGCTCATCGGGATACAGCGGGGTGAGCTTGGAAAACTCGATTCGTTGCGAGGCTTCCTCGAGACTCTGACCGTTAATGGACTCCAGGTGCACCAAAGCGTTGTGCTTGACGCGACGTTCTTCACCTTCACGAGGCTTGCGCACGGCTCCCACTATCGCGTCGCCAGAACGCAGCCCCCACCGGCGCACCTGTCCCAAAGTCACGTAAACATCGTTGGGACCGGGCAGATACCCGGAGGTTCGCACGAAGGCGTGATTCTCTTTCACTTCCAAGATACCGGCAATGGGCAGCAATTCTTCAGGGCTAATCTCGTCGCTGCTGTTGGTATTGTCGTTGTCATCCCGATCGCGCCCGCGATTGCGGTTACGGTTCCGACCACGACGATCGTTGCGATTACGACGATCATAGTGTTCGCTGCGCTCTTCTTGAGTTTGTTCACGGCGCACGCTAGCTCCCTGAGCTACCGCCTCTAGTTGAGGATTGTTTTCGGTGACTGAATCGACATCATCGTGGTTACGGCGTTGACGCGTGGGAGTGGCTCCCAAATCACGTTCCAACGCAGCCTTTACGTCAAGAGTGGCAGCTTTTTCAGAAGTTTCATCCACGGCGGGTTCTCCTGCCGGAGCAGAAGCCCGACGATGACGACGCGCCGCACGTGCCTGGCTCGCGGAGATGGCAGCATCCTTCTCGCCGTCATGTTCAGCGACACGAGTCTGTTCCGGCGCGGCAGTCTCTGCAAGTGCGGAGGTACCGGCAGAACCTCCAGATTGCTGTTTTTCAATAATCGCTTCAATGAGTTGCGGTTTCCGAGCCTGCGAAATGCCTTTGATTTCTAGCGACTTTGCCAGTTCGCGCAGTTCCGAAAGCTTCATAGCAGCCAGTTGATTGTCGTTCACAAGCATCCTTATCTCAAAGGTAATGGGTAAAAACTCGCGCAACGTTCCAAATTACGAAGGTTCGCAAGCAGACCGACTCAAGAATACGAATCGGGGTTGGTCCGGAAGATTTCTACGGACCCGCGGCTGAGCCGTGTTGATAAAATCATACCTCCACGCTAAGGTTTCAACAAAACGAGTATCAACCTCGTCAGCGTGACCCCGTCATCACCCGGACCACACAATGGTCTATCGAGTATCGGAAGCTACCGCAGCAACGCAATTCCGGGGCACTAGGGATGTAGTTTCCGCCGCTTTGTGTTTTATTTTAACATTCAATGCTTTGCGGATTTGGATTCTCTATCTCACCCGAAAGATTTCATTTTTCAAAGAAAGGCATTCTGATGAAACGCATAATTGCGGCTGCTGCAATTTCAGCACTCACCTTGACCGGCATGACGGCCTGCACCTCACCCAGCTCTGGACCCGTGGCAGGGGGCAACGCCGCTACTGGTGACACGATAAAAATCGGTGTTAACTACGAACTTTCCGGCGCAGTCGCCACCTACGGTAAACAAAATGTGGACGGCATCGAACTGGCGTTTGCTGAAATCAACGCCAAGGGCGGCGTCAAAGGCAAAAAGATTGAAATCGTGAAATACGATTCCAAGTCAGAGCCAGCCGAAGCCACCACTTTGGTCACCAAACTGATGAGCCAGGACAAGGTCCTGACCATGATTGGTCCGGCAACCTCCGGTTCTTTCAAAGCGGTCATCCCCGCCGGTAACCAAAATAAAGTTCCGGTAATTTCCGGTTCTGCCACCGCGGATGATGTGACCGTCACCGGCGGCAAACTCCAAGAATTCGCGTTCCGCACCTGTTTCTCCGATTCCTATCAGGGCGGTGTGATGGCAAAATATGCCGCCGAAAAGTTAGGCGCCAAGACCGCAGTCATCATGGGGGACACCTCTTCAGACTATGCAAAAGGCCTGGCAAAGAACTTTCAGGAAAACTTCACCAAATCTGGTGGTTCCGTCGTCGCCGAAGAAGGCTACGTGGCCGGCGACACCGATTTCAAGGCGACCTTGACCAACATCAAGGGCAAGAATTTCGATGTGCTCTATATCCCCGGCTACTACCAGGAAGTCGGACTCATCATCAAGCAGGCACGCGAACTGGGTATCAACGCCAAGATTCTGGGAGGCGACGGCTTTGATTCCCCTACCCTACTGGAACTGGCAGGCGCCTCGGCATTGAACAACGTCTTCTTTACTTCGCACTACTCAGCGCTAGATACTTCCAACACTAAGCTCCAGAACTTTATCAAGACCTACCAGGATAAGTTCGGCGGGGAACCTTCCTCATTCAACGCCTTGGGCTACGACACGGCTTACTTCGTAGCCCAGGCGATTGGTGAAGCAAAAGAGCTGAACGGTCCAGCTATTGCCGAAGCGATGGCTCATGCCAAGGGCTTCGCTGGAGTGACCGGTTCTTTCGACATGGATCCCCAGACCCATGACCCGATTAAGACGGCGGTTGTGGTTTCCCTAAAGGACGGTGTCCAGGACTCCGCTGAGGCCTACGCCCTGAAGTAGTCGGGTATGTCCGCCGGGCGAGGTGCCCTGTTTGCCCGACTCCTCACCGGATTTGGGGCTCTCGCCCAGCGGACCTTAAGAAAGAACGTTCCTCATGGATTTGATACTGCAACAGCTGATTAACGGCCTGTCGCTGGGGAGTATCTATGCGCTTATCGCATTGGGATACACCATGGTCTACGGCATCATTCAGCTCATTAACTTCGCCCACGGCGACGTCCTGATGGTCGGGGCGTACGCCGGTTTCGCGGGAATGGTCCTGCTGCACCTCGACCCGTTCACATCCCTGCTGGCAGCAATGATTATCTGCGCAATCTTGGGGATGCTGATTGAGCGTCTGGCATACAAGCCGCTGCGCCACTCGACCCGGATTGCCGTACTGATTACCGCCATTGGTATGTCTCTGTTGATTGAGTACGTAACCATGTACTTTGTCGGAGCCGAGGCGCGCGCCTATCCCGCCCAAACCGGTTGGCTCGGAGCTAGCTACCACTTCGGTGGGGTGAACCTGTCCATGATTCAAATCATCATCGTGGTGGTTTCCGTGATTTTGATGGTTGTCCTGCAGTTCATCATTAAGAAAACTCGCATTGGGAAAGCCATGCGCGCGGTCAGTCAGGATCAAGACGCCGCCAAACTCATGGGTATCAGCGTCGATAACACGATTTCCTTCACTTTTGCTCTCGGTTCCGCTTTGGCTGGTGCCGCCGGGGTGCTGTGGGGGCTGTATTACACTTCCATCACCCCGCTAATGGGCATTATGCCGGGCTTGAAAGCCTTTGTGGCAGCTGTGTTAGGTGGCATCGGGTTGATTCCAGGCGCGTTAGTTGGCGGCTACTTGGTCGGCTTATTAGAGACAATCGTGAATTCTCTGGGGCTGTCCACATTCCGTGACGCCGCGGTGTTCCTGGTGCTGATCATCGTGCTCATCTTTAAACCCGCCGGCATCCTCGGCAAGAACGTACAGGAGAAGGTCTAAGCCATGAAACCAGGAATAAAAAGTATCATTGCGCAAGCCATCATACTCGCGGTCCTCTGGGGGTTGGGTTACGCCCTCATCACGGTGGGAGTCATCGACTCTTACATCTTTAACACTATGGTCACCATCTGCGTGAACATTATCCTGGCGGTGTCGTTGAACCTGGTCACCGGGTTCACCGGGCAATTCTCTCTGGGACATGCGGGATTCATGGCGGTGGGAGCCTATTCCACCGGGCTCATTGTCACCGCAATTCCCACCTACGGCGGTTTCTTCTGGGGATTGTTCGTCGGCGGAATCTTTGCCGCCAGTATCGGTTTCCTCATTGGTCTGCCAACACTGCGTCTAAAGGGCGACTACTTGGCTATCGCCACTCTGGGTATGGCGGAAATCATTCGTGTGCTGCTGCTAAATCTGGAGTTTTCCGGAGGGGCTGCCGGGCTGTTCATTCAGCTGCAGTTCACGGACTGGAACATTCTCTTTATCCTCACTGCCGGAACTATCGTGTTGATTCGTAACTTCCTAGACTCCCGTCACGGGCACTCCTGTATCGCAATCCGCGAGGATGAAATTGCTGCTGAATCCATCGGGGTTTACTCTACAAGAATTAAGACCTTGGCTTTCGTGGTTGGTTCCTTCTTTGGAGCTGTCGGCGGCGGTTTGTACATCGGGAACTTTTTCTTTGTCAAGCCGGATTTGTTCAACTTCATGATGTCTATAAACATCCTGGTGATAGTGGTCTTGGGTGGCTTGGGCTCACTGACCGGCTCGATAATTGCGGCAATCTTGCTGGCGGTAGTCTCCACCCTGCTCCAGCCCTTCCCGGAGATTCGGATGATTCTCTACGCCTTGGTTTTGGTCATCCTCATGGTGTTCCGCCCGCAAGGACTGTTGGGCACCAAGGAACTGAACTTTAAGGTTTTTGGTCGGTTGTTGCGTAAGCCTACCGGTGAGGGCGAACCGAAACGTAGCAACGCCCTGCCCGCCCCTTCTGCTGCGAAGAAAGAAACACCCCACCTAGAGCCCAATTCGGAAGAGAAGGAAGAATCGTCGCAACGCGCTCATGCCATCTTGGACGTGCACCGTTTGACGCGACACTTCGGCGGTCTCGCTGCGCTCACGGACGTTGACATGTATCTGCAGCCCGGAGAACTAATTGGACTGATTGGACCCAACGGGGCAGGCAAGACCACCGTATTCAACCTGCTGACCGGAGTTTATCCCCCCTCGTCGGGCACTGTTACTTTCCGCCCTGACCCGAAGGGTGGGGAGATCTCTATCGCCGGTCAAAAGCCCTTTGTGATTTCTCGCTGCGGCATCGCCCGTACCTTCCAAAACATCCGCTTGTTCAAGGACCTGACGGTGCTGGACAACGTGGTTTTCGCTATGGAACAGCGCGAAAAATATTCCCTCCTGGCGTCCTTTTTACATTTGCCGTCCTGGTCACGGTCGCGCCAACGCGTCCACAAAGAATCTCTGCAGCTGCTAGAAATGATGAACCTCGCTGAAAAAGCTGGTGAACATGCTCGAAACCTCTCCTACGGGGAACAGCGTCACCTCGAGATTGCTCGTGCCCTGGCGACTAACCCACAACTGCTGTTGTTGGACGAACCGGCGGCGGGGATGAATCCAGCTGAGACTGCCCAGCTCACGGCGTTGATTGCAAAACTGCGCCAGCGCTATCACCTCACCATCCTGCTCATTGAGCACGATATGTCACTGGTGATGACCATCTGCGAGCGTCTCTACGTGCTCGATCACGGCGTGGTCATCGCTTCGGGTACACCACAGGAAGTTCGTAACAATCCGAAGGTTATCGAAGCCTATCTGGGGCAGGAGGTAGGAAATGTTTGAGATTAAAGACCTCAAAGTTTCTTTCGGTGGCATCCAAGCTCTGAAAGGTATTTCCCTGCGCGTGGAAGAAGGCGAAATCGTCACCCTGATTGGCGCTAACGGAGCCGGCAAAACCACCACGTTACGCACCGCCTCCGGTCTGGAACGCCCTTTAGAAGGCTCGATTTGGCTAGACGGCGAGGAAATTACCAAGTCCTCCCCACGCTCGCGGGTACGCCACGGTCTGGTACATGTTCCGGAAGGTCGCCGGGTGTTCCCCACCATGACCGTGATGGAAAACCTTGATTTGGGTGCCTATATGCGCAAAGACCGGAGCGGTACCGCCGCGGATTTAAAAATGGTGTTTGACCGTTTCCCGGTCTTGGCTGACCGGAAAAATCAGCTAGCGGGGACGCTTAGCGGGGGCGAACAGCAGATGCTCGCCATGGGGCGCGGTCTGATGGCAAAACCGCGCGTCCTACTGTTGGACGAGCCGTCGATGGGCTTGGCTCCACTGTTTGTCCAAGAAATTTTTGACATCATCGTCAAGATTAAAGAAATGGGAACTACGATTTTATTAGTAGAGCAAAATGCCAACATGGCTTTGCAGATTGCCTCGCGCGCCTACGTGATGGAGACCGGCAAGATCGTGTTGCAAGGCGACGCCGCAGAACTGCTGGCTAGCGACGAAGTTAAACATGCCTACCTGGGAGGATAACCGTGTTTGTAAAATGGAGAATGACAGCCAACCCCTTCACGATTGATTCCGGCGCCACCGTACCGGACGCTATCGAACTGATGCAGACACACGGCATCACAAAACTGCCGGTATTGCGTGACGGCAAGCTGTGTGGCGTAGTGTCACAGTTAGACCTCAACCGAGCTCTTCCCTCTGACGCGACTTCCCTGTCTTTTGGTGAAGTGGCCTACCTGTTGTCCAAACTGAAAATCTATAAGATCATGCGAAAGAATCCTCCCACCATCGCGCCCGACGCCATGCTGGAGGAAGCCGCCATCCTCATGCGCGATACTAAAGTTGAGATTCTGCCGGTCCTGGATGAGGGCAAGGTCGTGGGGGTGATTACCGAATCAGACGTCCTCGATGCGTTTATCGACATTAACGGGGCGCGAGAGCCCGGAACCCGCCTGGTCATTGAGGCTGATGACCAGCCAGGAGTGATGAGCCGCCTGGCTGGGGTCACTGAGGAGTTGGAGACCAACATTACCCATATCGCGGTGTACCGCACCGGGATGGACAGCTCTTTTGTACTTTTGGGCGTAAACACCGTGAATACCGCCGATCTGGAAGATGCGTTCACGAAAGCCGGATTCCAGGTGCGTTACGTCCTCAGACGCTAAAACTTCGTTCATCTCCAAATCCCTCCCTACCCCGTCAATGCCTTTCTTGGCGGGGTAGGGTCTGGTTCACAAGTGCGGGGGTGCCGGTACCCGGTCGAAGTACCGAGATGAGTGGTTTCAGGGAGGTTATCTGACGATGATTCCCTGCGGCGCCACCGGCAATTCTCGCGGTTTCCAGCCCAAATGTTCGAGGTCTTGGCGCGTGGCGGGATCCAGATGGTCGAAAACTATTACCGTTGGTCCGGCACCGCTAATGGCGGCAGGAGTGCCGGCGGCGCGCAGCCGATCAACCATCTCTAAGGATTGAGGCATCCCTTCACGTCGATATTCCTGGTGCAGCCGATCCTCGGTGGCAAAAAACAGCAATTCGGGGTGTTGCGCCAAGGCTAACGGCAGCAGTGCGGCACGCCCCGCGTTAAAAGCCGCGTCTCGATGCGGAACTGATTCAGGCAGCAGCCCGCGAGCCTGCGACGTCGCTAGTTCAAATTCTGGAATCAGCACGGTCAGACGCACTTGCGGGGAAACTTCAAATTGTTGCGCGTAAGCTCGCGGCGTGACCTGACCAGCACTGGGTTCCATCCAGCCCACGACGGCTCCCCCGTAGACCGCTGGAGCAGCATTGTCAGGATGACCTTCCATCTGGACGGCGAGCTGAAAAATCGCCTCGGTGTCCAAGGCTCCCGGCTCCAGCAACGCTCCGGCAGCTGCCAGACCGGAAACTAGCGCTGCGGAGGACGAACCCAGACCGCGACCGTGCGGGACCCGATTCACGCAATGCATTTCAATCCCGATTTGGGAAGCCCCCACAGATTCCAGACCAGCTCGCAGCGCCTGCACCACCATATTGGTGTCATCCTCGGGAACTTTGCCGGCGCCTTCTCCTTCCACGGTGACGTGGGTCGCCCCGGTCGTGGCTCGCACCCTAACTTCATCGCGCAGTTCGAGGGCAATTCCTAAAGCATCAAATCCCGGTCCCAGATTAGCCGAGGAGGCAGGCACGCTGACCGTTACTTCGTCACGCACAAAATTCATGGCAATTCCTTAGGTTCGATGGTTTTGCGCTGGGTCTGGGGCACGACACTGACCGGGCAAGGACGGTGGTATTACAGACCGAGTTCCCGCACTGCTGCCTGCAGGCTAGGCGCAATTACGGGCGGAGTCATGTTACCTTTAGCTTCCATCGCGGTGGCAGTATCTTTCAAGCCGTTGCCGGTAAGAGTGCAAACAATGCGAACCCCACCAGGCACTTTGCCCTGCTCAGCTAATGCCAACAGGCCCGCTACCGGGGCAGCGCTGGCAGGCTCACAAAACACGCCGACTTCCGCGGCGATAATGGACTGCGCTTGCATAATGGCGGCATCGCTGACGGCGGTAATCAAGCCTCCGGAGTCGTCGCGCGCTGCGGTGGCGTAGTCCCAAGACGCTGGGTTGCCAATTCGTATCGCGGTGGCGATAGTTTCCGGATTCTCAATGGGGTGTTCCGCCACGAAAGGCGCGGCTCCGTTGGCTTGAATCCCCCACATTTGCGGCAGCTTGGTGGTTTGCGGTTTCAGTTTCTGGGCGGAATCCTCGATTGAGGATGCCACTTTCCGTCCGAAATACTCGTTATATCCCATCCAATAGGCGCTGATATTTCCGGCGTTGCCCACTGGCAGACAGTGAATATCCGGGGCATCACCCAAGGCATCGCAGATTTCAAAAGCGGCAGTTTTTTGTCCTTGCAAACGGTAAGGATTTATCGAATTGACCAAATCCACCGGGTACTTTTCCGTCAGCTCCCTGGTGATTCGCAAGCAGTCGTCAAAGTTTCCATCCACGGCAATCAGCTTGGCTCCGTGCATCACCGCCTGCGCCAGCTTACCTAGGGCAATCTTTCCGGCAGGCAAAATGACTGCGCATCCTACTCCTGCCGCGACCGAGTACGCCGCCGCAGATGCGGAGGTGTTGCCGGTGGAAGCGCAAGCGACCATCTGTGTACCAGCTGCTTTCACCTTTGTCATGGCCATGGTCATGCCCCGGTCTTTGAACGAACCGGTGGGATTAGCGCCCTCAAATTTCACATAAACTTCGGTACCAGTGGTGTCTACACCAGCTTTATCGCTCAGGGCACCGATGCGTTGTTCCACCCGGCGCGCCCGAATCAAGGGAGTATTGCCCTCAAACAGAGTCACGACGGGGTCGCTTGGTTCCAGGGGAAGTCGATTCCGGTATTCTTCCAGCAGACCGCTCCACATCTGTGCCATGTTTGGTTGCTCCTTAATCGTGGTTTCGATAACTTCAACAGTTTTTGCCCTCGACGGTGCCGGTTTAGGCACGAAAATTCTCGAGGCTACTATTGGTCTTGCTCGATGGACATTTCTGAGGCGATTTTATGCACTATTGGTGATTTCGCCAAAGCGGCAGTAATTCCATCATGCTGAGAATTCTGTGCCCGGTGGGTCGAAATGACTAACGTCGCTTCGTCGGGAACCGTCTCGGTCGGAGACTGAGTCAAAGACGCGATGGAGACTCCGCCCGCAGCATAAATTTTTGCAATCTCTGCCATCATCTCAATCCGGTCGGCGACCTCCAAACGAACCTGACGGCGGGTTTCTACCCGTCCCGGTTCACAGATTGGCAAGGCTGCGTACACACTTTCGCGGGGAGCGTGCCCTCCTGAGACCAGGTGATTAGCGCCTGCCACCACGTCGGACAATACCGCGGAGGCAGTGGGAGCACCACCCGCGCCCGCCCCGTAGAACATGAGCCGACCGGCAAACTCGGTTTCTAAAACTATGGCGTTGTAGGGTCCAGTGATACTCGCTAGGGGGTGGCTCTGGGGAACCAGGGTCGGCTCCACCCCGAGGGCGATTTGTTCCTCTCCCTCCACGATGACCCTTTCGGCGCGAGCCAGCAGTTTCACCGCGTAGCCGGATTCTGTAGCCTGTTTAATGTCTTGCGCACTGACCTCGGTAATCCCTTTCACGGGGACATCTTCCAGATTCACCCGGGTGTGGAAAGCGAGGGACGCCAGGATGGCGCACTTGGCTGCCGCATCACGACCGCCCACGTCCGCGCTGGGATCCGCCTCGGCATAGCCAAGCTCTTGAGCCTGATGCAGGGCCTGTTCATATGACCAGCCATGGGTTGTCATCTGATCAAGGATGTAGTTGGTGGTGCCGTTGACGATACCTAAAACTTTGTTGATGCGATCCCCCGTCAGGGATTCCCGCAGCCCATAAACCACCGGAACCGCCCCCGCCACCGCGGCTTCAAAATACAAATTCGCGTCGGTGCGAGCAGCGGTCTCATAAAGCTCCGGACCGTACTGCGCGAGCACTGCCTTGTTGCCGGTCACCACGGTTTTACCAGCTTCTAAGGCTTTCAACATGGCACTACGCGCTGGTTCCAGACCTCCCATCAGTTCGATGACCAGGTCTGCGGAGTTGATAACTGCGTCAATATCGGTGGTCAACAGACTCTGGTCCAGCCCCTCCCGAACCTTGCTAGTGTCCCGCACTGCCACTGCGCTGAGCACGAGGTTCGCTCCCGCTCGTGCCGCAAGTTCCTGCTGTTGGTCGTGCAAGATGCGCGCAACCTGCAGCCCCACCGTACCCGCACCCAGCAACCCAATTTTGACGTCTTGTTTTTGCGCCATCGTTATCTCCCTCTCGGCGTTCCTTTACCCCTTCACTGTATCAGCAGGGTGGTCGTCTAAAAACTTGCGGTAGTGCAGGTCAAGAGGAGCCAGGTGTAACCGTGCTGGATTAACAGCCGCCAAATCCACCGTGAGTTCCTTCCTGACGTGGCGCAGCTGGGTCGAGAAAAACGGTGCCACTCACATCCGTTCGGGGGCGGTCACACCCAACAAATCCAAGCCGTTGCGCAGGACTTGACCAACAGCATTGTTCAGCGCCAGCAGCGCTGCATGTTCGGCAGTCACCGGTTCATCACCAGCGGGTGTAACACGGCGCTTACCGTACCAAGTGTGGTATGCCCCCGATAGGTTTTCCAAGTACCGCGGCACCAGATGCGTGGCATTTTCAGCTGCAGCGGTCGCCACGACGGAGGGGAATTGTGCCAAGACGCCGATAAGTGCCGCGTCTGCCGGGTCTCGGAGTTCCTCTGGCGCGAAGCCATCAGCACAAGAAACCCCATGTGCAGCAGCGTTCTTTGCCACATTCGAGGTGCGGGCATGTGCATATTGGACATAGTAAACCGGATTTTCGTTGGTATGTGAAGCTAGCACATCAAGGTCGATAGCCAACTGGGTGTCCATCGAGGAACGCACCAAAGCGTAACGAGCCGCATCAACGCCGACTGCTTCGACGAAGTCCTCCAGGGTCACGATGTCTCCCGCACGCTTACTCATACGCACCGGTTCACCGTCCTTAAACAGGTTCACCAGCTGTCCGATGATAATCTGCATGTTCACGCCGGGCTTATCACCGTAAGCAGCACACATTGCCATCATGCGCCCGACATAGCCATGATGATCGGCGCCGAGCAGGAATACGGCGCGATCCGCTCCGCGGCGACGCTTATCCTGATAGTAGGCCACGTCGGAGGCGAAATAAGAGGCGTTGCCGTCGGACTTGATAACCACGCGGTCTTTGTCATCTCCGTGTTTGGTCGTCAGCAGCCAAGTTGCGCCGTCCTTTTCGATGACCTCGCCACGTTCGCGTAAGTAATCCAATGCCTTGGTGACCGCCCCGGTCTCATAAAGGGAATTCTCGTGAAAGAACACATCGAACTCGGTGCGGAAGCCACGCAGCGATTCTTTAATCTCGTCGAACATCAACTCAACGCCGTGAGATCGGAAGTATTCCTGGGCGGCTTCATCGTCAAGGGTCGCCGGGTCTGGATCCCCCGCTGCTTTAGCTTCAGCTTGAACCTTGGCAGCAATGTCAGCGATGTATTGCCCGCCGTATCCGTCTTCGGGGGTTTCCTGACCGCGAGCCGCTGCCAGCAGGGAAATGGCAAAGCGGTCAATCTGGCTGCCGTGGTCATTAAAGTAATACTCACGAGTGACTTTTGCCCCGCTGAATTTGTACAAGCGAGCTAAGGAATCCCCTACTGCTGCCCAGCGCGCGCCGCCAATGTGCAGCGGTCCAGTCGGGTTAGCGGAAACATATTCCAGGTTGATATGAACCCCTTTGAGACCTTCACCGTGCCCGTAATCGTTACCGGAGGCGAGGATGTCAGCCACCAAAGCACCAGCCGCCCCGGCCTCCAAACGGATATTGATGAACCCCGGACCGGCGACTTCTGCTGAGGACACCCCGTCAATCTGGGCAATGGCAGAAGCAAAGATTTCCGCCAGTTCTCGGGGGTTCTTGCCTACAGATTTGCCCAGCTGCAAGGCGATATTAGTCGCCCAATCTCCGTGGTCGCGGTTCTTGGGTCGCTCCACACGCATTTTTTCGGCCAAGACGCCGTCTGCCAAAACGATATTATTTTCCGCCGCCGCAGTGCTAAGTTGCGCAATTATGCGCTGAGTTAATTCTTCTGGAGTCACCCCTCAAGCCTAACGTTTCGCCATTAGCACAGCAAAATTAGCAATTCATGAGGGGATAGAAAGTTCGAGATACCACGGTTTTGCACATGCGTCACCCCAGATTCAGCGCCCCGGATGGGATTCGAACCCATGACCTTTTGCTCCGGAGGCAAACACTCTATCCACTGAGCTACCGGGGCATACTGCAATCAGTTTCAACAGTTTACCGCTTTGTTTCCAGAAGGTAAATTTTAGCCCCCCATACCCAACATTAACAGCACCAAAAGCCCCAGGTTCAGGGCGACGATTAAGGCAGCGACCACGATGTTAATAGCCAGCAACCATTTGGGATCAGCAAAGGATCCCATGATGGTCTTTTTTGACGTATAGATGACCAGGGGTAGCAATGCGAAAGGAATTCCCAGAGACAGCAGAGCTTGGCTGAGTACCAGTGCCCAAGTGGGATTAAAGCCGAGCGCCAAAATAGCTAATCCCGGTATCAAAGTCACCACGCGCCGCGCCAGTAATGGAACGCGAACGTGGAGCAAACCTGACATAATTTCCGCCCCGGCATATGCCCCCACCGAGGTAGAAGCTAATCCTGAAGCCAGCAACCCTACCGCAAATACCGTTGCTACCCCACCGCCGAGGGCGATAGCTATGACGTGATAAGCACCCTCGATAGTGTCGGTGTCTGTCTGACCGGTTCCGGGACCGCGCAATGCAGCGGCAGCCAGCAGCACCAGGGCAATGTTGACCGAACCAGCCACCAGCAGCGCCCAGAACACATCCAGTTTTGTCGCCCGGATGAGCCTGCGCTTCTGATCATCCGGATGCTCTGAGCCGTGACGATCTTTGGTCAATGAGGAATGCAGATAAATCGCGTGGGGCATCACCGTGGCTCCCAGCATCGAGGCAGCTACCAATACTGATTCTGCATTGGGGAATGTCGGTCGCAGTCCCGCTACGGCAGCCTGCCAGGAGGGGGGAGCCACCACCAGTCCTCCCACGAATCCCAGAGTAATGACCAGGAGCAGAGCTATAATGACCCGCTCAAACACAATCTGACCGGACGTATTTTGTAAAAACAGCATCCCCAAAGACACCACGCCGATTATCAATCCGCCTACCAGCAACGGGGTCCCGAACAACAGGTTAAGCGCAATAGCCCCACCAATGACTTCCGCCAAATCGGTGGCACCAGCCACGATTTCAGCTTGAATCCAAAAGGCAATCCGCCCCGGTCGTCGTAAACGGTCACCGAGGACCTGCGGGAGAGACCGACCGGTTACTATGCCAAATTTCGCACTCTCATATTGCACCAGCATGGCCATCAAGTTAGCCAGTACCAGCACCCACACCAGTGTGTATCCATAGCGTGCTCCGGCAGTAATGTTGGCGGCTACGTTGCCTGGATCCACGTAGGCGACGGCGGCCACGAAAGCCGGTCCCATCAAGGCAACCAGAGACTTTTGAGAAGTTTTTGGATTGTCGTGGAAATGCGTCATGACTACACCCTACGTAAAACTCTCAAATCACGAAATCCCCAACACGAAACACGGGGAACACGAGAGAGCTAGGCTTCGGTATCCAAGGCTCGCCCCACCGAGCCATTGCCCAGCATGGCACGCATGGAGGTGAAAGTAGCAATCCGATCATGCTGGCTCAGAGGTTGCGGACGACGCATCAGAAGCTGTTGATTTTGGGAATGCGCAGTTGTGGCAGAAGCCTGATTAATTCGCGATTCAGCCAAGGTTAAAGCAAACAGAGAGGCGGAATCAGCACCGGGTTCAATGACTTCGCCAGTGACGGATTTAATCAGGTCGCGATCACCACTAGAAAGATGGGACAACACCCACTGAGTGTGTTCATCGACAACGGTCTGGGCACCTTGCAGAGCATCACTGCTTTGGCGCTGCTTAGCGACCACGGCGGCTAAACGAACTGCCGAGCGCTGCTGTTCCATTGCCTAACCTTTCTCTGGAATTCCGCTGACATCAGTAATCTACCAGTAACTTTCTCCAGCTCCAAGGTAATTTTTAGCTTTCTCCGATATTTATTTCAGAATTCATTAAGTATCCCTTGATATTGCAACAATTTTTGCCGGCTGGCAGGAAGCTTCCTCAATGCCCGTTTTGGGCTAATGTACTAACAATATCGGTGTAAATCCCATCAACGCCAAGGGAAACTAGGCGTCGATACGAGGCAAGATCATTCACGGTCCACACATACACGGGACAGCCCAGAGCGTGCGCTGCTGCCACGAACCGCGGGGTCACGATTCTCATCCCCGGAACGCTTTCGGGTACCGCCAACGCGCAGTGAAAATCTCTGCAGAGGCGCGGGACTATGCCGAAGCGGTAAAGGCGTTCTAAATAGCGTTTCTCCGCCAACCCCGACACTACGCGACGGGTGTCAGATTCGAGCCGCCGCGCTGCCCCGCTTTCCCCTTCCGAGGAAAAGATTGTTTCCCAGGGAATTTCTATACCGCGAATCTTCGGGTGGACGGGTCGGACCAAGCCAGCCGCGGCTCCCCCTAAAAGTCGCGCAATATCCCGCGCTCCCGGCAAATATCCGCACCCCGGTCCCAGGTATCGAGCCATTTTCCAAACACGCCGGGCAGAAAAGGACGCTAGAGCGAGACGCCCCAAATCCTGACGCCCCTGTAAGACGCGGAGTGCACCGGGCACGACCGCGTCGGTTTTAGCATCAATGTTCAAGTAAATGTTGGGGTATCGATCCAGGAATTCTTCCAGGCTGAAAGGCTGCTCGCCGTTAGGCAGCTGACGCCGGCACAGCTCCGCCCACGAAACTTCGGCAATAGCGATTTCCCCGTCCGCCGCGTGCCACAGCGGGTCGTGACTAATAACGGGAACCCCGTCGGTAGTGGCGTGAATATCAGTTTCCAACCCGGAAACCGCGCTGCAAGAAACAGCCCAATCAAAGGCAGCTCGTGAATTTTCCGGAACCGGACACCCTAAAGCTGCGCTAGCAGAAACTGCCGATCCGCGGTGAGCCAAGAGTACGGGTCGACGGCGTGAAACGGGGAAGACAGCTGCGGGTCGCAAAATCAAGCGTGCTTCTAGGAACAAATCTGGTTGATGAACCTAGCGCCATGACGCTTCATCCAGCCCATAGGTTCGACGGATTCCTTGTCGGCGTTACGAATTTCAAAGTGCAAGTGCGGTCCAGTAGAGCGTCCGGTCGAACCTACCCCGGCGATGACATCTCCAGCTTTAACCTCGTCGCCCTGGTGCACGTAAATACCATTGCTATACATATGCAAATAACGGGAATAGTACACTTCTCCGTCCTGAACATGCTTGATGGTAATTACACCAGTGGAACCCTGCATTCCTGCATCCATCACAATTCCGTCAGCTACCGCATAGATATTCGTGCCGGTGGGTGCCGACAAGTCAACGCCCTCATGCAACAACCTCGTCCCGGTCACCGGGTTGACTCGCATTCCCCAGGGGGAAGTGAACGTATAGCTTCCCGCCGATAACGGCCACAGCAAAAGCTTTTCTTCCGGAGCGGCAGAAGCATCACCGTTCGCCGATCCCTGCGCCGCGCACTGTCCCAGTGCGGAGGCTTCCACCACTCGAGAACGCGAGCTGGCGGGGACCGCGTTTAAGTCGGAGTCATAATCAGTAGCGCCACTAGCTTTCGCTACGACGGAGAGCAAAGTCTGATTGGTGCTGAATTCAAAATTCGGCGAGGCGATGGACAAATTGGGGGAAACCATCCCAGATAGCGGAGCTACCACGGTAATAGCCGAAACTACGCCCAGCAATACCAAGCGCGGGGCGTTAAAAATTTGTGCTTCTTTACTGATACGCGCGGACTGAGTACGATTACGCAGTTCACGTGCTTCCCGACGGGTGCGAGGCCTTTCGGTTTCCAAGGGTCACCTTCCGACTTTGGATAACAACTAGAACTCAAGTTTATAACAACTAGATAACGATTTGCAATCAAAAGCGCTCATCAATTTTCACTTTAGTAACATTTGTTAACACGAAATGACTTTTTCCGAAAATTACCTGAAAGAATCTTGGATTTTTGGTATCAATGGTGCCGCCCGTAGCTACACGTGCTCAGAGTAAATCCCGGACTTCACCCACCAGTTCTTCCAAAATATCCTCCAAAAAGACCACTCCAATCACCGTTTCCGGATTCTCCGGATTGACCACCCCCGCCAGGTGCGTGCCTTGCTTTTGCATCACGCGCAGCGCATCCTCCACTTCCATCTGCGGCGTCACGGTAATTAACGAGCGAATCCGCCAGGGTTCCAACGGGTCCTCACGTAGTCCTTTATCTACCGCAATGACATCTTTGATGTGCAAGTATCCGATAATGTTTCCGGTTTCATCAATAATCGGGATACGCGAAAACCCGGAACGCGCCATGGTTTTTTCCGCCTCTACGGGCGTGATATCCGCTGGCAACATCACCAATTGTTCCAAACCGACCATCACTCCGGACACCACTTCGGCAGAAAATTCCAGCGTCCCGGAAAGCAGACCCAGGTCGTCCTCCAAAACCCCTTCCTCGCGGGATTTTTCAACGATTGAGGACATTTCCTCGACCGTGAAACTCACCCCAACCTCATGTTGCGGTTCCAAACCAAACAACCTCACCACCGAGTTCGCAAATCGGTTCATCGCTCTAATAACCGGACGCAGTGCCCTTTCCATCGCCACCATCGGGGGTGAATAGAGCAAAATGAGGCGGGTATGGGCGGAAACCGAGGTATATTTTGGAATCATCTCGCCGGCAACCACATGCAGATACAAGACAATCAGCAGAGCCAGAAGGATAGCAAAAGAATGGGCACTGACCGGTGGCAGCCCCAGACGCAACGCTATCGGCAGCAACAGATGCGCGATAGCCGGTTCCGCCACCACTCCCAATCCGGTAGATGCCAGCGTAATTCCCAGCTGACAAACCGCCAGCATCTCGGAAACATTTTCTACCGCAATCATTGCGGAAGCTGCCCCGCGTTTCCCCTGTTTCACCAGGGGCTCAATCTCAGCTTTCCGGGAAGCCGTGAACGCGAATTCTGCACCCACAAAGAAAGCATTGATAGCCAGAAGCAACACCATAAAGATTAAAGAGACCCAATCATTCATGAGCCACCTCCGCAGAATCTGCCTGCTCGTCAGGGGTCGGATTGCGGGTGATACGGACCCGGTCAATACGTCGACCGTCCATTTGCTCGACGCGTAAAAGATATCCGTTGACCAGGACTGTCTCCCCCTGCGAGGGAACGTGTCCCAGTTCAGTCATAATCAGCCCCCCCAAGGTTTCATAGGGACCTTCATCGGGCAGTTCCACTTTGGTTTGAATCAACAGCTCATCGGGACGTATCAGCCCTGGAACCAACCACTCGTCTTCCACCGGATGATTAATCCCGGCAGCGTGCTGATCGTGTTCATCCGCGACTTCGCCCACAATTTCTTCAACCGCGTCCTCCAGGGTCACGATGCCGGAAGTACCCCCGTATTCATCGACCACTACCGCCGTTTGACTACCCGCGTCGCGCAGCAGCACCATCAAATCCGCCAGCCCCATCGTTTCCGGGACTCTGGGAACTTCATACATTAGTGATGACGAGGTGACCACGACTTCACTGCGGCGTTCAAAAGGAACGGATACTGCCCGACGCAGATTGGCGAATCCCAGAATGTCGTCCAAACCGTTCGGTCCGACCACGGGGAAACGAGAGTGCCCAGTTTCCCGCGCTTTCTCGATGAGGTCATCTGCCGAGTCATTCTGAGACAAATAGTGCACCCGACCGCGGTCGGTCATCACATCTTTCGCTGCCAGACCAGAAATATGCACCGAACGGGTGAACAGGGAAGCGGTAGATAAATCCAATACCCCTTCCTCCGCGCTTTGGCGCACCATTGCCACGAGCTCCTGAGCTGAATGCGCGCCCGAGAGCTCTTCCACGACTACCACGCCCATCCTATTCAACACGAAGTTTGCCGAAGACCGCAGCACCACGATGAGCGGCTTGAAAACAGAAGTGAACGCCCGCTGTGGACGCACCACGAAAGCCGCAGTTTTCAGGGGGTCCGCCAGCGCCAGGTTCTTGGGGATGAGCTCGCCAAAGACCATGGAATACAGGTTTGTGAGAATGAGGGCGACTACTGCCCCCAGCGCCGTGGCGGCAGCCAAAGCCATCCCGGTGTGTCCCAATCCGCGTGTCACCAGGTTTGCGATGGCTTTTTGAGTGGTGTAACCCACCATGATTGTGGACAGGGTAATGCCTACCTGAGTGCCGGACAACTGGGTAGACAGATTAGAGATTGAGTTTTTCACAAGGGCGGCCCGCTTGTCTCCGTTAGCCGCTCGCCCCGCAACTCTGGCAGGGTCGACCGCTAGGAAAGCAAACTCGGTGGCAACAAAAAATGCGGTAACCAAAGTCAGAATCAGTCCCACTGCCACCAACAACCAGTCAGCCACAACAGGACTCAACTGACCCACCGCCCTGGTGCACCCTCAGCAAAAACCGAGGTGGGACAATCGAATCGATACTGGTGTACCGAGGTACGGGAGGAAAACACAGGAAATCGCGAGGTGTCTTGCAGTTTAACCACCGTGCTTATTTGCCAGCCTTGGCGGCGCGGGCGATTTCGCGACGAGCCTTCAGGGAAGGCTGTCCGTTACCGTCAGCCAGAACCATTCCCAAGCCTCCCGCCAGCGAACCGCCAGCGACCAAGCCGCGCGTGTAGTCCCTGCGTTCCGCTGTGGATTTCGCTGCCCAAACTGGATTATTTACCACGCTGATGGGAAGGTTTACCACTGCCAAAATGAGGGCACAAATCCGGGGAGATTTCCCCAGGGCTAGACCCAGCGCAGTCACCGCCGTAGCAGCCCCAGCCAAGCGCGACAACAATTTCGCGTCCGAAGTCAAAATGGGAGGCAGCCCCACCTTTTCCAAAGTCGGCTCCATCTTTCGAAAACGTTCCACGTGGTCGTCGGGGTTGAGCAACGCGTCGAGTCCATCATGAATGAACACCGCCGCCAGCAGCGGACGCGAGATAAAACGCAGCAAAGTCCTCATAACACTATTGTCCTCATTTTTTAGAACAGTTTGCATCTTTTCGAAACGTATTGGGCGACGCGGAATAAAAACCACCCGTTATGGTTATAACAGGCGTGGGACGAACTTTGGAAAAATCTCTCGCCAGACCCGCTCGAGCCAGGGGCGCGATAAATCGACCCCCATCTGTCTCCCCTCCGCTCTGCGCGCTAGACTGGGCACCGATGAGCGAAAAAATAAACTCTGCACCCCCGCACGAGACGCGATCCATAACGGAACAGCGCTTCGAGACGGAAGTCATGCCGTTTTTAAATCAGCTCTATTCCGGTGCCCTGCGGCTGACCCGAAATCCACATGACGCCGAGGACCTGGTCCAAGAAACTTTCTTGAAAGCCTTTCGGAGTTTCGATTCTTTTCAAGAGGGAACGAATCTGTTGGCGTGGCTCTATCGCATCATGACCAACACTTTCATTAATTCCTATCGCAAGGATCAGCGTCGCCCCCGCACGGAAACTATGGCTGAGATTACGGATTACCAGCTGTCTCAAGATGACTCCAATCGTGAATCTCGTTCCGCGGAATCTCTGGCCTTGGACCGTTTGGGCACCCAGGATATTCTCGATGCCCTCGACGCTTTGCCTGATGAATATCGCGAAGCGGTGTACCTGGCCGACGTGGAAGGTCTGGCTTACAAAGAAATCGCGGAAATCCTTGATATTCCCTCCGGGACGGTCATGTCTCGTCTGCACCGCGGGCGAGCGAAACTACGGAAAATGCTGAGGGAGCGTGTGGAAGCTGAGGTGCAAATGTCATGAATTTTAAAGAAAACTTTCCCTCCCGCACACCGGATTCCTCCGGCTGCGGCTGTGACAGTGAGTGCGACTGCGACTGTGAAACCGTGACGCAAAATATGCGTGAAATCATGAACGGCGAGATGGACTTGCCCTTGGCGCAGCGTTTCCACGATCATCTGCGACACTGCCCGGATTGCCACGAGGAATCCTTGTGGGTGGAGCGTTACATCACCTTACTGCGCCAGTCTTGCCGGTGCGAAGCCCCAGTAGAACTGCGGGAACGTATCATGATAGAGATTCGTAAGATTGGATAGCTACGCGCCACCTCCACCGCTCCCCCGCAGCCGCGGGTTTGCGGGAAGGCTGGGAATGTGTGAAAATAGGCAGGTTGATTACAAACTTCAGAAGGAGGCTGTTATGTCGAAACGCGGTCGCAAGCGTCGGGCGCGGTCCAAGAGTGCCGCTAATCACGGCAAACGCCCCAATGCTTAAAGCTTGAACGGCGGGTGCGGGTAAGTGAAAGCTTCCCGCACCCGCAGCGTTTTTATCCAGCTCGAAATACAGGGTTCCCCGGAAGCGTTCGTTTCTTCCGGGGAACCCTGTTATTGCTGTTTAGCGGGCAAAAGCACGCGACACCAGGTCGGTGGCCTGTTTCTTGTGTACAGACGCCAAGCCGGTGGAGGGAGCTGCCATCGCGGGGCGGGACACCACGCGAATGGGACGGTCACCGATGAAGGCATCCTGGTGCATCTTTAGGAAGGCCCAGACGCCCTGATTTTCTGGTTCGTCCTGTACCCATACCAGTTCAGCGTTGGGGTACTGTGCCAAAATCGGCTTCAGATCCTCGTGCAGCGGGTAGTACTGTTCCAAACGCACGATTGCGGTGGTTTTATCCCCGGTCTTGGCACGTTCAGCTGCCAGGTCGTAATACAGCCGACCAGTGCAGATTAGCACGCGAGTCACCGCATTAGAATCCAGATTTCCCTGGTCAGCAATGACCCGTTGGAACCGACCGGTAGTGAAATCTTGCACCGAAGATACCGCCGCTTTCAAACGCAGCAGCTGCTTGGGGGTAAAGACCACCAGCGGGGTCCGCGGTCGACGATAAGCCTGCTCACGCAACATATGGAAATGGTTAGCCGGAGTGGAGGGCTGGACAATCCACATATTGTCTTGGGCAGCCAGACTCAACCAACGTTCGATACGCGCCGAGGAATGGTCGGGTCCCTGTCCCTCAAAACCGTGGGGCAGCAACAGCACCAGCGAGGAGTGCTGGTGCCATTTCTGTTGCGCCGAACAGATGAACTCGTCAATCATAGTTTGACCGCCGAATGAGAAGTCGCCGAACTGTGCTTCCCAGATGGTGAGAGCTTCCGGGCGCTCCACCGAATAGCCGTACTCAAAGCCCATCGGCGCGTACTCGGACAAGGATGAGTCATAAATCATGAACTTGCCCTGTTTGTCGCTTAAGAATTCCAGTGGGGTCCATTCCTCACCGGTGGAGAAATCGTGAGCAACTGCATGACGCTGCACGAAAGTCGCCCGACGAGCGTCTTCACCGGACATGCGGATGGGGGCGCCCTCCATCAGAATCGACCCGAACGCCAATAACTCACCAAAGCCCCAATCAATGTTGCCTTCACGAGACATCCGCTGACGCTTTTCGTAGAGCTTTTTAATCTTGGGATGCATGTTGAATCCTTCAGGGTAATCCACATGGGCATCCCCGATGGCCTCCACTACATACTGCGGAATGGCTGAGGTCCAAGCAATCATGTCATCAGACTGATCCGTCTGCGCAGCGGGCAGGTTCCAATCCCAGTCATTTCCGCCCTGTTCACCCTGACGCGTCGGGGTATAGCCCTTTTCCTTGGTCTCTTCAAAAATCTTTTCCAGCTTCTGATGGTAATCCTCTACCGCCGCTTGGGCTTCCGCATCTGAGAGATCGCCACGACCAATCAGGTTGTTAATGTAAACCGTGCGGGTAGTCGGATGGGAATCAATCAGGTGGTACATCACCGGCTGGGTCATTGACGGATCATCGCCCTCGTTATGTCCGCGGCGACGGTAACAAATCAGGTCAATAATGACATCCTTGTGGAACTTTTGCTGGAAACGGTAAGCCAAACCAGCCACCCGCGTGACCATCTCTGGATCATCAGCGTTCACGTGGAAAATTGGCACTTGCAAGCCCTTAGCCAAATCCGTGCAATAGTTCGTGGAACGGGCATTGGTCGGGGAAGTCGTGAAACCAATTTGGTTATTCACAATGATGTGTACCGTTCCGCCAGTGGTGTAAGCCTTAAGCTGGCTCATGTTCAGAGTCTCATAGACGACTCCCTGACCGATGAAAGCCGCATCACCGTGAATCAGCACGGGCAGGTAACCGTAGTCGCCTTCGATACCGACTTTATCCTGCTGCGCTCGAACAATGCCCTGGACCACCGGGTCTACAGCCTCTAGGTGGGAGGGGTTAGCCGCAATATAGACGCTGGTGGTCTTGCCTTCATAGGACTCGTAGATAGACTCGGTGCCCAAGTGATATTTCACGTCCCCGGAACCCTGCACCGAACCAGGGTTCATGTTGCCTTCGAACTCGGCGAAAATCTGGTTGTTGGTTTTGCCGGCCACATTCACCAGCATGTTCAACCGTCCACGGTGTGCCATCCCGATGGTCACCCCTGCCAAGCCATCATGGGCAGCATCATCCATGATTCTCAGCATCAGGGGAATCAGGGATTCACCGCCTTCCAAGCTGAAGCGCTTTTGACCCACATACTTGGTCTGCAAAAAGTCCTCAAAAGCCTGCGCCGCATTCAAGCGGTTCATGATGGCGTGACGGACTTCTTTGCTGGGCGGCTCATAAGGTTGCTCAATTTCTTGTTGCATCCACGCGCGCTGTTCGGGGTCCTGGATATGCATATATTCAATGCCCGCGGTACGTGTGTAGGTATCGCGCATTTGGGTCAAAATGTCGCGCAGCTTCATGCTGACATTGTGCTTGCCACCCAGTCTTCCCACCGGGAAATAGAGATCCAAATCCCAGATGGAAAGCCCATAGGCATCGAGTTTCAAATCTGGGTGCCGACGGACCCGATAATCCAGGGGATCCACATCCGCAATCAAGTGTCCGCGGGAACGGTAAGCGTGAATAAACCGTGCAATCCGCGTGTCTTTGGACAGTTCCCCTTCTCCGGTGTACTCGTTGTTACGCGCCCAGCTGAAAGGCTCATAAGGAACTTTCATGGAATCAAAGACGCGTTCATAGAATCCATCCTCGCCTTTGAGCTTCTTTTCGATTACTCCCAGGAAAGTGCCGGACAAAGCTCCCTGGATGACTCGGTGATCATAGGTGGAGGACATGTGCATAATCTTGCCAACCCCGGCTTGAGCCAACTGTTCTTCGGAAGCCCCGGCCCATTCTGCCGGATAATTTGTCGCTCCTACCCCGATGATGCAACCTTGCCCCTGCACCAAACGAGGCGATGACATGAGGGTTCCCAGAGTCCCCGGATTTGTCAGTGTCACCGTGCAACCGGAATAATCTTCCATTCCCAGTTTGCCGTCACGAGCTTTTTTCACGAGTTCTTCGTAAGCGCGGACGAATTCTTCAAAAGAGAGGGTGTCGGCGTTGTGCACGACCGGCGTGACCAACAGTCGCGAACCGTCGTCTTTGGGCAGGTCAATTGCCAGCCCGAAACCAACGTGAGCGAAATGGTCAACGTAAGGTTTACCGTCTTCCAGGCGATAACGCACATTGACATCGGGAGTTTCCACCAGAGCTTCCACGATGGCGTAGCCAATCAAGTGGGTAAAGGACACTTTACCGCCACGGGTCCGCTTCAGGTGGTCATTAATTTGGGCACGGTTCTCAATCAACACTTTCGCCGGAATCTGGCGATAAGACGTCGCTGTCGGCACGGATAGCGACGCATCCATATTTTTCGCAATTGCGGCGGAGATGCCCTTCAACCGTTCTGAATGATCCTCCCCCTTAACGACGGACTTTGCCGCATCATAGTGCTGCTTTGCCACCATTGCGGCATAGGGAGAAGTCGGTGGGTGCACCACCGAACGTGGCAGCGGAGGTCGGTCGGAGTGCTGGGCATCAAGTCCGGCAGGTCGGGATTCTTTACTGTGTTTTGTGATTTCGTTGCTATCCGTGAGTTCGGAGGTGGCGCTGGCAGCTGCTCCCGGCAGCAATCCCAAGCTTTCCATCTGTTGAAAATACGATTGCCATTCGAGAGGAACTGAATTTTTATCGGCAAGGTATTGGGCGTGAAGCTGTGCGATGACTTCTTCGGAGGGTGAATTATTCGACGACTGTGTCTGGGTCACTATATTTTCCCTTTCAAGGTCATTGGAAATGTTTTTCCATGGTGCTCCTAATTTAGGACTTTTAGCCTAGAGATTTCACCTTATTTTTCAGACCTTGACAAAGATTTACGATAGTTCGAGTTAACTTTGGTGTTTTACGGACTTTCCCTTTTCAGTAAGCGGAAGGAACTTCACACAAAAGGCTTCGGAAGGACGCCAAACGCAGCGCCAGTTCCGGGTGCTCATCCAACAGACAATCTGGGGCATCTGCGGCATGCGCACAGCCTCGCGGACAGTCCTGAGCTATCGCGTAAAGTTCTGTAAATCCGCGCAACAGTCCCGCCGCATCGACGTGCGCCAAGCCAAAGGAACGCACTCCGGGAGTGTCGATGAGCCACCCTTGTGAACCGATTGGTAAAGCAACCGCCGAGGTCGAAGTATGCCGCCCCTTGCCAGTTACTTCGTTCACTTCTCCGGTCGCCCGATTTGCGCCCGGCACCAGCGCATTCACCAAGGTAGATTTTCCGACCCCGGAGTGTCCCAACAGGACAGTGACTTCACCCTGCAACTGTTGGTGAAGTTCCTGTAACTGTGGGGCACAAGGTCGGGGCGCCAGGTGGGAGGGATGAGTTTCGACAGGCGAGGGCACCGGAGCGGTAGCTTCATAAAGGTTCCTGTTTAGGGTAAACACTTTAATGCCGACGGCTTCATAGTCTGCAATCAGCGCCGGGACGGAATCCAAATCTGTTTTTGTTACCGCCAGCAGTGGGGTGACTTTCGCGTCCAAAGCCGACACTATGGCGCGGTCAATCATGCCACGTTTCGGTTCCGGGTCACGGGCGGCAACCACAATTAGCATCTGGGTGGCGTTGGCGACGATGAGTTTTTCGCGCGCCCCGACCTCAGATTCGTCAAAGCTGCGACGCAGCACAGTTTGACGTTCCTCCAAGGTGACGATACGTGCCAAAGTATCGGGAGTGCCGGAGGTATCCCCCTCCAATCCGACCCAATCCCCCACGATGACACCCTTGCGTCCCAACGCTCGCGCCTTCACCGCTTGCACCATACAGTTGGCGCTAATTGCTACCGTGAACCGACCCCGGTCAACTGCCACAACCATTCCGGACACAGCGTGTGCAAAGCTGGGACGTTTCTTGGTACGGGGGCGACTGCCTTTTCCCGGACGCACGTGTACTCGTGGATCATCCGTGCCAATGTCGCGGCGGCTCAAGAGGCTGCTCCCAACAGGCGTTCCCACATTGTTGTGAAATCAGGCAGGGTTTTGGTGGTGGCACCAATATCATCGATTTGTACCGGATAGTACAATCCGAGGAGCGCACCAAAAGTCGCTAACCGATGATCCTGATAGCTGTGCAGCAACAGCGGCTCCGCATCAATCGTCGGGGTATCACGCCACGAGGGAGTTACGGGTTTCCCGGTAATCACAAGGTCGTCCTCCGGGGTGATTTCACAAGAAATTCCGATTGCGGTGAGTTCGGCGCGCAGCGCCTCGAGACGATCTGTTTCATGTCCTCGCAGGTGATGCAGACCTCGGAGGTGAGAAGTTCCCTCCGCAAAAGCTGCCAGGGCTGCCACGGTGGGAACCAACTCCCCTACGGCACTCAAATCTGCGTCTAGCGGTTGTAACGGTCCTGGTCGGGAAACCGTCAGCACCCCGCAGTTCCACTCCACGCGCAGACCCATTAAGGGCAAAATTTGCAGCCACGCCGCCCCCGCCTGCATGGTTTTCGCCGGCCAAGCCGGAACAGAAATCCGCCCCCCGGCAATGCCCACCAGAGCTAAGAATGGTCCCGCATTGGACAAATCTGGCTCAATAAAGACATCCTGACCAAAGACCGGCTCTGAGACCACGTTCCAAAAGGGCTTACCATCATCGGATAAACCTTGTTCCACCGTAATCCCGTGCTGCGACAGACACTGCATGGTCATCTCAATATGTGGCAGTGAGGGCAATGCCACAGTTTTGGAACGAATGGTACAACCGTCGGGAAGCAGTGGTGCCGCCAGCAGCAGCGCCGAAATAAATTGCGAGGAGGCTGTGGCATCTACGGTAACTTCCGCGCCGAGGCGTTCCGCTGGAGGATAAATCGTATAGGGGAACACGTCCCCATCCGGGGACTCATACTCAATGCGGGCACCCAACTGGACCAGGGCATCCAAAAGGGGGCGCATCGGTCGAGCATTAGCTTGGGAATCAGCCACGAATCGCACCGCACGCCCCAATGCCACCGCCAAGGCGGGAATAAAACGCATGACGGTTCCAGCCAGACCGCAATCCACCGTAATGGGAGCCCCACCCGAGGGGCCGCCCGAAGCATCTTGTGCAGGAGCACCAGTCCACAGTTGTGGCAAAGGCTTAATTTGTACCGGTTGGTCCACGACTGGAGGCCACGGCGCAATAACTGCCCCCAACGAGCGTAGCGCTTGCACCATCAGGTCTGTATCTCGAGCAAACAGAACTCCCGTAAGATTAGCCTCAGCATCACCGATGGCGCTGAGCAACAATTCTCTGGCGCTCAAAGACTTTGAACCGGGCAACCGCACTGCACCAAAAACGGGACCACGCGCGCGGGGAGCCGACCAAACTGTTGCTTGCATAAGTTCAGCTTAATGGAAAAATCGCGCCGTTGACCGTTTCGCAGCGCGACACGGGATATGTTTAGAACATGAGTAGTCGCTGGGAAGATGATTTACAGTTAGCCCTGATTATGGCAGACCAGGTAGACGCCCTGACCACCAAGCGTTTCTTGGCTCCTGATTTGAAAGTCAGCGATAAACCGGATTTGACGCCGGTAACGGATGCGGATCAAGCTGCCGAAAAGCTCATCCGCAAGCATCTGTCGCATTCCCGGAGTCGGGACGCCGTCGTCGGTGAGGAAGAAGGCAGCACGGGGTTGGCATCCCGCAAATGGGTCATCGACCCGATTGACGGCACCTCGAATTTTCTGCGCGGAGTTCCGGTGTGGGCGACGCTAATTGGGCTGATGGAAGACGGCAAAATGGTGATGGGAGTGGTCAGCGCGCCCGCCCTAGGTTTTAGATGGTGGGCAGCAGCGGGCAGTGGAGCGTGGACCGGTCGGTCACGCACCTCCGCGCGTCAACTGCGAGTTTCGCGGATTTCTAACCTAAACCAGGCTTCTTTTTCCTACTCTCTCATTGGGGAATGGGCTGAGGCGCATCGTTTACGTGGCTTCATGAATCTCTCCCAACAGGTATGGCGGACTCGAGCCTACGGTGATTTTTGGTCTTATATGCTGCTGGCAGAAGGTGCCGTGGATGTCGCGGCGGAACCAGACTTGAATCTGTGGGATATGGGAGCTCTCTATCCCATCGTGACCGAAGCTGGCGGTAAATTCACGTCCCTCACCGGCGAGGATGGCGTGAATGGACCGGGGGCAGTAGTCACCAACGGACGTTTACATTCCCAAGTTTTACAGTATATTGGCTCAGAAACAGACTAACTGGCGAGGTCTTTACAACTCTTAAATTTTCGCTTGCGGGGTTACTCTTAAGCTGGAGTCATGAAGTTTATACATACCTCTGATTGGCATCTCGGTCGGGACTTTATGAACTATGACCTGGCCCCCTACCAGGACGACTTCCTGGGACAGATTCTGGCGCAAATTGCAGCCCACCGTCCCGATGCGGTGCTGATTTCTGGCGATGTATTGGACAAGCCAAATCCAGGAGACGCCGATTTGGACAAGCTATCGGACTTCCTGAATCAAGCCCGGAGAATGACTCGAGTCATTCTCATCGCGGGTAATCACGATGGAGCTTCCCGGCTCGGTTTTGCCAAGGGATTCACTCTGCCGGAAGTCAATATCGTGACGAAAGCTGCCCAGGTCGGTACCGCTATCGAAATTCCGCGACCTGATGGTGAACTCGGCGCACTGGTCTATCCCATCCCCTACCTGTATCCGTACCAGGATCGCACGGAACTATCCACGTGGGTCGATACTGACGGGGTTCGTCATCTCGATGACGCGTTAGACCCACCCCCCAGCGAGGACGACCCAGATCCGGTGTTTCCGGGGAAACCGGAGGCACTTTTTGCGGCAGCGTTGCGCCGTATCGCACGTGACTTACACCGGAGAGACACAGACGTCCCGGTTCTCGCGATGGCTCATGACTTCCTGTCACCGGTGAGGGAAATGGAACCGTTAGGGAATCTCTCTCCCATTCCGGTTTCCCTACTGGACGATCTCGCCGGTGGTCTGAAAGGAGGTCGGGGCATTGACTATCTAGCCCTGGGGCACATTCATCAGGCATTTCAGTTGTCAGGCACCAACGTTGCGGCGTGGTATGCGGGTTCTCCCCTCCCTTATCGAGTCAGTGAGCACAACGTGAAAGGCACCCTTTTGGTCCAGATTGACCCGAATCATCAGGTCGAGGTCCAGCGGTTAGCCTTGGAACTACCCTATGAAGTAAAACAATTGGAAGGCAGCATCGAGGATCTCACGAACCCGGCAGACCCCCGCTACCAACGCTGGCATCACGCCTTTTGCAGCATTAACCTGACCGAAACCATCTTGCCACCTAACGCCTACAACCGACTCAAAGCAGTTTTCCCTCGGATGCTGACCCTCACCCATCGCCAGGATTCTCTCCCGGAGACATTGTCATCTGGCACGGAATTCCGGGAGCTTTCCGAGCTAGAAATCGCCACGGAGTTCCTGCGTACCTGCGGCATCGATACGGAGGAAGACCTCGCCTTACTGAGAAAACTATTTGAAAACACTTTTGAGGGGAGCGCGAAATGAAATTCCACAGACTTACTCTCGATGGGGTAGGAAGTTTTTATGAGCGCACCACCCTGGATCTGGACACACTGGCGGAATCGGGACTGTTCTTAATTACAGGCAAAACCGGTTCGGGAAAGTCCACCATCCTGGATGGGATTGTCTACGCTCTGTATGGGGATGTAGCCGGCGAGAGGGAATCCACGACGGATCGCATCCTCTCCTACTACTGGGATAAGGACTACCCCCCCGAGGTCGTGCTGGTGTTCTCCGCTCATGACAAGTTTTATGAGCTGCAACGCACGGTGACATTTACGAAGCCAGGTCGAAAGACTCCCGTTCCATCCATAGCCCAGCTGAAAGTGTCAGATACCTCGGTTTTCACCAAAGTTACCGAGCCTATAGCGACCGGCAAAGACGTAACGAAGATGGTAGTGGAAATCCTCGGTTTAGAGAAATCACATTTTCTCCAGACGGTCATACTTCCCCAAGGTCAGATTCAACAGTTCCTGACCGCCGGAGCGGGGCAGCGGCATGAGGTTTTATCCAATCTTTTCGGGGCGTCAAACTTTATCGCTCTAGAAAAAGCCGCTAAGGAACGCGCTTCTCAAGGGAAGGAAACCACCGCAGAGTACACCAGGCGTCTCGACGAACTTCTCACTACCGCGTACGCAGATCTCTCTAATATCGAAATTGCGGGCGAAAACGAAACCGCCTGGCACGACACTCTGGAAGAATTTGCGGCAGCAAAAGACGCAGCAGCACAATCGATTTCCGCCCTGGATCGAGCCGGGCAGCCCCTCTTTGCTAGCGCCACAAAAATTTTGTGTTCTGAGACCGCTCAGAGTAAAGACGCCGCTGAACAAGCTCAGGAGCATTACCTTGCGGCACAGACGGAACTTACGAAAGCGGAAACTGAGCAGCGTGTCATCCTGGAGGCGCGACAGATGGCAGACAAACTCAGCCAGCTCACTGCAAAGACCACCGAAATTGAACAGCTGGATCAACGCAACCAGAAAGCTCTGCACGCTAACGCCGTCATAGACGCCGATGATGCAGCGCAGGAACCTTATCAATCGGCTCGTCACCAACGCGCCAACATTCTGGACACTTTGGCACAGCTGGTAGACAATGATACAGATCTAGCCAGATTTAGAGACCGAGTATCCGCACTTTCGGACACAGATTTACAAAACTGGCTGGAAGACGCGGACTTCAGCCCCCATTTGGCTGACTTGCGTGATGAGATTAGCGCGGAGGTTAACGCCAGCCAAAAGAAACTAGAAACCATAAAAGCCAATCTCAGCCTGCAGCGTGAGAAGACCACCGCTGCCCACAGCAAAGAATCGAAGTTAGAGTCTCTGCATAATCAAATGCATCAGCTGGCTGACAACGCTAAAACTACCAAAGCGACGTTGGACCAAAAACGCCAGAGTTTGAGAGAACAGAAATCGCTCGCAGACGGGTTGGTCAGCCGGCAGACAGAACTCGCAAACGTCCAGGAACTCCACGAATGGGCAAAATCGGCTGAAAAGTTAACCACGGAACTCAAAGCTGCCCAGGAAAACGTAGCTTCTCTACAAGCACATTACGACCAGGCACAAGAAAACGCCGCATCAGTGTTACGAAAATGGTCCAGTACTGCGGCATCTCGCTTAGCCGCACGCTTGAAAGACGGGGAATCTTGTCCGGTCTGCGGTTCCCGAAATCACCCGCATCCCGCAGCCGAAACGACGAATCAGACAACTTTTCAAGACTATGAAGCAGCTGTCAGAGACGCCAAAGAAGCCCAAGACCGCCTGACTCACGGGAACGAAACAAAGACCGAGATTAACACCAAATTGCAGACAGCTACGGATCAGCTCCAAGGTCGGGACGTAGAGTCCCTCGCTGCTGACCTAGCTGTGGCAACGCAGGCTCTAGCCGCAGCTACCGCAGCGAGCGAGCAAGTACCCCAGTTGGAGGAGACAATCGCCGCACTGGAAGAATCACGAGAACGCAATCAAACCGAACGTGAAATTCTCATTCAGCAAGAAGCCGGATTAAGCACGGAGATTAAAAATCTTCACGCGGATATTCAGGAGCTTGCTGACAAAATTCAAGCGGAATTGGCAGCTTTTAATCCAGATTCTGACCCGAAAGACTTGTTAGAGACGAACCAGCTCAGTCTGGACACGGTCAAACAGCTCTCCAAGTTTTATGATTCCTGGCTAGCAATTCGCCAAGAATGGATTATCTCCCACGCCGCGCTGTGCAAATCTTTGACCGATCACGGTTTCGAGTCAGTAGCCGAGGCACAGACCTACGCCAAGCCTCGCCAACAACTTGAGACTGACCAAGAAACAGTCACTTCTCACCACAAAGCAGCCGCTGATTTGCGCGCGAAACTGGATACCGATGCGTATCGAGACAAAGCTGCCGCCAATATTCCCGACCTGGAGAGTCTGCGGGCTGCCGTCGCTACCAGTGAACAGGAGTATCGCTCTCTCACCCAAAGAACAGCAGCTATGGACAGATCTCACGAGAATTTGTGCAGACTACAGGAAAAGTACGCACAAACTAAACAGGAATGGGACACAAAAGTCTCAGAGATTGCCGGATATGAACGCTTATCGCAAGTGCTCAATGGGGATAATGCAAAGAAAACTACTTTAAGCGCTTACTACTTGAGTAAACGGCTGGGACAGGTGATTTTCGTAGCTAACCAGTTGATTTCTGACGTTTCCGGAGGATACTACCAAATCCGACACAACGACCAGTATGAAGCGGATCGCAACCAGAAATATCACGGACTGGGCATTGAGATGTACAACGGCGCTGAAGACCAGGTAGTCCCGCCAAAATCTCTGTCCGGTGGAGAAAAATTTTATTGTTCACTCGCTATCGCCATGGCTCTCTCCGAGGTCGTCCAAAGGGAAAGGGGCGGCATCACCCTGGAAAATATTTTCATTGATGAAGGTTTCGGATCTCTGGACAACGACACTCGAGAGGCGGTCATGTCCGCGCTGCATCATCTGCAGCAAGACGGGGGACGCTGCGTGGGAATCATCTCGCATGTCAGCGAACTGCAGGGGGAAATTCCCCTCCAGGTGCAAGTGCGAAACTACCAGAGCGGAAATACCACAGAGCTAAAACCGAGCGGGACCCGCAAGATTGGCTCCTACCTCCAAATCAACGGTTTGGATACGTTTTAGCTCAAACCCAGGAATTCACGCAGAATCTCAAGCTCGGAACCATCGAACCACAGTAATTCTGGAAACTCCAGTTCTGGGGAGGGCTCTCCCGCCTCGGTCGCGCCCTCTGCCTGCCCTGCGCGCAGTTGTACCAGTTTCGCTACTTCTGCGATAGCCGCCGGTTCATCTACATGATAAGACACCACTTCAGAATACTGAACCGGTCGAGTCAAGATATATGATCCACCGCATTTCGAGGGGCAGGATTGCAGGTCAGTACCGGCGACCTCCGCCACGGCTACTACCCGGAGGGGACGGGGACTGTCGACTTGCGCATCCAAAGATTTCAACGCCGCGGCGTGTAAAGCCTCATCCTCCGCCACTTCCCGATCCTCCCCACGCAACTCACCGGGGGCAGGAAAACCGGCAGCCACGCACCACGCCTCATCCACAACGGTGACCGGCGAGCCTTCCCAAGTTTTGCCCTGCAGACATGCCGGGCTAAGCGCGATGTAGGCACGAATGTTTTTCAGTTGTTGGGGCACGCTACTCATTTTTTATATTCTTTCTGTTCACCGCGTTTAAACTTCCACAGTTTGTTTTCCCCCGGTCTGTTTCGTCTCGAACCGCGTCGGGGCAGCAAACCAAGTTGTTTAAAGATTTCGTTTTGCACCCTTTCTAAGTCTTCCAGTACCCCAGCACGCGGATTTACTGTCATCACGTCACAAGCAGCTATCAGAGCACGGTCAAAATCTTCTCCAGCTTCCCGCACCACTGCCACCGGTAGGTTCGGAACTGAAGCTGCTACCACGTTAACTATGGAATTGCGCCAGTTTGCTCCGCCTACGGAGGCCCGTCCGCGATTCACTACTGCCAAGGTAGGGCAGTTCCACAGTTCCTGTTCACGAGCCCAATTGTGATTAACCAGCAGCCGGCGAATGCCCACCGGATCAGCCAGACCGACCTCCACCACCAGGTCAGCAACGTCAAGAGCTCCCAGGGTAGCCCCGTAACGGGTTGGTCCCATTGCTGCCAGCAAATCTGACTGGTCGTCGGTCCCGCTCGCCAAATCCACCAGAATCCAGCGATAGTTAATCCGAGCCATCTCTAAAAGTGCTGACAACGCGTGCTGTCCAACTTCACGCCAACGTTCCGCTTTGGTCAATCCGGTTAACAAGTCAACCCCGAAACCCACGCGATTCACCAGCTGTGGAAAGCTTTCGGGCTTTAGCTTTCCTTGTTCCGCTAAACGACATCCAGTCACCACCCCAGAGGTGTCCAAGGCTATCCCCAGCATCTGCACCAGGGATGACTCCACGGTATCGGCATCGACCAGTAGTACTCGACCATAGTTACGTAAACGCGAAGCAATATTCAAAGCCAATGTAGACTTTCCGGGCGCCCCCACCGGACCCCAAAAAGCGATTATTTGCCCTATTGAGCCTGCCATTTCCGCATTATCGTTGCTGAATTCCTCACGCGGATTGGGAGGTGGAGGAGGCATCAGAGTAGACATCATCTGGCTCAGCAGACGTGCCGCCTCGCTCTGTTCAAGTTCTTCCACCCGCGGATCCGCTTTAGCTAAAACTGAAATCCCTCCGCAGCTGTTCAACTGATCCACGTCTTCCAGCGGGGCAAAGGCAATAACCGCAACGTTTTCAGCGGTGAGTTCCTGGACGGTGGCTCCTTCCAGTTCCAGCATCTCGGTATCCACCGCTACCAGTTGTACCAAATGCGCCTTGGCTATCGATAGCAGCTCCGTGGCATCCCGGCAACGCCGGATGACTTGCAGGGGCAGAGAATCTGATTCAATGGTGCGGATGATGTCCGCTTCCAAATCCGGATGCAGGCAGGTCGCTACCCCAATAAAACTCATGATGCCACCGGTATCGCCATCAAGGGGGTTTTCGTACCGACAGCAGCGAGGATAGGTGACAAATCTTCCTCCGGTACGCTTATTTCCACATTCATTTGGTTTTTCGAACCGAGAGCTGTTTCTGACTTCTTCTCAGCCAGAAACACGGCTTTATCTGCTAATTTTTGAGCATTTTCCAGCGGAGCATCCGACTCGAAAGTGCTGGCAGATTTTTCATCCGGGAGTTTCCAGATTTCGAGGTAATCACCCTTCTTTACGCTGCTTGGCAGGGGTGCGGCTAGATTGAGAACAATCCGTTTGCGGAAGGGCTCAGTTTGGCTCAGCGATGCTTTGGGAATCAGTTGTCCTCCGGCAATAGTTTGGACGACCACGCTGCCTTCTTGCATCTCGCCTTCGCGCAGGTACTGGCCCGCTGCTCTACCTGGATTAGCGGAAATAACCTCAATATCACCAGACTGCACGGTATGCCCCGCAACAAGGGTTGTTTTTGCCACCAGGTAACCCTCCAAGTGGCTGGTCACACGCACTGTCACAATGACCAGGATTACAGCTAGTATCATCAGGGCTACCCCCAGTACGGTACGCCGATTCAAGTATTGAGATTTACTTGATATTTCCGAACCGATGGGCATACGAGACCTCCCTGAAATCTCCTCATAGGCTTTATACCATTAAAATATAGAAGCATAGGACTAGTTTTGTTGTGGTTTTATGGTATTTGATATACCATGAGTACATGGGATATAATTTTTTCACTATTGCTGACGTTGCTGACATGTTAAAGGTTTCTCAGGGCGCAGTACGCAACCTCATAAATAACGGGGAACTCAAAGCAATCCAGATTGGCGGGCGCGGTCTCTGGCGCATTGAGGAGTCTGCAATGGAGGAATACATTAAAGGACAATATGCCCAAAGCGAGGAAAAAATTGCTTCCGGCGCAGCCTTGGTGGAGTAACCCCCTTTTCATCGTAGCCCGCGCGTTTAACCAGTTCTCAGGCTATACACGCGGGCTAAAAATTTATTTTCAGCAGCATCCCTCAACGGGGGCAGGAAACATAGAGCAACGCTGCGAGAGCAATAGCCTCACGGCGTCCATGATCGACAACATCCACGAAATCCGCACCAACCCGTTCGATATATCCCTTCAAAGTTTGGTTTCGGGTAGTGAATTGAATTTCGCGGCGGGTAGCAGCAAACTCCCGCAGCTTCACCGTGCCGGGGATTCTTGATTCCACCAAGGTCGGCCATTGCGGCGCAGGTCCCAAGCCAGAAACAACTTCGATAGCCCGCTGCCAAATGAATATATCCATGCGTAACAAACGTAAAATCAGCCAACTTGCGGCAGCTTCGGCAACTTTTCCACGCAGCGATTCTCCGTTGATGAGCTGAATCTCTACCGCAGCGTCCACACTAGCTAGTAAACGACCGGAAAGCGTCACCTCCGTAGCGTCTGCTGCCGCTAACTCAGTCGCTTCAACTTGGCGCTGCGCCCGCAGTTTCGCCGCAAAATCAGCTGCAAGGTCATCCAGAAATTCGTCATGCTCCACGCTCCCCAGTCTAGCTCACCCACTTTGGCTACAACAGCAAAGCGTACTACAAGGTATCAGAAATGCGGCAAAACTATCCTAAAGCGTCAGATATTGACAAACTAACAAACAGCACCCTATGATAATGAATCAAACATCACCAAATATACGATAACCAAACTGAAACCACTACAAAAAGGAAAAACTATGAAAACCGCACTTCTTGAACCTAACATGACGGAAGCTAACACCACTCCCCCGGTGACTCTTCCTCCCGACGATGCCACACCCCAGATTGGGCTCTCCAGGACCCGCCCTTCTGACGTCCCCACCCCGCCGACCACCACCCGCGTCACCGTAAATCTGCTGCTGGAAACTGAACGGGGATTCCAACAGGAGGTCAAGCGCCAGGGACCTGCCTCAGATGACCTGCAGCGCACCGCCACGATAGCGACAAACCCACGCCCCCAACCGGTGCTGGGACCTGCCTGGAAACGCCGTCAGGTCGCTAAATCATCCGTACGGAGTTTAGTCCGGGCGACTTACGCCCAAAGAGGTCAGACAGCACAAATTTTGACGACGTATCACCAAGCGGAAGCAACCGAGCACCCCGGTACCGTTCCGGCTCGCGAGCTCCCCACAAAATCCGTCCGGAGATCTCCAGTTGAGGACGTCCAACATTCTCCGCGCGTCTGGGCTGCGCAGATGGCTCGATGCGGCCTGGAAATCATCGAGGGCACTCGCCCGTTATCCCAAATGACTCGCTGGGCATCACCGCAGGCGTATCGTTACCTCGAACAGCGACGCAACGCTATCGTTTCTAAACAAAAGCCACAGCCCGGACTGACCGGAAAAACACGCCGAGTTTCACCGGTCAGAGTGCTCAGTGCTCACAGCCGGGCGACCTCTGCCACGACTCACGAGGCGGTTATCGTGCTCAATGATGGACAGCGAACTCGCGCCGCCGCGCTAACCTTAGAAAATCATGGCGAACAGTGGATGATTGCCGCGATTCGCCTGGGCTAACTAAAGTGGCTCAGCCCCGCCGTTTTGCTGCACGACGCTGCGCCCGGTTACCCTGCGGGGCTTCTTCCACAGAGCCATCGCTGGAGTATGAAATCTGAGTATTCATCGCCTGGTGACCGGTATCTCCCATCACCGTGCGATTAGCTGATACCGATTTCAGACCGGCTCTGCGCCCGGATTTCTTAAAGTTACGGGCTTTCTTTTTTGCCGCGCTCTTAGAGATAGGCGCATCATTATCCGGCGTGGCTTCTTCCGTTGTCTCCGCGGGACTTTCGCCGTTCTCATCAGTTTCCTGTGCTGCAGTTTCAGCGCGCTGCATGGCGTCAACAAAAGCCTTGACATACCCGAACACGTTCTGGACGGTTTCTTCCTTAATGCGTCCCGTCATCGCGCTGAACATGAGGTAACCCTCGGTCTTATATTCCACCAGGGGGTTGCGCTGCCCCATCGCCCGCAGACCGATACCTTCTTTCAAGTAATCCATTTCGTACAGATGCTCGCGCCAGAGCCGGTCGACCACCGAAAGCAAGACCCGACGCTCCAGTTCTTTCATGGGTTCATCACCCAACTGCGCCTGAGCGATGGGATTTTCTGCCAAAGACTTAGCGGCTAGCTCATATTGCAGCTTAGCATCGTCAACTAACTGTTCCGTAATGAAATCAGTGGTCAGAGCGGATTTACCGCCCACGGCGTTTTCCAAGTCTTCCACCGAAAGTGACACTGGATACAGATTCTTTAGCCCCGCCCACAGGGTCTTCAAATCCCAATCGCTGACGTCGGGAAGGTCCGTGGCCTGCGCAACCGCATCGGCAATCGTGCCCTCAATAAAGGAGTCAACCGTAGCCGAAAGGTCCTCCCCGCGCAGCACTCGTCCCCGCTCTCCATAGATGGTCTCGCGCTGCTCAGTCATCACATCGTCATACTTCAAAACGTTCTTGCGGATTTCCGCATTGCGTCCCTCCACCTGGGTTTGCGCTGAACGAATCGCGCCGGAAACCATCTTAAACTCCAGCGGGATATCTTCGGGCAGTCCCGAACGCATCATGTTGCCCAGCCAGCCCTGGTTAGCAAAACGCATCAATTCGTCTTCCATCGACAGATAGAAACGGGAACGACCGGGGTCACCTTGACGCCCCGCACGACCGCGCAGCTGGTTGTCGATACGGCGTGATTCATGGCGTTCCGTACCCAAGACATAAAGCCCACCCAGTTCCACGACTTCGTCGTGTTCCTGAGCCACTTTGGCTTTAGCTTCTTGCAGAGCCTGGGACCAAGCAGCTTCGTATTCCTCAGAGTTTTCTTCCGGATCCAAACCACGATCTTTCAAAGTTTGTACCGCCAGGAACTCGGCGTTACCGCCCAGCATAATATCGGTACCGCGCCCAGCCATGTTGGTCGCGACCGTAACCTGACCTTTCCGCCCCGCCATCGCTACGACCGCAGCTTCACGTTCGTGCTGTTTTGCATTGAGGACCTGGTGCGGAATCTTCCGCTGGTTCAGCAGGTGAGAGAGGTATTCAGATTTCTCTACCGAGGTGGTACCGACCAGTACGGGCTGACCGCGGTGATAGTTTTCTTCGATGTCCTCGACGACCGCGTTAAATTTCGCTTCGGCAGTTTTATACACCAGGTCGTCTTTGTCCTCACGAATCATGGGTTTGTGCGTGGGGATGGGCACCACACCCATCTTGTAAACGTCATTAAATTCAGCAGCCTCAGTCTCAGCGGTACCGGTCATGCCGGCACGAGAGCCTTTCGGATAGAGACGCACGTAGTTTTGCAGGGTAATCGTGGCTAAGGTCTGGTTTTCTGCCTTAATCTCCACGCCTTCTTTGGCTTCAATCGCCTGGTGCATCCCTTCGTTGTAGCGCCTTCCCGGCAGAACACGCCCGGTGTGCTCATCGACGATTAGCACTTCACCTTCCGGGGTCACGATGTAGTCTTTGTCCAGTTTGAACAGTTCTTTAGCTTTGATAGCGTTATTCAAAAATCCAATCAGGGGTGTGTTGGCAACTTCGTAAAGGTTGTCGATACCCAGGTAGTCCTCGACTTTGTCAATGCCCGGTTCCAGGACCCCCACGGTACGTTTCTTTTGATCCACCTCGTAATCCTCGCCGGGGTGCAAATCCTGGACAATCTTGGCGAAATCCGTGTACCAGTGGTTGACGTCACCCTGCGCCGGACCGGAAATAATCAGAGGGGTACGGGCTTCGTCAATCAGGATGGAGTCCACCTCGTCGACGATGATGTAGTTGTGTTCCCGCTGCACCAAGTCTTCCACTCGCTGCGCCATATTGTCTCGCAGGTAGTCGAAACCGAACTCGTTGTTGGTGCCGTAGGTGATGTCGCAGTTGTACTGTTTCCGGCGTTCTTCCGGATCCATCTGAGCCATGATGATACCGGTGCTCAGCCCCAAGTAACGGTACACACGTCCCATCAGCTCACCCTGGTAAGACGCCAGGTAGTCGTTCACCGTGACGACGTGGACACCTTTGCCGCTCAATGCCCGCAGATAGCACGGCAGCGTAGCTACCAAGGTCTTGCCTTCACCAGTTTTCATTTCGGCAATGTTGCCCCAGTGTAAGGCGGCCCCGCCCATAATCTGTTCGCGGAAGTGACGCAGTCCGAGTACCCGATCGGAGGCTTCCCGAACCGTGGCGAAGGCTTCAATCATGATGTCATCGAGTTTCTCGCCCTCTTCGAGACGTTGTTTGAACTCGTCGGTCTTCGCTTTCAGTTCACTCTCGCTCAACTCGCGGTATTCGTCTTCAAGCCGATCCACCGCGTCAGCTACTTTCACCAGTTTTTTGAGGACTTTACCTTCACCGATGCGCATGAACTTATCAAGTAAGGACACGTTTTGCCTTCCTTTTCAGGTCTATGGGATGGCCTTAGGGGGCTATCCATTGAGGTCAACAGCTTTTTATCCACGTTTGCCAGGAAATTGACCTGAACGCGATGACTCAGCCGTGACCATTTTAGTTGAAAGCGCCTATCTTCGCGAAAGCGACGACAAAACTTCGGTTCCCGATGACAGACACCGTGACCAATCGGAAATTAAATAAAGACGGGTCCTAGGACAGCGCCCCAGGACCCAGTCTTAACTTAGTCGTTTTGCGTGCAGGTCGCGTTCAAGCGAATCACGCCATAAGTCCAACCTTTTCGATGGTAAACCACCGCCGGCTGCGCAGTCTCCGAATCTATAAACAGGTAGAACGGGTGACCCACCAATTCCATCTCGTCCAGGGCTTCTTCGACGCTCATAGCCCGGCTCTCATGCAGCTTTTCGCGCACGATGACAGGGGAATCACCCAACTGTTCCTCACGTGATTCACCGAGTTTCAAGGGCGGTTTCGCGGCAGGAGCCTCGCTTGCCTCCGGAATCTGCACATCCAGTTCTACATCCGGCGGAATCTCATACTTACGGTGATCCTTGGCACGATCCCGAGCCCGGCGCAAACGTTCAAACAGTTTTCCGGCAGCGATATCCACGGCAGCGTAGCGGTCTGACGAAGATGCCTCCGCTCGCACCACCGGCCCTTTGCCCAGAACAGTCAGTTCGATGCGTTCGGCAGTATCAGCTTGTCGCGGATTTTTTTCATGCGTCAGTTCCACATCGACACGCTGCGTGCGGGGCGCTAGCTGCTCCACCTTTGCTATTTTTTCTTCGATGTATTCCCGAAAGTTCGGGTGAATTTCAGCATTACGTGCTTTCACGGTGATTTCCATGATGGCCTCCTTAGGGCTATGAATTTTGAGTTCCAACTATCAGTTGCTGGGACGGAGTGTTCGGTTCTCACCTCTTTCTAACGCAGGCACACTCCAGTGTGTCACCTGCGATTTTTGCATGTACTTTTATTTTAGAACACACTGCAAGGACCTGCAGGATTTCCACTTATTTTTCAAAATTCTGCGTACCTGATACGGGCGTTTCGCGGCGCGATGAAGCGAAAACTAGCCCCGCAAGGACGGTAGCGTCTAAACCGGACAAAACCCTAATCATTTCCCTCAACGTCGCTCCGGTGGCACTGACATCATCGATAATCAGCAGGTCCTTACCGGCAAGTTCACGTTTCGCCACTACCGTGCTGCCCCGAACCTGCATTTTGCCGTGCCGATTCAAGTTACGAGCCTCCCACCCCAGACCGGCTTGAGTTGTGGAGCCCGTCGCCAGTTCCAGGATCTCTAGCACGGATGCCTGACGGCACAGCCCCGCGGCGACCAATCCGCGCGCCGCACCTTGGGCAAAGGCTGCGGCAACTTCAGACGGGTCTTGCAGATGGGTGGAAGGCGCCGGAACGACGAACATTTCCCCCCGGATTGTACCGCCTGTTCCAAATTTGCCCGTATCGAGCAAGTTCTCCGACCTCAGCCCCTGCACCGCCGACTGACCCGCCGCCTTGAAATACGCGCGCAAATCCCGCCGTTTGTCGTGCTTACCGGTCAAAACTACCCGCCGCATCGGACCGTCATATTTTGCGATGGCAAATACTGGAACATCCGTTACATTATCGTCGTCCTCGCCGATTTGCAGGGGGAAAGGGCATCCCAGCATCTGCGCCAGACAGGTGTCGCAGATTTCTTCATCCCAAGCCCCGCAGCCCACACATTCCGTAGGCAGCAATACCTTTCCCAGCTCTCCTGCAGCGTCCCAGATACCCGAAAAGTCCACCATAGCGTGTTTCCTGCAGCGCTATCCGGGATAGCTTGGGTCAGAGACACCGTCAAGGACTTGCTGCCAGTTTCTCCCGGAACGCTTATACAAATCGCCACCCGAGGTAATCAAATAAATCTGATTTTCCTCCTCACCAGCAGCCAAATCTACCGCGTTCTTAACCCCCGGCAAAGACGAAATAGGTCCGAATAGCGGAGCAATTCGAACGGCAGTGTTATCTCCAGAGCCGGTCAGCAGCACCAAGGAATCCCCTTGTAGCCACGCGATTGCGGGAACAACCTCATTTCCGGTCTGCAGCGCTACCGGCGCGGAAAATGATTTGGGAGCCCCCGAAGCGTCCCTGATTACCACCGCGACGCTAACGATGTCAGCCTGACCGACGTGGCGCACGAAAGCAACCCGCGTTCCGTCAGGGCTGACGGTAAAAGTATGAACGGGGTCTCCGCTTTCCCACGGCACTTCCAAATTCACCCTGGCTCCATCGGGACGCAGCGCAATCAGATGGTGCAAATCCGCCGTGTCCAGGGTCCAAATCCAACCGTTTCGGTCGATGGAAGCAGCCAGCAGTTCTCGACCGCTATACAGCTGCGTCACTGTACCGTGCCCCCACATATACAGTCGACGATAGCTGGAATCTGTAAATACGATTTCATTGCCCGCAGTAGAGATAGCCGGATTCGTGATGACTCCGGAACCCACCGCCCCGGCAGGGACCAGGACCTCGGTAGCTCCGGCGTTGAGACGCACCACATTACCGTCTTTAACCATGATGGGGAATTGTGGTGTGGTGCTCTGCGTGATTGGATTCGTATTCTCCAGGGGAACCTTGCCAACACTCAAACTGACAGTAGAAATTCCCGAAACATCTCGCAGGGTTGATTCCATCTGCCAGTATGCCAAGTTAATCGTGGTGGGATCGTTGAGAGGATCTGTGACATTTAGAGACACATTAGCAACCCCATCAAAGACATCCACCGCGCCTCCTGCCAAAGTACTGCCGGCAGGGAAAGCGGAACGAACCGCCCCTTTAAACGGGTCTTGCGGTCCTGCCAAGAGGGCATTGACCAGGTAGGTCGGCAGCCGGCGGCGCGGATACCAACGTAAATCTGGGACCAGGGCTCCTGCATCGTTAGTGAGGAAATACACTGGAGCCGAAGCGTAAATCGAGCTGAAAGCCGATTGCGACAGCATCACCCCGTCCTCCAGGGCCGCGATACGCCACTGGTTATCGGCAGGCTTCACGAGGGAAAACACGGTACGAACCTTTTCGGCGGCTCCCGCCACGGTATAGTTTCCATTTTCGTCGACACTTCCAAGCGCGCGGGCGGTGACTTCGACCGAGCCATCTCCCAGTTCACGAGTTTCCAGTGCAGAATCCGTATCAAAAATTTCAACTTGGGCATCGGGACGCCAATCCATCGCGGCTTTGGGAGCCAGGAAGGAACGTGCCACGGTAAAGTCATCGGAGTATCCCGCCGAACAGGCACGAATGAAACCGGTCACGATTTGTTCCACGGTTGCATTAGGGACCGGTCCGGGGGCACTCAAACCCAGAAGCGGTTGGTTCGCACCGACTCGCACTTTAGAATCATTGACGGGACCGGCAGTCGGTAACGTAGCGCAGCCGACCAGGCTGAGGGCACATATTGCCACCAGAACAGCGCGCCACCACCGGGTTCGACATTCATTTAGCATGGTTGCACCTCCCCGTTGTTCCCAAGGTCGTCCGTCACGTTCATGGGCGCGTTAGCCTTTTCCGGCGTGGATTGAGGGGGAACGTAACTATCCAAGGTCGGTTCGACATAGTCAGTAATATCCAGAGGTGAAGGACCAAGTTCCATGTCATGCCGCCGCGGCAAAGTCAGCAGGAAAGATGAGCCGTAACCGGTCTTGCCCCAGGCTTGCAGGGTCCCTCCGGACAGGCGGGCATCCTCCAGAGAAATGGCCAACCCCAATCCGGTCCCCCCCGTGGTCCGCGCTCGTGCTGGATCTGCACGATAGAAACGGTCAAACACGCGACTGGTTACCTCCGGAGACATCCCCACCCCGTGATCAGAAACCCGCAGCGCGACGGCGGTTTCACTGGAATCGGTAGTAATTATCACGGGATTTCCTTCAGAGTGCTCAATGGCGTTAACCAGCAAATTACGCACGATACGGGTCACTCGGCGGGTATCAAGCTCGGCTGCGCAGGGATATTTTGGCGGGTTAAAGATGACTCGGCAGCCCACTTTTTCAGCCAAAGTGGCGTTGTCCTCCACCACTTGCGCGACAAGTTTATTCAGGTCCACTATCTCAAAATCAAGCCGGGCAGACCCGGAGTCGATACGCGAAATTTCGAGCAAATCCGCCAGCATGGCATCGAAGCGTTCAATCTGATCATGCAACAGTTCCGCGCTTCTCAAAGCGGCAGGGTCGAGTTCTTCACGAGCATCATAAATAACGTCATCGGCGATTCGCATGGTAGTCAGCGGGGTGCGCAGTTCGTGGGACACATCGGAGACAAAACGCTGCTGCAGCCGGGACATTTGCCCCAAAGTATCAATCTTGGATTGCAGGGAATTCGCCATTTTGTTAAAAGAATCAGCTAGCTGCGCGGTTTCATCCTGACCTTGGGAGAGTACTCGCGCATTCAAATCCCCAGCTGCCAAACGTTCTGCGGTGCGCACCGTGCGACGCACCGGCACCAGCACGGAATAAACCACCACCCAGGTCATCCCTGCCACCAGCACCAGAACAGCGAGACCGCCACCGCCTAAAACCCCCATCACCAGGTTTATTGCCGCCTGTTCGTCAGCTAGGGAATACACCAGGTAGAGCTCGTGAGCCCCCGCGAGGGGCAGGCTTACGGCGGTCCCCACCGCAATACCGGGATGCCGTTTGCCTTGCGCGTCCGTAATCTCAATGGACTGCCAATGCTGACCGGTCTTTTGCTGTACCGCTTGACGCAGTTGGGAAGTAATGACTTCCCGCATGTTCTGGGTAGCGATTTCGTTAATTACGAAGGAGGAAGTTTCGCTGGGGTTACGCAAAATTAGCACCGCTGGAGCACTGGATCCTGACGTGAGCGTAGAGATGGAAGTGACCACATCCTGAGCGAGAGACTGTACCTGTTCCACAGTCGAAGCCGGAGCCTGATCGAAACGATTTTGCGCTGCCCGTGCTTGGGTAGCAGCTTCCTCTAAGACCTGATTCAGTCGCTCTTGAAAGATACCGTTTTTGATGGCAGTAGAAGCGTAAATCCCTACTGCGAACAGAATCACCAGTGTGGCGACCAGCATGATGATCGCCATCCGCAGCGCCAACGAGCGCCGCAATCGTTTCGGCACCCACGTAGATTGATTAAATCCAATCAAATAGCGGGTGGCGCTGCCTAAGAATTGCGAGATTCTGCGCTGCCGGCGCGTCCGCCGAAACGTCGTGTATTGCGAGGAACTCACTGAGGTTCAGTCCCAATCCGATAGCCCACGCCGCGGACTGTAAGAACCACAGTAGGATTATCCGGGTCAAGTTCGACCTTGGCGCGTAGCCTCTGGACGTGTACGTTCACCAGGCGCGTGTCGGAGGCATGACGCAACCCCCAGACCTGTTCCAACAATTCTTCGCGGGAAAAGACGCGCCCTGGCTTTGTGGCTAGCGCCACCAACAAGTCATACTCCAGAGGAGTGAGGTTCAAGGGCTTTCCCCCTCGACTCACCTCGTGAGAAGCGAGGTTAATTTCCACCCCCGCAGCTTTCAAGACGTCATGTTCAGCTGCATCCAGGTTGCGCAACCTAGCAGCGACCCGTGCCAATAACTCCTTAGGCTTGAAAGGCTTGGGAATGTAATCATCCGCTCCCGCTTCCAACCCTGCCACTACGTCGGTAGTGTCCGATTTTGCGGTCAGCATGATGATGGGCACATTAGAGAACTCGCGGATTCGGCGGCAAATCTCGATACCGTCCATACCCGGCAGCATCAAATCGAGAAGCAGCAAATCAGGTTCGACTTCCCGAAACTTATCCACGGCTTTTGCACCGTCGGCACAAAAACTTGGTTCATAGGCGGATGATTCCAAAATAATGCCAATCATCTCGCTCAGGGCTTGGTCATCATCTACTACCAGGATTTTTGCACTCATACCCCTATTTTGACACGATTTAGCAATTTGCGGGGAAGCCGCAGCGAAGCTCGGCATTAAAAGGGTTTTTCGGTTTGAACGAGCGCATCTGCGCCTCATCGTGGCAATATTAAGTGAACGAGCTATAGGAAAGGCGCCATGAGCAACAATACTTACTCCCCCCAAGACACTCCTCCCGGAAGTAATTCCGGCGAAACTGCCCCGGCACCGGGTCAGGTCAGCCCAATATCTCCTGAGTCTTCGTTTGTGCCCCCGACCCCGCCTACCCCCGGTAGTTTCCAGACTGGTTCGTGGACACTAACCCCTGAGGACAGCACCAGCAAACCGCCGTCTTTCCCAAATCCTCTTCCGACCCCAGACCCTGCCGCGGCTGCCCCACAGACCTCCGCTCCCAACTTTGGAACGAACAGTACAAACGCTATGAACAGCACCAACGGTGCCGGATTCGACCCCTATGGTTTGAACTATCAACAGGTTCAGCCCGGAATTATTCCGCTGCGCCCGCTAAAACTTGGCGATATTTATAACGGCGCTTTCTCTGCAATCCGTCAGGCCCCCGCTGTCATGTTCGGTCTGGTTTTGGCTCTCTGGGCGGTGCTCGGAGGGTTGACGGGAGCGCTGCTTCATCTCCTCACTCCCGACCTCAATACCTACATGGCTAACGACTTCAATCTTGACAGCACGGACGCCCCGATGGACGGTTTGCTGGAATTTACGGAATCAACGATGCTCATAGGCGTCATCACCAGCCTGCTCCAGATGTTTATCGTCTTTATGACCTTGGGGATTTGCGTGGCTGGACTGGGGCCGTTGGTTTTGGGACGCCGCCCCTCGGTAGCTGATGTGTGGCAAACTTTGAAAGGTCACGTCTGGGGCATCGTTGGCTATTCTCTGTTGCTCATCTTGGGGTCAGTCGTGTTGCTGGGGCTGGGTCTGCTCCCGCTGGGTGGGTTTTTCCTGATTAACATCAAAGATGTCGGGGCATCTCTGGGCTTACTGGGTCTGACTTTTCTCACTCTCATAGCCGTCGCTGTATTTTCCGCCTGGCTCTATATCAAGCTAGTTTTCGCTATCCCCACTGCCGTCATGGAAGATATTGGCATCATCCCGGCATTGAAGCGCTCTTGGAAGCTGACCAAAGGCAGCTTCTGGAAGATTTTTGGCGTCATCTTGCTCACTTCCCTGATCGTTTCATTCCTAGCCAACGGATTGAATGTTGTAATCAGCCTGATTATCTCCGCGTCAATGATGGTCAGTCAGAATTTTTCGGCACTAATGACTCTCTCCGCCGTCTTAAGCACCATCATTACCGGACTGGCGATGCCGTTCTATGGGGCAGTTTTAGGTCTGCTCTACATTGATACGCGAATGCGTCGCGAGGGTCTGGCGGTAAGCCTGCTCCAGGCGGCTCAACAGGGCTAATTAACGACACTGCGGAAAGGACTTTCGGGTAGGGATGCTGAACATTTCAACGCAACTGGGGAGCTTGTGGCTCCATCATGTTGATTTGTCCAGCCTAGTATTGGCGGACGTATCAGACCGGGAGGGGCGCGACACGCTCGAAGAGGAACTGTCCAAACCGGTTTACCAGGAACGCCCCTCCCTTCTGAAAAAAATCCTAGAGTGGTTTGCCGACACTTTTTCTTCCACCAGCGTCAATCCCGTCCTGCCTTCCTGGCTGTGGCTAATTGCCGCTTTGGTAGTGGCGCTGCTGGTCATCATCATCATGATTTTGTTCACTGGAAACTGGAAGTTCGGGGAGCAAATCAAGCCCACTCTCGCCGACGAGGCTGCGGTTTTCGAGGATAACCGCAGCGCGGTGCAATACTTGGCGGCAGCACAAAATGCCCTCGCCCGCGGGGACTACTCCACGGCTTTCCTGGAGCAATTCCGTCACCTGTTGCGTCTTTGCGAAGCCAATGAACTGCTGGTAATCACTCCCGGACTCACCGCCGGTGAAGGCAGCACCGCCCTCAGTCAGGCAGTTCCTGCAGAATCAGAAGAATTGGCTTGGGCAGCCAACGTATTTAATGCCTTGCGGTATGGGCGTCGAAAATCGGACACTGCCCAAGTACAAAGGCTTATTTCCCTAGATTCTCGGCTGGAGTCTTTCGTTTCAAATCGTTCCCACGTCCGCGGTGACGCCACCGATACACCGCAGGAAGCCCTGGTAACGGCGGGAGGTACTGCCTGATGAGCAGCGCGACCCCGCCTACTGCCACTCCACGTATCTCGGAAGCGATTTTTCGGAGTCGTTGGGTTATCGGCGGTCTGATATTGTTGGCAGTTTTTTCTTTCCTCAGCGCGGTGCTGCGTGCCCCCACTGATGATGTCGATTTGTCCATCCGCAACCCGAAAGGCAGCGGGGCGATGGCTCTGGCTGAAGTGCTGCGCCACCGGGGAGTCATGGTCAAAGACGTCTATTCAATGCGAGACTTGGATAACTTCACTTCCAAAGACACCGTCGTAATCACCAACACCAATGAGATTGACGACGTCGCCCTGCGAGAGATTCTGCACACTCCCACGAACCTGTTGATTATAGGAACTTTGGCGCAAGGTAAACGTTTCGATCCCTATGTGCAATCCGTACCGGCAGGAACTCCCGACGGAATCGAGGCTCAATGCGATTTCCCCGGCGCGAAAGCAGCCCAGACGATTTCCTCTACCCGCGGTTCGCTGCGCCCTTTGCGCCAGCCCGAAGCTGCATGTTTTCCGGTACAAGATAACGCTTTTGCCTACGTATCGTTTAAGCGTCCTGAGGGATTCCACTTAGCTTTGCTGTCTGAGGACAGCCTGGCACGCAACGACACTATCGCCTCAGCCGGTAATGCCGCTTTGCTGTTGAATCTGTTGGGTTCCAGTCCCCAGGTTGGTTGGGTCAACGGCACCACATTCCAGCAGGGTTCTGACCAAAACGGTAAGGATCAGCCTCTGTTACCCGATTTCTTCCTCATTGCCCTAGTGTATTTATTCGTGGCGGCTTTCGTGTTTACGTTGGCACAAGGGCGTCGCTTGGGTCGCGTGGTTCCCGAAGAGTTACCGGTGGTGGTGCACGGTGCCGAGGCGGTTTACGGTCGGGGGCATCTCTACGAAAAGTCTGGAGCGGTAGCGGCGGCTGCCCACAAGGCGCGGGAATACACGGCTCGACGCATAGGCTCAGCTCTGCACATTCCGACCCCGACGACTCCCCCGGTAATGGTGCGGGAAGTGTCTCGCTACACCGGAATTGCCGAGTCACAGATTCACGAACTGCTCTATGGCGAGGTTCCCACTACCGCCCGCGGGTTGGGGAACCTAATGCACGACCTTTATCTCCTGACTAAATTAAATCCGCGAAAGGAAAGCTAAATGGATATGCAAGATCCGACTTTGCGCAAGCTCATCGCGTTGCGTACCGAAATCAACAAGGTGGTGAAAGGCCAGGATGCGGTGGTAACCGGGCTGGTAATCGCGTTGTTGGCGGAAGGGCATGTGCTCCTGGAAGGTGTCCCCGGTGTTGCCAAGACCCTGCTGGTGCGAGCTTTGGCGAAATCGCTGGACCTGAGCCACAAACGGGTGCAATTCACTCCGGATTTGATGCCGGGCGATTTGACCGGTTCGCTGATTTTTAATGCCAAAGAGTCATCGTTCACCTTCCGGGAAGGTCCCGTGTTTACGAACTTGCTGCTGGCGGATGAGATTAACCGCACCCCTCCGAAAACTCAAGCTGCCTTGTTGGAAGCTATGGAGGAACACCAAGTCACCGCTGACGGAGTGAGTCGTCCGCTGCCTAAACCTTTCACGGTAATCGCGACCCAGAACCCGGTGGAATACGAAGGTACCTATCCCCTGCCTGAAGCTCAGCTCGACCGATTCTTGCTGAAACTCGATGTTCCTCTGCCGACGCGGGAAACTGAGCTGGAGGTATTGCAGCTACATTTGAGCGGTTTCAACACTCGTGACCTCGATGCAGCGGGAGTGAACGTAGCTGCCAACGCAGCGGACATCGCAGCGGCTCGTCACGCCGTCAAGGACGTTAAAGCCAGCAGTGAAGTGTTGGGCTATATCGTCGACTTGGTGCGCGCCACTCGCTCTTTACCCCAGGTCGAGTTGGGGGTGTCACCCCGTGGCGCGACGGCCCTGCTATCAACTTCACGGGCTTGGGCATGGCTGTCCGGACGCGACTACGTCACCCCGGACGACGTAAAGTCCCTGGTCTTGCCCACGTTCCGACACCGTCTCCGGCTGCGTCCCGAATCTGAAATGGAAGGGGTCAACGCCAAGACCGTCTTGGATAGTGTCCTGGCCACCACCCCGGTGCCTCGCTAAACGCGACGCAATCCGGGTTTTCAAGCTGCAAAGATAGAGGAGAGGCGAAAACATGGCAGTTTCCAAACGCCTAGCGTTTTTGATAGCGCTGGGTATTCCACTGGTGCTGCTGACTCACTGGAAAACTGGCGCCTTTTTTTGGTTGTTGGTGTGCCTGCTGGTGTGGCTGTTTGATGTCATCGCTGCCCCCAGTCCCCGACATCTGGCGATAACCCGTTCTCTGCCCCACACGTTGCGTCAACGTGCCGAAACGCCCTACACCGTGAGCGTGAAAAATCCCACCAAACGCAAATATCATGCCCAGATACGCGACGCGTGGCCACCTTCACTGCAAGCCTTGCCACGCCGGCAACGAGTGACGCTGGACGCGCAGAGCACGACCACTTTACAAGCCAGCTTCACCCCCCAACGCAAAGGCACTCTGCGTAGCGATGCCGTCACCGTGCGTTCTTATGGACCCTTGGGACTGGGGGCTCGTCAGTTCTCCGCACCCATCGTGCAGCAAGTGCAAGTTCTACCCGAGTTTCGCAGCGCCAAATACCTGCCTTCACGCCTAAAAACGTTACGACGTTTGGAGGGCAATTCCCTGGTGATGCAGCGGGGGCAGGGATCGGAATTTGATTCCTTGCGGGAATATGTCCCTGGCGACGACGTGCGCGATATTGAGTGGCATTCTTCCGCGCGACTGCGTACCCCCGTGGTCAAGACTTGGCGCCCAGAACGCGACCGCAACGTTATCATCTGCCTAGATTCTTCGCGCAGCGCCGCAGTGCGGCTCGATAAATATCCCCGTTTGGATGCCTCTATGGAGGCAGCCTTGCTGCTCGGAGCCTTGGCTGGCAGTGCCGGAGATCGGGTTCATCTCATTGCTTTCGACAATCAGATTCGTTTCCATATCCAACCGGATCGCGGTGCAGGGCTGATAACTGAGATGGCGCAAGCTCTGGCTGACCTGCAAGTTTCTCTCACTGAAGCGAACTGGTCAGGGCTCAGCCACACTTTGCTTTCCGGGCTGCGGCAGCGTTCGCTGGTGGTGATTCTGACGGGTTTGGAAGGTGGGGCGGAACGTTCCGGTCTGATGCCGATGATAGAGGCGTTGTCCTCCCGGCATCACGTCCTGGTGGCAAACTCTTTAGATCCCGAATTGGAACGCTTGGCTCAACTTCCCAGCCAATGGAACCTCAATGATGCTAAGCAGTCGCTGGGTCGGTTCAATCCCCGGGATGCGTTCCTGGCGGCAGCTGCGATGGCGGAGTTGAACGAACACGAAGAAGCCGGGAATCTGATACCCCTGTTGGGGGGACACATCTTAAATGCCACCCCCGAAAATCTGCCCCCAAATTTGGCAGATGCCTATATTTCGTTAAAGCGGCGCGGACAGATTTGAGTCGCGTTCTACCAATGCGGGTCAATGTCCTCGGGATGCTTGCCGATGAGTTGGGAAGATTCCTCCAGCACCACCCCGTGAATGAGGTAACGCAAATCATCCGTGGAGCGAGCGCGCTGTTCCAAAGGACGCCGATACACGACTACTTGAGCAGGCAAACTTTTGCCTGGGTCGGCGCCGAAGCCCCTGCCTAGGACCACAGACTCGCTCTCCCAGGGTGCCGGATCCGAAGGCGGGACATCCTCTACCCCGTACTGGATAGCAGCCAGTTCCGGGCAGGCTGCCACCAGGGATCGGACTTCCTGAATGACCAGTTCGTCAAATGTTTCCCGACGGGTTCGGTAACGCGGCAACATCGCTGGAACCAAGACTCCACGGTTACCGCGGCCGTGGCGATCGCGACGGACATAGGCACGTCGCAGCCGTGGTCCGCTGTTGACGTCCCAGCGAATCTCGCCACCCAAATCCAAGACACGAACCCGATCGGTTCTAGTTTTTCCACTCATCGTCTCTAGCTTATCCCGTGACGGCAGCGGGGTCGAGGACGTCCGAAAGAAGTCATCGCTGCGAGATTTAAGCATTTGTCGCAGCTCTCTCGAATTCGGCTCAGAATCGATGTTAGCAAGCGAGCCTGACCGTATCCCGGACGGGGTAACAGTATGCTGGAGGGGTGACTTATACGCGCCGTTGTTCCAAACCAAGCTGCCCCAACCCGGCGGTGGCGACGATGACTTTTGATTACCGGGAGCGCAGCGCAATTATTGGTCCACTCTCTGCCCATCGAAATCCAGGAGCCTACGACTTTTGTCGCGAACACGCGGAAAAGCTGACCGCACCACGGGGCTGGGAAGTCGTACATTTGACGAATTCTTTTACGCCTCCTCCCCCCAACGATGAAGAACTGATGGCTTTAGCCAACGCTGTAAAGGCAGCGGCGCAAAATCCTGCCCCCCGTCAAGCCGTGCATCCCGAAGGGTATCGCGGTCCCCTAGGAAGAGACGCTCACTCATCCAGCGGTTCGGACGCAACCGCGTCCGAACCGCCTCCCGCCACCGGGAAACGTCACGGTCACCTAACCCTGGTACCGCCCCCGAAACAAGTCAGCTAAAGCAGAGACCGGTCAACCAAACTGTTGACCGGTCTCGCCGTAAGTCTTTCACAGGTGAATGTAGGTATGAGCGTCCGGACCTTCCTTGTCGCGGAAACGCTGCCACGAGGCATGAATTTCTTTCTCGGCTTCTTCACGCCCGACCCAGTTAGCTCCCTCTACGGATTTGCCGGGTTCTAGGTCTTTGTAAACCTCAAAGAAGTGCTGGACTTCCAGGCGATGAAACTCCGAAACATCCTCCAGTTCCGTACGCCACGCCGCTCGCTGGTCAGTGGCGGGAACGCACAAGACTTTATCGTCACCGCCGTGCTCGTCAGTCATGCGGAACATCCCCAGTGCCCGGCACTTGATGACACAGCCGGGGAAGGTTGGCTCTTCCAACAAGACTAAGGCATCGAGCGGGTCGCCATCCAAACCAAGAGAATCATCGATGAAACCGTAGTCATCAGGGTAGCGAGTGGAGGTGAACAGCATTCGATCCAAAACGATACGCCCCGTCTCGTGATCGACTTCGTACTTGTTTCGGTTCCCCTTCGGAATCTCAATGGTCACATTGAACGTCAAAAAATCCTCAGCCATTATTTTCTTCGGCATCCTTACTTTTTGTGCCACCGGTGTCTCCGGATTGGCGTTACTTGGCATCGACGTCACCTGCTTTGGTGAACATCGCTGTAAACTATTGTGCCACACCCCACCCCAGAGCGACATCTTCTATACTAGATAGGGTTGTTTCCAGATATACGGACCGTGTGACAGGGGGTCGCGGTGCATACCAAAGGACGAGTAAGCGCTACGTTAATTGCTGGCGCCCTGGTTCTCGGCGGTGCTTACGTCGGCGCTGACGGGGCAGACCTAGTGCCCGGTTTTCTGACCTTCAAAGCACCGCTGCCGCGAGTAGCTCCTTTTCCTGATTCTCCTGCGCTGAGTCCCGAGCCAGCCGAGATTCCGCTCTTTGCCAAGTCCACTAATTTCGACGCCAATACGTATAAAGCCCTGGTGCGCGAGTTTGCCACCGATTACCGCCTCGCCAACGCAAAGCTATCGTTTTGGGTAGGCGACCGCGACGGTGTGGAACTGGCGTCTCATGAACCCCAAAGCGCGCTGACTGCCGCATCGACGACAAAACTGCTCACTGCGGTAGCGGCGCTGCACGAATTTGGTCCGGACGCACGGGCCCGCACGGTCGTGGCATGGGATAACGATAAACGCAAACTGTTTTTAATCGGCGGTGGAGACATGCTGCTGGGGGCAGGCGCGGACACACCGCGTTCCGTAAAAGGCTATGCCGGTCTGGATACTCTCGCAGCAGACACCATAGTGGCGCTTTCTGCCCAAACTCCGGGGAACACTAAACCGGCTGCCGGAGGTCCCCCGCCCTCCTCCGCGAAAAAATCTAAATCTGCGACCTCGAACTCACCGGCTTCTCGGGACAAATCACCCGCGGGCAGCCTATTGAATGGAAAGCCCTACACTTTGGTGCTGGACACCTCCTGGTTTGGCTCTCAAACTGCCTCTCCTTCTTGGCGCGACGGGGACGACCGCTGGGTTGGCCCCATTCAAGGCATGGCCATTAACACTGGGCTGGTCGATCCGAATGCTTACCGGGGGTACCAATCTGACCCAGCCGGGGTCGCGGGTCAGGCTTTCGCGCAAGCCTTAAGCCGTTTGGGTGGGGCTGGACCAGCCAAAGTCGAGGTAGGTAAATCGGGTCTGGCGTCAAAAGAGCTCCTTGATCCGCTCTCCCCCTTACCGAAAGTGAGTACCGAGGTTTCTGCCAGTCACGGTCCCGTTCCGATTGCTTACGCACAAGGGGCGCCGCTCGCCCAGGTGGAACGGCAAATGTTAAAGATTTCGGATAATACTTTAGCGGAGAGTCTCGGTCGACTGGTGGCACTGCACCGCAACGCGAAACCGACATTTGCAGGCTCGGGAGCAGCGGTCATGGATTCACTGCGAGAGTTGGGTGTGGACCTGGGCAAAACCGAGCTGAAGGGCTGTTCAGGGCTGGCTTATGAGACGCGGATTCCGGCGCGAGTCTTGGCAGACGTGGTACGGCTGACGACGAGTCGAGACCATCCCGAATTGCACTCGGTTACTGCCAATGTCCCCGTGGCAGGCGCAGATGGCACTTTGGAGCACACTTATCAGGGAACTCTGGCTGCAGGAGTCGTGCGTGGCAAAACCGGCACGTTAGCGATTACGAATTCGCTGGCAGGAACTTTCGTGCGCGATAACCAGGAGTTTATTTATGCCCTGGTCATCTCTGGTTACCCGGAGTCTCAAGGTGGTCCCAGTATTGAAGCTAAACAGATGTTCATCAACGGATTGCTCGGCGCGAAAACGTCTTTCTCGAAAGTTGACCCCAAGAGCCAACCTCCGGATTCTCCTCCTGGCGCTCCTGCCTCGTCGAGTCCAGACGCGTCCGCCGAGTAAAACCGCGCTGACCTGCGCTTTGAAATGTCGGTTTCGCATTTTGGTCGCGAGGTTGCTACAATCACAGCATGATTAAACGAATGCCTCGCTGACGTGCACGTCAGCCTCTAAACGTCCCGCGCCGCGTCCGGTGCTGAGCATTCGTATCTTTATGTTCCTGCGTGCCCGTCAGAGCCAAAATCTTTTGGGGACAAGTTTGTACAACCACAACTCACGCAAAGGAAACTACTATGTCTAAAACTACTATTGGACCCAACTGGGTCGACCACCCTGAATGGGGCTTCGATACACTGCAGATTCATGCCGGATATGCCGGCGATCCGACCACGGGCACGCAAACGGTGCCGATTTATGCCACGAACGCATTTCATTTTCCGAGTGCGGAGTCGGCAGCTGCCCGATTTGCTCTGCAGGAGCTGGGTCCCATTTATTCTCGCCTGGGTAATCCCACCAACGATGCTTTGGAAGCTCGGATTGCCGCGCTGGAAGGCGGTGTTGGGGCGATTGCGACCGGCTCGGGTCAAGCTGCCATTACGCTGACCATTTTGACTTTGGCTTCGAAGGGGCAAAATGTGGTGGCTTCAAACTCGATTTATGGGGGCACCTTTAACCTGTTGGGTCATACTTTGGATCGTCTCGGTATCGAGGTGCGTTTTGTTGACGATCCTCGCGACATTAGTCAGTGGACGGCCCGCACCGACGCGAACACGGCAGCTTACTATGGGGAGCTGGTGCCCAATCCACAGGGCGATGTGCTGGACCTGGAGCCTTTGGCTCAAGCCGCACATGCGGTCGGGATTCCACTCGTTGTCGACAATACGGTTCCCACCCCGTATCTGTGCCGTCCCATTGAGTTTGGGGCTGACATCGTGGTGCATTCCGCCACCAAGTACCTGGGCGGGCACGGTTCAGCCATGCTCGGTGTCGTGGTTGATTCCGGTCGGTTCGACTATGCTGCGGAAAAAGCGGCTCCACGTTTCCCCGGTTTCAACTCTCCTGATTCCTCTTATCATGGCGTTGTTTATGCCCGCGATTTCGGTGTACAGGGGTCCTTAGGGGCAAACTTGGCATTTATCTTGAAAGCACGAGTGGAAGGTCAGCGGGATCTCGGTTTTGTAGCCTCACCTTTCGCGGTGTGGACGGTAGGACTGGGTGTGGATACGCTGAGCCTACGGATGGAACGACACATTGCCAACACGCGTCAGGTCGCTGAATTCCTGGAGTCCCAAGTGGGCAAGGGCTTAGTAGAGACGGTGCGGTGGTCTTCGCTGCCTTCCTCTCCGTTCTATGCGCTGGCACAAAAATACACCCCAAAGGGCTGCGGTTCCCTGTTGAACTTTGATTTGGCAGGAGGTCTGGAAGCCGGTAAGGCGTTCATCAATTCCCTGGAATTGCTGGCGAATGTCGCAAATATCGGAGACGTACGTTCCTTAGCGGTTCACCCTGCCTCCACCACGCACGCTCAGCTGACTACAGCCGAGCTGTTAGCGCAGGGCATCACCCCCGGCACCGTCAGACTGTCGATTGGTATCGAAGCTCCTCGGGATATTTTGGCAGATATTGAACGCGGTCTGGCCGCGGCACAGCAGGTAAACGTCGCATAGTTAAATAATTCTCACTTACTTAGGAATACTGATGACTATCAAAGACCTCTATGCGGCTCCGCGTCCCGCGGTTTCGTCTCTCCCCGAGTCCGGCGCGACCTCGCGCCGGACCGGGTCGGGGCGAGACCTGCGAGTATCGTACGAGCTGTATCCGCCGCGTAACTCCCGCCTGACTTCCCAGGCATGGGCAGGAATAGACCGGCTGCTAGATTCTCGTCCCGATTATGTCTCCGTTACTTTTGGAACGAGCGGTACAACACCGGATGCTTCACAATCCGTCCTCTGGCACGCTTTGAAGCGTTCGGGACGCCCTGTCCTGGCGCACCTGACCTGTTTGGGGAAAACCCGAACGAAACTGGTGGGAATCATCCAGGACATGATGGACTTGGGAGTGCGTGATTTCCTCGCGTTGCGCGGAGATGAAGCTCCCGATAGTGCGTCAGGAGCAGCCGAGCCAAACGAATTTGACCGAGCGTTCCAACTTGTGCAGTTAATCAGGGAAGTTTCCGCTGATTATCTGGGGGATGCCCACGCCGTTAGCATCGCGGTGGCAGCTTATCCAGCGGGAAGTATCCAGACTCGCACGGATGCAGTTCAAGCCCTGGTGCAAAAGCAAGCGGCTGGCGCCGACTTTGCCATCACCCAAGTGTTTTACCAGGCTCGGGACTATGCCGAGCTAGTTCAATCAGCAACGTACCAAGGCGTGACGATACCCATCGTTCCGGGAATAATTCCGTTTACAGACATGCACCGCCTCCAACGACTCGAAGGTCTCACCGGGGTTCCAGTTCCGGAAAGGATTAAGAGCATAGCTAATATCTCTGATCCAGCCGAGCGAATCTTGGAGAGCTTAGGTGCCACTCTGAACTTCGTCAACGACCTCATTGAAGCCAATGCCCCCGGCATTCACTTCTATACCTTTAACCGCCCCCGACCGGTCTTGGACTTGGTGGAGCATCTCCGTTCACGCGGCTTTACCCACGTGGATCAGGAGGACTCCCAAGACTTGCTCGGTCTGATGAATGCCACCATGCACCGTATCTCTCCCTGAGTTTCCTCACCAAGAAAGCTCAGCGAGACAAATCGAATTTAATCAAAAATCACAAATTATGACCTATGGAAAGGACTGTCGAAAATGACTGAAAAGCAAACTTTTCCCGCCGCCACTGTAGCGGGATACCCGAGGATTGGCGCAAACCGCGAACTGAAGCGCAGCCTGGAACACTACTGGGGTCAAAAAATCGATCGCGCCACTTTTGATACCCAGATAAACCAGCAGTTAACGACCCGTATCGACCATCTCAAAGACTTGGGACTGACCGAACCGGGATCAAATCCCGGAGACTTTGTGCTCTATGACCAAGTATTGACCCTGACCTGCGCCCTGGGAGCAGTACCCCAGCGTTTTGGTAACTTGGTACGCCCCGACGGCTCTCTGGATGTGGACGGAGAGTTCACCCTGGCGCGGGGCGTCGATGATAAAGCTGCTTTGGAAATGACCAAATGGTTTGACACGAACTATCACTATCTGGTTCCCGAAATCGGTCCCTACACGCAGATTTCTGCCGTGGCTAACCCCTGGCTGGAACAAGTCAAGGTGGGGGGCAGCGCGCTGCGACCGGTCCTCATCGGTCCCGTTACCTATCTGTTGGGTGCAAAAGCGAGCGCGGACGCCCCGACCCATTTCCAGCCCTTGCAGCGATTGGACGCAGTGTTGGCTGGATTCGAGGTTTTCCTCAGCCAGTTCGCGGCAGCCGGGGTGACGTGGGTCCAGCTGGATGAGCCAGCTTTGGTGTGTGACACCTGGTCCACTTCCCGCGAGGAAGTGCTGGAGGTGGCTCGGAAAACTTACGAATTTTTGAGCAAACTGACCAATCGCCCGCAAATTTTTGTTAACGCTCCGTACGGACCACTGGGTCTCGATGGACTGAACGTGCTGACTGCCACCGACGTGGAAGCTATTGGTCTGGATTTGGTAGCCGGTCCCGTGCCCAGCCCTGCTGACCTTAAGACTATCGGCGACAAGACCCTGGTGGCGGGCATCGTGTCCGGTCGCAACGTGTGGCGCACCGACTTGCGGCAGGCTCTCGCGACTTTACAGGCGATTCACCAGGTCGTCCCTAATCTCAGCGTGTCCACCTCCACGTCGCTGCAGCATGTTCCACACGATGCGGCGGTAGAGACGTCCCTGGACCCACAAGTGCGTTCCTGGTTGGCTTTTGCGGACCAAAAAATTGCCGAGGTACAGACCTTGGCGCGTGGTTTGGCAGATCCCAATTCTATTACCGCTGAGCTGGCAGAAAATGCCGAAATCTTGGCTTCTCGAGCTAACCATCCGGGAGTAAAGCGTGCCGAGGTGCGTCAGGCTACCGCGGCCGTGACGGTGGCAGACCGGACTCGTGACCCGTATCCGCAGCGTTTGGCGGCACAAGCGGAGATTCTGCAGTTGCCCCTGCTGCCCACCACTACGATTGGTTCTTTCCCACAAACCACCGAGATTCGACAGGCTCGCGCCGCATTCCGCCGCCACGAAATCGACGAGGCGCAATATGACGAGGAAATCCGCAATGAGATTGCTCGGGTCGTAAAGCTGCAGGAAGATCTCGGTTTGGACGTTTTGGTACACGGAGAAGCTGAACGTAACGACATGGTGCAGTTCTTTGCCGAAAACTTGGAGGGCTTCGCCACCACGGAACATGGCTGGGTGCAGTCCTACGGTTCACGTTGCACTCGCCCTTCGATTCTGTGGGGAGATGTCACGCGTTCTCACCCCATTACGGTCGAATGGTCTACCTATGCTCAATCTCTCACCACAAAGCCGATGAAAGGAATGCTGACCGGTCCTGTCACCATCATGGCGTGGTCTTTCGTCCGTGATGATGAGTCTCGGGCGGAGGTCGCAGATCAACTGGGGTTGGCGCTGCGAGACGAAATCGCTGACCTCAACGCTGCCGGCATTAAGATCGTGCAGGTCGACGAACCAGCGATTCGCGAACTGTTGCCATTGCGGGCAGCCGGACGAGAACAATATTTGCAATGGTCGGTGGGGGCATTCCGCCTCGCCACCGGCGGGGCTCCCAAAGAGCTGCAAATCCACACCCACTTGTGTTATTCCGAGTTCAATGTGGTGGTAGATGCAATCGATCACCTGGATGCGGACGTCACCTCGATTGAAGCCAGCCGCTCAAAGATGGACATTTTGCCGGCGGTGCACGAGCACGGTTTCGAGCGTGGGTTAGGACCGGGGATTTGGGACATTCACTCACCCCGAGTGCCTAAACTTGATGAGGAAGTCGGACTGTTGGAAAAGGCCGTTGCCGCTTTGGATCCGCAGCAAGTTTGGGTCAACCCGGACTGCGGGTTAAAGACCCGCGCTTATGCGGAAACAGTCGCCACCTTAGAGAACTTGGTCGGGGCGGCGAAGGCGGTGCGAGCGAAGCTCGAAGCCTGAACCTGCACACCGGAGAGCCGAGGATAGCGATGCCAGAGACGAATGAGTTGTTACCTGTCAGTGGGGCTTGGAAACCTACTGACCCCAAGGGAAATCGTCAGTTTGCAGCCCTGGGGATGCTGAAGCTCGAGAGCGGATCGACTCTGCCGGGTGCCCGGCTCGCTTTTGAGACTTTCGGCACATTGAACGCTGACAAATCCAACGCTATCCTCATCGATCACGCGCTCACCGGAGATTCTCATGTCTACGGCGCAGCCGGGCCGGGTCACGTCACTCCTGGATGGTGGAACGAGGTGGTCGGGCCTGGTGCCGCGGTAGATACGGACCGATGGTTTGTGGTTTGCCCCAACGTGTTAGGAGGGTGTCAAGGTTCGACCGGTCCTGCCACTTTGGCACCGAACGGGCGTGCTTGGGGGTCGCGTTTTCCCCTGTTGACGACTCGCGATCAGGTGGCGGCAGAAAAAATCCTCATGAATCAGCTCGGCATTCCCCACTGGTTTGCCGTCATTGGTTGCTCCCATGGGGGGCATCGGGCTCTGGAGTGGGCAGTGACCTATCCCGAACAGGTGGAGCGGCTGGTGGCAGTAGCTACCGGCTGCGCCACCACTGCCGAACAAGCTGCTTGGTGCCATGTCCAGATGCATGTGCTGGAACTGGACACGAATTTTCACAACGGCGACTATTACGATAATCCTCCTTGTCAGGGACCATTCCGTGGGTTAGCTTTAGCCCGGGAGGTCGCGCATACTACCTACCGTTGCCCCAAGGAACTGCAGGAGCGGTTCGGACGCGATCCGGGATACCAGGAAGATCCCCTTTCGGGAGGTCGCTTGGCGGTGCAGTCTTATCTGGACCATCACGGAGTGAAATTGGCAAAACGCTTCGATGCTGGGTCCTATCGGGTGTTGACTCGCTCGATGCTGACGCACGACGTAGGGCGGGGCCGAGGCGGTTTAGAAGTTGCACTTTCCCAGGTACAGGCTCGTGTTCTGGCACTGGGAGTAGACTCTGACCGGCTCTTTTACCCCTCTCAAACGCAACAGTTGGCTCGATTGACCCGGCGCAGCCAGGCGGTCATTATTCATTCCGATTCCGGGCATGATGGCTTCTTGATTGAGAATGATGCGGTCGGTCAGGCAATCGGTGAGTTCCTCACCACCGAGGACACCACCATTGGCTGCTGAGGGACTGATTCCATCAGGAACCTGAGTGGGACAGGTTTCAAATTTGTTATTCCTGCCCGGAAAACCTTGAAAATTCAGTCATTTCTGCGTCACGAATCGTCACACACGTTAGAATTTAAGGATGCGATACCTTCCTGACGTACTGGGTCCTGGGTTCGAGGCTGCGAAACTTCAGTTGGAACCCGATCAGATTTCTCCACGCACAGCCACGTTGGTGCGCTATATTCCCTCGAAGGATCCAAAATCACAGCTGCCCGATCGAGTAGTACCGGTAAATGTGAAACCCGGTGGGGGTCCTAACCAGGGCAGCTTCCGGATTCTCCCGCCACCAGCCAGCCCCCAACAGCATACCGAGGGCTACGTTTCCAATTCCGACATATCGGCTCAATGGGACAGCTCATCAACCCGAAATCTGGATTACCTTCAGGATTACCTCAGCTCAGAGCTGCGAGGGCGCGAAATCCAAGTCGAAACAGAACTTGACGCGGTGTCGGCTCCCCGTTTTATCGCCGTGTACGTTCACGGCTGGAATGACTATTTTTATCAAGCTCATCTGGCGCGGATGATGGCGCGTCTGGGAGCCGCATTTTACGGTCTTGACCTGCATCGTTACGGTCGGAATATGCCACCCTGGTCCGGTTTAGTTTCGTTTAACTGTTACGAGGATGATTACGCCTCTTATGACTGTGAGATAGATTGGGCTATCGCTACAGCTCGCCAGGAACACCCTGATTTGCCGGTAGTTGTGATGGGGCATTCCAATGGGGGTGCCGTAGTTTCCGGGTGGGCTTCGCGTCACCACGATGCCTATGACGGTCTCATCTTTATTTCGCCCTGGGTGGTACATGACATATCCGGAATTCCTGCCGGGAATACGGTCCGTAGCTTCATCGCGAAATATCTAAAGAAGCTGCATATCCCCATGCTGGGACCAGGGTCTACGGTTTACCAAGACTCTTTGGTGGGATACCGCACTATTGGTTCGCCGCTGCCTCGCCGCCTAGTTCCATTTCGCAATGATCCGGCGGTGTGCGGTTGGACCACAAACTCGCGTTGGCGCATGAGCAGCGGGACTCCCCTTTTGTTTGGTTGGCTTTCCGCTATCCTGAGCACCCAGCAGTGGCTGGTCGATTATGCGCGTTTTTCTGACCAACCTGTACTCTGCTTGACGGCAGCGCATGACCCGGATGATTTTTACCAGCCGGAGATTGCTCGGATTGACAAGCTCATCGCTCAGAGGTGGAAGTCTCTTGGGCTTTCACCGCGCCGTCAGAACCTGTTGAAACATCAGCTATATCTGTCAACCATGTCAAGGTTAACTAGCGGTAGCAGCAAAGCTTTAGAGATGGAAAACCCCTATAAAACTGCGCTGGTAGGCTGGACCGAAGCGGCACGTCACATTGACACGGTGTTGAATGGAAATCTCATCGCAGATCGAATCAATACCCTTTACGGTCGAGTGGGCAGCGGATTAACGCTGCGACAAATGTCCGGTTTACATGATTTAACTCTGTCCCAGCCTTTGGAACGGGCAGAGTTTTTCGCGGAAGTGGCAGCTTGGATTTCTCATTCTGGCATCCTTAACAAATAAGCAAATCTTCCTTTAAATGCTTACTACCTGCGATGATACGCTTATTCTAAAGCTGTCTGAGAGGTCAACTACCACGATGGCGACGCTGCGGGACGCTCCTGGTGTCCACGTTTCCCGGTGTGCCAGACCCTGGCGCAAAATTGGTGCCGGGCTCTTTATAGAACCCGGCACCAAATGCTTTTTATTTAGATGCGACGTTGAGGATTACTCAACACCCTGTGTTGCGGACTCGTCCCACTTCAGATGTTCTGCAGCGGCACGACCCGCCTCGAGACGTGCCACGGGCACCCGGAACGGCGAACAGGACACGTAATCCAATCCGACCTTGTGGAAGAAGTGAATCGAAGTCGGATCACCACCGTGCTCACCACAAATACCCATCGGCAGATTCGGCTTGGTGGACCGTCCGCGCTTTACGCCCTCGGCGACAACGCGACCCACCCCGTGAGTGTCGATAGATTCAAACGGGGAGACCCCAAAGATTCCGGCTTCTACATACTGCGGGAAGAACACGCCTTCCACATCGTCACGGCTGAATCCCCAGGTAGTTTGAGTCAGGTCGTTGGTGCCGAAGCTAAAGAATTCGGCTTCCTTGGCGATGGTTTCGGCAGTCATGGCGGCACGCGGCAGCTCAATCATGCAACCGACCGGAACGTTAAAGGTGACACCGTATTCCTTTTGAACCTGAGCAATGATTTCCTCAGCTTCATCGCGGACCAACTGGAGCTCGCGGATGGAACCAATCAACGGAACCATAATCTCCGGATGGGGATCCAAGCCGTCCTTCTTTAGTTCGCAAGCCGCCGAGACCAGCGCCTTCATCTGCATCTTAAACAAGCCCGGCAGGTAAATGCCCAAGCGAACCCCGCGCAGACCCAGCATCGGGTTTTCTTCATGCATCCGACGCACCGCCTCCAGCATGTGCTGGTCTTCCTCCGAGAGCGATTCGCCCTGAGCTTTTGCCACCGCGTTCTTAATCTCCAGAGTCGTCAAGTCCGGCAGGAACTCGTGCAGCGGCGGGTCAATCAAACGAACGGTCATATGCTTGCCGTCCATGATCTTCAGCATTTCCTTGAAATCGCCCTTTTGCAATGGCTCCAAGGCATCCAGGGCACGCTGACGTTCATCGGACCCTTCCGGAGAGAGAATGAGCTTTTCTACCAGGGGACGACGGTCGCCCAGGAACATGTGCTCAGTACGGCACAAACCGATGCCTTCTGCACCGAAATCCAAGGCCCGCTGCGTGTCTGCCGGGGTGTCCGCGTTGGTGCGCACCACCAGGCGACGAACCTCATCCGCATGAGTCATCAGGCGGTCGACTGCCCTAATCAAGTCCTTTTCATCTTCGCTGTCTGAGGCGTCCAGACCGGCCTGCAAACCGTGAGAAAGGTAAGTGGTCACCGGAGAATCCTGCACCGGAACCGCACCAAGGAATACCTCGCCAGTACCACCGTCGATGGAAATCTCGTCACCTTCGTGCAGGACGGTGTCCCCCACGGTCGCGGTCTTGGCAGCTTGGTCAACCACGATGGTTTCTGCCCCGACCACACAGGTCTTGCCCATGCCGCGAGCCACCACTGCGGCGTGAGAAGTCTTGCCGCCACGGCTGGTCAACACGCCTGCCGCTGCGACCATGCCCCGCAAGTCATCGGGGTTCGTCTCGCGACGCACCAGGATACACGGCACCCCAGCGTTAGCGGAAGCCTCGGCAGCGTCGTTATCGAACACAATCTTGCCCACCGCGGCACCGGGGGATGCTGCCATCCCCTTGGTGAACACCTCTGGTTTGCCAGACATGTCAAACATCGGGAACATCAGGTTTTGCAGCTGTTCGCCGGTGACCCGCAGTAGGGCTTCGTCGGTGGTAATCAAGCCTTCATCAACCAGCTGCGTAGCGATTCGGAAAGCCGCTGCCGGGGTACGTTTACCCACGCGCACCTGCAGCATCCACAGTTTGCCGCGTTCGATGGTGAACTCAATATCACACATGTCCTCGTAGTGAGTTTCGAGCTTCCGCATGATACCCAACAGTTCGTCATAGGACTTTTTATCGTGTCCCTCCAGGTCTTTCAGGGTTTCGGTGTTGCGGATACCCGCCACGACGTCCTCACCCTGGGCATTCATCAGAATGTCTCCGTACACCCCCGGACGACCCGAGGAGGGGTCACGGGTAAAGCACACCCCGGTGCCGGAATCTGCGCCCATGTTGCCAAACACCATGGTCACGATATTGACGGCGGTACCCAAATCGTGGGGAATCCGTTCCCGGCGACGGTAGATGCGGGCGCGTTCCGAGTTCCAGGAACGGAACACGGCTTCAATCGCCATGTCCATCTGGGTGCGCGGATCTTGGGGGAACGGCTTACCGGTTTGCTCTTTAACGATTTCTTTGAACTGCGCGGTGAGTTCTTTCAGGTCACTGGCATTCAAATCCGTGTCTGCCTTAGCTCCACGGTTCTTTTTCATGTTATCCAGCGCATCAGAGAACAGGTCGCCGTCGATGTCTTGCACGGTCTTACCGAACATTTGAATCAAGCGGCGGTACGAGTCCCAAGCGAAACGGTCGTTGCCAGCAATCTTAGCCAGACCTTCTACGGATTTATCGTTTAGACCGACGTTCAAAACTGTTTCCATCATGCCGGGCATAGAGAACTTTGCGCCGGAACGCACCGACACCAACAATGGATCCTCAGCCGCACCCAACTCGCGACCAACGGTCTCTTCCACCTCACGCAAAGCCTTGGTGACCTGCACGGTAGTTTCCTCGGGGACTTTACCTTCCTTTAGGTAAGCCCGGCAAGCATCGGTGGTAATCGTAAATCCGGGGGGAACCGGCAACCCGAGGTTGCTCATCTCCGCCAGGTTTGCACCCTTGCCACCCAACAGGTCTTTTTGATCCTTATTGCCTTCTGCAAAACGGTAAACGAATTTGGGCATGTGTTAAGCCTCCAACTTTTTCGAACTATCTGCGCACCACGCGCCAGAACTATCCTAGCAATATTTCCGCCCTCACTCACACCGTGCATTCTCGTCACTTCACGGGTTTTTGCCAGGTTTCAAGCCCCTTACCGCGTGACGTTCCACGGTTCAATCGTCTCCCCTTTCGTGGTGCAAAAGGGAGGGAACTCCGGTACGCAGCGCAGGTTCCCCTTCCCCGTGAAAAACGAGCGCGGAACCTGCTGAATATGAAAGGAACAGAGGTGGGAGAGTTTGTAGCGGGCTTACTCCGCCACTGCCAGGACTGTCCAAACCCGCCCCTGAGAGTCAGTCAACAGATAGACCGGCATGTCCAGGATGGAGCCGTCCTTTTGTCTGACTGGTTGACTGACCAGCCGGGCACTCACCAAGTCGATTCGACCATCAATCTTGGTGGGCAGACCCTTCTGGTTATGCACATCCAAAGGACCGTACTTCGGATTGTTGAGACGCTCCACTGCCTGAGCCTCAGAAATAACCTTGTACTCGCCAATCTTCGTTTCCTTACCCAAGTTGGCTCGAATCGAAGCCACCCCAGCTTCCGAAACTACAGCTTTCCAGCTTTGGGTTGAGGATTGACCAGGCATCTTCACCGGAACAGTTACCGTGGTCAGACCATCTTTCTGGCTGGCTCCTGCCGAGCGGCTCATCACGGTAGCTCCCAGAGAAGCCGCAACTTTCTCAACTTGGGCGATAGCGTTTTGGGGAGAGGGCGCGTTTCCTGCCACTTTCATGACACAAGGAGTTGGTCCCGGAGACGGGTTCTGCGTCGCCTGCGGTTCAACGGTCTCTATGGGCGAATTCCCGGAAGGATCCGTGGTTTGGTTTACGACCAGCAGGACTTGCAGCTGACCAACCTCGACCACTGCGCCAGGTACGTTAACGTTATCTGCGGTGTCAACGTTTTGCGTAGCTCCCTTGGTGGCGGGATGACTTGGTTCTGGAATTTCCGGGCGTACCGCCGGAGGAACAGTTTCCGTCGGCGTCTCGGTCGGGGTTGGAGTCCACTTCGGGGTCGGCGCCACGCTCGGTTCAGTCGGTTCACCAGGTTCCAGCGGCGTGGAGCCGGGAGCGGTCGAAGTGCTCGGAGCTGGAGAGCTATTGGAGCTAGCGCCAGAGTTCTCGGTCGGATTCTTGGTCGCGTCAGGGTTCGGCAGTTCTACGTTGCCATCTCCAGGTTTCACCGGTACGCATTCCATCCGCACCGCCGAGGGGTTATCAAAAGTCAGAGAAGTCAGCTGACCCACAGTGACCGTCAAGGTCGCCCCCTTGGTATCCGTGACCGTGAATCCGGCGCCGTTCTTTTTAACGGAGCCTCTCATGCCCAAAGAGTTCGCGACTTTCTGGACTTGATCAGCAGAAACACTGGCTCCTTTCCCGACACGCAAAATCGGGGCTTTAGTTGGAACGGTAGAAAAATGACCCGCCGCTACGAACTCGACATCGCCGACATTTTCCAAACGTTCACTGGCTCCGGGCACTACAATCTCGGAGCCCGCGGCAGTAATACGCGGTCCGTCTGCAATCACCACGCCGTCGTCTGAAATGGGCACGGCGCCACGTTCATCGGGGGAAAGCGCACTCCATCCCGTAAAACCGACCACTGTTGCCGCCGCCGCCGCGCCCAAGCCAACCAGCCAGTTACGACGCACTGCCAGCGTGTGCCGGCGCACCGCCAGAGAAACAACTTCCGCTACCGGAGTTTGGGTATCCGCAGTCTCCGTCGCAACCACATGCGCGGGTGGCTGCGCTGCAAAAGTCAAACCTTCAGATTCCATCTGGGCGGAAACTTTGGCGCGCAACGAGTCTAAATCAACGGGCAGGTTCCAGGCAGGGTCGAGTGAGCGCAGAGCCTCCAGCCCGCTCATCTCGACTTTGTGGTTGTCCACTTCCTGGTCCTTCTCCTGTACGGCAATCGTTGTGATTACCGAATTTCGTCGTTCATATCAATAAAAGTTTTAGCTGGTCGAAACCGTCCTCAGGCCCGGCACAGTTTCGACCTTGCAACATATACATGTAACCTGCCTGGCGTTTCTTACACTTCCCTAAGAAGTATTATTTTCAATCGCTTCCTCCAGCCGTTTCCGCGCTCGTGATAAGGCTGCATCCGCTGCCGAGCGACTCACTCCCAAATATTGTGCCAAGGCATTGCCGCTCAAGCCTTCCCAGGCGACCGCGAGGATGATTTCTCGGTCTCTTTCGCTGAGACTCAGCAGGGCGGCTCGCATGCCCTGGTCCTCCACGACGAGTTGGGCAGGGTCGGAAAAATCGGTAGAGTCCAGGCTTTCTTGGTTATCCCCCATCGGTAGGGACTTCTTTTTGCGATACCAGTTAGCCAAGGTCAAGCCCGCGGTTTTGTACAGCCAGGGCAGTTCGGCGCCGTCGGGGACTTCGGCTTTTTTCCTCCACATCACGGTAAAGACTTCTGCTGCCAAATCCTCAGCGTCACTGTAGGCTCCACGACGATAGAGGAATCTCACTATAGCCGTGCCGTGTTCCGCAAATACTCGCTCAAACCACTGTTCATCGTGGCTGGCGGTGGACATAGATTCGGCCTCTCCCTTGACGCGACGCAACAAATATGACTCTTATGAATATACCCCGTAACGGGCTCAACCATGAACCCATAACGACTCTGTTTCAGAAAGGATGACTTCCGGAGAGGGGTTAAACTCTTCGCGGGTCTGCTAAGGCAGACCCGCGAAGTTGTCTATGGTGCTTATGCCGCCGGCTCTTTATCCGGAGAATCATCCGCTTCCCGAGCTGCCAATTCGGCTTCACGAATGGTCGCTGCGGTCACGTCTTCGAGCTTGCGGCGCTGTTGAGCTCGACCTTCGGGCAGCCCGTCCGAGCCGGTAAATGTGAATTCGGCGTCGTCAGTGAACTCCCAATCCGTCCCATTCACCTTGTCTGCAGACTCGTGCTTGATGAACCTCGGTTCGACGTCTACCGTTACGGTCTGTCCTTCGCCCAGCTCAGAGAACAAAATCTTTTCGGACAGAACGTCCTCAATTTCGCGCTGCACCGCCCGACGCAACGGGCGAGCTCCCAACGTCTTGTCGAAGCCCTTGTGCGCCAGCAAAGCTCGCGCCGCGGGAGTAATCTGCAAAGCCATGCCCTGATCCAGCATCCGGTCATCGAGCTTGGCGATCATCAGGTCAACAATCTGCAGGATTTCGCCCTTTTCAAGCTGCGGGAACACCACGATTTCGTCCACCCGGTTGAGGAACTCGGGACGGAAGTGCTGTTTCAGTTCTTCCTGAACCTTGCCCTTCATCCGCTGATAGTCCGTGGCTAACTCGCCGCTGGCTTGGAAACCAGTCAGCACGCCCTTGTTGATTTCACGGGTACCGAGGTTCGTGGTCATGATGATGATGGTGTTCTTAAAGTCGACCAGGCGTCCTTGCGAGTCCGTGAGGTGTCCCTCTTCCAACACCTGCAACAGGCTGTTAAAGATATCCGGGTGTGCCTTTTCCACTTCGTCGAACAGCACGACGCTAAAGGGCTTGCGGCGCACCTTTTCGGTGAGCTGACCGCCCTCGTCATAGCCGACGTAGCCCGGAGGCGAGCCGAACAGTCGGGATGCTGTATGCTTTTCCGAAAATTCGGACATATCCAGCTGTACCAGGGCGTTTTCGTCACCAAAGAGGAATTCTGCCAGAGCTTTGGCGAGCTCGGTCTTGCCCACCCCGGTGGGTCCGGCAAACACGAACGAGCCACCGGGTCGCTTCGGGTCTTTCAAACCGGCGCGGGTCCGGCGGATGGACTGGGACACTGCCTTGACCGCTTCGTCTTGCCCGATAATGCGCTTGTGCAGTTCGTCTTCCATCCGCAGCAGTTTCGAGGACTCTGCCTGCGTGAGTTTGAACACCGGAATGCCGGTGGACATCGCCAAGACCTCGGCGATTTGCTCCTCGTCAACCACCGATTCAGAGGTGTCTTCGCCCTGGCGCCACTGGGATTCCTTCGCTGCGCGTTCTTCCGTCAGATGCTTTTCCTCGTCACGCAGCTGGGCAGCCTTTTCAAAATCTTGGGCATCAATGGCAGCCTCTTTGGCTTGACGGGTCTTGGCGATTTTTTCGTCGACTTCCTTCAGCTCTGGCGGCGCCGTCATGCGCTTAATCCGCAAACGCGCTCCAGCTTCGTCAACCAGGTCAATTGCCTTATCCGGTAAGAACCGGTCAGATACGTAACGATCCGCCAGCTGCGCCGCGGCAGCGAGAGCCGCGTCAGTAATCATGACTCGGTGATGCGACTCGTAACGGTCCCGCAACCCCTTGAGGATGGCAACGGTTTCTTCCACGCTGGGTTCTTCGACCTTGACCGGCTGGAAACGTCGTTCCAGAGCCGAGTCCTTTTCGATGTACTTGCGGTACTCCTCGATGGTGGTGGCGCCGATGGTCTGTAACTCACCGCGAGCCAGCATCGGTTTCAAAATGGAGGCAGCGTCAATCGCGCCCTCCGCTGCGCCCGCACCGACCAGGGTATGAATCTCGTCGATGAACAAGATGATGTCCCCACGGGTGCGGATTTCCTTCAGCACCTTCTTGAGACGTTCCTCAAAATCACCACGGTAGCGCGAACCCGCCACCAAGGAACCCATATCCAGAGAATAAAGCTGTTTATCTTTCAAAGTCTCCGGGACGTCTCCGCGGACAATACTCTGGGCCAGACCTTCCACCACGGCGGTTTTACCCACTCCCGGTTCACCAACCAAGACCGGATTGTTCTTGGTGCGCCGGGACAAGATTTGCATGACGCGTTCCATTTCCTTGGTGCGTCCAATGACCGGGTCAAGTTTGGACTCCCGCGCCGCCTGGGTGAGGTTGCGTCCGAACTGGTCCAGGATTGCCGAGTTACCCCCCGCGTTGGGGTTATCGGCACGACCGCCACCGACGCCCACAGTATCGCGACCGCTCTGTTGAGACTGACCGCCCTGGTATCCAGACAGCAGTTCGATAACGGTCTGGCGCACATTGTTCAGGTCAGCACCGAGTTTGATGAGGACTTGGGCGGCGACCCCGTCGCCTTCCCGCAACAACCCCAGCAGTATGTGTTCGGTACCGATGTAGTTATGCCCTAACTGCAACGCCTCACGCATAGAAAATTCCAGCACCTTGCGGGCTCGCGGGGTAAAGGGAATATGACCGGTAGTGGGCTGCTCTCCCTCACCGATAATCTCAATCACCTGAGCGCGCACAGCCTCTAGCGAGATACCCATCGTTTCCAAAGCTCGCGCCGCGATGCCATCACCCTCATGGATTAGTCCCAGCAGCAGGTGTTCGGTGCCGATATAGTTTTGGTTCAGCCGGCGGGCTTCGTCTTGGGCTAACACCACCACCCGGCGGGCTCGGTCGGTAAATCTTTCAAACATACGCACTCCCTTTAATACTCGCTACCAATTTATGCCCCCGTGCCGTGAAAACGCGACTGTGTTCACTACCGGCTAACTCACACTTCCAACAGAATCGTGAACGGTCCGTCATTGGTGAAGCTCACTTTCATGTCAGCCCCGAAAATTCCGCGTTCCACTCGCATCCCCTGATCCTGCAGCGCGGCTCCCACCGCGTCGACCAGCGGTTGCGCCACTTCTCCCGGTGCTGCCGCCACCCACGAAGGTCGATTGCCCTTGCGCGCGTCTCCATAGAGCGTGAATTGGCTAATCAGCAGCACCGGCAGCCCCAACTGGACCGCGGAAGCTTCCGCACCACGCGCTTGTGAAAGTTTCTCAGACCCCCCAGCCGCATCATAGGCACCCGGAGCGTCAAAAATACGCAGATTCGCAATCTTGCGCGCCATTTTTTCGACCTGCGCGTCTCCGTCCGTGTGAGTTACCCCTAACAGGACCACCAGTCCCGGTCCCGTAAATTCGCCGGTGACCTCACCGTTAACTACACATTTTGCGCCGTTAACACGCTGAATTACTGCTCGCATCGATTTTCCTTTCCGATTTGCGTCGCCGTCTCGTTCTGTCTGTTCCGGGTTCACCAGGGCGTTGGGGGACGTTGCCCCATTCCTCGCGAGTTATTGCCGCGTCGGCGCCACGAAGCCACGGCGGGACGTACATCTGCCAAGTACACAGCCGGAATTATCAGAGCCATCATCACGCCAAATAAACCTACGTAACCGTTGGGCGTTATCCCCAAGAAGGAAATCACCAGTGCCAGCAGGTTCAGCAAAGCCCAAAAGTTGCGGGTCCGTTTGCCTTCAGTCGGAAAAGCCTGGGCGGGGGTAGTCAGGGTGTGGAGCAAGGCATACAGGCTCATTCCCACCACAATCAGGACCAATCCCAGCACCAGAAACGTTTGCACCGAGTTTATCGCCGCGAAAATATCCGACATTTTATTTTTTCCTCGCTCTCAAACCTAGTAAACCGCTTAGCTTGCTGTCGTCCAGGCGTCGCGGGTTGTCCCCGCTGGGGTCCACGATGACGCTTTGTGCCGCACGCGTTCCCTCCACCAGCAGTATTTCCGCGGGATTAACCTGGCGTTTTAGCAAACCCAGACCGATTTGACCGTCTGTGGGGTGATAAGCCACGGAGGTCAACACCCCGACTTCGGAGCCGTCAGATTCCAAGGTGAGAGGAGAACCTATGGCAGGGAGTTCCTCGCGGGACCCATCTATATCCAAAAACGTGAGGCGGCGCGGGGGACGACCCCGATTGGTCAGCTTCGCCACGGTTTCTTGACCGGGATAGCAGCCCTTTTGCAAACTGACAGCGACCCGCAGCCAGTCCAATTCATGAGGGAGGGTCCCCGGTTTGCCCTCGCGCCCCAGGCGGGGGTGCCATAGGGAGATTCTTACGGCTTCCCAAGCGCCTAAGTCTGCTTTCATCAGGGCGTTCGTTGCCGCCTTTGCTTCGAGAGCCGGCAGGTCAGGATGCGAAACTACCGCCAGTTCACGGTGGGGTGCGGCAGGGTCGTCCGCCGGGTGGCTCGCGCCGGGAATGGTGAATGTGGTCGTGTTTCCCACCGGACCGGGCCAGGGATCAGTCCAGGTCACGCGCGCCTGCTCACTCCAAAATTGGGCTGCCAAAGAGTCCTTGTCCCCGGTTTTCAGATAGCCTATGACGGTAAAGTCTGCGCTCACGTCGGCGATTTCCACACGGGAACGGAACCGCATCGACTGGAAAAACTCGACGGCACCTCGCGGTTCTTCGGTCAGAATCCATACGTTAGTGCCATCGTCTACCGCGAAAAAACTCAACTCGATATGTCCGGTGGGGTCGAGAATGAGGGCTTCTCGTGACGAGGCAGTCTCCCAGTTGGAAAAATCTTGGGTACTGACAGAGTTCAGCCACGTCCAGCGATCTGTCCCGGAAACTTTCAGCACTCCCAAGGGAATCGTGACATAGCCACGCCCTTCGAGCAGTTCCAGCCCGTGATTCCAGCCCGTGTCTGTGACCATCCCCGGCCAACTTCGGTCAACGCTCGGATAGGTGACTTGCATTTTTACCCCCTATTTACAGTTTGGGCGCGAACCTGGGAACATTCCTCAAGCAAGTGTAGGACCCTCCCCCACTAAAAGCCGCGCCAGAATATAGAGCGGCACCGCCGCTGCGAGAACGGGAATGAAAGCTTGGCTGACCGCGGCCGAAACTGTTGATGGAGCCAGGTCGCCACTAAAAAGTACCGTCAGTGACGCGAACGCAATTCCGAACACGACCCCCAGCAGCAGCCCGGAAACCAAAGCCACGGTCAAGCTGGGAAGGTGTCCCCCCGCAAAAAGCACCATCTGATCCCGCGAAGTTCCTTCCATCACGAGGATGGCTGCCCCGGCTGCCAAACCAAAAATTACCGAGAACAGGATTCCTGTAAAGACTCTCCATTTCAACTGCCAATTGGCGCTCATCGCCATGCCGATGCATCCCCCGATGAGAGTGACCGCGCCGGGCACCAGCAGGAAATACCACAGTGTTTCCGCTTCTAGCATGACCCAAGCCCCCGCGGTGGAGACGATGAGTATTCCGGTCACATTGCCCGCCACTGAGCTCAACAAATCTGTCCGGGGGCGACGCAGCATTTCAACGATGAAAGCCCCCATGACGCCCAAGCCCACGACTTCTGCCACTATCGAGAAATCTCCAAAGATTCTTCCCATCAGTACAGCCAACACCCCAAAGGTAGTCAACAGAATGAAAGAGGCTCGGGGGGCGGGAAGATGCGCCAAATGCGCCCAGCCGAAGGCGAAACACGCTACCGCGATAACCCCTGCCACGGTCAAGAAATCCGCAGGGAGCACAAAAATGAGGGACATACCCAAAGCCGCGAGGGCGGTGATGATTTCCGGATGCGCACAGATGACCCGCCCGATTAGGGACTCCGGAACTTTCGGCAGCTTTTCAATCTGTTCTGCCTGGTGTTCCTCCCGACGCACGCGACGCGTAATTTTTACCGTATTGGTCAGGGAGGGGTCCGGCTTTTCCGCGTGAGGCTGGGAAGTCATGCTCTGATTCTCTCATAAGTTTGGGAGCTGCCAGGAACGCGCCTGTTCTGGCGTTCCTCTGGGGTTAAACTCTGAAGGCTCCGACAAGCGGAGCCTTCAACGACACCGAAACCGTAAAGCGCCTGTCGGCGCGAAGGCCGCTCGTAGCGGCAGTATATGGAGCCCGGGGCTTCTACGGACATCGATGTCTTGTATTTAAGTTACCACACCTGCGATACCTTGTCTCCGGTTTTAACGAAAAAAACTTTTAATCTCCCCTTTAACCTGACAAACCTTCTGGTAATGACCCGAATTAACCTGTCTTTGCCCTAAAACTTACCCTGTTTTTACAATGTAGGTCTCAACCAGATAGAGTAAACGAGACCGACATAACACGATTCGCTAGAACTGTTGCAACTGGTTCTCAGGCTAGTCAGGTTTTGCCGAATCCATCACTAAGAAGGGTGAAAAATGGGTCTGTTCAATCGCGCCAAAGATGAGGGATTTTTCGAGCAGCTCACCGAAATTGCCAACAACCTGATTGAGGGCACCGATATCTTGGCAAAATTGATGTCGCTCCCGACTGCGCAGCGCGATGGGGTGCGCAACGATTTACACGCGGTCGAGAATTCTTCTGATGATTTGACCCACGAGTTCATGAACAAAATTAACCAGACTTTCGTCACGCCTCTGGATCGCGATGATCTCAGCGAATTGGCTTACCGTCTGGACGATTGCATGGACTTAGTAGACGAAGCTGGAAATCTCATTGTGGTCTATCAGCTGCAAGAAATTCCCGAATGCTTGCATAAACAGGCAGCCATCCTCCAAAAGTGCGCCAAGGTTACGGCTTCCGCCATGCCACGCCTGAAAACCTTGGATGAACTGCGCGAATACTGGGTGGAAGTCAACCGCTTAGAGAATCAAGCCGACCAGATTTATATGCATTGCTTGTCCGATATTGTGAATCACAATCCTGACCCGATAGCGGTCATCAAGCTGAAAGACGTCACCGAACGGCTTGAGGATGCTTGCGATGCTTTCGAGCATCTAGCTGCTCTGGTTGAGGGCATTGCGATAAAGGAATCTTGAGGGTGCTCCCCGATGGATATTTCTCTGCTACTGGTCGTTCTCGTCGTTGTCATCGCAGTTGTCTTTGATTTCACCAATGGTTTCCACGATGCTGCCAACGCTATTGCCACCGCAATTTCCACACGAGCCTGGGCGCCGCGCACTGCCCTAGCGATGGCTGCGGTCATGAACCTGGTGGGATCTCTGCTGGGGACTGAGGTGGCGAAAACTATCGGTTCCGGAATCATCGACATGTCCGGATATGCCACGGCTGTTTCTCACGCCGAGAGAGCCCACGGTCTGTTGATTATTCTCGGGGGTCTCATCGGGGCGATTTGTTGGAACATCATCACCTGGTACTTTGGGCTGCCGTCATCGTCCTCGCACGCACTGATTGGTGGTCTGGCAGGGGCTGGCTTGGCAGCGGGAGTCACGGTGAATTGGTCGACAATCACTTCCCACGTTTTGATTCCGATGGTGGTTTCCCCACTGATTGGTTTCACTTTCGCGTATGTGCTGATGAGCTTGGTGATGATGTTCATGAAGAACCTGGCTTATCGTCGGACCATGCGCAAATTCCGGGTCGGTCAAAAGTTCTCTTCCGCGGCGCTCGCTCTGGGTCACGGCTTGCAGGATGCACAAAAGACCATGGGGGTCATTTTCATCGCTCTGGTTGCTTCCGGTCATGTTGACTTGGATGATCCCATTCCTCTGTGGGTCAAGTTTGCGGCGGCTATCGCCATTGCCGCCGGCACTTTCGTGGGCGGGTTTCGCATCATGAAGACCTTGGGTTCTCGGGTGATTCATGTCAATCCGGCTAACGGTTTTGTCTCCGAGACAGTTGCCGCGGGTGTGCTGTACTTTACCGCGTTTATCTGGCACGCCCCGATTTCCACTACGCATACCGTGACCACCGCCATCATGGGAGTGGGCGCGACTCGCAGGCTTTCCGCAGTCCGCTGGGGAACCGCAGGAAACATCGTGGTGGCTTGGGTGCTGACTCTTCCCGCTGCTGCCGTGGTCGCTGCCGCGGTCTACAGCCTGTTGGAATTCCTGCTGCGAATCTAGGCAGCGCACCATCTCCCTCCGCGCGCCGAGCGAACACAAAAACCGGTCGAGCGGGCTTGTGCGGATTTCTGACTAATCCCGCGCGTAACCGGCGGGTGGTTCCGCTTCTGCCCGTTCGACAGCGATCAGTTTCGGGTCGGCTTCAACGCCAGGAATTACGTGGACGATTAGGGATTCTCCAGTTTCCAGAGGTATCAGGGTTTCTCTCAAAAAGTCGTTGCCCAGAGACCGCATCAGCGGAATCAGCACCGGGGCATGGGAGCACAGGGCGGTCGGTCCTTCCGCGGGGGCAGCTTGGAGCAGTGCGCGCAACAGTTCCCGCCCGGCGTAAGGATTGGCAGCGTAACCATCCTCGCTCAACACGTCCGGAAATTCGCACCTGATTCCACTGGCTTTCAAGTAGGGGCGTATCGTTTGCTCGCAGCGTTTCCACGGGGAACAAAACATGCGAGAAATTCCAAAAGCGCTCAGGACTGAAACGAGATTCTCAGCCTGGTGTCTGCCGCGTTTCTTTAACGGACGCAAGGAATCATCGGTGTTCCATTTCAGTCGATTCTTGGCTTTCCCGTGCCGCACGAGCATGACGGGTGTCGAGTCTCCCCAGCCCTGTCGCAGGCATTCCTCCGCGTGCGCTATCAGGTGACGGTCATATTCTTGAGTCAAAAGTTCCTGTGCTCGCGTCTGGTCGACCCAGCGAGTCTCGTTTATCTCGCGTGTCGAGGCGGGTTCCACATAGGGTCTGGCCAGTATCGCCGCACTGTGGCGCACCTGAGCCAGCCAGTAAGTCACCTGTTTCTGACGCCCTTCCACCGGGTATGCCGTGACTCCGAGCTGTGGTCCCAGGCACACTTGCACCCCCGTTTCTTCGGCGATTTCCCGCACCGCACAAGCAGGTAGCAGTTCACCTGGTTCCATTTTTCCTTTTGGTAGGGACCAGTCGTTGTACTTTGGGCGGTGGACGATTAAAAATTCATAAGGGGTTTGGGTGGGTACGCCCTCCAGGGCTGGACGCAGTTCCCCGCCACGCCAAACCACCCCGCCGGCAGCTAATACTTTACTCATCAGATTCCCCTTTCCGGTATCGTCCTCAGCACCCGTTTCAATGCCGTGAGACGCCACCGCGTCCTGCCACCCGCGAGGAGGTGTGGCTCATCAAGGTTTCCTGGATATCCTCTAGACGCAGCCCGGCATCGTTGCGGTTGACTCGCACCCACTGTTGGTCAGGCATCAATCGCCATGATGCAGTCGTTTCTGCCATGCCGTGTTTGACCAAATCAATCAGATATTGAATCTGTTCGGGGTCCACGATTTTCACCAGCGCTTCGACGCGACGATCCAAGTTGCGGTGCATCAGGTCCGCGGAACCAATCCACACTTCGGGGTCCCCGTCGTTCTTAAACGCATAGACTCGCGAGTGCTCCAGGAATCGTCCCAGGATAGACACCACTCTAATGTTTTCGCTCAGACCGGGGATACCCGGCTTGATGGAGCAAATGCCACGGACCTGGACCATCACCGGTACTCCCGCTTGGGAAGCCCGGTAGAGCGCATCCGTCATACGCTCGTCGACAATCGAGTTGATTTTGAACAGGATTCCAGCTTTCTTGCCAGCTTTCTTGTTAGCAATTTCGCGGTTTATCCGCTCAATCAAGCCATCACGAATGGAGCGGGGGGCGACCAGCAGTCGGTGGAAAGTCGAGCGGGGAGCGTATCCACTGAGCTGGTTGAACAAACGGGTCAGGTCTTGAGCGACTTCGCGATCATCGGTCAGCAGACCCAAATCCTCATACCCACGTGCCGTCTTCGGGTGGTAGTTGCCGGTACCGACGTGGCAGTAGCGATGCAGTCCGTCAGGTTCTTGACGTACCACCAGGCACAGCTTGCAGTGCGTTTTCAACCCCACCAAACCGTAAACCACGTGAACCCCTGCATGTTCCATTTTGCGCGCCCAACCGATGTTGGCTTCTTCATCAAAACGCGCTTTAATCTCGACGATAGCCACGACCTGTTTCCCGGCACGGGCGGCGTCAATCAGGGCCTGGACGATTGGGGAATCACCCGAGGTCCGGTACAGGGTCTGTTTGATTGCCAGCACGTTCGGATCTTGCGCGGCTTGCACGATGAACTGCTGCACCGAGGTGGCGAAAGAATCATAAGGCAGGTGTATCAGCACGTCATGGTCACGAATTGAGCTGAAAATATCCGCAGGTTTCGATGATTCTTTCTCTGCCAGTCCTGCTGGGGTCACGGGCACATACGGCGGGTACTTCAACTGGGGAATGTCCAAGTCGTGCAGGTCGTTAAGACCGCGTAGGTCCAGCGGCGCGGGGAGTCGGAACACGTCGGAAGTCCCAATTTCGAGGTTCTCTTTTAGGAAATCCAACAGGAACGCCGGCATAGATTCCGCCACTTCCAGGCGCACTGCCGGTCCGAAACGCCGTTTCGCGAGCTCAGATTCCATCGCGGTCAAAATATTTTCCGCGTCGTCTTCTTCGACTTCCAAATCCTCGTTACGAGTCACCCTAAACTCGTGGGCTTCTTTGATTTCCATGCCGGGGAACAGGTGATCGAGATGTGCAGAAATTATTTGTTCGATGGGGACGAAGTTAACCTTTTCCCCTGCCAAAATTACGCTCGAGGGGTCATTCTCGACCCCGTTTTCTGTCACGGCTACGAAGCGCGGCAGGATGGGTGGCACTTTGATACGCGCAAAGTGTTCTTTGCCGGTGTTGGGGTTACGCACAATTATTGCCAGGTTCAGTGACAGCCCGGTGATGTAAGGGAAGGGGTGGGACGGGTCCACTGCCAGCGGCGACAGGATGGGGAACACCTGATTGCGGAAGTATCGGTGCAGAATTTCGTGGTGAGTTTCGTTCAGACGATCCCAATCGGTGATGACCAGACCGGCTTTATCCAGAGCTGGGCGAATCTCGTCTTGGAAAGAATGATAGACGTTACCGGTCATCTCGTGGGAGCGTCGGCTGATTTCGCCTTCCAGCTGACGCGGAGTCAACCCCGATGCAGAAACTGTCGCGAATCCCGCGGCGATACGGCGCTTCAGACCCGCGACCCGTACCATATAGAACTCGTCCAGGTTGGAGCAGTAAATCGTCAGGAACCACGCCCGTTCCAACAGTTGCAGACGCGGGTCTTGGGCTTGTTCAAAGACCCGCTGGTTGAAAGCGAGCCAGGACAGTTCCCGGTCGGCGAAACGCCCCTTGGGCAGTTTCGGCAGCCCGTCGGGGGTCAACCCGTCTTCTTTCTTTAGGGTGAGGGGCTTGTGGTCAATCTTATTTGAGGATTTGTTCTTTTTGAGTTTTGAGCCTAAGGCGTCCGCACGAGCTATCGCGACCGGGTCGGGCAGGGTTTCTTCTCGAGGGGCTTGTGGTTCCGTAAAGTCCGCATCGTCGTATTCTTGGGAACCACCGGGATTCAAATCGTTTTTCGGAAACATTTCCTCCGCCGTAGCGCCCGCGAACAGGGATTTCTTTTCTGTTCCCGGCAAGGGAGGTGGGACGGGAATTTCTGTCCCATTTGTTTCCGGTTTAGCGTTGTTCTTCTGGTTATCCGACACCTTATGTCCCCTCAACTATTGGTTAGTGTTGCTCATGTATTGCTTATGTGCAGTTTGCTGTCCCGTGCGGGGGCGGCAAGTGGTGCAGCGCCTCAGTCCAAGCGACCTTCGCGATACATTGCCGCCGCATCGAGCAGCTCGTCGGCGGTGACCAGCAGGGCGTTGTCTCGCAGGGTTACTTCGTTAGCCAGCGGGTTCGCGGAATCTTTCTTCATCCAAACCGATTCACTGGCTGCCAAGACTCGCAGCACCGCCTGGGACCTATCCAGAAAATCGGCGAAATTATCGTCGAAACTTCCGCTCAGGATTTGTTCCAGCTGTTTTTTCCAGGCGGGAAAATCCAGGGAATGCGCCCCGTCAATATCGAGATATTCCGAAAGCTGCGGGGAATTGAGTCCCTGTTTGAAGCGCGTATTCACGCCTTCCGGGTAGCGTTTCACCCACTGATCTATCAGCAGCAGTCGCCACAGGACACCGGGCAGGGTGTTGACTGGGGAACGCGACCACAGCTCGGCGAGTTCATCTACGCCGTTCCCTTGCATGAATGCCAGCAGGCGTTCCTTGGTCTCCGGCTCGGGGTCAGACCACTCTCCGTTGGGGGATTTCACCAAGATCCGAGCCGAGGTGTGCGCGGATTCACTGGACAGTGCCGGGTCTTCCTCGCCTTCCAAATATTCCAAAGTTTCTGGTTCGATGATGGCCGGGCGTCGCGGTTTCCTGGTTTCCATGGTTTCCTCCTTCGGTTTACCTTAATTATCCCCGTTCACACGGGTTTTTGTGCGAACTTGGAGATGCAGAGAGCATTTCCCTCGCTGTTCCCAATCCGAGGGATTCTGACGGGGCACACCTGGAGCTGCAGCGCCCACACCAGATAGTCTCAGGATGGCGGTCAATCCGCTGGCAGACCTGATTTTCAGCAGGGGACCACGTGCTCAGTTGTCGTTACGGAGATTTTTTACTTATAATCTTTCCTACGGGCCTATAGCTCAGTTGGTAGAGCAGCGGACTTTTAATCCGTGGGTCGGGGGTTCGAGCCCCCCTGGGCCTACTTTTTGAGTGGGATGAGCTTTGGACATCCCACTCAAACATTTAACGCTGCCCAGTGGGCATTGCGCCGCCGAAGCACCAAACAGAAAAAGCCCCCTGGGTCTACCCACAACCCAATCCTCGACCCATCAATACAACCGCACGAAAGCATTAAAAAACGGCACCGAAGTGCCGTTTTTTATAGTTTCTCTGAGAGATTAAGCGTCTACACCCACCATTACAGAGGATGCTTTCACAATGGCGTAAGCATCTGAGCCTTCAGAAAGCCCCAAATTGTCCACCGAAGTGTTGGTGATGGACGCCGCGAAGCAAACCCCCGGAGCGACTTCAATTTCAACGATTGAATTGACCGCACCACGTTCAATGTTCTTTACCGTGCCTTTGAACTGGTTGCGTGCAGAAATTTTCATTTTTACCTCTTCATTGTGTTCTGTCCCAGCCAACCCGAGACGCCATCGATTTCCGGGAAATACACTCCCGAATCAATCTGATTCTATCATGGCGCTATATCCGCATTTGCTTGCAAATAAAGGACTTTAAGCCTCTGGTGCTGCTCGGCGGGTCTGTCGAGAGGAAGTATCTGTCGGGGACATAGCTACCGGCGCGTATTGGTGAAAATTTCTCGCATCCCGAGCGTAACCCCTACCTGCCGTTCAGCTCATTTCTTTTTTCCCAAACTGCGTGAGAGCAATGAACCACATAATTGCAGTAATGAGAACAGCAATGGGCACAAATGGCCAGAGGGTAAATCCTGTACCGATGGTGAGTATCCTATCGCTGTGGAGCGAGAGTGAAACCAGATACCCGCTGTAGCAATAGGGATAGAGCAACCATAGTGGTGTGTTTGCCATGAGGATACCGGGTATGACCAGAAGTATATTTATACCAATAGATAAAAACAATTTGTCAAACACTACCGTAATCGCCCACATAATCGTTAAGCTAGGAATCATGGTCAGGAAAAGCGCGCCGCACCATTTTAATAGAAACACGAGTGGGAGCGATTCTTGAATTCCCATACTAAAGGTCGCCATCCATCCGGCGATTACGAAACAAGCCATGAACACGACCATTTCCAGAAGCAAATAAGCGAGCAACACGCAAAATTTTGCAGCTGAGAGAGCATAGCGGCTAATGGGAAGTGCCAACATTTTTAGTATGCCATTATGGTCTGTTTCGCGACCCGCAATCATCACACATACTACAATCATGCTCAATGGGAGCAGGTAATAGGAATAGATTAATGCACTTTGGATGAACATCGCTGCCCAAGCGTTAGGATACTCAGGCGATAAGTAGCTACGAAGGCTTGCCACACCGGAGCTAACGACGAGCAGCGGGGCTATAAAGAGTAAAAGGGTTATGTGGCTGCGTTTTGTTTTCAAAAATTCGATTTTGAGCAATTCCGAAAAATTCATTGTAATTTCCCCTATTCATAGCGCAGATGACGAACACACCAGAGTCCGGCTGCGAAAAACAGAATGGTTTCTATCAGGGATACGAGCACTACCGCGGTATCCGGTTGGGCGCTCATCGCGACAGCGGGTTTGAGCATGACCACAAAAGGTGACACCAGGCTTAGGACTATGTCTGAAGTCGCCAAAGCCATCCCACTCAGAAATCCCACCACCCCAATTCCGAGGGTGATCCATACATTTTTAATTCTTGACGAAACAAATAGCATAAAGGACAGAACGGGCAACGAAGTGAGAAATGAATAGCCTGCAAACGAAATCAGGATTCTGATGTCGAATGCGCCGGAAGGCAAATCAACCGCTCCAATAGCTGCAAGTGCCCAGTTTTGCAGGCAAACAGCTATCGCGAACAAGACGCTCATAATGGTAAATTTGCTCACATATACTGCAGTGACATTGACTGGAAGCATATACAATTTCTTTACCGCATTTCCTTTAAATTCCACATTGTATATGATGCAGGCTGCAGCAATCAGACCGAACATATTTAATACCATAATCATGCCGTAAAGCTGGGTCAGCAGGATATCCATCGGGGCGAGGGGCAGACTCAATAATGTTTCTTTGCGTAAAGTGAAATTTAGAAACGCGTAGGCTGCACCCAAGATACCCACTGCCAGCATGAGTGGGAGAAAACCCGTCCTTTTGCATTTCTTAAGTTCGATTGCCAGCGCTGTCATAGTTTTGCCCTCTGCTTCCGGTGCTCATTGTCGGTTTCAATCATGGACAAGAACATTTCTTCCAAATTGTCTGTAGCGTAACCGGATTTCAGGGCATACTTTCGCAGTTCGGCAAGACTTCCTTCAAACAGCAAGCGACCGTGGTTAAGTATTCCGATGTCATCCGCCATCAACTCAATCTCAGACAGCATATGAGATGAAATCAGGACTGTGCAGGCATATAGACCTGGCAGCGACTTAATCAGATTTCGGATCTCGTGTATTCCCGACGGATCGAGACCATTTGTCGGCTCATCCAAAATCAAAATCGGGGGTCTGCCGAGCAACGCTCCAGCCAGCCCTAACCGCTGTTTCATACCCAGGGAATACTTTTTTGCCAAACGGTCGCCGAACTCGGACAGCCCGACCAAATCTAACGCATCATCAACTGCACTTTTCGGTAATCCCAAAATGCGGCGAATAATTTCAAGGTTCTCCTTACCGGTCAGATTTGCATAGAAAGACGGAGACTCAATAAATGATCCGATTTCTTTCAGTATGGATATGCGGTCCCCAGGAAACTGTTTTCCATCTATCGTAAAGGTACCCCTACTGGGAGACGTGAGACCTAAAAGCATCTTCATGGTAGTAGATTTACCTGCCCCATTCGGACCCAGGAAACCGTAAATACTTCCTTTCCGAATATGCAGTGACACGGCGTCGACAGCAACAAATGATTTGTACTTTTTTGTTAACTGTTCCGTGGTAACAATATAGTCATGAGCAATTTTTTCGTCCATGGTTTTACCATAGTGCCCTGTCCTTACGGCAAAATTCTCCCTACCTTACATTTACCTTACTTTTTCAATCCAGACGCCCCACATCCCCACCATGAGCTCGACAGCCGAGTATCGTTTACTTGGAGCTAATGCCACCAGATTCCGGTATCTCACGCAAATGGCAGGGATACGATGACATGCAGGATAGGTACCCAGGAGGCGTGACCATGAATCAGGATGCTTATTTACTGAACAAGCGCATACTCCTCGTTGATGATGAGCAAGACCTGTTAAACATGGTTTTATCAATTCTCAAAGAATCCAGCTTTCGCCAAATTATGACGGCAAGAAGTGTGAAAGAAGCCCTCGAAGTGGCTCAAAAGGCGACACCCGAATTAGCAATCATCGATGTGATGCTTCCCGATGGCACCGGCTTTGAGTTAATGAACAAATTAAAGCAATACGCCGACTGCCCTATTTTGCTGCTCACCGCATGTGGTGAGGACGAAGATAGGTTTAAGGGATTTAGTTTAGGCGCAGATGACTATATCGTAAAGCCATTTCACCCCAAAGAGCTAACGTATCGCATCATGGCTATACTAAGGAGAAGCTACCGCGGAGAAAATCCCATAGTGACACTGAGAAATAGTCAGATTGATTTTTCCTCGGCTGAAGTAATAAAGGATAATGAACGTATCCCCCTAACCGCTAAAGAACATGACATCCTCTCCGCCCTATACCGAAACGCCGGTCGTATCGTAACGATTGAAGCATTATGTGAAGCCGCCTGGGGTACCAATCCCTTTGGGTACGAAAATTCTTTGATGGCGCACATACGGCGCATCAGGGAAAAAATAGAACGCTATCCTTCGCAGCCTGTTTCTTTGGTCACGGTAAGGGGACTGGGCTACAAGCTGATTCTAGAGGAGAAGTAGCATGAAAAGCGTACCGAAGCTCATACACCGGTTCATAAGCATTTTTCTGCTCAGCTCTGTACTGATAATTTTACTGAACATTATTGCGTTTGTCGTACTCGTAGCAAACTACGCCCCCAGTGAAGATGCCTCTCCCTACACCATCGCCCGGGCGACTGGAAAAGCCTTACAGGTTTCTTCCCGCGGGGAATATGACTTATCAGATAGCATGTCCACAAAATTAACCGAGGCGAGAGCGTGGGCGATTTTAATAGATAACGAGACATTAAAAGTCATCTGGAGAACCCCAAACACTCCTCAGACCATTCCAAATTCTTACACATTGTCAGATATAGCTGATTTGAGCACCGGGTATCTTGACGGCTACCCTACCTATACCGGCAGAAATAATCATGGCGTGGTTGTAGTCGGATTTCCACACCATAGTTTTTGGAAACATGCCCAACCGAGCTGGAACTACAGTTTAATTTCTAACTTTCCGCAAATCCTCCTGAGCATATTATCTATCAACGTCCTGTTGATCCTCGGAATTTATCTAACTGCTAACACCAAGTTCCTCAAGTCCGTCAACCCAATCACCAAGGGCATACAACAGCTTTCTAGGGGAGAGAGTGTCTCTATCCCTGAGACTGGAGTCCTTTCGGAACTAGCCGCAAACATCAACTCTGCTTCTGACATATTGCAGCAGCAAAGAGAACAGTTGAGAAAGAAGGAAACCGCTAGGGCGAACTGGATTGCCGGGGTTTCCCACGATATCCGGACCCCGCTCTCGATGGTTATGGGCTTTGCTGGTCAGTTAGAAAATTCACCCCAGCTTTCGGTTCCAGACCGTAAAAAAGTGACGATGATTATCAAACAAAGTGAACGAATGAAGAACTTGATCCGAGACCTCAATCTCGCGTCCAAGCTCGATTACAATATGCAACCACTGATGATTCAACCGCACAATGTTGTTGCCATCGTTCGACAGACAGTCGTAGATTTCATAAATATGGATCTGCCAGATGGATTTTCGATAAAATGGCTCACTGACGAAAATCTAGCCTCTTGCAATGTCAATGTAGACCAGGATTTACTGCAACGAGCCCTCTCAAATCTGCTCTATAACAGCATCTCCCATAACGAAAATGGCTGCACGATATACGTATCCGTCTCTGTACAACACAATAATTGCATTATCCGCGTCGAGGATGACGGAATAGGTGTTTCCGCTCCAGAATTAGAACAGCTCAACCATACTCTGCATTATATGATTTGTGACACCAGCACCACTGAACAGCGACATGGCTTAGGACTTCTCATCGTGCGACAGATTATCGACGCCCATAAAGGAACGGTCACGATAAGCCCCAGCAAACATGGCGGCTTAAAGGTGACTCTATCAATACCGCAACAGACTATTTAGTGCCCCTCCCCTACTTTCACTATTCGCTACTCGGCACCCGCTTTTGTTTCATTGTGTGTTCCGACACTCTCACCATCCAACCGTGCAATCAGCAGACATCTCATCCGCACTTTCCCGGCGTACTGCAGGTTTTGGTGGCGTAGAGAGCGAAAAGGTGCGAGACGATGCCTGCTTCATCACTATCAGCCGGCAAGCCGTAAGCCGCCTCGACCGCGCGGTCATTTTCGCGGTGTGCCGCCCGCAGCTCGACTGGCATTAAGTCGGGGTCATAGAGCGTGGCGAGGGAGGCATCCGGATAGAGTGAACGCGCTTCTAAAATCCCTTGCGCGGTGTGCTCGATACGTTCGCGCTGGGCAGGGGTGGCATCTGGCCACACCAAGTTGTTGTACACCGTCGTGTTGCCGTAGCGGTAATCACTTTTTAGCCGACCAGCAACCACGCGCATCCAGGCATTATGCACCCGCGAAACTAAAACTCCGAAAACATAGCGCGAATCGGTCGGCACGAAATACAGTTGATTTCCTGGAATCATGCCGTCCTTAACAAAACCCATCGGAATATAATCACGGCGCTCCGAGGACACCGGTGGCACTCCAATATAGGTACCATCCTGGAATTTTCCGCACGGGCGCAACAAATGCGGTCGGTCGGCAAGTTTGTATGCGTCTCCAGTCTTTACCTGCGCCAGACGCCAAGCTCGGCAAGCCCCCACCCGTGAACGCAGTTTCGGTAAGGCAGCCAATTCATTAGGGGTAATGCCCTCCAGCCACAAACAGTAACGATCCTCACCCCTGATGAACTCCGCTCCCATGGAAAACTTCCGCACCCAGCGCGCTGCCTCTGGCTCGACCGCCAGCAGCTCCGCACGTTCCTCGGGCGACAGCAGCAGAAATCCATTGTCAGTGGGCTGAAATCCCTTTGACATTTCCGGCACGTCACACAGCGGCTTCATCTGGCGCTCCAAGAACACATCCGGCGCATCCGCGAGGTATCCGTTCAAATGGTTCACCTCATGGCGCATCCCGATACCTCCCCGCCTGGTACGCTGCGCCGCCGCGTCGCTCGGCGAAGGAATCTCTGCCGCATAATCCCACACGTATTTCGTTTTCCGATCCGTATAGGAAAACCCGATAATCACGCAGTACACGTGCGCCTGGTCGGAGGCTTCATTTGCCCAAATAAACGTGCGATGTGCAAAGTTCAACACGATTCCCGCGTCGAACAGTCCCCGCCACAGCGGCGCGACCTGCTGGCCTTGCACAATTGAGTTAGTGGACACAAAAGCCGCCTGAATTTCTCGGTTACCCCGCATATAGTCGGCAGCTTTTCGATACCAGCACGCGACATAATCGAGCACCCCGCCAACCTTACCGAAAATCGCCAGCCGGTCGACCTTTTGCGATTCATCCAGGCGGGAATAGCCGATAAACGGCGGGTTTCCCAGGACGTAACTGCACTGGTCCGCCGGCAGCACCGTGTTCCAATCCAAAGTCAGCGCATTAGCTTGCACGATGTGGGCGCTCTCCCGGAGGGGGAAATCATCATCCCCCAGAGACAGCAACATCTCCGTCTCACCGTTGGCTTTTAGCCGCGAAATCCACAATGCCGCCTCGGAAACTTTCACCGCGAAATCGTTGATTTCAATGCCATAAAACTGGTCCAAGGACACCCTGGTGACGCTCGCGCCCACCTCTGCGAGGCTAAACGCCGTTTGACCAGCATTGAGCCGGCTCAACACTTCATCCTCGAGGTGCCGCAGCTGCAGGTACGTCTCGGTCAAAAAGTTTCCTGATCCGCTGGCGGGGTCCAGAAACCGCATCTTGCACAGCCGCTCGTGGAAAGCCCGGTAACGATTAGTGCGTTGACGCGGGGTCAGTCCCTCCGCGTCATTGATGGCTCGCAACTCGGCTTTCAGGTCATCCAAAAACAGCGGGTCGATGACCTTGTGGATGCTTTCCGGGGAAGTGTAGTGCATTCCGCCAGCTCGGCGCGTTTCCGGGTTCAAGGTCGATTCAAAGATCCCCCCGAAAATCGTGGGCGAAATCTGGGACCAGTCCACTGCTCTCGAGACCTCGTTCAACAGCAGTTCCAACAGTTCGGGGCTAAAATTCGGAATCTCAAAATCACCGGCGAACAAACCCCCGTTTACATAAGGGAACTCCCGCAGCGTCGTGTCATAAGGGTCGCGCCGCTCCACCGGTGTGTCCAACGCCCGGAACAGCAGTTTCAGGCGCGGACGCACATCAGCAGGGGCAACGCCCTTCAGATAACGATAGAACGCATCCTTCTGGAAGAGTCCCGCATCCTCGCAGTACAGACAGAACACCAGTCGCACGCACAGCACGTTTAGGGCGTGGCGGGTTTCAGGCGCGTCCGGCTCCAAATATTGGGCAAGCAGCCCGTCGTGCAGGCGCCCCACCAGCTCACCGGCTTGAATGGAGACTTGTTTTTCTTTCTCTAAGCGCGAGTTGATTGGGTCAATGATGAACCCGAGATACTCGGGGTGCTCGCCCAGCTCGGCAAGCGTAAACGCGAAAGTCGGTGCGCCTTCCAAATCGCGGCGACCACCGCGATCCCGGTCATAAACCCGAAACTCGCCAAAGTTACACGTCACCAAGAAACGCGGCTGCTCGGTGCGAGGCAAATCCTCGGCATAATCCCACACCTGCGCCAACGGGGTCTTTAGCACCCCTTGCCGCATCTCGGGAGCGTCCAAGTCCACCCCCAGAGATTTCTGTTCCACCATCACGGAGGCGTCGCGAATCCACACGTCGATGAAGCCGCCACCAGCGACGCGATGCTCGAACCGCACCGATTCCATGCGCTCGTATCCCAGCACGTCATGCAACAGCAGCGTCCAGAACTTCTGGCACTCGCCCTTCTCATAGCCTTTACCCACCCATTGGGCGGCAAACTCCCGAGCAGCTGCCAAATCCGAAACCATCACCAAACCGACCTCTCCAACGCTCCTTGTGTCAACACCTCAGTATCCCACCACGTCGAGAGCAAAAGTTGAGAAATCGAAAACAGACCAGAACGAACCGCAGACTAGCTAAACGCCCGCCACCGACCACACTTGTGAGAACCGGGGCGACCGGACTCACCCGTTTACTCAGTATCAGGAGTCAGCTTTCGCGCTCTCACTAGGTTCCTCCCCTGATTTCCTTTCTAGGCGCGCTTGTGCAACCGGATCAGCACTGAGCGGGGTATGCGGCTTGCCCAGGTAACGCTTATCCCGGCGCCACCACGGCATGATGCCCACCCAGCCATCTTCGGGAGGAACCAAGGTACCCGGCTCAAATCCCAGTTCCATGGGGGTTTGCGGGATTTGATCGACGATGAAGTACTTGTCTTTATTATCGAAGTGAGCCAGCACGACCTTGCGGAACGCTCCAAGTTCACAGAACAGCACTCCAGTGATGGGATTACGTTTCTGCCCGATAATCTTGTACAGCCAGTAACCGAACAAAGCCACATTGGAAATCAGCGCCAGCCAGGCACAGACAATGTTTGCCACCGGGTTCATCGTCGCGTAGTTGAACATCCCGGAGGGCTGCACCAGCAGTTCGGGCAAGATGTTGTTCGCCGCAATCCAGAACATGAGAGTGAAGCACCTAAACCATATCCACTGACCTTTCGCCCACGTGAAGGCGGGAATGGTACACGCCAGCAACAGGGCAAACGTACAGTACCAGGTGTAATCAGCCAGCGAGTTGTACAGGAAAGCGTGATTCCACAGGTCGTAGGCAATAATCCAGGGCCACACCATATCCACCCAGATGAGTCCTTTGACCTTCTGGTTCGGCTGGGAAGTAATGGCAATCTTTCCCAGACCGGTGATGGTGATGATGTTCAGCACTCCTGCCAGCGCTGAAAGCAAGTTCCAGTATCCCCCGATGGTACGGAACCCGGTTGCAGGATCGATACCGACATAGGCTTGCGCAAAGTTGGTAGCCACCGCCTGATACCATGCCTCGGTTCCCACCGCGGCAGCGACGCCGCGCGTCTCGGGCAGTCCCGGAATCATGGGAATGCTGTGCGCTTGGTCGATGGCTTGCAGACACTGCCAGTCGGCAGCGCAGGAATAGTATTCACTGGTCTGCAAGAAAATGGTGACATCACGGATATTGGCCTCCATGATGTTCACCGCCAGTCCAATCCAGAGCGCCAGACCGAACCAGAAAGCATAGCGGTGCGCCTTAAGCGGATGGCGTTTCCCATAGAACAGCAAGAATCCGGTCATAGTGGCGGTGAGAATCATGATGGTGAACTTTCCGAAGGGGAACCATCCCACCATGGGAATACCGTGGGTAATCACGTAAGGCATTACCGCGATGCCCCCTACGGTCCACAAAACAAAAATTGTCCAGTTCCAGCGACGGTTTATCTCAGCTATTACAATTTGAGCCAATAAAACCACAATCCAGAACAAATAGACTCGCGGAGTTCCGATTTCCCACAATCCTAAGAAAGTATTCACCACTGCTCCTTTGTAACGGCTTATTGCCTTATAGTGTAGAACTCCCAATCATTGTTTTCATTAGGACGTTAGTCCCAAAATGAGTTTTATAAATCTCTCTATTCAAACGCACCCATTTTTCGCAATAGTGTGTTAGTTTCCTGTCAATAGGTTTTATATTCGGATGATTCTGAAGTGAATCCTTTTTTGCATCTATCGGCTTCGTCCTCACGGCATTACTCCGCGAGGAGTTAGGAACTCGTTAAATACAATGGCTACGTCACCTAAAGGAAAATGCTTCTGGAAACTTGCCGGTCTCGCGGCAGTTCCCATATTCGGAGGAGTGTTCGCGTTTTCGCAGCTCAGCGGGAAAGCAACTCGGGCAGAACAGGACTGGGTCTACCCCGCCGATGACATTATTGACCTGAACTACCAGAATGGTAAATCCTCGACTTATGCCATTGATATTGATGCCCCTGCTTATGCGGTTTATCGCATTTTGAAACAAATCGGGGTGCAAAAATCAGGCTCATTCAGCAGCGAATTTCTCGAAAGGACTTTCGCGCGTCTTCCCTTTTATAATCACTATGAAATTCAGGAAGAATTTCAAACTCCGGACGCTATTCAACCCGGCGATATTGCCGGTTTTGATTACCAAGGTATGTCTATGGAATGGGCGGATGTCGTGCCCGGCAAATACCTGGTGCAATGGGTCGATACCAAGAACCCTCCCGCTGCCCCCGGCAGCTATGCTTTCCGTTTCCCGTTCATGAAGCATTACGCCGCGGCGTGGTGTTTCTACGTTATTCCTCTCAAGGGCGAGCGGTGCCGGCTGCTCAACCACTGGCGAGTCGGTTTCGAGCCAGATAACCTCTACACACGCGCCATCAACTGGATTAATATCGAACTGGTCGGCGGCGTGATGGCACACATGCAAAATATCTACGTCAAGCGAGTCGCCGAGTTCCGCAAGAAACAGCAGTGGCACGGCAAATTCATGCGCGGAGCCTTGGGTGGACGCTTCTTCCGCTCCGGGACTCCGGCAGGTCGCTGGGACGGAACCCCACTGTTTGAGGACACCTATACGCAATGGTTCCGCTACGGGCGCCGCAGCCCCGCGGTGGCTGAAATCCGACCTCCCGTCACCGACAACCCCAATTGGCCGCCCACCGAACCGGGCAACCCGTGGGAAGACACTGTTGACCCGGACTACTACGTAGACTGGAGCGAGCCGGAGTTCAGCTGGGATGAACAAATCCGCCAAAAGCGCGAACGTACCTATCTGCCGGGATGGGGTAAGCATCAGTCGAAGGCGGGTGACTAATCATGGTCATGCCTGCAGAGGCTCCCAACCTGTTCTTTTTTGAGGTGGGGCAATGGTGGGATTTCGCGATGCTTTTCCTGGTCATCGCGGTATTAGCCGCCCTCGCCTGGCTCGCTATTCGCTTTAAGTGGGCTGCCATCGCGCTGTTCATCGTAGTGCCGGTGCTGCTCACGATTTTCTGGTGGCCACACTCGATTCCGGGCACCCAAAGTGAGGGCTGGTTCGCCATCGCTAAACAGTACTCGGCGCTAGCCGGCTCGCTGTGTTTAGTCGCTTTGCAGTACTTCCCTAAGCTGCGTCGCAACCGGTTCTACCTGCTGATTCCTCCAATTATTCTCTCAATCAACATCCTCGAAGCCGTAATTCGAGACTTCCAATGCTATTCCCTGCACGGAAATGTGAATAACGGTATGTGGGTCTGGGGCGGTCCGTGGAACATCATGAACGGTATCGCGGGGATTCTGAACCTGTTGATGATTGCCGGCTGGACCGGAATCTATGTGTCAAAAACGAACCGTCACATTATCTGGACTGACCTCACGATTGGCTGGATTATTGCCTACGACCTGTGGAATGTGGCGTACTGCTACAACTGTCTCTCAGATCGGGCCTGGTATTCGGGCGTAGCGCTGCTGTTGTCCTGTACGATTCCAGCATTTATGACGATGGGCAGAGGCGCCTGGATTCAGTATCGCGCCTACACCCTGACGTTCTGGTCAGCGTTTGTGCTCTCGTTCCCGCACTTTACCCAAGACTCCATGTTCACTCACGTGGCGAGTCAAAACCACGCCGCACTGTTCCTGCTGTCTTTCCTGGCGCTGGCAGCCAACGCGGGACTGGCGGTCTATCACGTGTGGAAGATTGTCAAAACCAAGCGCAATCCGTTTAAGACCGAGCTGTACACGGATTTGCCGCAAAACGTTAAGATTATCCGCCGCACCGCAACTGACGAGGTCAAATCTCGTATCGCGGCTCGGTTAGGAAAGACTCCTCAAGAACTGGGGTACCTGGACTAACAAGGCTGTCAATAACCGGCTCGGGAGACTCTCTCGAGCCGGTTATTTGTATCTACGCCTCCGGGCAGCCAGAAGTTCAGTCAACTGCCTTAAAAGCGTCGGTGCTGGGAATTTCGTCTATCCCAGCCTGTGCCATCTCTTCACGGGCTGCTTCCCCTAGCTCTGCTGAAACTGGAACGGTGAGGTCCTCAAAGACGCGGGTCGGCCAACCCAAATCCAGGGCATCCAAAGCGGTGTCTTTCACACAGTGCGATTCCGCGATACCGACCACATCTACATCGGTAATGTCGGCGCGACGCAAAATCTCTTCCAAAGTATCCCCCGACTTGTTCACCCCTTCAAAGCCGGAATAAGCCGCCGCATACTGACCCTTCTTAACGGAATCATCAAAAGGGAGGGAGGCAATAGCGTCGTGCAGTTCCGCTTCTGCGGTGCCCGCTATCCCGTGAGGAGGCCAGGTGTCTATAAAGTCTGGATGGTCGGAGAAATGCGCTCCCGGGTTAATATGCCAATCCTGAGTGGTGACAATAATCTCGTATTCGTCCTCATGCTCAGTGACAAAGTCCGCAATCCGCTCGGCAACCTCGTTGCCCCCAACCACCCCTAGGGCTCCGCCTTCACAAAAGGTCGGTTGGACATCGACAATCAACAATGCACGTTTCATTTCGGCCATAATTCCTCCGTATGATTCTGGGGATACCTCTATTATGACCCAAAAAAGCCGATTGTAAGCCGCCACGTAAAAACCAAAAATCCCCGCCTGACGCGAGGATCTGGTGGCTCCGACCGGCGTCGATCCGGTGACCTAACGATTTTCAGTCGTTCGCTCTGCCAACTGAGCTACAGAGCCAACGTTCGTCTTAGCTTGTGACCATCGACGAACTGCGACCCTGACGGGACTCGAACCCGCGACCTCCGCCGTGACAGGGCGGCGCGCTAACCAACTGCGCTACAGGGCCATTCAAGGCGCAAGCCCGAAGGCTTGCCAGTACTCCCAACGGGATTTGAACCCGTGTTGCCGCCGTGAAAGGGCGGAGTCCTAGGCCGCTAGACGATAGGAGCGTCGCCTAAGCCCAGGGGGCTAAGGACTTGAAATAGTCTAAGTGAAAAATGCTCAGAGTGCAAAACCTCGCTTCCCCTCGGCCAGTTTAGGCACGATAACCTATGCTAGATACATGAGTTTTGTGTTCAGTCCGACCCCGGAACCAAATCCAACCCCAGACAAAGCAGTGAAGGAAGTCTTGGAAACTTCCTTGGACATTATGGCGGTTTTAGCTGCCAGTTTGGTCTGTATCGTGGCGTTGTTGGCAGCCGCCCAAGTTATCGGATTTTTGTTGCGACGCTGGGGACGCAAACACCGACTGATTAAATACATGGAGCGCCGCTCTCGCGTAGGTGGGTCTTTGACCTGTATCGCCTTAGGGGCGACGATTGGGTGGTACTGGACTGTACGCGACCACAACGTTCCCGGTTACGGCACAATTTCGCACGGCTTGCTGATTTTGATGATTATTGCCGTGACGGTGTGGCTGATTGAACTCTGTGCCGTCCTGGAGGACATGACCCGGACACAGCTAGAGGGCGGGTCGAAACCAAATCGTTTGGTGACGCAAGCCCAAGTCATGCACCGGGTTTCACAAGTTTTCTTTGGGGTGTTCGGGGCTATCTCAATTGCATTGACATTCCCAGAAGCGCGTGCCGCCATGGGTTCAGTGCTGGCGTCCGCGGGCATTATTTCTTTAATCGCTGGTATTGCTGCCCAAGGGGTGTTGGCAAACATGTTCGCGGGGCTTCAGATTGCTTTCTCCGACCCGATTCGAGTGGGTGACGTCGTCGTTGTCCAAGGTCAGCAAGGCACGATTGAAGAAATTACGCTGACGTATATAGTGATTCATCTGTGGGATGAACGCCGCCTCATCCTACCGTCCAAGAAATTTACCGAGGAACCTTTTGAAAACTGGACTAAACGAGACACCCACCTGTTAGGGGTCGTGGAACTGCGCGTGGATTGGCGTCTGCCCTTGGCAGCTTTCCGCAACGAAGTCGACCGACTGCTCTCGGAAACAGACTTGTGGGATGGGCGCACTTCCAGCGTGCAGGTCACAGATAGTTCCGTTGAAACCATGCTGGTGCGGTTGGTCGCCAGCGCCGCAAACTCTGGAGATCTGTGGGATCTCAAGTGCTACCTGCGGGAACGCTTGATTGAGTGGATTGAAAAGGAAGCTCCCTATGCTCTGCCCCGCCGCCGCGTTGAAACTGACAAAGTTACAGAAGTGCACCTCCCGGTCGATGAAATCGAGATTGAGAAACAAGCTCGCGAACTAGCTATCGCGACCATCCGGAAAACGAACAGCAGCCGTCACGCCGCAGCCACCAAAAAGCAAGCGACTGAAGCTGCCCCGACCAGCCCTTATGGGGAGCCACTTTTGGATCAGTATGCCCGGAAGATTCAAGAAAAACGCCGCTCCTGGAGATTTAAGGCCCGGCGGCTAGATGAAACTCATAATGAGAAATCGGAACAGCTGCCCCCTTCCCGAGACGCTCTGCAAGATACCAGAGTGCTGAGCACCACTGCCACGATAACTGGTGACCGGCTCTATTCCGGGACTCCAGATGCAGAGGAACGTCGCAAACTTGTCACGGGACCCAAACAATCTGAGGAAAAAACAACTGCTGACAGCGACACCACGACCGCGGACACCACCACCCCGTCTTCTGAGGAGACTCAGAAATGAGCCGAAATAAACGCTTTCGAAAGTCCGCCCCGCCTCGCCGCTACGCAACGCCCCAAACTTTGCCAAATCCGGATTTTTTGCGGGTTATTACCTGCAATCTGCAGTGGGGCACCCCCGCGGAGGGATGGACTGATGTCCAAAAGGCGAATTCGCGGGCGGAAGCGTTTATCCGGGGACTGGGCGAACGCTGCCGCAGCCTGTTCAAATCGGGTTCGGTCAACACCCGCACCCAGCTGACTGAAGAAAACCTAAAACAGACCGCCCAGGTACTCCAACAGTTAAAACCGGATATTTTGGCACTGCAGGAAGTCGACAAAGGACAGCGGCGTTCCGGCTACGTCCGGCAAGCGCGTGTGTTAGCAGAGGCGCTACGCCTGCCCTACTGGCGTATCGGAGCGTCCTACGCGGGTCAGTCCCAAGTCCTGCACCGCCGCCCTTTGGACAGCGAATTAAAGGCCGAGAGCGGGTACGGTATCGCCCTGCTCTCACGCTGGCCAGCGAAATCTTGGCACTTTAAACGTCTTGGCAGAGTCCGGGCGCGGATAGTTTGGGGCAGCGACCCGTGGAAAGGCTTTTCTCACGGCTTTCTCGAAGGGTTACGTGACCTTCCCGCAGCCGCAAAAGGGACGGGGGTACGGTTTGGTCAGATGCGGGTGCTGCTGGCAGCCCGCTTGGCTACGCCGCTGGGCACCGTCGCGCTCGGCACGACCCACCTGGAGATTCACCGTCCCACGGCAGCTTCTCAGCTGCGGCGTGCCTGGCGTTCCCTCTATCATTTACGTTCTGAATCTTGCCTGCTGGTGGGAGATTTCAACCTGCGTGATTACCAAATCAACAAAGTGCTACAGCCTTTGCCCACGGAACAGCACCCCGAGCTACACGCGGCTATCCCGTCATATCCGGCAGACAAGCCGTGGATTGCCCTGGATCAGCTGCTGGGCAACGGTTGGGAGCTGGTGGGCGAACCGCGAGCTTTACGCCTGCCCATCTCGGACCACCGGGCGGTCATCTACGATATACGCCCTGTAAAGACCGCTCAATAGTTCCCGACTTCACCGTTTCAGCCCGCCAAACTGGCTAACCCCTAACCGGTAAAAAGTATCCCAGGCTGATGATGACACCAACCTGGGATACTCGTGAAACTAAATGAACTTAGCCGCGGAAACGCGGGAATGCGGACTTGCCAGCGTAAACGGCAGCATCACCGAGCATATCCTCGATACGCAGCAGCTCGTTGTACTTGGCAACGCGTTCGGTACGAGCCGGAGCGCCGGTCTTAATCTGACCAGCATTGGATGCCACTGCCAGATGCGCGATAGTGGTGTCCTCGGTTTCACCCGAACGGTGCGAAGTCATGGTGTGGAATCCCGCACGATGAGCCATCTCAATAGCTTCGAGCGTTTCGGTCAGTGAACCAATCTGGTTGACCTTTACCAGCAGAGCGTTTGCCACGCCTTCCTTGATACCGCGCTCCAGACGCTCGGGGTTCGTAACGAACAGGTCGTCGCCCACCAACTGCACCTTGTCACCAATGGCGGCGGTGAGTTTCTGCCAGTCCTCCCAGGCTTCTTCGTTCAGCGGATCCTCGATGGAAACAATCGGATACTTTTCAATCAGTTCCTCGTAGTATTTCTCCATGTAAGCCGCGTCGCGGGCTTCGCCCTCGAAATTGTACTTACCGTTGTCATAGAACTCGGAAGAAGCCACGTCCAAAGCCAGCGCCACATCCTTGCCGGGCTTGTAACCAGCCTTTTCGATAGCAACCAGAATCAAATCCAGAGCTTCCGCGTTAGACTCCAGGTTCGGGGCGAAACCGCCTTCGTCGCCCAAACCGGTAGCCAGACCCTTGTCCTTCAAAACGGACTTCAGGCAGTGGTACACCTCGGCGCCCATCCGTAACGCCTCGGCGAACGTCTCGGCACCGATTGGTGCAATCATGAACTCTTGAATATCGACGTTGGAATCCGCGTGAGAACCACCATTCAAGATATTCATCATCGGCACCGGCAAGACATGAGCATTAGGACCACCGAGATACTCGAACAATTCCAGACCGGCATCCTCTGCCGAAGCCTTCGCTACTGCCAGGGACACCCCCAGAATCGCGTTTGCTCCCAGTTTTCCCTTATTGGGAGTGCCGTCCAGGTCCATCATCGCCGCGTCAATGCTGCGCTGTTCGACGGTATCAAATCCCACCAGTTCGGGGGCGATGATGTCGTTTACCGCCTTGACCGCCTTTAATACGCCTTTACCCTGGTAGCGTCCCTTATCACCATCGCGGAGTTCCACTGCTTCGAACTGACCGGTCGAGGCACCGGACGGAACCGCAGCGCGGACCATACCCCCTTCGTACTCAAGCTCTACTTCCACCGTGGGATTACCACGGGAATCAAGAATTTCGCGACCGTAAATACTTTCGATGATTGCCAACTGAGTCTCCTTATGTGACAGGTTGTTATTCTTCCGCCGCTCCGCCCTAAAGAGGGTACAGGCAGCCACTACTATTATTTCCTAAAAATGCGCATTTGTCCGAGAATTTCTCCCCGGACAAACAAATTTTCTTTGCGATTTATCGTTCCGGCTGCCGCCGCAAAACTTTGCTTACTGCTGCCCCTGCCCCATCATCTGCATCTGTGTGGCGCGCTGCTGGATAATTTGGATGGTTTGGTTCATCCGATTCGACAGTTTCGCGTTCTTGAGGTCGAAACCGGATTTGTAAGCCTTTTCAATTTGGGCTGCCAACTGCGGATTGACCGTTTGCACACCCAACTCGTGAGCGACTGCAGGGTCTGTCGCTGTGGCACACAGCAACAGTTGCATGACGTCGTGCGTCTCGGGAGACATCTTTGCGGGGTTCACCTTAAACAAATCGGTTTTAATCTCATCAAGCTGCGGACACTGCGAGAGCAAATCCTGACCGCCTTCGTGGAGAGTCCGCAAATAGCGCAGGGCATAAATGCGCGCGGTCTGCATTTCCGCGGTGTCGTTGAGATTAATTCCCGCCTCGGCGAGTTCTTTGGTGACCGTTCCGAGTTGGGATTCGGTGACGACCCAGCCGTCACCGTAGGCGGCTACTCCTGGTTTTGCTTCACATCCGCTCAGAAGTCCCCCCGCGAGCGCCAGCGCAGCAACCCCCGTCATCAGCCTGGTCGCTGTTTTAGTGGTCTTGGTCACGAGGGACTTTTCCGCCATCGTCTTTCCCTTCAATAGTCCGACCCAACGTTCCCATCTTAGCTTTTCTTTGACCGGGGAGGGAATTTTAAGCTAGCGGTTTAATAATGCCCCGAATGATTTTTTGGACCCATTCCAGCAGCTCCAAATCCACGATGGGAGTCTCGCTCAACCCATTTTTCCGAGTCGGTGCAGGTATGAACAATTCACGCGTCGCCAATTTTACCCGCGCTCCCGGATACATGCGCTGCAGCCGAGCCATCTGCGAATCCGCCAGTTCGACGGGCGCAAAGCGAATAAATTTGCCCATGACTTTAATCTCTTGCACTTTTTGAGCCCGCGCCAAGTTACGCAGTTTTGCTACTGCCCCCAAGCGTTCCAACGGTTCCGGAGGTCGCCCGTAGCGGTCGGTCATTTCCTCCAACAGTTGATCGATTTCCTCATCGGTAGTCGCTGCGGACAGACGTGTATAGGCATCGAGACGCAGCGACTGCACATCCAGATAGTCCTCGGGAATAAAGGCATCTATGGGCAGCTCAATGGACACACTGGTGTCTTCGGGGGCTTCCTCGCCTTTATAGGTCGCAACTGCCTCACCCACCATGCGCACATAGAGGTCAAAGCCCACCCCGGCGATGTGTCCAGACTGCTCACCGCCCAACAGGTTGCCAGCACCTCGGATCTCCAGGTCTTTCGTAGCGATAGCCATCCCGGAGCCTAACCCGGTGTTGGTTCCAATCGTTTTCAGCCTCTCAAAAGCTGTTTCATTCATGGTGGTGCCCGGCGGATAGAGGAAGTAAGCGTAGCCACGTTCCCGCCCGCGGCCGACTCGTCCGCGGAGCTGATGCAGCTGCGAGAGACCAAACCGATCGGCACGATCCACGATGATTGTGTTGGCGTTGGTCACATCCAAGCCGTTTTCGACAATCGTCGTGGACACCAACACATCGAATTCTTGGTTCCAGAAATCCACCATGACCGATTCCAGCTGTTTTTCTGACATTTGCCCGTGCCCCACTCGCACCCGCGCTTCGGGCACCAGCTCGGCCAGGTGAGCGGCAATCCTATTGATTGATTGCACCCGGTTATGCACGAAAAATACTTGACCATCACGCAAAAGCTCGCGCCGGATTGCTGCCGCAACCTGTTTATCTGAGTAGGCTCCCACGTAGGTCAAGACCGGGTGGCGGTCCTCCGGCGGGGTGGTGAGGGTGCTCATGCCGCGAATCCCGGTGATTGCCATCTCCAGGGTGCGCGGAATCGGGGTGGCGCTCATCGTCAAGACGTCAACGTCGGCACGCAAAGCCTTTAGAGCTTCCTTGTGCTCCACACCGAAACGTTGCTCTTCGTCGATTACCACCAGACCCAAGTCTTTGAAACGAACGTTTCCGGACAGCAGGGCGTGGGTGCCGATGACCACTTCGATGGAGCCGTCTTTTAACCCGGCTTTAATCTGGGCAGCTTCTTTCGCCGTGGTAAAGCGAGACAGCGCCGCCACCGTCACCGGGAATCCCGCAAAACGGCTCGTAAATGTTTCGGTGTGCTGGCTGACCAGCAGGGTGGTCGGCGCTAAAATCGCCACTTGCTTGCCATCTTGGACCGCTTTAAACGCCGCACGGACCGCAATCTCAGTTTTTCCGTAACCTACATCACCACAGACCAGCCGATCCATCGGGACGGTTTGTTCCATATCGTGCTTGACTTCATCAATGACCGTGAGCTGGTCGGGAGTTTCGACGAACTCGAAACTATCTTCCAGTTCCCGCTGCCAGGGGGTATCCGGGCTGAAAGCATGTCCTTTGGAGGCTTGCCGGATGGCGTACAGTCGCACCAGCTCACGAGCGATTTCTTTGACCGCTTTGCGGGCTTTGGACTTGGTCTTTGCCCAATCTGCTCCGCCCATCTTTGACAGGGTTGGAGATTCTCCACCCACATATTTTGAGAGCAAATCCAGGGAGTCAGTAGGCACCCACAGCTGGTCAGCCGGTCCGTTGCGTTTGCTGGGGGCATATTCCAACACCACGTATTCTTTCGAGGTGGTTTCCCGACCTCGCCCCATGGTGCGCTTCGCCAGTTTCACGAAGCGTCCGATGCCGTGGTGCAGGTGAACCACGTAGTCGCCCTGGGTCAACGTCAGGGGGTCAATAGCTTTGCGTCGTCTGGCGGGAAGGTTTGCCTTGTCGGCAGTGTGGCGGGATTTCTTTTTTCCCAAGACCTGTGCCTCGCTCACCACCAACAGCTGCGCGGCGGGGACTTGGTATCCTTCGTCCAGGGGCGCCACCGTAATCTGTACGGTTCCGTCGTTCTGCGATGTTGCGTCCTTCACCACTTTTGCCGGGACATCAGCCTCGCTGAGTACATCCCGCAGCCGGCTCGCCATTCCCTTGCCGGTCGTAGTAATCACTACATTCCAGTTTTTCGAAGCTAAATCGCCGATTGTACCAATCAGTCCAGTTTCTCCGGCGAGAGGCTCCATCACGATTTGCGCCCCCACGTTTTGAGCGTTCTCGCCCACCGCAAAAGGAGAGACGAACACCGTGTCCATGTGCGCCTCTTGTGCCGCAGCATGAAGCTGCTCCAAGGTCAAAAATGAAGCTTGTTCAATCTCCAGGGGCACTTCCCCGCCACCCGCGGCCGCCGACCAGGAAGCTGCCAGGAACTCTTGGGTAGTTTCTACCAGTTCTGTAGCACGAGCTTCCAACCGGGGACGATCGGTCGCCACCAGTCGGGCACCGGGTGGCAGCAGAGAAAACAGCGGCACCATTTCTGCCCCCAGCAGGGGACTCAAGGATTCCAAGCCTTCGCCGTATTTGCCCTCGGCTGCCAGGTTGAGTATTTCGGCAGCCTGCGGCATCTGACCAGCAAGGCTGGCAGCCAGTTTTCGTGCCGTATCGTCGAGGAGCAGTTCGCGACAAGCGGGGGCGACCAGCGTTCGGATGTCGCCGCCGAAAGTCCGCTGATCCGATGCCGTAAACGCGCGGATGGTGTCTACCTCATCACCAAACAGTTCGATACGCACCGGGTGGGCAGAGGTGGGAGAAAAAACATCAAGCAGCCCTCCACGCACCGCAAACTGACCGCGCGCTCCGACCATATCAACGCGTTCGTAGCCCAAACGCAACAAATCTGCAGCCATGGTGTCGCGGTCATAGGGGTCTCCCACCTGCACGGTAAACAGGGGATAGTCAGCTATATGCGCATTTACCGGGGCTAGCGCGGCTCGCACGGGCATGACCAGGAAATGAACCGCGTCTTGCGGATGGGGATGCGTCACCCGGTGTAAAGCCCAAATCCGGCGCGCCATCGTGTCGGTGCGGGGAGAAAGTCTCTCGTGAGGCAAGGTTTCCCAGTCAGGAAACAACTCCACTCCAGCGGTATAGGCTCCCAATTCACGAGCCAATTGGGTGGCGGCACGGGTGCTCGGCGCGAGGACCACGGTCAGCCTTTCGTCGCTGCCGGGCAAGCCCACGATGAGCGGGGCATAAAAGCCGGGTGGGGCTACGTATTCGCTCGCCGTATCCGCCCTGTCAGGCTCCAGACCTGCCAAAGCATCCCCAGTCACCTCCAGTAAACCGTGCAAACTCATGAATGTACCTGACCCCCCGAGCTCAGCCCCTACCTTTTGCAGGCGCCGCCCCTTACTTGGGGTTGCCCAAATGTAGCCTGGCTTGAGCTTTCGCCAGACCGTTCTCTGCAATATCCGTCACACATTGTACCGCTCGGTCCAGAACCTCATCGAGGATACTTTGCTGCGACTTTGGGATACGCCCTAAAACCCAATTGATGACATCAAAACCCCCGCCAGGCATCTTCACGGGGCGTCCGATGCCAATGCGTAAACGTGCAAAGTCTTTCGTACCCAAAGCTTTTTGGATGGATTTAAGCCCGTTGTGACCCCCGTCGCTGCCGCCAACTTTCAGCTTGGCGTAACCCATTTCAAGGTCTAACTCATCATGAACCACCAGCAAACGGTCTGACCCAAGCCGATAATAGTCCAGCAGTTCTTTCACCCCCGGACCCGATTCATTCATGTATGAGCCAGTATGCGCCACGATAATCTTGGGCGCGTCAACCCCGTAGCCCAAGCTCACCGTCGCCACGCGCGCCACCACTCCCGCACGCGCTAGAGACTGATTCCGATATGCCTGACCCGACTGCTTCACAAAGCAATCAGTCACCATATATCCACAGTTGTGCCGCGTTCCGGCATATTTGTCACCGGGATTGCCAAGCCCCACCACGAGCCAGGTTCCCTCCTTGTCCAGCAGACGAGAAGGATCTAAACGTGGTTCGTGAGTGGGGCTCATCAGCAATCCAAATCAGTGTCCGGAAACCGCTATTATTCAGCAGCTTCTGCGGAAGCATCCGCAGCCGGAGCCTCAGCAGTTTCATCTTCTGCCGCCGGGGCTTCAGGAATATCAGCTTCCTGAGGAGCGGCGACGCTCAAAACAATCGCTTCCGGATCGGTCTTGGCTTCTACGCCCGCAGGCAGCTTAATGTCGGCTACGCTCAGCACCACGCCGTCTTCCAGACCATCCACGTTAACTTCAATCTTTTCCGGAATATCAATAACCGGGGCAAAAATTTCCATATTCAGCAGGTCCTGGTTGGCTACCAAACCAGACATGGGCTCACCAATGATTTCGATAGGTACTTCCACGTCCACCTTTTCGTCAGCCTTTACCAGCAGCAGGTCCATGTGCATAATCTGGCGCTTTACAGGGTGACGCTGAATGTCCTTAACCAGGACCATCGCCGGATTTTTGAGTCCCTTCAGGGAAATAACAGCGTTCGGGTTATCCTTCACCAACAGGAAAGTATCGTGGTAGGGCAGCAACAAGTGCACCGGATCCGTGCCGTGACCGTAAAGCACTGCCGGAATTTTGTCGGCAACTCGTGCGCGACGAGCAAAGCCCTTGCCAAAATCAGTGCGCGGTTCAACTTGCAAAGTGGGGTTATCAGCCATGGTTTTGTATCCTCCAAATTTGTACTCAGTATGTGTTTTCCCCGGAGGACCACGGATTCCTGTTGCGGGCTCTCTTTTCCGAAGTTTCGTCCCTCCCCTTACAGGTCGACAGACGAATCCGTTTCCTGTCACCAGACAGAAAAACCCGCCTTGCTCAAAAGCAAAAGCGGGCGAAGGGCATCCAGCAAAAGTTACCGGGCCGCGTCGATAACGGTTCACGCCACGGAATGACCGCTGCGCTCCCCCTCGCCGAGGCAACCTGATAATAATAGCGAAAACCCCGTAATTTTACTAATTTGCAGAAACTTTAACCTCCTGTGTCTCTCGCTGGCCGAGTGTAAATCTGATCAGAATCAATATTTGGGTATACCTAAAGATAAAATGTGAAACAATGATTCCATGAACGAAACCATCGATGTCCAGCTAGAGCATCGCACCATCCGCGAGTTTAAATCGGATCCCATTCCTGAGGATATTTTCCAAACCCTCATGGACGTTGCCATGCACACCCCCACGTCACGCGGGATACAAAGTGCGTCGATTATCCGCGTCAAGGATCAAGCAAAGCGTGAAAAACTGGCTGAAATCGGTGGTCAAGAATATGTCGCTCGCGCCCCGGAGTATTTGCTGTTCATCGTGGACTTAGCCAGGGCTGCAGCTATCCTGCAAGAGATGGGCTTGTACCCCCAATCAGCTGCCACAATAGATACGTTCCAAGAAGGATTCACCGATGCGGTCCTGATGGTTCAAAACGTGGTGGTAGCCGCCGAGTCTTTGGGGCTGGGAGCCAACATTTTAGGCAATATTTTGAACGAGCCTAAAGGGGTCATCGAGGCTATCGGTCTGCCCCTCTACACTTTCCCGGTACTGGGACTGACATTGGGATACCCTGGCGAAAACCCACAGCGGAAACCGCGGATGCCCAAAGAATTCCGAGTCATGACTGACACCTACGTGCGTCCAGATTCCTACCTGGAAGCCCTCAAAGATTACGACGCACAGATGCGCGAATACTATGACCTGCGCAATAAGGGCAAGCGCGAGGACAAGTTTACGAATCAAATCTTCCAGAACTTAGGCAAGGTCCGCAATCGTCGTGCCTCCATCCTGGATGACATTGAATCTCAGGGATTCCTGATGCACCCCTAGAGTAAAGCTCTAGGGGACTCACACCGGATTTACTCAAACAGGGCAGTTACAGAGCCTTCTTCAAAGACCTGACGAATTGCCCTGGCTAACAACGGTGCAATCGGCAAGACCTTGAGTTGCGGGAAGCACTTGTCCGGAGGAATCGGTACCGTATCCGTAACGATAACTTCACGGGCGCCGCATTCGCTCAGACGCTTTGCTGCGGGGTCAGAAAACACCGCGTGCGTCGCCGCTACCAGCACGTCCTTTGCTCCGGCGTGCTTCAAGACCCCCACGGCTTCGGCAATTGTGCCACCGGTATCAATTAAGTCATCTACCAGCACGCAGGTTCGCCCGGCAACGTCGCCCACCACACGATTAGCTACCGCCACATTGGGACGAGAGGTATCGCGAGTCTTGTGCACAAAAGCCAGAGGGTATCCACCCAAGCGATTAGCCCACTTTTCAGCCACGCGAATTCGACCGGCATCCGGAGACACCACGGTCACGTTATTCAAATCCACGCGGGTGCGGACGTAATCAATCAACACTGGCATCGCCTGGAGGTGATCCACCGGACCGGTAAAGAAGCCCTGTTCCTGCGAGGCGTGCATATCAATACTCATTAAGCGAGAGGCCCCAGCCGTCTTGTACAAATCCGAAATCAGACGCGCCGAAATCGGCTCGCGACCTTGGTGCTTCTTATCTTGACGTGCGTAGGGATACAGCGGGGCAACCACGGTAATGCGTTTGGCGCTGGCACGCTTCAGGGCGTCAATCATGATGAAATGTTCCATCAACCACTTGGAGACATTGCCAGAAATTGACTGGATGCAGAACACGTCGCAGCCGCGCACTGACTCGTTGTACCGCACATAGATTTCGCCCGAGGCAAAGTCGTAAATCGTAGTCGGCAGCACCTCCACGTCAAGTTCTTTAGCGACCTGTTCAGCCAGTTCGGGATGCGATCGTCCGGTCACAATCACCAAACGCTTACGTGGGGTATCAAACAACTCTGCCATTCGTGTTTCCTTCTTTTATTGGAGTTTTTTCTGTTGTTGCAAGGGTTTTTTCGCAGGTCTTACCGTCCCTGCAGTGTACGGGGACTAATTATCACCCGCGGTTTTATCCGGAGAGTTTTCTTTGGCTTGTTCAGCCCGCATGGCTTCGATGGCGGCGATAGTTTCGGGTCGATGTTCGGCGACCCAACCAGGAATTTGGCGCATGTGGAAATCATTGACTGCCAAGTTCCCGTCCGGGATGTCTTGACGGACGATAGTTCCCCCACCGGTATAAACGCCGTCACCGATATTGACCGGGGCAATGAACACGTTATTAGCGCCGGTCCGGCAGTGCGAACCAACATTCGAGTGATGTTTGTGCACCCCATCGTAGTTAGCAAAGATTGTAGCGGCGCCGATGTTAGTGCCTTCCCCGATGGTGGCATCCCCCACATAAGACAGGTGCGGGATCTTGGTACCCCGCCCGACCTGGATATTTTTGGTTTCGCAAAAGCCTCCGACCTTCGTGTTCTCCGACAGAATGGTTCCCGGACGCAAGTAGGTAAAAGGTCCGATATATGAATGCGCTCCGATTTCAGAGGACAGACCGTGAACTCGAAAGACTTCCGCGTCGTCCCCCACTTTCATATCAATAAGGGTCGAGTCCGGTCCGATACGGCAATCCTCACCAATGGTGGTGTGACGGCGCAGCTGCGTATTGGGATAAATCGTGGTGTCCTGACCAATGGTCACGTCAGCATCAATCCATGTCGTAGTCGGGTCGATGATGGTGACACCCTGGAGCATCCAGTACCGAGTCCGGCGGCGATTGTATTCGGCTCGCAGCTCAGCCAGCTGCGCTCTATCGTTACAGCCTTCCGCTTGTGCCGTGTCCGCCAACAGCACCGAAGACACTTTCAGTCCTTCCTGCCGGGCAGCCTTAATCGTGTCGGTCAAATAGATTTCCCCTTGGTCGTTGTTTGTCAACAGGGTCGGGAGGCAGCGGTTTAAGAATTCCGCCCCAAAAGCGTAAATCCCCGCGTTCACCTCTTTGATTTGCTTCTGCGCATAGGTTGCATCGCGTTCCTCGACGATACCGGCGACGTGCCCTGCCACCCGCTGAATTCGCCCGTAGCCAAAGGGGTTGGCTATCTCGGTGGTCAGCAAGCACAACGCCGCGCCTTCCTCTTCACGAGTCTCTGCGAGAGACAGAATCGTGGAGGAATCAAGCAACGGCACATCAGCGGAAGTCACCACCAAAGTGCCTGTCGCGACTCCCAGTTCCTCGAGCTTCTGCAAAGCACACCACACGGCTCGACCGGTGCCGGGCACATCATCTTGGCGCGCAATCACGATGTCAGGATTGACCGCCAGAGCTTCGGCAGCGACGGCATCAGCCTGGTGACGAACCACTACCACGATGCGTTCCGGTTCAATTTCCATAGCGGTGTGGATAGCGTGAGAAAGCAGGGTGCGCCCTGCGAAAGAGTGCAAGACCTTGGCTTTCTTAGACTTCATACGAGTGCCTTGGCCTGCCGCCAAGATTACGATGGTGGTGACGTTGGTCATGTTCCTATCCTAGCGCCTTGCCCGACCCTAAAAAGCAAAAAGTTCCGCCCCCAGGATTCGAACCCAGACTAAAGGTACCAAAAACCTCTGTGCTGCCATTACACCAGGGCGGAATGCGCCGCTGACTACAATCAAGACAGCGCCTATCTATTTTGCCATTTTTCAACTTTTTTAGAAAGTTGAGACTGCTAATTAGCTGTCCCATATCTTGCCGGTATCGCGGGTACTGACCGGATTGGCAGAATTATTTTGTTCTGAGCGCCCGGATTCTGAGAGGTTTCCCATGGGTGCCGGGAAACATAGACCCAGGATACAAAGATTTCTCCGCGACAAAGATTCTCGACCTCGAGTATTATTAAAGAAATTTTTTCCGGCAATAGGACGGTACTATGGTTCCCCCTTCCGCTTTACCTGATGGTGACGAAGTCGACGGCATCCTTAAGGCTTGGCGTGCCCTGCTTCCCCATGCTGATTTAACTCCACTTTCAGTGTTTTCCCGCGTGTCACGTCTCGCTCGCCACCTCGACCAGGCGCGCCGCGAGGCGTTTTCTTCAGTAGACCTGGAGCCTTGGGCTTTCGACGTGCTTTCCGCTCTGCGCCGGGCAGGAGAGCCTTTTTCTCTGACACCGGGAGTGCTCATGCAGCAATCGCTGGTATCCTCCGGGACGATGACGAACCGCATCGACCGTTTGGAAGAACGCGGACTGGTACGTCGCTGCGCCCATCCGGAGGACCGTCGCGCCATCCTGGTGGAACTCACCGAAGACGGCAAGAAACACGCCGATGCCGCGATTACCAAACTTATGGCTACGGAACGCGACTGGCTAGGGGATCTTTCCGAAGCGGACGTTAACGAATTAGCGCGCCTGTTGCGAGCCGTGCTCCTCCCCTTCGATGCCCAGTCGCGGTGAGAAAACCGGAGAGATGCGTTTTCCGCAACTTTCGCGTTCAGTCCCCAGACAGTCCACGACTTGAGTATCTGAACAGCCATCTCGCACTTTATTCATCTACCCCAACTCTCAATGCGGGCTGCTGCCGAAGCTGGTCTGGTCAGGGCACTTTCCCAATCAGCTGCATACCGGTCCGGTGGCGCTGAACACACACGCTACCAAAGGATGCGCCTCCAGCCTCGCCGCCACTATTTTTTGGGAGGACGCATCTGGGCACAAAGCGGCAACGGTCGGACCGGAGCCGGAAACGAGAGCTTTCAAAGCCCCCGCCTGCTCTGCCGCGACGATAATTTGGGATAGCTCGGGGAAAATGCTTAGGGCTGCGGTCTGCAAATCGTTGTGAAGGTATCCAGCCAGTTCAGCGGGATTCCCATCCAGAGCTGCTAGGAAGTCGGGCGAAAGTGCGGAAGGTAGGGGCTGCGGATGCGAAACCATCCTGTCGAAAGCTTTAAAAACTTCCGGCGTGGACAGACCACGAGGAGAAACCGCCAGGACCCAGTAGCATTTTGTACTGCCCGGTAAACTCTGCATTCTGTCTCCGAACCCAAGCCCCAAAGCGTTTCCCCCGGTTAGACCGTAAGGCACGTCCGCGCCCAGTTTCGCCCCCAGAGACTGCAGATCGCTGCTGGTGAATCCCAGTTCGTAAAGCTGGTTCACAGCATATAACACCCCGGCGGCATCGGCTGACCCTCCTGCCATACCACCTGCCACCGGAATATTTTTCTCAATCTTTATGCTGGTGAAGGGCACTGTGGCACCAGTTTCACGCAAGGTCTGAACCGCTTTGAGAGCGAGGTTTTCCGGTCCGTCCAGGTTCTTTGGTCCAGTCAATCCGGGAGCCAGCACGGTATGAACCATATCTGTTTCGCCTGCATCACGGGGTTCTACCGTCAGATATTCTCCCAGGTCCAGGCACTGGAATACCGTCAGTAGCTCGTGTCGTGGCTGCCCAGCAGGACGCTGCCCCACCTGAAGCAACAGGTTCACTTTTCCGGGTGCAAACACTTTGAGGCGCCGTCCCGGTTCATTCTCGAGAATCCTCACGCCACTCATTTTGTATCATTCGTTCCATAAAGTTTTGCAGCTGCGATTTTCGTGAAGTCGATGACACTGAGACGTTCAGCCCGCAATCCCGGTGTGATTCCAACCGCTTCCAGCAAATTGGCAGCCGCGTTGGGGGAACCGGCATACCCAGCCAAGGACTGCCGTAACGTCTTGCGGCGCTGCGAAAATGCCGCATTCACAGCCGCGAACACTTCCTGCCGCAACGTTTCGATTGCCTCATCCGTCAAGCCTTCTGCGCTCAGTTTCAGGTCGTCCTTGAGTCGTTGACGCACCTCTAAACGTCGAAACTCCACCACGGTTGAATCCACATTCGGGACAGGATAAAACACATTCCGCCCCACTTTAAAAGCACGCTTCGCCCTGCCCCACCACGCCAGTTTGACGCTGGGAGCCCCGTAATCGCCGTCAGCGACTCCTGCCACCCAGCGATCCGCCACTTCGGCTTGCACCATAACCAGAGCACTCTCCAGACCTGGCAGTACTTCCAAGAAATGCAGCAACAGGGGGGTGGCAACATTGTAGGGCAGGTTCGCTACCAACCGGTGTGGTGCTGTCCATCCCGCGGGGAGTTCTAGGTCTGATTCACCAGCAATCTCCAGAGCATCTTGGGTCATGACGCACAAGTCCGCGCTGTTCGCACCATGTTGAGCGACCGTCACCGGGAGGGCAGCAGCCAACCGCTGGTCAATCTCAATAGCGATGACTCTGCAGCCTAGTTCCAACAACGCCAGAGTCAAAGACCCCAGTCCCGGACCAATTTCCACAACCGTGTCGCCGGGGGAAATCCCTGCTGCAGCCGCAATGCGTCGCACAGTCCCCGGATCGGTGACGAAATTTTGACCTTTTTTCTTACTCGGAGATACCTCTAAGAGCGCACAGAGCTCTGAGACATCGCGAGCACCTAACAAAAACACGTCCGAATTTTAGCGCAGACCGAGCTTCCGGGAGCACGCCGGCCACTGTCCCCAACCTGAACGAGCTTGCAGAATTTGAGCCCGGTGGGTCTGTTCTTCTGCCGAAGCCTCCGACGGCAGACCGGAACCTCCTACCGCCCGCCAAGTCGGCAGTGTGAACTGGTACATTCCGTAGAACCCATTGCCTGTGTTCGTATCGGGGCGCCCCCCGGCCTCACAAAATGCCAGTTTGCTCCACACGTCACCGGTCGCGGCAATAGGTTGCGAGGCAGGACGTTTCTTTGTCCCGACCGTAACCTTTTCGTTGACCGGTTGAGTCACGACATTTTCGCTCAAGACTTCTTCGGACGAAACCACACCGTCAATGCTGCGCACTTTCTTGGTGATTTCTTTTTCCCCGGTCGTGCCCTTTTGCGTCACGACCTTTTCATCAGCAAACTTCGAATCATCCTTGATAGTTTCGGTTTCGAACTGAATCGGCTCGCTCACCGTGACGTTTTCTTCCGTGATGCGCTGCACCTGCACGATAGGCGCCACACCGGGGTTAAACAGCACTTGGACGGTGTCCAAGCCGGTCAGCTTCACTTTGTTGCGATCCAGGATGTCCTCGGGCGCGAAGTCAGATTTCGCAGCTTTCATCTGTGCGGTGACCCCATCGTGAACCAACTGATAATTCTCACCCGGAGCAAAGAGTGCCAGGGGTAGACCATGCAAATCTTTGCCGCTGGTGCCCACGAATTGCACCGCTTGACCGTCCCAGAGAGACTTAATCGCCGCACTAGCGGAGTCTTCCGTGGTGTCGACATCTTTCCTGGTGCCGTTGACCATGACAGTTAAGCCACGCGAACTTTCGATAGTAATTTTCATCCCGTTCTTGACGGGGGTCTCGGGGGCAGGAATTACGGAATCTTTAGCACTAAAGCTCACACCGTTTTCAGCCAACAAATCTGATACCGTCGTACCCCAGCCACCGAATTCCTGGACCTTGCCGTCTGCGACCACGGTTGCGGTCTTATGCGCCATAGCAAATGCGGTACCGATACCGGTTCCCAGCACTAGGGTAGCTGCCAACGCGCCCACCAGGGGTATAAAGATTTTTCGTGGACCTCGAGCCGGTTTAATCTCCAGATGACGTGGGGCTCGTTTGGGGGATACGCTCATATTTGCAGTGTTCTCTTCCATCAACAAAAATGTTATCGAATCGTTATATTTTTGTCTAGTTCGTTACCTATTGTACACCTTCAGTTAACAAAAGCCACTGCTTTAACAATTTTAACTTTTCTAACATCCTGGTACTGACTTGAATGAATCCTAGAACCCGTAAACCTCGGTGGCGTTGCGAAAAGTTTGTTCGCGCAGCTCTTCGCTCGTTACCTGGGTCAACTCCGCCAAAAAGTCCGCGGTATGCCCAATCAGATAGGAGGCGTTGGGTCGACCCCGATAAGGCTGGGGCGTCAGATACGGAGCATCAGTTTCAATGAGGCGCAGATGCGCTGGCATTGCCAGGGCACCAGCTTGAATATCCCGATTAGCGGGGTAGGTCACGTTTCCCGCAAAAGACGCATACCACCCATTTTCTGCCAGAATTTCTGCCAATTCCTCGTCCCCGGAAAAGCAGTGAAAAACTGTCTTTTGCGGAGCTCCGCAGCGCTGTAACATTTCTACACAATCCTGATGGGCGTTACGGTCGTGAATCTGCAGGGGTAAATCCAATGCCTTGGCCAACTCGATATGCGCCGCAAATGCTTGCTTTTGCGCGTCCTTACCGGCTTCGGCAGTGCGGAAATAATCCAATCCGGTTTCCCCAATAGCGACCACCGTCTCTGGAAATTCCCGGGCGGTTTGCTCTACTGTCGCCAAGGCGTCATCGAGAGGGGTTTCCTGCCAGACTTCCCGCGTCTGCACCACGTTATCCGGTGCGGTATCCAGAATCCCCAGATGGCGCGGAGCATCGTTGGGGTGAATCGCCACCGCAAAACGCACCATTTCAAAAGCGGAACCGGCTAACCGTTCCCGGTCGGTTGACAGCACCTGGACTTCTGGAAGGCTGCACAGAGAGACAACCACACGCTGAACCCCGGCTTGTACCGCCCGTTCCATTTGTTCTTCAGCACTCAGTCGCACTCCGGTGGAATCGCTAACGTAGTCCCCCGGCAACAGAGGCAGATGCGTGTGATTGTCAAACAATCTGCCGGTACCAAAGACCTGCGCTCCGCCTTCAAAAGGCTCTCCGCTCACCGGCACGGGTGGCCACACTTTTGGCTTTGACTTGCGCTTACTCACCTTGAGTCCTCAGAACGTGGGTTACTTTTGCAGCAAATTAGCGTAACGTTCGTGTTCCTCCGCGACAACAGACTCATCTAGCTTCTGGAATACTGGAGCTGGTTTTGCCACGGCTTGCCCCACCCGTACCGGATGCCTTTCCCACGTTGGGGCGTTGCGGTAGTCTCCGGTAATAATCGGGTAAGTGCGGTCGCTCCCGTCCTCATTCTTCACGTCTAAATCGACAACTTCTTCAATACGGGGAAGAGGAGCCACGTCCCCAGCCCCACCCAGGACCTTGTCGATAGCGTTTGATGAGGTCGGTAAGAATGGCGACATCATCAGGTTCAAATCTGTCACCACCTGAGCCAGGACATGCAAAATCGTTCCCAGCCGGTCGCGCTGTGACTCGTCTTTCAGCTTGAAGGGCTCCGTGGTGGTGACGTAGCGATTAGCCTCCCCCACCAGGCGCATAATCTCAGCTAGTGCAGCCTTTTGATGATGGCTTTCGATGAGGTCACCCACAGTTTCAAATCCAGCATTGACAGCATCCAAAAGCGCCTGATCCTCAGCCGTGAAATCTCCAGCTGGGGGAATTTCTCCAAATTTCTTGGCAATCATGGAAGCGGTGCGGTTGACCAAGTTGCCCCAGGCAGCCACCAACTCAGAGTTCGTACGGCGCACAAACTCGCTCCAGGTAAAATCAGAATCCTGATTCTCTGGTCCCGCCGCGGAGATAAAATACCGCAACGCATCGACTTGGTAGCGAGACAGCATGTCACGCACATAAATCACAATTCCACGCGAGGAGGCAAACTTCTTGCCTTCCATGGTCAAAAACTCTGAGGAAACGACCTCGGTAGGCAAGTTTAGGACACCCAAGTCGCCAGGTTTCCCGCCGAAGTCTCCACGTCCGTTGTAGCCCAGCATTTCGGCAGGCCAAATCTGGGAGTGAAACACAATGTTGTCTTTGCCCATAAAGTAATAAGACAGGGATTCGGGGTCATTCCACCACTGACGCCAATCCTCTGGGGACTGGCCAAACCGGCGCGCCCACTCGATAGAAGCTGAGAGATAGCCAATTACCGCATCAAACCAGACATAGAGTCGCTTGGGCTGATCCTCCCAACCGGGAATAGGGATGCCCCAGTCAATGTCACGGGTCATGGCTCGCGGCTTAATGTCCTTTAGGAAGTTCTTGGAGAACTTGATGACATTAGGTCGCCAATTGCCGTTCTTTTCACGGTCGTCGAGCCACTCGTTCAAGGCGCGGGCGAGAGCCGGTAAATCTAAAAAGTAGTGGTCAGTTTCCACGAATTCTGGAGTCTCACCATTAATCTTGGAGCGCGGACGAATCAGGTCGGTGGGGTCGAGCTGGTTGCCACAGGCATCGCATTGATCCCCTCGGGCTCCTTCTGCCCCACAGATGGGACAAGTCCCTTCTATGTAGCGGTCGGGAAGGGTTCGTCCGGTGGAAGGCGAAATCGCACCACGAGTGGTCTGCACCTTCATATAACCGTTATCCCGCACCACTTTGAACATGGCACGAACAGTGTCATAGTGATTGCCCGTAGTGGTACGAGTAAACAAATCATAAGACAAACCCAGCTGGCACAAATCCTCCACGATCGCCCGATTGTTTCGGTTCGCCAATTCTCGCGGAGTCAGTCCGGCAGCCTCGGCAGCAACCAGAATTGGCGTGCCGTGCTCATCCGTGCCGGACACCATCAGCACGTCATGCCCCCGCATCCGCATATAGCGGGAAAAAACATCCGAGGGAATTCCAAAACCAGCAACATGTCCAATGTGACGCGGGCCATTAGCGTAGGGCCAAGCGACGGCAGAAAGTATATGTGTCATGACACTATCCTAACGCCGCCGGTAAGTTCCCTAAATCCAATACGCCCACTTCGTGTTGGGATTATTCAGCCACATCCGCCATCCGTAGTGATCTTCGGGCATGGGCATCCCCGTCCAGATGGGGAAAAAGAACACCGCTGCTGAGAAAATGAACACCAAAATCATCAGGGCAGTGATGAATTCACCTCGTGAAACCTGGCTCAGAGCCGGCACCAGATTGTATCGTCCGGTCCAGTTTTTGTCTTTGGTGATTCTCCAAGCCCCCATCAGCAAGCCCAACAGGTATATCACTGCCATAATCATGAAGGGAGAGATAACCACCGTGTAAAAAGTAAATATGGTGCGATTTGAATACACCAACCAAGGCAACCAAGTGGCCATATATCCAGTAAAAATCAGTCCCGCGCGCCAGTCGAGGAATCCAAAAGCCGCGATGATAATCAGGAAGAACGCCACAAAACCGACCCACCACAGAATCGGGTTGCCCAAAGAATTGACCGCCGCAATGCATCTGCTCGATCCACAATCTCCCGGTACTTCTTGGTAATAAAACGAAGTCGGACGCAACTGCAAAAGCCAACCCCACGGATTAGCCATGTAGGGGTGGGTAGCATCCAGATTGGTATGGAAAACGAAAATTTGGCGATGATAATCAAGCCAATCCGCAACCAAACCGCGATTGGTGTGCCCCCACGCTTGCGAATGAGTGAACCAGCCAATCCAAGAAGCCACGTAAGTGAGGAAAGCAATCGGTACCAGGTTTACAAAGGCGGGAATTCCTCCAGTTAAGACAGACGATCCAATCCACCTTGGCTCGGTACTCCACCGGGCGGATAATTCCCGCAAAAATACAAAAATCCCAAAGACTGCTAGGACATAGAGACCCGACCATTTCACGCTCATCGCCAAACCAAACGCGATGCCTGCCGCAAACAGCCAGGGACGCCACCAACAGCTCGGTCCCCACGCGAGAGAAAAATTGGAAAAATCCGGGGTGCTGCCGGGACCGGTAAACGGGCGTGAGCTACCTCGTGAATTCGCCGCGGTCGCATTTTGTGCACGACGAAATCGTTGCCGCAGCTGTTCAGTACGCCGGGTCGCATCGACACTGGCAAGGGCGGCTATGAGCCGCGGACGATAGCTGAGTTGATCGCGAACGACGCACAGCACTCCCAGAAGGATAAACATTTCCAGGATAATGTCCAGGATGGCGGTGCGTGACAGAGCGATTTGCACCCCGTCCAACCCCATCAGAACCGAGGCAAGAGTGGCCATCCTCGCGTTGCCAAACAGCTCCCACACGATGCGGCCCACCAGGTAGACCGCTACCGCTCCCGCTATACAGACCGCGATACGCCACCCAAACGGTTGATTGCCAAACAGCTTAATTCCCAGCCCAATCAACCATTTTCCCACGGTGGGATGCACCACGAAAGCACCTTCTAGCGGAGTTTTGAAGCTTCCGGTGAGGAAAGTGGAATCATAGTCTTTTGGCCATTGCACTTCGTAGCCGCGTTTAATCAATCCATAAGCATCTTTGACATAGTACGTCTCGTCAAAAACCAAAGTTTTGATGGCATCCAGACGCACCACCCGAGTCAAAAACACCAGAATGGATACCACCAGAGGCCCCAACCAGCCCCAGAGATATTCTCGATCCCCACGCTCGGGTCGGGTTTGGAAAGCGTTTCCCACATAGGTCAGTCGGTTCCTCCCCGGACGTGGCGGCAAAACCCGGCTGGACGCGGAAGTGTTTCTGTAATCCGGGGTGGCAGGTCGAGGTGGGATATTCACAACCCCAGTTTAATGGAAGAATAGAACCGTGAGCATGGATTATCCCCCGGTGTTTGAGGAAGTGAACCTGGTTTTGGCAGGGACTCCGATTGGAAATGTCGGGGACAGCTCACCACGTTTACGCGAGGCACTTCGCGACGCTGAGGTCGTGGCTTGCGAAGATACCCGCCGAACCCGAGATTTGGCTCACCGCTTGCGGGTTGAAATGTCTGCCCGACTGCTGGCTTATCACGAACATAACGAAGCCACAATGACTCCGGAATTATTGAACTTAGCCCGCGACGGCAAGCGAGTCCTGCAAGTCTCAGATGCGGGAATGCCGGGAATTTCAGATCCCGGATTTCGGCTGGGTCACGCTGCCGGGAACGCCGGAATACCGTTTACGGTTCTCCCCGGACCATCTGCACCGCTACTCGCTTTAGTAGGGTCGGGTTTGCCTACAGATTCCTTTACTTTTGTGGGTTTTTTACCACGTAAGTTCGCCGCTTTATACCATACGTTACAATCTCTCTCCGCTCGTAACGAGTCCCTGATTTTCTTAGAGTCGCCACGCCGAACCGTTGAGACACTGGACGCTATGGTCCAGGTTTTCGGCGCCAATCGACCGACTGTGGTAGCGCGAGAACTGACGAAAACACACGAAGAATTTATCCGAGGCACCCTAGAATCTGTGCATTCCGAGTTATGTTCCCGACTTGAGGTTTTAGGTGAAATCGTTATCGTCGTCCAAGGCGCAACCGCCGGGAACGAATCTGCGGATTCAACCCTGCATCTCGATAAGCTGGAACAGCTGGTACAGAATGGGGTGAAGGCAAAAACAGCCGCCAAGCTCATTGCGACCTGGTTCGGAGGCTCTGCGAATGAACTTTTTTCCTCGTACCTTGAGGGGAAAAATGGCTAAGCCCAGACTCCAGGTATGACGGTCGCACAACGGGGGCACTGCCCGGATTCTCCAACTGTGTTTTGAGACACATCGAACCAATCCCGCGCAATGAGCAGATCTCCGCACCCGGGACAAAACGTACTTCCCCCCTCACGGTCGCGCACGTTGCCGGTATAGACAAACCGAACCCCCTCCCCGCACGCGATTTCCCGTGCCCGCTGCAACGTTGTTGCTGGAGTCCGGGGCACATTCCGCATCTTCCAGTCGGGATGAAAAGCCGAGAAATGCAGGGGAACGTCCGGTCCAACATTTTCGACTATCCACTTCGAGAGGTTCCGAATTTCCCCGTCAGAATCGTTGTGACCGGGGATGAGCAACGTGGTCAGTTCCACCCAGCACTTGGTTTCGTTGCAAACATAAGCAATAGTTTCCAACACGTCTCGCAAATGCGCACCGGTGAGGCGCCAATAGAAATCTTCTGTAAACCCCTTTAAATCGAGGTTCGCTCCGTCCATTACGGCATACATCTCCCGTCGCGGTTCGGCGCAAATGTATCCAGCACTCACCGCTATCGTCCGCAACTTCTCAGCGTGGCAGGCTCTCGCAGTATCTATGGCATATTCCGCAAAAATCGTGGGATCGTTATAGGTGAAAGCAACTGATTTCGCCCTGTACCGCAGCGCTAAATCCGCGATTTCACCCGGACTAACGCTGGTGGTTAAACGGTCATTTTCTCGAGCCTTGGAAATATCCCAATTTTGGCAAAACCGACAGTTCAGATTGCATCCGGCGGTTCCAAAAGACAGTACTTGAGTGCCGGGCAGGAAATGATACAGCGGTTTTTTCTCGACGGGATCAAGCCCAAAACCGGAACAGCGCCCATAGGTATCGAGTACCATTTCTCGATTTCGAGCCAAACGGGTATAGCAAAAGCCGCGTTGCCCTTCTCGCAACGTGCAAGCGCGTGGACATAAGCCACAGCGAATCCTGCCGTCCTCGCGCCAGGTCCACCACTTTGCGACCCGCCCTCGACATTGTGCACCGATAGTTTTCGATACATCTCCCATAAATCAACCTTAGACTGAAACCATGAAAATTTTTGCGCACCGCGGACTAAACCGAAAAGCACCAGAAAACACCCTGTCAGCATTCCGCCTGGCTCACGAAGCCGGGGTGGAATGGATAGAAACTGACGTTGACATTCTGGGGGACGGCACCGCTGTCATCCTCCACGATTCCACCTTAGATCGCACTACCGACCGCTGCGGTTCAATATATGACCTGACAGTTGCAGATCTCGACCAGATTTCCGCGGGAGCAAAATTTGGTGACAGCACCAGTTACCGCCATGAGAGGATTCCCCTCCTCACTGACCTTTTGACCTTCCTGAAAGAAAGCCATATGAAATGCAATCTGGAAGTGAAATCTAACGAGGCTGGGGGCGCTATGTCTCGCCGCTTGGTTGACACAGTTTTACGTGAAATCCAGGATGTCAGCCCCACGGAGCTGCTCATTAGCTCGTTTAATCACGTATTTCTGTACCAGATTCATCAGCAACGTCCTGACTTGCAACTAGCGTGCCTGTTCACCAAAGAATGTCTGTGGGAAGACGCAGTTAGCCGCTGTGAACAGGTCGGCGCCACCGCGATTCATCCCGAGGACTCCGGTCTAACCATTGAAATTACGAAACGTCTCCAAGATGCGGGACTGCAGATAAACGTGTGGACCGTCAACGACCCCACCCGTGCGCGAGAACTCGCCAGTTGGGGAGTCGATGGAATTTTTACGGACATTGCTGACGAAATGCGCGCGTCTCTAGGAGACTGAACACACTGAGTTACTTTTTGCGAGGTCAAGCTCCCAGCAAATCTGCCAAAGCAGTCAAGCACGGGGAAGCTCCACCCTCGATACGCAAATCCGCTGCGCGATCGTACATGGTGCGACCCCGATTGATGATTGCCAGTGGGGCTCCTTTGGCTAGTCCTGCCTGCATCACGTACGAGGCTGTCCCCACCACCAGCGAAGAACCTACCACCAGCACTACGTCTGCCGCTGCCGCTGCCGCATAAGCCCTGGACATCACCTCCGCAGGAAGTAACTGTCCGAAAAACACGACAGCTGGTTTGAGTAGCCCTCCGCATCGCTCACAAGGCACAGTCTGGAACGTACAGGACTCGGCAGCTTTCCGGTCTGCCACTGCCAGAATAGCAACGTGGGCAGGGTCCAAATCAAGAGGATAGTCCGGATTGGCCTCGGTGAGTCGCTCGTGCAGCGGTTGTCTAGCGGTAACTTCCCCACAATCCACGCATTCCACTCGCACAAAAGAACCGTGCATCTCATAGACTTCTTGGCACCCAGCTTTCAAATCCAAGCCATCAACATTTTGAGTCGCGATGCCGGTCAGCAGCCCGGCACGTTCCAGTCTTGCTTGCGCAAGATGCGCTGGAGCGGGATCAAGGGACAACATGGTTTGCCAGGTTTGGTGATTACGTGCCCAGACCCAACGCTGCCACACCGGGTCACTGACGAATTGGTCATATTCAACCGAGGGTATCTCAGTGTTACCTTTACCGCGATAATCGGGAATTCCCGTGTCGGTGGACATGCCAGCCCCAGTGACCAGCACGGTCTTTTTCCCTCTCATCCATCCCGCCAGAGTCTCTAGCTGTTGCATCGTGGCGTCGTCGAGAGTTTCCATGGTTTAAGTCTACGACTGTTTTTCCTGCCCGCACTGGAAAGTAATCAGTGGCGTTCCATTTCTCGACAAGCACACGAAAATTAGTATTTGCAACGGTTAAATGCGGGAACCCTGCCGTACGGCAGGGTTCCCGCGAAAGGATTGTAATCAGAGATTAGCGAACGCTCGGAGCGGAGTAGGCAGTTGCATAAGCAGTATTCAGCTTAGCGATTGCCGCGTCGCATTCTGCAACGGTGGCTTTAGCCTTGAACCAAACACGCACAGCCTTAGTGATTTCTTTATTCAAAGTTTGGTAGGTGCGGAAGTTCTTGTGGGTCAAGATTTCTTTGTCGCGAGCCACGCGGGTGTTCCAGATAGCCTTGTTCAACAGGTCCTTCACGTAGATGGTTGCGGTATCGGTGGACTTCAAGTCACGGTAGGTAGAGACACGCTCGTAAGTAGCGCGCAGGTCGCTGATAGAGTCGTTCAGCTGGTACACGGTCGCACCGATATTTGCCACCCGCATAATAGCGCGAGTCACGGAGAAGCCGAGCTCTACGTGAGCTTTCTGAATCTTGTAACGCAGATTATTAGCGGACTTATCAACAGTCAGACCAATCTCAACAATGAGGTGGGTACGAGCCATAATCAAATCCGGGTTTGCCAGGGTCTGGTAGCCTCCTGCGACCACGGCGAGGGACTGGGTCAGCTCCGTAGCAGTTGCGAAGAGCTTATCGAATTCTTTAGACCAATCAGCCTTCGGTTCCTCAGACTGAATTTCCTTGAGGGTCTCTACGGCAGCGTTAATATCGTCAATAGCGCTCTGAGCCTCGGAAGGAGTAAGCTCAGTGGAACGTTCTGCGGTAACAGGAGCCGGGGTCTCCTCTGTGGCAGCGCTTTCGGCAGCCTCTTCCTCTGCTGGCTCAGTGGTCTCTGCATCCTCAGCTTGGTCAGCTGCTTCAACCTCGTCGCTCTGCGGGGCAGCTGCGGCAACAGCATCAGCAGCGGGTTCGGTCACATCAACGGTTGAAACTTCATTGGCAGGAACTTCGTCATCAGCCAACGCCGGCAAAATCGTCATACCTGGGATAGCAATCGCAGCGGCTACAGCCAGAGTAACAAACTTCTTGTTCATGAAAATGATTCCCTTCAAAATCAAGTTACATAGTGGTTTCTGCAACCTGCTTAGCGACCTTGCATGCATCAGTTGTTTCAACCTTTGACACATTAACTATAAACACTCTGGATGTAAACTGAAAATTACCTGAGTCTATGTTCGAAGAATGAGACTATCAAAAAGGCTCTACCTTGCTATTTGCACCCATGTTTGCTCGGTGTGACATTCTCGTCTTCAGCTTAATCTCTGAATTTTTCCTGTAAGAAATGAACCGCCGACTAAATCGACTCACATGTGCTGGTATTACGAGAGGTGTATTGTGAGGTTGGTCGGGTTTGTGTGG
>NZ_GL385913.1 GCF_000146285.1 Mobiluncus curtisii subsp. curtisii ATCC 35241
GAGTGGGTTTGTTGGTTTTGATCTCGATAGCGTTTTGTTTTTTGTTTACGCGTTTTTTTGGTGCCCTTTTTTGGGGTGCTTTTGTTAGTGTTTTTGCGGTTTTCTGATTTGATGAGGACCGTGTTTGTCAGGTTTTTCTGGCTCTTTTTGGATGGACTGTTTTTGGTTTGTTTTTTTTGGAGAGTTTGATCCTGGCTCAGGACGAACGCTGGCGGCGTGCTTAACACATGCAAGTCGAACGATGAAGCCGCAGCTTGCTGTGGTGGATTAGTGGCGAACGGGCGAGTAACACGTGAGTAACCTGTCCTTTTCTTTGGGATAACGGCTGGAAACGGCTGCTAATACTGGATATTCAGGCGTCACCGCATGGTGGTGTTTGGAAAGGTTTTTTCTGGGATTGGGTGGGCTCGCGGCCTATCAGCTTGTTGGTGGGGTGATGGCTTACCAAGGCTTTGACGGGTAGCCGGCCTGAGAGGGTGGTCGGTCGCACTGGGACTGAGATACGGCCCAGACTCCTACGGGAGGCAGCAGTGGGGAATATTGCACAATGGACGAAAGTTTGATGCAGCGACGCCGCGTGGAGGGTGTAGGCCTTCGGGTTGTGAACTCCTTTTTCTCGCGAAAAAGGCACAGTTTTGGCTGTGTTGATGGTAGTGGGGGAAGAAGCGCCGGCTAACTACGTGCCAGCAGCCGCGGTAATACGTAGGGCGCGAGCGTTGTCCGGATTTATTGGGCGTAAAGAGCTCGTAGGTGGTTCGTCGCGTCTGTCGTGAAAGCCAGCAGCTTAACTGTTGGTCTGCGGTGGGTACGGGCGGGCTTGAGTGCGGTAGGGGTGACTGGAATTCCTGGTGTAGCGGTGGAATGCGCAGATATCAGGAGGAACACCGATGGCGAAGGCAGGTCACTGGGCCGTTACTGACACTGAGGAGCGAAAGCGTGGGGAGCGAACAGGATTAGATACCCTGGTAGTCCACGCTGTAAACGTTGGGAACTAGGTGTGGGGATGCTATCCTGTGTCTCTGCGCCGTAGCTAACGCATTAAGTTCCCCGCCTGGGGAGTACGGTCGCAAGGCTAAAACTCAAAGGAATTGACGGGGGCCCGCACAAGCGGCGGAGCATGCGGATTAATTCGATGCAACGCGAAGAACCTTACCAAGGCTTGACATACACTGCGATGGTTCCAGAGATGGGCCAGCCTTCGGGGTGGTGTACAGGTGGTGCATGGTTGTCGTCAGCTCGTGTCGTGAGATGTTGGGTTAAGTCCCGCAACGAGCGCAACCCTTGCCTCATGTTGCCAGCGGTTCGGCCGGGGACTCGTGAGGGACTGCCGGGGTTAACTCGGAGGAGGGTGGGGATGACGTCAAATCATCATGCCCCTTATGTCTTGGGCTTCACGCATGCTACAATGGCCAGTACAGAGGGTTGCGATACCGTGAGGTGGGGCTAATCTCTTAAAGCTGGTCTCGGTTCGGATTGGGGTCTGCAACTCGACCCCATGAAGTTGGAGTCGCTAGTAATCGCAGATCAGCATTGCTGCGGTGAATACGTTCTCGGGCCTTGTACACACCGCCCGTCACGTCACGAAAGTTGGTAACACCCGAAGCCCGTGGCTTAACTCTTTTTGAGGGGGAGCGGTCGAAGGTGGGATTGGCGATTGGGACGAAGTCGTAACAAGGTAGCCGTACCGGAAGGTGCGGCTGGATCACCTCCTTTCTAGGGAGCATTGCCAGTGTTGCGGATGTTTTGTCTGTGATGGTTTTTGTTTTCTGGTTTTGGGATGCGCGTGGGCATGGACATTTCCTGCTGTTTTGGTGGGGGCGCTGTCGGGTTTTGGGCTTATGGGCCTGGCTGGCTGCATTGGCATGGCTGTTTTGGTTGTGTGGTGTGGTTTGGTTGGTTGGTTGTTATTTGTATAGTGGTGCGAGTATCTGTGATGCAAGTTTTTTTGTCTTGTTTTAGTTTGTTCTTCTGGTGAGACCGTGTTTGGTTTGTTGTTTTTTTGGGCGTTCGGTGGATGCCTTGGTACCAGGGGCCGATGAAAGGCGTGGTGGACTGCGATATGCCTCGGGGAGTCGTCGAGCGGGCTTTGATCCGAGGGTGCCTGAATGGGGAGACCCGGCAAGTTTTGTGGCTTGTCACCGTATTCTGAATTGATAGGGGTGCGGGGGGAACGTGGGGAAGTGAAACATCTTAGTACCTACAGGAGAAGATATTCCGTGAGTAGTGGCGAGCGAAAGCGGAGGATGGCTAAACCTAATGAGTGTGATAGCGTACGGGCGTTGCTTGTTGGGTGTTGTGGGGGCGTATGCTGCTTTCCGTATTGGAGCGGGGCCTTTGTGTTGTGTTTAGTTGAACTGTCTGGGATGGCAGGCCGGAGAGGGTGATAGCCCCGTAGATGTTTGGCATGGTGCTGGGTTGGTGCGTGTCCCCGAGTAGGGGCGGACTCGTGTAATCTGTCTTGAATCTGCAAAGACCTCTTTGTAAGCCTGAATACTTCCTGGTGACCGATAGTGGATAGTACCGTGAGGGAATGGTGAAAAGTACCCCGGGAGGGGAGTGAAATAGTACCTGAAATCGGGCGCTTACAATCCGTCAGAGCCTTGTGGGGTGATGGCGTGCCTATTGAAGAATGAGCCTGCGAGTTATGTTGTGTGGCGAGGTTAACCTGTGTGGGGTAGCCGTAGGGAAATTCCGAGTCTGAATAGGGCGTGGAGTCGCATGATGTAGACCCGAAGCGGGGTGATCTACGCTTGGCCAGGTTGAAGCACGTGTAGAAGCGTGTGGAGGACCGAACCCACCTGGGTTGAAAACCGGGGGGATGAGCTGAGTGTAGGGGTGAAAGGCTAATCAAACTCCGTGATAGCTGGTTCTCCCCGAAATGCATTTAGGTGCAGCGTTGCGTGTTTCTTGGTGGTGGTAGAGCTACTGGTTGACTAATGGGCCGTTTTGGTTACTGAGGTCTGCCAAACTCCGAATGCCGTTCAAGTTAAGCGTGGCAGTGAGACTGTGGGGGATAAGCTCCATTGTCAAAAGGGAAACAGCCCAGATCGTCGACTAAGGCCCCTAAGCGTGCGCTGAGTGGGAAAGGATGTGGAGTCGCGTAGACAACCAGGAGGTTGGCTTAGAAGCAGCCATCCTTGAAAGAGTGCGTAATAGCTCACTGGTCAAGTGGTTCCGCGCCGATAATGTAGCGGGGCTTAAGCGTACCGCCGAAGTCGCGGCATCAGCATTTTGCACGGCACATGGTATGTGTGTTAGTGGTGTTGTTGGGTAGGGGAGCGTCCTGCCAGAGTTGAAGTCCGGGAGTGATCTCGGGTGGATTTGGTGGGAGTGAGAATGCAGGCATGAGTAGCGAGTGGAAAGTGAGAATCTTTCCCGCTGGATGACTAAGGGTTCCAGGGCTAGGTTTGTCCGCCCTGGGTGAGTCGGGTCCTAAGGCGAGGCCGTCAGGCGTAGTCGATGGATAACCGGTTGATATTCCGGTACCGGCGAAGGACCGTCCATGACGAGGGGACATGTGCTAACCGATGCTGTTGGTCCTGTATGCTTTCGGGTGTGTGGGGTTTGATGGTCTTGGGGTCCCGTGTTTTAGTAGTCAAGCGTGTTAACAGGGGTGACGCAGAGAGGTAGCTGGCGCGTGTCTTATGGCTTGGCGCGTCTAAGAGTGTGGCCTGGTTCCTAGGTAAATCCGGGGGCTGTTTGGGTGAGACTTGATGGTGAGACCGTTTGGTTGAAGTTCAGTGATCCTGTACTGTCGAGAAAAGCCTCGACGCTAGGTTTTAGCCGCCCGTACCCTAAACCGACACTGGTAGTCAGGTAGAGAATACTAAAGCGGACGGGTTAATCATGGTTAAGGAACTCGGCAAAATGCCCCCGTAACTTTGGGAGAAGGGGGACCATCCTGGTGAAGCGTCTTTACGGTGTGGAGCTGGTGGTGGTTGCAATAGCAAGAGGGACGCGACTGTTTATCAAAAACACAGGTGCATGCTAAGCCGTGAGGCGCTGTATATGCACTGACGCCTGCCCGGTGCTGGAAGGTTAAGAGGAACTGTTAGCTTTGGCGAAGCGGTGAATTTAAGCCCCAGTAAACGGCGGTGGTAACTATAACCATCCTAAGGTAGCGAAATTCCTTGTCGGGTAAGTTCCGACCTGCACGAATGGCGTAACGACTTCCCTACTGTCTCGACCGTGAGCCCGGTGAAATTGCATTACGAGTAAAGATGCTCGTTTCGCGCAGCAGGACGGAAAGACCCCGGGACCTTTACTATAGCTTGGTATTGGTGCTCGCTTGCGATTGTGTAGGATAGGTGGGAGACTGTGAAGCTGGCACGCTAGTGTTGGTGGAGTCGTTGTTGAAATACCACTCTGTTGTAAGTGGGTTCCTAACTTTGACCCCTGATCGGGGTTAGGGACAGTGCCTGGTGGGTAGTTTAACTGGGGCGGTTGCCTCCTAAACGGTAACGGAGGCGCTCAAAGGTTCTCTCAGCCTGGTTGGCAATCAGGTGTTGAGTGTAAGTGCACAAGAGAGCTTGACTGTGAGACTGACAGGTCGAGCAGGTACGAAAGTAGGAACTAGTGATCCGGCCATGGCTTGAGGAAGCGTGGTCGCTCAACGGATAAAAGGTACCCCGGGGATAACAGGCTGATCTTGCCCAAGAGTCCATATCGACGGCATGGTTTGGCACCTCGATGTCGGCTCGTCGCATCCTGGGGCTGGAGTTGGTCCCAAGGGTTGGGCTGTTCGCCCATTAAAGCGGTACGCGAGCTGGGTTCAGAACGTCGTGAGACAGTTCGGTCCCTATCCGCTGCGTGCGTTGGAGTTTTGAGGAGGCCTGTCCCTAGTACGAGAGGACCGGGACGGACGAACCTCTGGTGTGCCAGTTGTTCTGCCAAGAGCATGGCTGGTTTGCTACGTTCGGGAGGGATAACCGCTGAAAGCATCTAAGCGGGAAGCCTGCTCCAAGACTAGGACTCCGTGACTTTTGTCGTGAGGCCCCCTGTAGACTACGGGGTTGATAGGCCGGGCGTGGAAGCACCGTGAGGTGTGGAGCTTACCGGTACTAATCGGCCGATAACAACAACATACACAGTCCCACTGATAACGTGGAACAAACAATGAAACGAGTAGAGCAGAAAGACTTTTGCGTTCAGGTATTCGCGACCACTATACAAATAAGAACCAACCAGCCCGGTACTAACAGTTATGTATCGCGGCTTGTGTTCATGGGTTTGCTAACTGAATATGGTTAGTGACTAGAGTCCACGATTGTGGCGGCGGTCATAGCAGCAGGGAAACGCCCGGTCCCATCCCGAACCCGGAAGCTAAGCCTGCCCGCGCCGATGGTACTGCACACGCCGGTGTGTGGGAGAGTAGGAAACCGCCGCACTAAAACTTGAAAAAAACCGTTTCGCCCCCAAACATTTTGGGGGCGAAACCATTTAAACACCACACCA
>NZ_GL385914.1 GCF_000146285.1 Mobiluncus curtisii subsp. curtisii ATCC 35241
AGCGGGTGACCCGGTTTTGTTGCCTGGCGGTAAGAAGCTGGTTCGTGTGGCTGGTGATGCTCGTGTGGAGACCTCTCTGGAGGCTGCGAAGTTGCGTATGAAGCAGGGCACTGTTTCGCGTGCTTATCTTGTGAACCAGAATGCTTTGGTTGATGCTGCTACGGCTGGCATGGTCAAAGACGGTGTGGTTATTTTGGTGCCTTCTGACAAGGCTGGTCAGTTGTTGCTGGGCGCGACTATGCATAAGGATCCTCAGCTGAAGGACGTTAGGACTCTTGTCGCTGTTGGTGGCGAAACTGTTATGCCTAAGGCTGCTGTGGATAACGTAGCGAAGATGAATCCCAGCATTACGGATAAGTCTGAGCGTTTGGGTGGCGAGAACCGTTACGAGACTAACGTGGCTATCGCGAAGAAGGTGTTCCCTAATGGGGGCGCAGATCAGGAGTTCTTGTTGGCTCGTGGCGATAACATGGTTGATGCTCTGACTGCTGGGGCTTACGAGAATGGTCCGACCCTGTTGGTGAATCCTTCCGGCAAGGTGGATCCTGCTACTGTGGCTTACGCTAAAAAGGCAAAGATTAGCCCCAAGTCTGTGATTTTGGGTGGTGAGGGCGTGTTGCCTACCGCTCAGGTCGAGCAGTTGTTCGAGGGCAAGGTTGCGGTTGATCCATGGAAGTATCAGACCACGAATGCTGATTTGAAGAAGGCTGTGCAGGAAGCTGCTGCGGCTTACGAGGGTCAGAAAGTGTGGCAGGGTCTGGACGGTAAGACCCAAGATAGCGACGACAAAAAACTGAAGAATTTCTTCGGTCTGAATAAGGCAAATGTTAATTGTACCGAGACTGAGGATGTTACTGATATTGATGTCAAAGATGGTATTGCGGCTGGCAAGAAGTGCTTCGTTGGCTACAAGAAGTCTTTGGCTAACTTGAAGGTTAACGCCCAGGCATTGTTGGATGCCAAGAATTCTGGCAAGAAGACGATTAAGAACCAGTTGGGTGCGGTGAAGGATGCAGTCGATGCTGCTGTAGCTAGTAACGTGTCCGCGATGTCCTCTGGACAGCCTGCGCCGAATACTGCTGCTGCTCTGGCTACTGCAGGTAATGCCACTTTCAACGGTATCAACCAAAAGTTTATGGCTGCTTATGGTGGTGTCTCATTGACCAAGCCGACTTTGGTGAATGGTGAGTTGGATAACCCGGGTTCCTTTACTTTCGATGGCGATGGCAACATGACTGGTCTGGATCAGAAGAAGATTGACCAGATCGTCGATAACTACATCGCGGACAAGGGCGATACTGAGTTCATCAAGGTTGATGGCAACCCTGGTGCTGGTGTGAAGCTGGCTGATGTCGCTAAGACTCAAGGTGGTACTGACTACGAGTTGACCGCCGTTAACGCTGGTGAGGTTTTGAACTACGCCGCGGTTAAGAAGGCGATTGAGGCTCGTGTGGCTGAGCAGGTGAAGACCACGGCGGAAGCGAAGAAGGCTTTGGATAAGGCTGTGGCTGCGTACAAGGCTGGTCCTGAGGCTAAGGTGACGGTTGGTACCGGTTCCGGTCTGGCTCGCTTGGTTGGTGAGGATCGTTACCAGACTTCTGCTTTGCTGTCCTACTGGCTGCGTGCAGAGAAGACATTCACTGATACCTTCGTGTACTTGGCTTCTGGTGACGATGCTCACCTGATTGACTCTGTGGTGGCTGGTCAGCTGCAGCATGGTCCGATTTTGCTGGTTCCCACGAGTGGTGACTTGAAGCCGTCTACCGTGTCCGAGCTGACCCTGATGGGCAAGCAGAAGACCCTGCAGGGTGGCTACGTCATGGGTGGCACCGGCGCTGTTGAAGACGCCGTCGCCCAAGCCGCAGGCAAAGCCATCGCTGAAGGCGGCAAGTTCGTGAACGCCCCCGCAGCACCCGCGGCTGCGAGCCCGGCATATGGCACAATGGATTTGTCCGATACTAACGAGAAGGTATTTCAGCCTACCAACGCTGCTGCTAATCCGTCCTGTACCGCTGAAACTCTGACACTGGATCCTTCTAGTACTGCAACAAACCCGACCAGTGTGGTTGCCAGTGTTGATGCTCAGTGCAAGATTAAGGTAAAGGATCCTGGCTACACCGGCAGTGACGCAAAAACTATTGTTTTGAAGATTCAAAACACTGGAGCTACGAATCCTCTCACCGTGACCGTCAATACCAAGCGGTAATTGAAGCCATAAGGTTTCACCAATAACTTCATATAGTTCTTTGCCGGGCTGGG
>NZ_GL385915.1 GCF_000146285.1 Mobiluncus curtisii subsp. curtisii ATCC 35241
ACCCACAAACCCGATATAAGCCAAAAACACGAGTTTCGATTTTAGGGAGTTGATTTGCCTATGACTGATGACACTCCGTCCCGAGTTTTTCCTTCGAAGGCTACCCGTCATGCTGTCATTACCCGACTGCTGCAAGAAAACGTGATTCGTTCTCAAAGAGCTCTACAAAATCACCTCAACGAACTGGGGTTCAGCGTCACGCAGGCAACCTTGTCTCGAGATTTGGAAGAGCTCTGTGCCACCAAGATTCGAGACCGTGATGGAAACCTGCATTATTCCTTGGTCCCTACCGAGGGCACCGCAGGGAACGCTAAACCTCTCAACGGCAGTCTTGATTATTGGGTAAAACAATTTTTGCTGAAGTCTACGTGCGTTTGTAATCAAGTCATTCTGCGCACGCACCCCGCAGCTGCTTCGCCACTAGCTTCGATAGTAGATAAAGAAAACCTTGAGGGAGTCTTGGGCACGATAGCGGGAGATAATACTCTGTTGATAATTTGTCGTGATGAAGCAGCTGCCCAAGCGCTCCATACCCTCATACTTTCCATCTCCGGAATGGAATAGCTCTCCCAGAACCACTACGTTACCGCTCATCCTGACTAAACTAGCAGTGAGGCTCGGCAATAGGTACCGAGGTTGAATGTAGTTTGAGGAAAGAGGACTCTAGAAACATGCAACAAAGCAACTTGAAACTGATCACAGAGCTGCGCCATGAGCTCCATGCTCATCCTGAAATCTCCGGGCAAGAAACGGAAACCAAACACCGGTTGATGAGCTTTCTAGCCGAGCACACCTCCTTTGCTATTCATGACGAAGGCAGTTGGTTTTGGGTGAAGATTCCCGGAACGAATTCCAGCCAGCCAGCCATCGGTTTCCGTGCAGACTACGATGCGCTGCCCATTCCGGAAGATTTGGACCTCCCTTATGCCTCTCAGAATCCTGGTGTAGCGCACAAGTGTGGTCATGACGGGCACAGTTCCGCTCTGGCGGGATTAGCTCTGGAATTGGCAGGGCATGAAGTGCCATCAGACGTTTATCTCATTTTTCAGCCTGCCGAAGAAACCGGGGCTGGGGGATACGCCAGTTCCCGTCTCATTGAACGTGAAGGAATCGACCAAATTTATGCTTTCCACAACTGGAGCGGAATTCCTCGCGGCTGTGTGGCTTTACGACGTGGCGTGTCGCAGTGTGCCTCGCAAGGACTGAGCCTGGATTTTAAAGGCATTACCACGCACGCCAGCAACCCGGAAGCTGGACTGAACCCCAGCGAAGAGATTGCGCAGCTGGTTCTCTACGTTATGGATTTGGCAGGAGTGGCGAGACTCGGTAATCGGCATTCTTGTTTTGAGGGATTCGTGCTGGCCACCGTGGTAGGAATCGAAGTCGGACGCAAGGACTTTGGTATCTCGGCTTCTCACGGGGAGCTGAACTTAACTCTGCGCGCCGAAAACGAGTCTGACCTGGCAAAGCTGAAGAGCCTGATTTGTGACGAGGCTTCCCGCCTAGCGAAACAGACCTCCCTGCTGCTGTCCCTGACTGACTGCGACGTATTTCCTGAAACATGCAACGATGACGCAGCGATAGACCTGGTTGTCGCCGCCGCGCAACGTGCCGGTCTGCCGGTAGTGTACCTGGAAAAGCCCTACCGTGCTTCGGAAGATTTCGGACATTACCTGAAACTTGCCAGCGGGGCGATGGTTTATATCGGTAATGGGGAAGATTGGCCACCCCTGCATACCTCTGCCTATGACTTCTTGGACAGTAACCTGGAAGTGGCCGTGGATTTGTGGTTGTCTATTCTGGGATTCGTGGTGCCTCATGTCAATTTGAGCGCGAATGGTTAGTTGTGCGTCATTTAGTTTGAGCGCGAAGTGGGGGTTAGGCGCTGCGGTGAAGCGTCCTGGGTTTTGTTCCGCTTCTTATGTGGGTGCTAGTTGTTTAGCATGGGTTTGGTTGTAGCGGGTTATCACCTCCTGGGGGGTGTATAGTTCAAGGATTCGTGAAGGTGGGTATTGTTCCACCAGTGAACCCAGTTCATGGTGGCGAACTCGACCTCGGACAGGGTTTCCCAGGTTTGCGAATAGATAAATTCGGTCTTATATAAACCATTTACGGTCTCTGCCAGGGCGTTATCGTAGGAGTCTCCCACGGTTGCGGTAGAAGGTTTTATACCGTAATCAGTGAGTTTGTTGTTATAGGCAATGGAGGTGTACTGGCTACCGTGATCGCAATGATGCACCAGGCCTGCAAGATTGTCTCTTGCTAGGGCTGTTGCCTGCTCGAGTGCTTGCAGGGGCAGTACCTCGGTTTTCATTGA
>NZ_GL385916.1 GCF_000146285.1 Mobiluncus curtisii subsp. curtisii ATCC 35241
CCTTGACGGGTGCGACCGTGGATTCCAACGGGGTGCTCATTTCAGCTTCCGAGGACGGCGGCAGCCCGGTGGCGATTGGTTTCCGCGCAGCACGCTCCACGGGGAAGTATCAGTATTTTTGGCTCTACCGGGTCAAGTTCGCCCTGCCCACCGAAACCCTGGCAACTAAAGCCGACTCGATCACGTTCTCCACCCCGAGCATTGAGGGCACGATTCTGCGCCGCAACAAGCCAGACGCGAAGGGGCGTCATCCGTGGAAGGCCGAAGTCACCGAAGGTGGCACCGGGGTTAAGCCCGAGACGATCACGAACTGGTATGCACAGGTTTACGAACCCGCCAGCACCACATCTGAAGCCTAAGGAGCATGAGCCATGACAACCAAGAAGAAAACTGAATCAGTTGTTGACCCAGGGCGCTCCGCCACTGTCAGCATCGGCGGTACCGACTGCGAGCTTGTCTTGACGACGAAAGCCACGCGTCTGATCGCCGAGCGATACGGCGGGCTCGAACACCTGGGCAACGCCCTCGAAACTTCCGACGATCTGGGCAAAACATTGGGTGAGGTGATTTGGCTAATCACGCTGCTGGTCAACCAGTCCATCCAGATCCACAACCTGCGCCACCCAGACGACAAGCGCCCAGAGCTGAGCGAGGACGAGGTTGAACTACTCACCGTTCCCGCTGATCTGGCGGACTATCGCGGCGCGATCGCCGAAGCCCTCCAGCGCGGAACACGACGAGACATCCTTACCGAGCCAGCCCCAAAAGCACCACCGACGGACGAATAGTCGAGACCGATCAGGCTGTGTTCACGCGGCTGACCTACATTGGAATGGCCCACCTTCACCTATCACGCGTGGAAGTGGGTCTGACTGTCTTCGGAGAACTCCTCGACCTCGTGGACTGCTGGCGCATCGAAACCGGACGAGCTGAGCCGCTGCGTCAATGGTTCATCGACGACGTCATCCCGCCAGGGATTTAGTAATTTCGATGAGTCATGGGTGATTCGTTCACGAGACGATGGAATTCCTTACGTGCTGCATCTTCGATTTCGTCCCAAGTAAACAAATCCTTGAGGTACGTGCAGCGAGAAGTATTCGTCTCCATCTCAAGCATGGTTTTCAATACTTCCTTGTCGTTTTTTAGGAGTCCCAACGCTTCGAGGATCCATAGGCGAAGCTCAGGTCGACGAGTGAACGAATGGCTTTCCCAAACCTTTCGAGCCAAGAGTTCCTTATAGCTTCGCTTTACTTTGTTTCTCCTTGCAGTTTCAAAATCAAAGTATTCCTTCGATAGAAAAACTGACGTAGCGTGAGTCCGGATCGAGAACCACCAGCGGTTGTCGTCTTGTTGAGGGAAACACGTCTCGAAAGCATCAGCAAGCGGCGTAGGTCCATTTAGCTCAGCAAGCACAGCTCCGAAATCTTCTGCACTCATTCCCATAGGTTTCCCCTTCGTTTAGCAATTTGATCCCTTTTCATTATCCCTTCGAGGAGGTGACTTTGCCATGGCCGACTCCAGTTTTGGTTTGAAGATTGGGCTTGAGGGTGAGCGTGAGTTTAAGCGTGCGATTACGGATATTAACCGTGAGATGCGTGTGCTTGGCAGTGAGATGAAGCTTGTGGCGTCCTCGTTTGATAAGAACGACAAGTCTGCCGAAGCCTTCACGGCCCGTAACCAGGTGCTGGGCAAAGAGATTGAGGTGCAGAAAGCCAAGATCGAGACCCTACGCGCCGCACTCGAAAACTCCGCTACGAGCTTTGGTGAGAACGATTCGCGGACGAAGAATTGGCAGATCCAGCTCAACAACGCAGGCGCGGAGCTCAACCGGCTCGAAGGCGAACTCAAAGCCAACAACGACGCCCTCTCTGATTTCGGGAACGAGGCAGACGGTGCGGGCGACGATGCTAAAGACGCCGCCAAGGACGCAGGACGTCTTGAGGGCGCGGTGGATGATCTCGGTGACGAGATGGACACCACCAG
>NZ_GL385917.1 GCF_000146285.1 Mobiluncus curtisii subsp. curtisii ATCC 35241
TAATGGCAGCTACAGCCCAAAAACCACCTTATAAACCCCCAAACACCGAAACATCCACCCGACCAGACCCTAAAACCCCGGGCTACACGAACCGCAAAAACCGCCCGGGGAGACTATTGAATCCTCGACAAACATTAATCACGCAAAAATGCTCTTAACTAGCTTCGTCGACGAGACAGAGCCAGGTATTGAGTTCCTCAACGCATTCCTGGAGAGACCCGTTTACACCGCTTCCCTCAGATTCTGTAGTAAAACTTGTTTCCCAGTGCGGCCACGCCACTACTCGTGCAGGCCATGTTTGCACCTTCACGCCCAGGTTAGCGGCTTCGCGCGCCCGGACTTCGAACACGTCGTGTATCGCTGCTGCAATCTCATCCAGTTCTGGAGCCCCGCTACGTTGCACCAAGTCACGTAAAAGCAGCAGGTCAACCACATCACGCGAACGGTCGTTTACAAGCTCAGGGGGTTGATGCGGGCCGGTGACCGCGTGCACCTTCTGCGCTATCTGGTAGCTCATGGACAAAGTCGCAATCCTAGCTGGCGATTCAACACCAAAGCCAGCCAATGAGGGCGCCGCCACGCTTTCCACCAACCGCCCGGCATCGCCCTCATCAGCGGAAATCTCGACCTGGACGCGACGCCACGTAACACCCTTAATCAACACCAAAACATCAAAACGCCGCGGTTTCAGCACACGCCCGGGCACCGTGATGACTTCCGCTTCCGTGCGTGAAAACTCGAAAGGACCCCAAGACTCAACTAAAACCTTGTCTAATTCATTAAAGAAAGTGTCGAAATCCGTACGCACCAGACCATCGATATCCCGCGTGTTGCGTGTCGTATCCCCGAGCCGGTACTGCAACATAGTCCCGCCTTTCAGCAAGAAAAACGGGCCCGAATTCTTCCCATCTCCCGCAACACAGGCCCGCTGCAGCACTCCAGTCACCACCGTGGCAGCAATCAACCAACCCAACCGTGGCCCACGCGTCCCCAACTGCGCTTGAGCCTGTTCCACCCACTTATCCAAAACACGAGCCGAAAACGGCTCTTTACTCTTGGCTTGCAACAAACCCAGCCGCGCAGCTAACCCTTGCAAGCCCGCCGGTTCCTCCAGACGCTGGGAATCCCGCAATTCTGCCATGACTCACACCCCGTCCCGATGTGCCAAAGCAGACAAAAATAGCTCGTGCTGCGTCGAGGTCAACAGCCCCCGTTGCAAACCCAACTCACCCGCACGCTTCAGCACCCGTGTCGATACCCCGTAGTCCACGCACTGGATCAAGGCTGTTGACACTACCACCACCGGAAGCCCTTGGCACCAAGCTCGTTCCCGTGGCTCCAAATCCTGGTAATGAACCACAAACCCTTCACCATCTGAACGCCGCACACGTCGCCCCCGACCAACCGTCACATGCTTCACCTCGGGCAGGCTTTCCGTGACTTCCCACACCTCCAAAGCCGTCTCATGGCTCAAACAAGCCCGGGTCTCTCCTGTCCACAAAACCGGCAAATGGTAAGCATCCCAGGGCGTCTGCGCCACACCTGGCACACGATAAACACCCCGGACCAGACGCCCAATCCGGCCCCGAGATACCATCTTGGACAAATCCGCGTCTGTCACCCCTGCAGCGATTGCCTGACCCCGAGTCACGAATCCGTGCTGGTCAAGGGCAATCTCGCGCAAATCATCTAATCTAGACATGTCAATACCTTACCAAAAAGGAAAGGTATTGACAATCGCTGACCTCTCATGTTACGCCCTCAGCCTCGCAGGACAGACGGCCAACACGGGCGACCATGCCCTCATTAACAAACTCCCCGGTTACGTCGATCGGGTCGAGATTCTTCACCTTTCAATAGTCTCCCCGGGCGGTTTTTGCGGTTCGTGTAGCCCGGGGTTTTAGGGTCTGGTCGGGTGGATGTTTCGGTGTTTGGGGGTTTATAAGGTGGTATTTGGGTTGTAGCTGCCAATAA
>NZ_GL385918.1 GCF_000146285.1 Mobiluncus curtisii subsp. curtisii ATCC 35241
GTGTGCCGCCGAGTGGGGGTGTGGGGGCGTTAAGAAATGGCACGGTGTGCCGTTTTAGCCGAAACTCGTCTCAGTGCTGTCTCAGTCTGTTTTCCCCGGTTCGGCTGGTTTGTCGTGTTCGCTGGTGGTGAACAGCGTGCGGGGGGGGGGTATTTTTTAGCATTTTGTTGCCCAGTTTTTTTCTAATGTTAGGAGTTTGATATGGGTGTGAAGAGATGTTTGGTGGGGCTGGTTGCGGCTGGTTCTATGTTTGGTTTGGCTGGTGTGTCTAGCGTGCCGGCGGTGGCTGGTGAGTTGGCGCATGAGCGTTTGGCTGGCTCGTCTGGGGTGGAGACGTCCCTGGCGGTGGCGAAGCATACGTGGGGGGCTGATTGGAAGGTGGTGTATGTGGCTTCTAATCGTAACCCGGTGGATGCCCTGCCGGCGGCGACTATTGGGGATGGCCCGGTGGTGTTGACTGATGGTAAGGGTCTGAATCTGGGTGGGGTGAAGCCCGGCAAGATTGTGTTGCTTGGTGGTGTTGGTGCGGTGCCGCAGGCTATTGAGGACCAAGCGAAAGCTACAGGTGCCGAGGTGGTTCGTTTGGCGGGGGCTGATCGTAATGCTACGGCGGTGGCTATCGCGAAACGGTGGGTGAAGGTTAATGGCACCCCGAAGAATGTGTATGTGACGAAGAATACGGGTTCGGGTTCTCCGGATGCGGTCGCGGCTAGTGTGTTGCGTGATGGTCCGATTTTGACGTTTACGTCTGATGCGTCGGCGGCAGCATTGCCGGGGGTTCGTCTCCGAACTGAAAGCCCCCAAGGTTACTGCCCTGGGTGGCGGGGCTGTAGTACCGGATACCATTCTCAACACGGCTGCTGGTGGTAAAGCGACGGCTCGTTTGGCGGGGGTGAACCGGTATGAGACCGCGTTCACTATCGCGAAGTACGGGAAGGCTCAAAAGTCCGGCAGTGTCGTGTACCTGGCATCGGGTACGGCATTGAAAGACGCGATGGTCGCCGGAGCCGCCAAAGACGGAGTTATCCTGCTCAGCCCGGCTAACGGGGAGGGTGTGAAAGCGAAAGCTGACGCCCTGGG
>NZ_GL385919.1 GCF_000146285.1 Mobiluncus curtisii subsp. curtisii ATCC 35241
ATCGGTTACGAACGCTGTATAAACAAAACCAGAAAGAGTACGAACGTAGGTAATATCTGCTACCCACAACCTGTTAGGTCTATCTGCTCTACACTGGCGATTAACTAGATTAGGGCGTGCATCAGGGCGGGGTGAAGGACGGGTAGTCACCGGTTTACGGCCTCGGTGTGCCCCATGAATCCCGGTCAGGCGCATCAATCTGCCAGTCTGTTCCCGTCCGATAGCAAACCCCGCCCGGCGCATAGCACGCCAGATTTTACGAATCCCGTAAACACGGTAATTCTGGTCGAAAATCTTCACGATTTCCTCGATTAACAAGGCATCTCTCAATTGCCTAGCGCTCACTTTTCGGGTCTTTGCCGCCCGGTAACCACGTGGCGTGAGGAAGCCCCCAACCGTGTGTTCTCTCATAACCCGGCAAATACGCTCGACCGAGAAACAATCACGATACTGGTCAATAAACGCAATCATTTCATCCCGGGGTGGTCGAGTTCTTTGGCGAAAAAAGCCGATGCGAGCTTCAAACTCTCGTTAGTACGTTTAAGCTCCGCGTTTTCCCTACGCAACCGCCTTATCTCGGCAGACTCCTCCCGACTAACCCCCGGGTCTTTCTCCCCGGTCTATCTCGGCTTGAACAGCCCAGCGGCGCAGTGATTCCCGGCTGACACCGAGTTTCAGTCCGATATCGCTGATAACCGCCCATCTCGAAACCCCAGAATCGTCTCGAAGCCGGTCAAACACCAACCCAACAGCACAATCCCTAAACTCCCGCGAATACTTCCAAGGCATAAAACAACCCTCACAAAAAACCTAGGAACAAAACCCAGGACACTTC